>NZ_JBVKBZ010000004.1:0-111359 GCF_055635195.1 Streptomyces sp. NPDC111628 | reverse complement strand
CGGGGAGGAGGGGGGAACCTCGCGGAAAAAGCATTTGGTGAACACCAACACGCACTTTGGGGGGGCGCCCCCCCGATCCCGGGTGACCGCCCCACCGGCGTATAGAGGAGCGCCCCAAAGGGGCGCGGGGAACTGCGCGACCAGCCACAACGGGCCCGCAGCCGCGAAACGACCGCATCCCGAACGAACGATCCGCGCAGTCCCCGGCACTCCAAGCGGAGCGCCTACTTGCCCTTGGCGGCTTCCTTGAGCTTCGAGCCCGCCGAGACCTTGACGCTGTAGCCGGCCGGAATCTGGATCGGCTCGCCGGTCTGCGGGTTGCGGGCGGTGCGAGCGGCACGGTGGGTGCGCTCGAAGGTCAGGAAGCCGGGGATGGTGACCTTCTCGTCGCCCTTGGAGACGATGTCGCCGACAACCTCGGCGAAGGCGGCCAGCACGGCGTCGGCGTCCTTGCGGGTCACCTCGGCGCGGTCGGCCAGCGCGGCCACCAGCTCACTGCGGTTCATGTTGTTACTCCCGTGTTCTTCTTGCCGTTGAGGCGTGCCACGCGGCGGAGCCGCATGTTGGGCACAGCGATGCCGATGCTGCCAGGGCCCTCTGACATTCCCCGGACCCGGGTCGGTCGTCAGACCCTCGCGCCCAGGGAGGCATCCTGCCTCCACCTGCGGCGGTAAAGCCAATCCGGCACCCCCAGGAGTCGTGAGAACACCCTTGGGAGTCACACGCCGAGAGGGCCTGAGCCTTGCGCAACCCTAGAGGGCGATCCGAGGCCCGACATCCCGCGACGCGCCGGAGGGGCGGCCCGCCGTGGTGATCCTCACCACCACGCCACGGGCCGCCTTCCCCCGCCGGGGGAAACTACGCCACCACTCCGGCGGCCTTCGCCGCGTCCCGCACGGCGCCCGCGACGGCACCGGCGACCTTGTCGTTGAAGACGCTGGGGATGATGTAGTTCGGGTTGATCTCGTCCTCGGTCACCACGTCCGCCAGCGCGTGTGCGGCCGCAAGCATCATCTCGGTGTTGACGGTGCGGGACTGCGCGTCCAGCAGGCCGCGGAAGACGCCCGGGAAGACCAGCACGTTGTTGATCTGGTTCGGGAAGTCGCTGCGGCCGGTGGCGACGACCGCGGCCGTCTCGCGGGCGATCGCCGGGTCCACCTCGGGGTCGGGGTTCGCGAGCGCGAACACGATCGCACCGTCGGCCATGGCGGCCACGTCCTCGCCGTCCAGGACGTTGGGGGCGGAGACGCCGATGAAGACGTCCGCGCCGTGCACGGCCTCCTTGAGGGTGCCGGTGAGGCCCTCGGGGTTGGTGTTGTCGGCGATCCAGCGCAGGGCGGACTCGGGCGCGGCGTCCACCAGGTCGGCGCGGCCCGTGTGCACGACGCCGTGGATGTCGGCGACGACGGCGTTCTTCACACCGGCGGCGAGCAGCAGCTTGAGGATGGCCGTACCCGCCGCGCCGGCGCCGGACATGACGACCCGTACGTTCTCGATGGGCTTGCCGACCACGCGCAGCGCGTTGGTCAGCGCGGCGAGGACGACGATGGCGGTGCCGTGCTGGTCGTCGTGGAAGACGGGGATGTCGAGGGCCTCGCGCAGCCGGGCCTCGATCTCGAAGCAGCGGGGCGCGGAGATGTCCTCCAGGTTGATGCCGGCGAAGCCCGGGGCGATGGCCTTGACGATCTCGACGATCGCGTCGGTGTCCTGGGTGTCCAGGCAGATCGGCCAGGCGTCGATGCCGGCGAACCGCTTGAACAGGGCCGCCTTGCCCTCCATCACCGGCAGCGCGGCCTTCGGGCCGATGTTGCCCAGGCCCAGCACGGCGGAGCCGTCCGTCACGACCGCAACGGAGTTGCGCTTGATGGTCAGCCGCCGGGCGTCCTCGGGGTTCTCGGCGATCGCCATGCAGACCCGCGCCACGCCGGGCGTGTAGACCATGGACAGGTCGTCGCGGTTGCGGATGGGGTGCTTGGACTGCATCTCGATCTTGCCGCCGAGGTGCATGAGGAAGGTACGGTCGGAGACCTTGCCCAGGCTGACGCCCTCGATGCCCCGCAGCTGCTCCACGATCTCGTCGGCGTGGGCGGTCGAGCCGGCCGCGATGGTGACGTCGATGCGGAGCTTGTCGTGGCCGGAGGCCGTGACGTCGAGGCCGGTGACCGAGCCGCCCGCGGACTCCACCGCCGTGGTGAGCTGCGAGACGGCGGTTCCGCCGGCGGGCACCTCCAGTCGGACCGTCATCGAGTAGGAGACGCTGGGCGCCGTTGCCATGGCCGACTTCCTCTGCTTTCACCGTGTAACTGGGTTGTGCCGTCCGATCGTCGCACCTACCACTGGGTACGCGGTAGCCGCCCCGGATTGCGAACTTTTTGTTCGCTCCGGTTTCGGAAAACGACTTCCACCATACGAGAAGTAGCCCGTCGGGGGAAGGCCCGCCGGAAGACTCGGGCGGGGACGCGGCACGATCGCGGCGCGATGGCCGAAGGAACCCGCGGGACGGGAATTGTCTTGCGGGGATCGTTTGTTACCTTGGACGTGGCACCGGCTCGATCCAAGCCCCCGGGCCCAACCTTCGTCGCTACGAGCGACCACTTGCCGCGAGGCGAGCATGGCGGGTCGGTGCCACTTGAACAGAGCGGAAGGCCCGCGCCGTCGACGGCGCGGGCCTTTTGCACGTCTGCGGCCGGTTCCCCCGGCCCGGCGCTCAGTCGCGCAGCAGGTCCGGCACCCCCGAGGCGTCCGGCTCGTCCCGTTCGCTGGAGACGACCGTCAGCTGCTGGGTGGCCCGGGTCAGGGCGACGTACAGCACGCGCAGTCCGGCGGGCGACTCGTCGGCGATCTCGGCCGGGGAGACGACCACCGTGGCGTCGTACTCCAGGCCCTTGGCCTCCAGGCTGCCCAGCGCCACCACGCGGTCGCCGAGGCCGTCCAGCCAGCGCCGGGCCTCCTCGCGCCGGTTCATGGCGACGACGACGCCGACGGTGCCGTCGACGAGGCCGAGCAGCCGGTCCGCCTCCGCGCGGACCGTCCGGGCCAGGGACTCCTCCACCACCGCGAAGCGCGGCTGCACACCGGTCGAGCGTACGGCCGACGGGGACGGCGAGCCGGGCATGGCCAGTGCCAGGACCTTCGCCGCCAGCTCGGCGATCTCGGCCGGGTTGCGGTAGTTCACGGTCAGCTCGAAGCGGCGGCGCGGGCGGGTGCCGAGGGCCTCGTCACGGGCGGCCGCCGCCTCGTCGGGGTCGGACCAGGAGGACTGCGCCGGGTCGCCGACGACCGTCCAGGTGGCGTGCCGGCCGCGGCGGCCGACCATCCGCCACTGCATGGGCGTGAGGTCCTGCGCCTCGTCGACGATGACGTGCGCGTACTCGGTGCGCTCCTGCGCGAGGCGCTCGGCACGCTCCCACTGGGTCTCCTCGCGCTGCGGCATCAGCTCCTCCAGCCCGGTGAGCTGGTCCAGCGGGTCCTGCTCGCGCCGCTTGCGGGGGCGGGCCGGGGTGCCGACGATCGCCTGGAGTTCGTCGAGCAGGGCGATGTCGTGCACGGAGTAGCCCTCGCGCCGCAGCGAACGGGCGACCTTGCGGACCTCGCCCGGGTTCAGCACGCGCCGGGCCCAGCGGCCCAGGCGGCGCTCGTCCGCCATGGCGGCCAGCACGGCGCCCGGGGTCAGCTCGGGCCACCAGGCGTCCAGGAAGCCGGTGAAGGAGTCCTCGGAGCTGACGTCCTCGTCGAAGGAGGAGCGCAGCTCGGCGGCCAGCTCGGGGTCGCTGTGCCGGGTGCCGGCGCCCGACTTCTCCCACAGGGCGTCCAGGAGCAGCCGGCGGGCGCGCGGACGCAGCAGGTTGACGGGCGCGGTGCCGCCGAGGACGGTGCGGCGGATGCCGGCCAGCTCCTCGCCCTCCAGCTCGAGGCGGCGGCCGAAGGCGACGACCCTGAGCAGCGTCGGCGAGTCGGCCGGCTCCAGCGCTCCGCGCGCGGCCCTGCGCAGCACCCTGAGCATCCGGGCGGAGCCCTTGGCCCGGGCGGTGGCCGGGGAGTCGTAGAGGGTGGCCTCCGCGCCCGCCGCGTCGTCGGCCAGTGAACCGATCGCACGGATGGCGACCTGCCCCTCCTCGCCGAGCGAGGGCAGCACGCCCTCGGTGTACGCCACCAGCAGCGGCGTCGGCGAGACGATCAGGATGCCGCCCGCGTACCGGCGCCGGTCCTGGTAGAGCAGGTACGCCGCCCGGTGCAGCGCGACGGCGGTCTTGCCGGTGCCGGGGCCGCCCTCGACGTAGGTCACGGAGGCGGCGGGGGCGCGGATCACCTGGTCCTGCTCCGCCTGGATGGAGGCCACGATGTCCCGCATGGAGTGGGTACGGGCCTGGCCGAGGGCGGCCATCAGGGCGCCGTCGCCGACGACGGCCAGCTCCTCGCCGTCCAGCCGGGCCGTGATCTCGGGCCGCATCAGGTCGTCCTCGACACCGAGGACACGCCGCCCCTTGGAGCGGATCACCCGGCGGCGCACGACCCGGCCCGGGTCGACCGGCGTGGACCGGTAGAAGGGGGCGGCGGCGGGCGCCCGCCAGTCGATGACCAGCGGCGCGTAGTCCTCGTCCAGGACGCCGATGCGGCCGATGTGCAGGGTCTCGGCGATGTCGGCGGTGCCGTCGGGCCCGAGGGCGCCCTCGGCGGGCTCGACGGCCGTGTACGCGCCGTCCGGGCCCTTCTTGCCGTCCTTGCCGAGGAGCAGGTCGATGCGGCCGAACAGGAAGTCCTCGAACTCGTTGTTCAGGCGGTTGAGGTGGATGCCGGCCCGGAAGACCTGCGCGTCGCGCTCGGCGAGGGCGCCGGGCGTGCCGACGTGGCCGCGCTGCGCGGCGTCGTGCATGAGGAACTCCGCCTCGTGGATCTTCTCCTCGAGGCGCCGGTACACCCGGTCGAGGTGCGCCTGTTCCACGTCGATCTCTCGGTCGCGCACGGAATCCTCCCGCGCGGAGTCCCCTCGTACAGGTCGTACGGGGTCGTGCTCCGAGTCGACCGCTGAATCCTGTTGAGCCTGTGCGGCCACCGGGCCCCCTTCTGACGTGCTGGGCAGCCGTCAAAAATACGCGAAGGGGGCCCGGGAAGCTACGGCGCGCCTGCGGCCCGCGCTACGCGTCGACCTCCACGAGCCGCTTTCCGTCGAAGGTCATGACCTCGAAGTGGGAGATCTGGTTGGGTTCGAAGGCGGCGCCGCCGTGCACGTAGAGCGGCTTCTTGGCCTTCTCGGTGGTGGCGCCCGGGATGCCGTACCCCCAGTCGGGGACCGTCCAGGAGGTGAGCGTCTCCCGCTCGCCGTTCTTGCCGACGGCGATCAGGGAGCACTTCTGGGGGCCCTTGAGGTTCTTCAGCTCCAGGACCGTTTCGGTGCCCCAGGCCTTCTTCTCCAGGGCCACGGTCGCGCTGACCTGCGTGCCCGGGTCGGTGGCGGTGACCCGGTCCGGCATGGCGGCGAAGGCGGACTCGGCGGGGCTCGCGGCCTGCTGCGTCGCCTCGGCCCTGCGGCCGCCGCCGTCGTCACCGCCGCCCCCGCCGCCCGTGGTCGCCACGGCGGCGAACGGGCCGCCGATGATCAGCGCGGCCGCGGTGCCCACCAGGTAGAAGTTGCGGCGGCGTTTGCTCGCGCGGCGTTCGGCGACCTCGTCGACGAGCTTCTCCGAGAGCCGTGCGCTGGGCTTCACGGTGAGCGACTCGGCGACCGCGGGGGTGCCCGTGCCCGGCAAGTCCGCGAGCGCCGCCATCATCGGCTCCATGCCGGCCAGCTCGTCGAGCTGCTGGGCGCACCACTCGCAGGTGGCGAGGTGGGCCTCGAAGGCCGTCGCCTCGGCGTCGTCGAGGATCCCGAGGGCATAGGCGCCGACGGTCTCGTGCTCGTTCGGCGCCGGTGTTCCCTGCATGGGGACAGAGTTACCCGTGTCCCCCGGGCCGAATCCCTGGACGCCCCCGTACCCGCTCATCACGCCGTCACCCCCCGCTCCTCCAGAGCCAGCTTCATCGAACGCAGGGCGTAGAACACCCGGGAGCGAACGGTGCCGCTGGGTATGCCCAGTGTCTGCGCCGCCTCATTGACGGTACGCCCCTTGAAGTACGTCTCGACGAGGACCTCCCGGTGGGCCGGGGTCAGGTCGTCGAGCGCGTCCGACAGCGTCATCAGCCACAGCGCCTTGTCGATCTCGTCCTCCGCGGGGATGACCTCCAGCGGCGACGGATCGACCTCCTGCGGCCGGGCCTGCCGGCTGCGGTGGCCGTCGATGACGATGCGGCGTGCGACCGTCACCAGCCAGGGGCGTACCGATCCGGTCGCACGGTTGAGCTGACCGGCGTTCTTCCAGGCACGGATGAGCGTCTCCTGGACGACGTCCTCGGCGCGCTGGCGGTCCCCCGCGACCAGCCGCAGCACGTAGGCCAGCAAGGGGCCGGCGTGCTCGCGGTACAGCGCGCGCATCAGCTCCTCGTCGGGTTCCGAGGACGACTGCGACATGCGATGTCGGGCCCTCGCACCACGTTCATTGGCCACGACGGAATCCTTGCGCACGCCCACCTCCGATGTCCGGGGGTTCCCCCAGTCGGTCGCTCGCCCATTCGGTACGGACGCGAAGTGCGGCGTGTTCAAAACGAGATGAGGGATTTCTCGAAGGCGCCGCACGAAGGGGGCGCGGGCGGACTTACCGGGACAGCGCGACGCGGCGGCGGTGCCGGGCGACGCGCTCGCGGTTGCCGCAGATCTCGCTGGAGCACCAGCGCCGGCGGCGGCCGCGGGAGGTGTCCACGTACACGATGGGGCAGTTGTCGCCCGCGCACTGCCTGAGGCTCGCCCGCGCGACGGGGTCGGTGAGCAGTTCCACGGCGTCCCGGGCCAGCGCCCCGAGCAGCGCGGCGCACCGCGGTGGCCCGGTCAGCTCCCGCACCAGGGTGCCGTCCTCGCCGGGCACCGCACGGGGTGCGGGGGGTGCGGCGAGGGCGAGTTCGTTGACGCGGGCGAGGGCGAGTTCGTAGGGGCGGTTGCGGGGCACCGGCCTGCCGCGCACCAAGCGGGCGGTCTCGCCGCGCAGTTCGCGGAAGCCGGTCAGCCAGGAGAGGTCGGCGTGGGCCAGCGGGGTGCCGGGCGGGACGAGTCCGGAGCCGGTGATCCAGGCGCGCAGGGCGTCGACGGAGTCCAGGCGTTCCGCAGGGTGGGTGGTGGCGATGAGGTCCAGACTGATCCGCCCGGTGTCGAACCGCAGCTCGTACGGGTCGGTGGCCGTACCCAGTGCCATGTTCCTGTCACCGCCTAGGGCTTGCCCGCTCAGGCACGGGCCCGGAAAGGGGAGCAGGGAGACCGCGCGCGGACCGCTTGCGGAGCGCTCCCCTCTACAGTGCCTGCCCGCACCCGCGCCCGGAACCCCTCGTACCGCCCCCTCGTGGACGCTCGCGTATGCGCCCGCGCGCCCGGGCCATGTCCGGCGCGCCGCGGGGCCCGTTGGCTGGACGCATGACAGACATCAACGGGGAACGGCGGGCCCGAGCCGCCGGTGGAGTACTGGTCGCGGCCACGGTCGCCGCGGGTCTGATGGCCGGGGCCTTCTACGTCTTCGCCTGCGCCGTGATGCCGGCGCTGGCGCGCAGCGAGGACCGGGTGTACGTCGACGTGATGCGCGACATCGACGACGTGATCCAGAACCCGGTGTTCCTGCTGGTCTTCATGGGCGCACTCGCCCTCGCGGGCCTCGCGGCGTGGCAGTCGCGCGGGACGCCGGGCAGCCGGTGGATCTGGGCGGGCGCGGCGGCGTACGTGCTCGCGTTCCTGGTCACCGTGGTCGGCAACGTCCCCCTCAACGACGCCCTGGCCCGCCCCGGCGACCCGGCGACGCTGCGGGAGCGGTTCGAGGACCCGTGGGTGGCCTGGAACGTCGTCCGCGCCGTGCTCTCGACGCTGGCGACGGCCTGCCTGGCCGCAGGCCTGGCGACACGCGTCCGACGACCGGCACAGTCCACGCCCCGCACGCCCCGACAGCCCACGGCGACCCACGGCACACCCCACCCGACCGGCCACTGAGCACGGGCCCAGACGGACACCTCACGTCGGGCACCCGCAGCCTGCCTGACCGCCAGCCCTACGACACGGTGCCACCAACCGCCCTCTGACGTCCCGGACGCCACGGCGACCCACGGGACACCCCCACCCGTCCGGCCACTGAGCACCGGGCACCGCGGGCGTCTCGCCGGTGGGCGGCCGGTCCGCGGTGTGGCCGCCGGCCGGCCGCGTCGTATCCGGCCTGGAACGACCGTGCCGCGCAGGGCTCAGTCGGTCGTGTACTTGGCGTCCGTGGCCGGGTCCAGGGCGAGGCGGTAGCCGCGTTTGACCACCGTCTGGATCAGCTTCGGGGTGCCCAGGGACGTGCGCAGGCGGGCCATGGCCGTCTCGACGGCGTGTTCGTCGCGGCCGGTGCCCGGCAGGGCCCGCAGCAGCTCCGCGCGCGGCACGACCCAGCCGGGCCGCCGGGCCAGGGCGCGCAGCAGGGACATGCCGGCGGGCGGCACGGTCCGCAGCTCCCCGTCGACGAGCACCGCGTGGCCGCGGATCTCCAGCCGGTGCCCGGCGACGGGCAGGGCACGGGCGCGGGCCGGCAGTTCCTGGCAGAGCAACTGGACGAGGGGCCCGAGCCGGAAGCGCTCGGGCTGGACCGTGTCCACGCCGTGCGCCTGGAGCGGCACCGCGGTGACCGGCCCGACGCAGGCGGGCAGCACGTCGTGGCCGAACGCGGCGAGCAGCTCCGGCAGCAGGCCCCGTTCCTCGGCCCGGCCCAGCAGGGACACCGCGGCGGGCGCGCTGGTGAAGGTCACGGCGTCCACGCCCCGCGACACCGCGGCGTCCAGCAGCCGGTCCACCGGACCGAGGTCCTCCGGCGGCAGCCACCGGTACACGGGCACGCCCACCACCTCGGCCCCGCCCTCCCGCAGCGCCTCCACGAACCCCGGCAGCGGCTCGCCGTGCAGTTGTACGGCGATCCGGCGGCCCGCCACGCCCTGCTCCAGGAGCCGGTCCAGGACCTCGGCCATGGACTCCGAGGCGGGCGACCACTCCTCGGTCAGCCCCGCGGCCCGTACCGCGCCCTTGACCTTGGGCCCGCGCGCCAGCAGTTCCACCGTGCGCAGCCGCTCCAGCAGGGTGTCGCCGAGCCCCCAGCCGTCGGCGGCCTCGACCCAGCCCCGGAACCCGATGGCGGTGGTGGCGACCACGACGTCCGGCGCCCGGTCGACGATCCGCTTGGTCGCGGCCATCAGCTCGCCGTCGTCGGCCAGCGGCACGATCCGCAGCGCCGGCGCGTGCAGGACGGTGGCCCCGCGCCGCCCGAGCAGCGCGCCCAGTTCGTCGGCCCGGCGGGCGGCGGTCACGCCCACGGTGAACCCGGCCAGCGGGCCGTGGCCGGGCCGCCGCGCTCCGTCGTCCACGCCACCCGCGCCACTCACGTCGCTTACGTCGTCCATCGCTCGCCGCGCTCCGATCCGTTCACACCCACGTGCACAGTCACGTGGCGACCGAGCCTGTCAACCGTGCGTGACGGGCTCGGTTCCGCCTCATGTCACCAGTGTTACGTCACACCTCGGCGTAGCTGCGCCGCGTCTCCGCCTCCGCCGGTCCCACCCTCGTCCCGCCGCGCACGGCGGGACGGCGGAGGTATACCGACCAGGTCACCACGATGCACACGGCGTAGCAGGCCAGGAAGGCGACGAAGGCGCCGGTGCCCGAGCCCGAGGAGAGGAAGGACTGACGGAAGGCGAGGTTGATCCCGACGCCTCCCAGGCCTCCCACCGCGCCGATGAGCCCCATCGACGCACCCGACAGCCGCCGCCCGTGCCGTACGGCCTCCTCTCCCGTCAGCCCCCGGGCCAGCGCCTTGGAGTGGAAGATGTGCGGGATCATCTTGAACGTCGAGCCGTTGCCGAGCCCACTGAGCATGAACAGCACCACGAACACGGTCACGAACAGCGCCAGCGACTTCTCCCTACTCGCCACGACGAGGACGGCGGTGGCCGCGGCCATGGCGACGAAGTTCCACAGGGTGATCCTCGAACCGCCGTACCGGTCGGCGAGCCTGCCGCCCAGCGGGCGGACGAGCGAACCGAGCAGCGGTCCGACGAACGTGAGGTAGGCCGCCTGCAGCGGTGTCCGCCCGAACTGGGTCGTCAGCACCTGTCCGAAGGCGAAGCTGTAGCCGATGAAGGAACCGAAGGTGCCGACGTACAGCACCGACATGATCCAGGTGTGGGCGTCCCTGGCCGCGTCCTTGGCCGCTCCGGTGTCGTTCTTCACCGTGGTGAGGTTGTCCATGAAGCGCGCGGCGAGGACGGCGGCCACGAGGATCAGCGGAATGTAGATGCCGAGCAGCACCCGGGGCCCGCCGCTCGCCCCGATGATCGCGAGCGCGACGAGCTGGATGACGGGCACACCGACGTTCCCGCCGCCGGCGTTGAGGCCCAGCGCCCATCCCTTCTCCCTGAGCGGGAAGAAGGCGTTGATGTTGGTCATGGAGGAGGCGAAGTTGCCGCCGCCGATCCCGGCCAGCAGCCCGACCAGCAGGAACGTCGAGAAGGACGTCCCGGGCTCCATCACGACGAAGGCCGCGAGCGTCGGGACGAGCAGCATGCTCGCCGAGACGACCGTCCAGTTCCGTCCGCCGAAGACGGCCACCGCGAAGGTGTACGGCACCCGTACGACGGCACCGACGAGGGTCACCACGGACGTCAGCAGGAACTTGTCGGCCGGGGTCAGCCCGTACTCCGGGCCCATGAAGAGCACCAGCACGGACCACAGGGTCCAGACGGAGAACCCGATGTGCTCGGAGAGCACGGAGAAGAAGAGGTTCCGCCGGGCCGTTCGCCGTCCCGTCTCCTTCCAGAAGGTCTCGTTCTCGGGATCCCAGTACTCGATCCAGCGTCCGCCACGGGCTTTCATCGCGCCTCCACGGTGCTCCACAGCTCGGTGGCACCGACGCTAGGCAGGACGCGTTTCGGGCCGGTGGGGCTGTGGATGACCGGGAGGGAACGTCGCTCTCACCCGGCTCGGGCGCGGGGTGAGAGATCGCGGTCAGCCCTGCGGGGGCCGGGGCTGCCAGTGCGGGTTCTGCTGCGGGTGGCCCTGCGGCGGGTACGGCTGCTGCGGCTGCGGTTGCTGCGGCGCGTACGGCTGCTGCTGCGGCTGGGCGTGCGGCTGCGGGGGCTGCTGCGGCGGATACGGCTGCTGGGCCTGCGGGGGCGCGTAGGGCTGCTGGGCCTGCGGAGCCGCGTAGGGCTGGGCCTGCGGAACCGGCTGCGGGGCGTACGGCTGCTGGACCTGCTGCGGCCCGCCGTACGGCTGCTGCTGCGGCGGCTGGGCGGCGTACTGGCCGGGGGCGGGCTGTCCGTAGCCCCCGGGCACGGCACCGAACGGGTTCCCGTGCCCCGGCAGCTGCCCGCCGGGCGGCAGGTACCGCATCCGCCCCGTCTCGTCGGCCATCGGCACGAACCCGGCGGCCTGCAGCCGGGCCGCGAACTTGGCGTTGCGCTTGCGGGTGACGAGGAAGCCGATGCCCAGGGCCGCCATGAGGACCAGCCAGATGATCCCGGAGAGGACGAAGTCGTCGGACGAACCGCCCTCGCGGAAGGCGATGGCCACACAGGCGACGGTGCCGCCGAGCGCGCCGTAGCCCATGTTCTTCTGGGCGTTCTTGCCGGTGAGGTCGAAGTTGATGCGCGCCTTGAGGAGTTCGAAGGCGTCCGGCACGAGCGGCGGCAGCGACACGCCGTCGCCGGCGTTCGGGTACTGCGCCCAGTTCTGCGCGGCCCGGGTGCGGGCCTGCGGGCTCGGGTCGGGGACGAGCAGCATGGTGAGCGCGGCGTTGTTCCCCCCGCTCTGGCGCACGTCGGCGTATTCGTACCCGAACTGCTGGGCGACGAAGGCGAGCTTGGCGAGCTTCTTCACCGAGGACATCCGGCTGGTGAGCTGGACCGGCTCCCCGCTCGCCATCAACTCCAGCATCTTCCGCGTCTGCCGCTTGCTCATCCCGCTGCTCCCCCTGACCGGCTCACGCCACCCTGTTCACTCCCGCAACCGGGGCAGTCTCGCACGGGACAGGACGGGACGGTACCGGCGGGCAACGCGAACCACGGACGCGCTCCGGGCCGTCAGCCCGCCGCCCACATGCGCCGCGCGACGACCAGCCGCCGCCCCTCCGTGAGCAGCGCCGTCCCCACCAGCGCCGAGCTGCCGAGCGGCAGGGCCAGCCAGGGCCAGGCCACGGACCGCGGGTCCACGAGCGCCTGGGCGACCTGCACCATGAGGGTCACGGACATGGCGGCGGCCATACAGATCACGGCCGTCACCGACGCCCGGTAGCGCCACCGCTCGCTGTTCTGCCGGGCCAGGCTGCGCACGCCCTTGGAGAACACCCAGGCCAGCAGCGCGCCCACGATGGTCAGCAGGGCCGAGACCCCCAGCACGTTCGCCGCGACCTCGACTCCGGGCGAGGGCCGCGGAAAGGGGTCGCGCACCCGCTGGGAGAGCACCGCCCACCAGGTCGCCACCAGAAGGGGCACGCCGAGCAGCACCACCGTGCCGACCCGCTTGCCCGTGGCGTGCAGCGCGGCGCGGGCGTAGGCCCCGGCGACCACCCGGGCGCTGCCCCACTCGGTGATCGCGGTCCGCTGCGCCGCCGTCGGGTTCATGCCCTGCTCCCGGCAGGCGGCCGCCGTCTCGGCCAGGCCGTCCCGCACCTCCTCGACGATCTCCTCGCGCCATCTGCGTGACCCGCACAGACGGGCCGCGACGTCCCTGAGGTAGTCGTCGATCAGGCCGGGGTCTTCGTTCGGGCCGGGGTCGTCGGTCAGGTCGAGACGGTCCATGTCCCGGGTCCCCCCATTACACCGGTGATCACTTCGGCGGCTCGGTGCCAGGCCTGGCGCCGTTCCTTCAGCGCCTCGACCCCGGAGGGGGTCAGTTCGTAGGTCCGGCGCCTGCGTCCCCCGACCTCGCTCCAGCCGCTGGAGACGAGACCGGCGCTCTCCAGGCGGCGCAGGGCCGGGTAGATCGTGCCGGACGGCAGCGACACCTCGCCGTCGCTGCGCTCCCGCAGCGTCTCGATGACCGCGTACCCGTAGGTCGGACCGGACTCGAGGACGGCCAGGATCATCCCCTCCAGGTGGCCCTTCAGCACTTCAGCCCTCATAGATAGCCACACTACATGAGCAGGGAGGACCAGTCGATGCCCTCGTCGTGGCCGTCGCGCTCGCCCCGCCCGTCGCTCACGCTCCGGTAGGAGCCGCCGTAGTAGAGGAGGGGACGCACGGCCGGTCCGTCCACCGCCTTGGTGGCCCTCCTGACCCGCCCCACGACGATGTCGTGGTCCCCGGCGCGCACCACCTGCTCGGACCGGCACTCCAGTACCGCGAGGGCCGCCGGCAGCAGTGGGGTCCCGTCCTCGCCCGACCCGAACTCCTGCCCGTCGAAGCGGTCGAGGCCCGGGGCGGCGAAGCGGGCGGACACCTCCCGCTGGTCCTCGCCCAGGACGTGCACCGCGAACGGGCCGGGCCGGGTGAACGCCGCGTGCTGCGAGGAGGACCGTGCCGCCGCGAACAGCACCAGCGGGGGGTCGAGCGAGACGGACGCGAAGGAGTTGACGGTCATGCCCCGCGGCCCGTGCGGGGTCATCGCGGTCACCACCGCGACGCCGGTGGCGAACCGGCCGAGGACACGGCGCAGGGCGCGGGCGTCGTCCACGGGCACGTCGACGACGGCGGCCGCGGCTCCGGTGCTCACGGTCACGGCCGGACCACCTCGGTCAGCCGGTGCACGACGCCGTCCAGGCGCGGCAGGGCCCGGAACTCGTCCCCGACCCTCCGGACGGCGCGGCCGAAACTCTCCTCGGTCAGCAGCCGGCGGACGCCCGACCGGACGGCGTCGGGGTCGAGGCGCTCGGGGTCGAGCACCGGGAAGGGTCCCTTGGACGCGTTGGTGCAGCAGATGCCCATCCCCAGGTTGGCGAGGTTCATGCCCACCACCGGCTGGTCCGCGCCCAGCGGGAGGGTGAGCATCGGAAGCCCGTGCGCGATGCCGTTGAGCACCGAGGTGTAGCCGGCCTGGTTCATGAAGACCGAGCAGTGCGCGAGGAAGGCCCGGTGATCGATGTACGGCACCAGCCGGGTGTTCGCGGGCAGGGCGCCGAAGCTCTCCGGGTCGGAGCCGCGGCCCGTGCCGACCACCAGGTCGATGTCGTCGTCGGCGAGGGACCCGACGACGGTACGGATGACCCGGCGGCCCGCGTCGCTCGCCACGAAGGTGGTACCCAGGGACAGGTGCACGACCGGCCGGTCCCCCAGAGCGGCGACCCAGTCCGGCAGCTCTCCTTCCCTGCCTTGGCCCGCGTTGTCGAACTCCGGGGGGCAGTAGCGGAACTCCTGGGGATAGGGCTCCCCGAAGGGGAAGTCGAGGACGCGGGGCCTGCGGTGCACGTAGAGGTAGCCGTAGAGCCTGCGCAGTTCGGGGTCGGGGTCCAGGCCGTAGCGGTTCGTGAGAGCGGACACCGCCTCGCCGGCCATCGCCAGCATGACGTTGCGCTCCGCCCCCATGCCGGGGGTGAAGCAGGCCAGGGCGACGCCGGCCCGCTCCGCCGCCACCCAGGCCCCGAACTCCAGGGCGTCGCGGACGACGAGATCCGGCTTGAAGGCGTCGATCACGCCCGCCAGGTCGTCGACCATGCCCCGGGTGGCGACCTCGGCGAACGCCGCGAGTTGCCCGTCGCCGCCGTGGCGGTGGAACTCGGGCAGGGAGCCGGGGTCCGCCTGGGACCAGTCGGCCCCCGCCCCCACGGCGGGGATCCGGCGAAGCGTGAAGTGCTCCTGGAAGGAGGGTGCGGTGGCGACGAGGACGGTGTGCCCGGCCCGCTCCGCCGCCCGGGCCAGGGGTGCCATGGCGTGCAGGTGCGCGATGCCCGGCACGCAGGTGAACAGGATTCTCATCTGATGTCCGTTCCTTCCTGTGCTCAGACCGACAGCCGGTAGGGGACGAAGGTCTCGGCGTACCGCATTCCGAGGGAGCCGCCCGCCGCCGCGTCCACGCGGCGGACCTGGGCGATGCTGCGCGGGTTGCCGTCGGACCGCATCTGGGTGCCGTAGGCGCGCAGGGCCTCCTCCTTCGCCTCCCAGTGCGCGGAGATGTCGACGTGCACCCGCCACGGCTCCGCGTGGGAGGACCAGGCCTCTTCCGCCCCGCTGTACCCGAGCACCGCACGGGGGGTCGGCTTGAGGTCGGGGCTGTGCACCCGGCAGGCCGCGAACGCCGCCCGGTGGACGGCCTGGTGGTCCTGGTGGAAACCGCCGGCCGCCGGGATCAGCGCGGTCGCCGGGCGTACCGCGGCGAGGGAGACGGCTGAGTCCCGCTCGATGAGGTTGACCAGGTCACGCTGGCGGGTGGTGATGTCGAGGCTGCCCTCCTCGTCCCGCCAGGCGAGCTCCGCGGAGGTGACGCCGAGCGCGGCGCAGGCCAGTTTGAACTCCGAGGTGCGTACGTCGCCGTCGCTGTGTCCGCCCCACATGCGGCCGACGCGGACGGTGACCGCGAGGACGTGGACGCGGTGGCCGGCGGCGGCCAGCCGGGCGATGGTGCCGCCGCAGCCCAGGGTCTCGTCGTCGGGGTGCGGGGCGATCACGAGCACGTCGGGGCCCGGCAGCATGGAGAAGTGGTCGCCGGGCGTGCCGTCCCGGACGGGCGCCGGCGTGGACGAGAGGTCAGACATGCGGTCTTCCTTCCGTTGGGTTGCCCCGTGGGTTCCCCTGCGGGTCTCCCGGTGGGCTTTCCTCCGGGCTCCCCTTCGGGGGAACGGACGGTTCGAGGTCGGGGCCCGCCTCGGCGTCCAGGCCCTGGCGCAGGGCGGCGACCGCGGCCACGGTCAGCGCGGCGGCGGTGCCCGTCTGTGCGGCGACGGCCACCGGGGCGTTCCAGGTGTCGGCGGCCCAGCCCGTCAGGTAGGCCCCGAGGGGGCGGCTGCCGAGGAACACCATCAGGTAGACGGCCATGACCCGGCCGCGTACCACCGGCGTCGTGGCGAACTGCACGTAGGTGGCGGCGGTCGAGACGAAGGCGAGCTGGGTCGCGCCGACCACCGCCATCAGTACGGCGAACACCCACAGGGACGGCGACAGGGCCGCGACCAGCTGCACTCCGCAGAACAGCAGGGCGCACGTCACCAGCCTGCGCAGGGTCACGGAGGACCTGGTGGCCGCGACGGCGGCCCCGGCGAGCGAGCCGACGGCCATGCAAGCGCCGAGCAGCCCCAGCTGTCCCGGTCCGCCGCCGAACTCCTGGGTGCCGATCAGGGTGATGACCAGCTGGGAGTTGAGGCCGAAGGCCGCGACGGCGCCGACCACGGCCAGCACCAGCCGTATCTCGCGGTGCCCGCGGACGTAGGCGAGGCCGCCGCGCACCAGCCGCCCGCCGGTGGCCCGCGGGCCGGGCCTGAGCGCGGCCCGGTCCATGCGGAGCAGCGGCCACACGGAGGCCGCGATCACCAGCCCCGCGACGAGGAGCACGGGACCGGTGCCCCAGAGCCCGATGAACAGCCCGCCGGCCCCCGCGCCCAGCAGGCGGGTGACGTTGAACGACCCCGCGCACAGGGCGACCGCGCTGCCCAGGTCCCGCGGCGGCACGGTCTCGGGCACGAACGCCTGGGCCGTGGGCTGCCACAGCGCGTTGCAGGCGCCCATCAGCGAGGCGATCGCGAAGACGTGCCAGAGCCGGCCGGCACCGGCGGTCACCAGGAGGCCGAGGGTCAGCCCGCCGAGGGCGGTGGCGAG
Organism: Streptomyces sp. NPDC111628; assembly: GCF_055635195.1. Taxonomy (NCBI): domain Bacteria; kingdom Bacillati; phylum Actinomycetota; class Actinomycetes; order Kitasatosporales; family Streptomycetaceae; genus Streptomyces; species Streptomyces sp. NPDC111628. Next base: position 94,529 of record NZ_JBVKBZ010000004.1, on the reverse strand, counting down.
TTGGGTGGCCACGACGGTGGCCCACTTCGGGTAGCGGTCGGCGACCACGCCGCACAGCGGGCCGAGGACGAGGAAGGGGACGAACTGCAGGGCCGTGACGACGCCGAGCGCGGTGCCCGAGCCGTCGGTCAGTTCGAGCACCAGCCAGTCCTGGGCCAGCCAGTGCACCCACAGCGCGGAGCTGCTGAGGGACAGATGGGCGAACCAGTACCGGAAGTTCGGCCGCCGCAGGGCCCGCAGTCCCGCGTCGCTCATCCGGTGTCCGCTCCCGCCCCGCCCGGTCCGCGCAGCACCGCGGCGGCGTTGAAGCCGCCGGTGCCGCGCGCCACCACCAGGGCGGTGCGCAGGCCGGGGACCTCCCGGGGCGAGACGACCAGGTCGAGGTCGGCGTACTCCGCGGCGGGGTCCAGGTTCACCGACGGGGGGATCACCCGGTGGGCGAGGGCGAGGGCGGCCCAGGCGATGTCCAGTGACGCACCGCCGCTGCACAGCCGCCCCGTCATGGTCTTGGGGACGGTGACCGGGACGGGGCGCGTGCCGAACACCGCCCGGACCATGTCGGCCTCCTGCCGGTCTCCCACCGCCGTGCCCGCGCCGTCGGCGAAGATCACGTCGATGTCGTCGGGAGTGCGGCCGGCCTGGCGCAGGGCCTCACGGACCGCGCGGGTGAACTGCGCGCCGTCCGGGGACGGCTCGGCCGGGTCCCAGCCGTCCTGGGTGGCGGCGGTTCCCAGGATCTCGGCGTAGACCCGCAGGCCACGGCGGCGTACCCGCTCCTCGGACTCGACCACCAGCATCGCCCCGCCCTCGCCGGGCACGAACCCCTCGCCGCCGAAGGGCCGGTAGGCCGTCAGCGGGTCCGGATCACGGCTGATGCCGGGCTGGTCGGACTGGCAGACCAGCGCGTACGGGGAGAGCGGGGCCTCGGTGCCGCCGACCAGGACGGCGCCGGTACGCCGCCGGATCAGGCGACGGGCCTGGGCGAGGGCGTCGATGCCCCCCGCGCCGTCCGACACCAGAACGCCGCAGGCGCCCTTGAGCTGGTGCCGGATGGAGATCTGGCCGGTGCTCGCCGCGTAGAACCAGCCGATCGACTGGTAGGCACTGACCTTGCGCGGCCCCTGGCTCCACAGTGCCTGGATCTCCCGCTGGCCGAAGGCGTTGCCCCCCGATCCGGCGGCGGTGACCACGGACAGGTCGAAGGGGAACTCCTGGTCCGGGGTGAGCCGGGCGTCGTCCAGGGCCAGCCGGGCGGCGGCCAGCGCCATCCACGTCCCCCGGTCGGTCTGCACAGCCAGCCGGCTGTCGACGAACGCGTCGGGGTCGAAGCCGGGCACCTGCCCGGCCGTGCGGACGGGGGCGGGGTGGCCGCCCGCGCCCGGCTCGGGCAGGGTCCCGATGCCGGACGCTCCGCGCAGTGAGTTCTCCCAGTGCGCCGTGGTGCCCACTCCGGTCGGCGCGACGACGCCGAGACCGGTGATGAAGGCGCGATTCGTCCTCATGCCGCCTCCCCGAGACCGGAGAAGACCATCGCGGACTGGAAGCCGCCGAAGCCGGAGCCGACCGACAGGGCGTGGCGGACATCGGCGTCCCGGGCCTCCAGGGGGGTGTAGTCCAGGTCGCACTCGGGGTCGCGGGTGGTGAGGTTCGCCGTCGGCGGGACCGTGCCGCGCTGGATCACCAGGGCGCAGGCCGCCATCTCGATCGACCCGATGGCTCCCAGCGAATGCCCCACGACCGATTTGATGGAGCTGATCGGCACGTGGTAGGCCGTCTCGCCCAGGACGCGCTTGTACGCGGCTGTCTCGTGCCGGTCGTTCTGCCGGGTGCCGGAGCCGTGGGCGCTGATGTAGCCGAGGCCCTCGGGGGCGAGACGGGCCCCGTCCATCGCGTGCAGGATCGCCTCGCTGAGTTCGAAGCCGTCCGGGCGCAGTCCCGTCATGTGGAATCCGTTCGCGCGGGCGGCGTACCCGGTGATCTCGCAGTAGATCTCCGCGCCGCGTGCCCGGGCGTGCTCGTACTCCTCCAGCAGGAGTACCGCGGAGCCCTCGCCGAGGACGAAGCCCGAGCGGTCCGCGTCGAAGGGCCTCGACGCCTGCTCCGGCTCGTCGTTGCGGTTGGTGGTGGCCCGGATCGCGTCGAAGCACGTCACGGTGATCGGTGAGATGGGCGCGTCGGACGCGCCGGCGATCATGACGTCGGCGGAGCCCTCCTCGATGACCATCAGGGCGTGCCCGATGGAGTCGATGCCGGAGGTGCATCCGGTGGAGACCACGGCCGCCGGTCCGTGCACGCGGTAGCGGGCGGCCAGTTCGGCGGCGGCGCTGGAGGGGACGAGCGACTGGTACATGAACGGCAGCACGTGGCGCCCGTCGACGTGCCAGTCGGCACCGTGGTTGCTGGCGACGACGTACTCGTCCTCCAGCCGGATGGTGGCGCCGACCGCGGAGCCGAGGGTGACGCCGATCCGGTCGGTGTCGGTGGCGGCGGCCGCGAGGTCGAGTCCGGAGTCCTCGAGCGCCTCGTCGGCGGCGGCCACGGCCAGCTGCACGAACCGGTCCATCCGCCGGACCTCGCGGGCGGTGAGACCGTGGGCGGCCGGGTCGAAATCGCACTCGGCGGCTATCTGCGAGCGGTACGGGGACGGGTCGAAGGCCTGGATACGGCGGATCGCGGGCTTTCCGTCCACGATCCGCGCCCAGAACTGCTCACGGCCCGGGCCGCCGGGTGCCATCACCCCGACGCCCGTGACGACGGTGCGCCTCATGCCCGTTCCCCCTGTGCAGGGGCGGCGGCCGGTGCGGCGGCCGGTGCCGCGTCGCCCGGTCCCGGTTCGGTGTCGACGTGCCCGAGTTCGGGACGCGGGGCGAGCGGGCTGAGCTGGAAGACGGCCAGCGTCTCGCCGGCGGCCGTGCTGGTCAGCCGGTGACGGACGTTGCGCGGGATGAGGAGGGCATGGTCTTCGGCCACCTCGACCGCCTCGCCGTCGAGTTCGGCCTTCAGGCGGCCCCGGGCCACGTACAGGTACTCCTCGGAGTAGGGGTGGTAGTGCTCGGTCACGGTCTCGCCGGGTGCCAGCCGCACCGCTCCGCAGAAGCCCGAGGAGCTGCCGGCGGTGACCGGGGTGACCATGGCGCGCAGGTCACCTCCGCGGCGGGTGTTGGCGGGTACGTCGTCGAAGCCGACGACGGTGCGCCTGCGCGCTTCCAGACGGTCCTTGAGGATCTTCATCTGGACGACGCTGTTGCCGTTGATCCGGTCGGTCATGGCGGCGGTGTCCAGGGGCGCCTCGGGGCGCATCCAGAAGTCCTGGGTCCAGCGCATGACCGTGCGGTCGGGTGCCTCCTCGTGGAAGGTCCACACGATGTTCATGAACTCGAAGGGGCCGGTCTCCACCCGGCGCGCCCGCACCACCCGCCGTTCCTCGTCCCAGTGCCGCTCCGACACCCAGGACCACACCCGGCCCTGCTCGTCGGGGTGCATGGTGAGCCGGAAGCGGACGGAGTCCGCGCTCTCGGCCAGCACTTCGACGGACGCGTACTCGGTGAACAGGTCCGGCCAGGACCGCACGTCGTTGAGGTGCGTCCAGACGAACCCGGCCGGTGCGTCGACGGTGATCTCGTTCTCGGTGTGTCCTATCACGGTCGGTTCCCCCTTCACGCCGCGGCGTCGGCGAGACGCCGGGCTATCCCGCGCTGCAGCGCCCGGGGACTGGTCTGCGGGCCGATCTGGTCCTCCATGTCGAGGCCGACCAGGTCCTGGACCCGGGTGGCGATCTCCAGCCGGGCCAGCGAGTCGAGACCCAGCTCCTCGAAGGTGCGGGCCAGTTCGGCGTCGGTGATCGACGGATTCACCCCCGTGGCCACCAGGGCGCTGCGCAGCTGCTCGTCGGTCAGAGGCTGATGAGTCATCGCGGTACTCCTTGCGTGTGTCGGGCGGGACGGGGGTCAGGGGGTCGGGCCGGCGGCGGCAGCGGCGGCGCGGAGCTTCTCGTACTTGGGGCCCTCGGCGAGGTAGCGCAGCTCGGGCGGCCCGTCCACGGCGAGCCAGCGGACCATGTCGTCCAGGGAGCCGGGGTCGGGGTGGATGAAGCGGCGGTCCCGGTCGCCCAGGCCGATCCCCGGGATCACGCCGTCGGACTGAGCGACCCGCTTCATGAGTTCGCGGCCCGCGTCGGCGGCGTCCCGTTCACCGGCGTCGACGGCGTCGCACAGCCGCACCATCTCGTCGAACAGCCGCTTGTGGGGGTGGTTGTCGGGCACGAGGTAGCCGAGGTACGGAACCTCTTCCATCTCCTGGAACAGCCGGTCGTCGGGGTGCTCCCGGTAGCGCTCCAGATAGCGCTCGAACCGGAGGTTGACCGGTACCTCGGCGGCGCCCCACACCCGGTAGACGGCGTTCCACAGCTCGTAGTCGCCCAGGCCGACGAACGAGCAGTTGACCAGCTCGTCGTTGTACTTGATCAGGCCCTTCTGGAGCCGGTCGACGTACGCGAAGCGCTCCTCGGCGAAGTCGTCCTCGCGCAGGGCGTCGAGCAGCCGCCGGGCGAGCGCGTTGATGACCTCGCCGGTGTTGGTGAGCCCGCGGGAGTAGAGCGGGTCGATGAAGCCGGCGGCGTGGGACATCAGGCACCAGCGGTGTCCGACGGTCTTGGTCGAGGAGTACTGGAGACGGTCGGTGGAGACCCACGGCCGTACGGTCTTGGCGTCGGCGAAGATCCGTTCCAGCACGGGGAACCGGCCCGTGAAGGCGCGGAACTCCTCCTCGGGGGTGACGCCCTCCGTCTTGGGGTAGCGCCGTTCGTCGTAGGTGAGGCCGACGCTCACCAGCGGGTTCTTGGAGCGCGGCTCGTTGTTGAACGGGATGATCCAGAGCCAGCCCCGGTCGAAGGTGTGGTGCATGGTGCCGTCCACCCAGGGGATGGGCGGCAGCTCCTCGGCCGGCATGCGCAGGCAGTCGTCGGTGGGGCGCACGTCCAGCATGTGGGTGAACAGTGAGCGGGAGTGGTGCTTGAGGTCGTTCGGCTGCCGGCGCAGGCCCAGCTTCCGTGCGACCGGCGAGCGGAACCCGCTGCCGTCGACGAGGTAACGGGCCGTGTGGCGGGAGCCGTCCTGGCCGACGACCGCGACCTGGTCCGCGCCCAGCTCGACCTCGGCGACCCGGTAGGCCTGCTTGGCCACGCAGCCGTAGCGGACGGCCGCGTGGAACAGGTACGCGTCACTGTCCTGCCGGTGCAGGTGGCTGGTCTGGAGCAGCGAGGACGGCGGGGCGAACTGGTTGACCTCGCGCGGGTCGGGCTCCTCGCCCTCCCGGTGCAGCATGAAGCCGAAGTGCCGCTTGCGTCCCACGCTCGGGCCGATGTGCTCCAGGCAGCCCTCGACGGTGGAGAACGGCTCCAGCTCCGGGATGCCGTACCGCTCGGCGAGCACCCGGAAGACGTTCAGGGTGTAGAGGGTCGTCGACTCCCCCACCGCGAACCGCGGGTGCACCCCGGCGTCGACGAGCAGCACACTCGCACCGTTCTTCGCCAGAATCGCGCCGAGCGTCGAACCGGCGATACCGCTCCCCAGAATGATGACGTCGAAATCGTTCCCGGCCGTCCTCGGGTGCTGCGAATTCTGCGAGTTCTGCGGGTTCTGCGGGTCTTGCGGCATGTCAACTCCTCTCGTTCTCCGCGGAATGTGCGGGCCATTCGAATGGGCCGGGCGTCACGCTAAAAGGTTCGGTGCGGGGCGGTCTTCCACCGCCGTGATGAGAATCCGCCCCGGCTCCGGGAGGAGGACGCAGCACCCGGGACGAGGCCGCTCTCCCTCCGCCGTCGCCGCCGGCCCGGTCCAGGAGCGCCAGCAGCGGGCCGGTCATGACGGTGGTGGCGACCGCCATGATCACCAGCGCGGTGAACATCCGGCTGTCCAGGGCCCCCAGCGCCAGTCCGACGTTGAGGATGATCAGCTCGGTCAGGCCCCGGGTGTTGAGCAGCACCCCCAGCGTCGCGGCCTCCCGCCGGGTGGCACCGGTCAGCAGGGCCGCTCCCGCGGCCCCCGCGAACTTTCCGGCACAGGCCACCGCCAGCACGGCCAGCAGGATGAGCAGACCGCGCCCGCCCAGTCCCGTGACGTCGACCGAGAGCCCGGTGACGACGAAGAAGACCGGCAGCAGCAAGAGACTGGTCTGCTCGATGCGTTCGGGCACCTCCGGGGTCGCGGCGTCGACCGAACGGCGCGGCACGACCGCACCGAAGGCGAAGGCGCCGAAGACCGCGTGCAGCCCCATCGCCTCGGTGGCCCACGCGCTCAGCAGCAGGCCCACCAGCAGTACGGCGTGGTTCACACCGCCACCGGACCAGCGCCGTCCGGGGGCCAGCAGCCAGTTCAGGCCGGGACGCGCGAGCGTGAGCAGACCGCACACGAACACGCCGGAGACGAGCAGCATGCGGGCCACGGGCCAGGGCCCGGTGCTGTTCGCCAGGGCGACGACCACCGCCAGCACGCCCCAGGCCAGCACGTCCTGAATCGCCGCGCAGGCGACGGCCACGGCGCCGACGCGCCGCCTCTGCAGTCCACGCTCGACGATGATCCGGGCCAGTACGGGGAACGCCGTGATGGACATGGCCGCCCCCAGGAAGAGGGCGGGCACCAGGAGTCCCGACGTGCTCATCTCCGCGGTGACGAACCAGGGCCGCAGCACCCACGCGAGCGCGGCGCCGAGGGCGAACGGCAGTGTGAGCGACGCCAGCGAGGTCGCCACGACCTGACGTCCGTGCCCCCTGAGACGACCGGCGTCGAACCGGTAGCCGACGCCGAACATGAAGAGCACCAGGCCCAGGTGCGCCAGCACCTCCAGGGCGGACCGGACGTCCGCGGGGAACAGGAGGGCGACCGGGTCCCCCGGCAGCAGCCCGAGGAGGCTGGGGCCCAGGGCGAGGCCGGCGACGATCTCGCCGACGACGGCCGGCTGACGCATCCGCCGGGCCAGCCGGGAGAACAGCGCGGCCGCGGCGAGGATCAGTGCCACCGCCGCGAGCAGGCTCCCGGTGGCCGCCTGCGGTGCGCCCGCGGCCGACAGCTCGGGCACCGCCCTCAGCCGGCGGGCCGGGGCGGCACCGCCGAGGCGGTCCAGGAGTAGAACTCCTCCGCCATGGCCGACTCGGGGCCGCGCCAGGTCGCCGGTTCGAAGGGCAGCACGAACGGGCTCAGTTCCTCGCTGAGCCGCTGGAAGTCCGCACGGCCGCGCGCCACGTCCACCGGATCGGTGTGGGTGCCGTCGAATTCGACGAGATGGAAGTACAGGCCGTGATAGCGAAAGAGCCGACGCCCGCGTACGCCGAGGTCGTGCGGCAGCGAAGTGGCGTCCGAGGCTGAGAACAGCCTCGACACTTCCGAGGAATTCGCCGCGTCCATCCGCGCGACGACCAGAGCCGTCCTGCGGGCCGTTTCGTTCGTTTCCGACATCGAGCATCTCCCCTGTCCGGGACTTCGGGACAGGGGAGATGCTAGGAAGGAGTTCTTCGGCCGTCTTCCACCGCGGAGGGGAGAAGGACAGCCCTCAGGAGGAGAACCCGTTCACCCGGAAACGGGGTACTCGGGCCCCTGCCCTCCGGGTTGGACCAGGCCATTCTCGTAGGCATAGATCACTATTTGCACGCGATCACGCACACGGAGCTTCTGATAGAGGTGCTGGACATGGGATTTGACGGTACTTTCCCCCAGGACCAGCATCCGGGCGATGTCCTCGTTCTTGAATCCACGGATCAGCAGCTTGAAAACGTCGAGTTCCCGATCGGTCAGCTGGTCCAGATCCGGGGCCGCACCGGCCAGCATGGGCCGGCGGGCGAACTCCCCGATCAGCCGCCGCGTTACCGACGGTGACAGCAGGGCCTCGCCGAGGGCCGCCAGCCTGACCGCCTCGGCCAGCATCTCGGGCGGACTGTCCTTGATGATGAACCCGCTCGCACCGCTGCGCAGCGCCTCGTAGACGTGCTCGTCCTCGTCGTACATCGTGAGGATGACGATCCTGACGTCTTCCGCACCGGAGAGCTCACAGATCTCCCGGGTGGCCTCGAGGCCGTTCATGTGGGGCATGTTGATGTCCATCAGCACCACGTGCGGCCGCAGCCGGCCGACCAGCCGGACCGCCTCGCGGCCGTTCACCGCCTCGCCCTCGACCCGGATCCCCGGCTCGGGGCTGAGCGTGGCCCGCAGCCCTCTGCGGACCAGCGGCTGGTCGTCCACGATCACGACGCGTATATCACCGGGCACGCCGGCTCCTCCTTCGGGGATACCGCTCCGGTCACCGGCGGCCGGTCCGGCAGTCTGCCCTTGAGGAGGAATCCCCGGCCGCCCGCCACCGGCCCGCAGTCGAAGGATCCGCCCAGGTCCGTCAACCGCTCGCGCAGCCCGGTCAGCCCACTGCCGCGCAACGGCCGTTCCATGGCCTCGGGCACCGCGTGGAGCTCCCGGGCGTCGCCGGTGAGCACGGTGACGACCACACCGGTGCCGTACTCCACGACCACGTGGACCGGGCTGTCACCGGCGTGCTTCATCGCGTTGGTGAGCCCCTCCTGGACCAGTCGCAGGGCGGCGTGGCGCACCGCCGGGTCCAGCTCCCGCTCCAGTCCCGCGATCTGCAGGTCGACGGTGAGCGCGCGCCGCGGCAGCCGGTTGATGAGGTCCGCCACCTGGCCCGACAACGGGCGCCTGGACATCCTCGAAGGCGCCGGCACGGCCCGCAGCACGCCGACCATCCGGCGCATCTCGGTCAGGGTGTGGTGCACGGTCTCGTCGATGGCCCGGGCCGTGGGGCCGTGCTGCGGCGACTGCGCGGACAGGCTGCGGGAGTGCATGGCGATGACGAGCAGCCCGTGCCCGACGCCGTCGTGGAGCTCGCGGGCGATGCGGCGCCGCTCCCTGATCAGGGTGTCGCCCGCGGCGCCGGGTGCCCGCCGTCCCGCGCCGGACGCCCTGCGGCGGCGCCTGGACGTCAGCATGATCATGCCGCCCACTAGCAGCCCGACCAATAACTCCGGGTAGTCGACTTCCTGGTATGCGACGCTGATCACTCTGGTCTCACCCGCAGTGTGTTGTGTGGTGATGCGGCCATTGCTCCCCCTCGCATACCTGCACACGCCGAGCGCGGACGGAGAATTGACCAAAGCCGGGCCAAGGCTTTTGAACTCCATTCAGACCCGGTGGTGCGGACTTGGTCCGTCGAGCAACTCAGCGTTCCCCCGTACGAGTTACCCTCAAGTGAGGACTCGCGTTTATCCTACGGGACCATCCACGGCAAGGCAAAGATTTGTTCTGCCAAGTACTGAACGAAACGTTCCGTATTCTTCCGAAGAGAAGACGGCACAGGGCCTGACCGCGTCATACACGCCTTACTTCGAAGTAGTAAGGGGCCAAAGGGAAGACCGCGGCCCCCGCCGGGGCGGGGGACTGCCCGGGAGGGCCGCGGCGTTTGCGGAAGGGGCTCAGCCCCTCGGTACGGAGTCGACCTCGGTGTCCGGACGCGCCGAGCCGTCCGGCAGCGACTCCGCCGGGTCCTGGACGCCCGTCCCGCCCGGCGAGCCCGGGAGCGGATGACCGGCGCCGGCCGCGAAGGCCCTGTCCGGCCACCAGGTGCGGGCGTCGAGCAGGGTCATCGCGGCGGCCACGAGCACCGGTTGCACCACGAAGGTGGCCAGCAGCACACCGAAGGCCACGCTGAACCCGATCTGGACCATCGGCACCGACGGCATCGCGGCCAGCACTCCGAAGGTGGCGGCGAGCACGACTCCCGCGGACGCGATCACGCCGCCGGTCGCCGACAGCGCGCTGAGCAGCCCCAGCCTCGTGCCGACCCGCTTCGCCTCCTCCCTGACGCGGTGCGCGAGGAAGATGCTGTAGTCGACCCCCAGGGCCACCAGGAACACGAAGGTCGTCAGCGGGAGGTTGGGGTCGACCTCGTCCACGCCGAAGGCCTTGAACACCACGTTCGTGGTCCCCAGCGCGGCGAGATAGGTGAGCAGCACCGTGCCCATCAGCAGCAGGGGCGCCACCACACTGCGCAGCAGTACGCCCAGGATGAGTGCGACCACGATCAGGACCAGCGGAATGACGACGGTGCGGTCGTCCGCGGTGGTGTCGGCCTCGTCCATCTTCTCGGCGCTGGCACCCCCGACCAGGGCGTCGGCCCCCTCGACCCGGTGCAGCCGGTCCCGGAGCCGTTCGATGGTGGCGCGTTCGCCCGCGGTCTGGGCGCGGTCCCGCGGGAACGCCTCGACCGACGCCCACGCGGTTCCGGCGCGGGCGGCTTCGGCGCGGGCGATCCCCGGCGTCGCGCGCGCGGCCTCCAGCACCTCGTCCACCCGGTCGGCCCGGGTCATCACCGTCAGGGGCTGCCCGGCCTGTTCGGGGTAGTGCTCCCCGAGGAGCTGGAAGCCCGCCACGGAGTCGGGCTTGCTGGTGAACGAGTCCTCCTCGGCGAGGTTCGGGGAGATGCCGATCAGCCCCAGGGACAGCACCCCGAGGAGCAGGAGGACTCCACCACCGGCCGCAACCGTACGGCGGGAGACGAACTGCCCGACCCTGGACCAGATTCCGCGCGTTTCCGACCCGAGGGCACCGACCTCCGGCACGAAGGGCCAGAACACCTTGCGGCCCAGGGCGGTCAGAATCGCCGGGAAGAGCGTGAGCATGGCCAGCAGAGAGGCCAGGATGCCCACGGCGCCGACGGGGCCCAGCCCGCGGTTGCTGTTCAGGTCCGCCGCCAGCAGGCACAGCAGGCCGCCGACGACCGTTCCGGCGGAGGCCAGGATGGCCGGGCCCGATCCGCGCAGGGCGGCGGTCATGGCGTCGTGCGGATCGGCGTACCGGCGCAGCTCCTCGCGGTAGCGGGAGACCAGCAGGAGCGCGTAGTCGGTCCCCGCTCCGAAGATCAGCACGGTCATGATCGAGCCGCTCTGGGTGCTGACGGTGAGTCCGAAGTCCTTGGCCAGCAGGTACACGGTGGCCATCGCGAGGACGGCGCCCGAACTGACGGCGATCAGCGGCACCAGCCACAGCGTGGGGCTGCGGTAGGTGAGGATCAGCAGCAGCGCGACGACCCCGACGGTGGCCAGCAGCAGCTTGGAGTCGATGCCGTCGAAGACCTCGTCGAGGTCGGCGTTGAGCGCCGCCGGTCCGGTCACCTTCACCGTGAGGCCGGCCGGAGCGTCCGCGACGCGGTCGCGGATGTCGACGACGGCCTCGGCCTCCTCGGTCTTGGTGAGGTCCACGTCGACGGGGAACATCAACGCCTTGCCGTCCGCGGACTCCATCAGCGGTGGGCCGTCCGCGCCCTCCTGCCGCTCCTCCCCTTCTTCCTCGCCCCGCCCCTGCCCGCCCGCGTCCTCCGGGTAGGCCCGCGTCACGGCCGCGTGGTGCTTCCCGACGGCGGCCCGGTCGGCGTCCGTGATGCCGGAGCCGCGCTCGTAGACCACGAGGACCGTGGTCGTGGCGGTGCCGGGAAGCTCGTCCTCGAGCTCGATGACCTTGGTCGACTCCGCGCTGGCCGGCAGGAAGTCCACGGGACTGTCCCGCTGCACGTCCCCCATCTTCCCGGCCAGCGAGACCGCGAAGAACGCCAGGATCAACCAGGCGCCGATCACGGCCCACTTGCTCCTGCGGCCGGCCGGGATCGCGACCAGCTTCCCCATGTCCATACAGAACACCTCTCCTGAGCGCGGTCACGCGCCCGTCATCCCTGGAGTCGCCCCGCGGTTGTGTAGCGTGGCAACACAATGACGGTAGCATCGCTACAGTAGTCACGCTACCTATTGCGACCTGTTGCGAGGAACCGAGCAGGAAAGGCCGTCGCCGGCAGTCTCGGAGGACGACTGCCGGCGACGGCCCGGGGCGGGGTGCGGCGGGGGTTTCACAGCAGTTCGACGGACACCTCCGACGCGCCCCGGAAACGGCCCCGGGTGTCCAGGAGCGGCGGATGACCCGCCGTCAGGAGGCCCGGTGCGTATTGCGCGTGGTCGGTCAGCAGGACGACCAGGTCGGCCGCGTCCAGGGCCCGTGGCAGGTCGTCCTGGCGGCCCAGCCTCCTGCCGTCGACCTCCCACTCGGCCACGTGCGGATCGTGGAAGGAGAGCCTCGCCCCCAGCCCCGACAGCCGGGTGGCGACCGGGAGGGCCGGTGACTCGCGCTGGTCCCCGACGTCCGCCTTGTAGGTGACGCCGAGCAACAGCACCCGGGAGTCCTTCAGCGCCTTTCCCCGCCGGTTCAGCATCTGCTGGGCACGGCGCACCACGTACTCGGGCATCCGCGCGTTGATCTCCTGAGCCAGTTCGACGAACCTGAACGGGTACCCCAGCGTGCGCACCTTGTAGGACAGGTAGTTCGGGTCGATGGGGATGCAGTGGCCGCCGACGCCCGGGCCCGGCCGGAAGGGCTGGAACCCGAAGGGCTTGGTCCCGGCGCAGTCGATCACGTCCCAGATGTCGATCTCCAACTCGTGGCAGAACATGGCCATCTCGTTCATCAGCGCGATGTTGATGTGCCGGTAGGTGTTCTCCAGCAGCTTCGCCATCTCCGCCTCGCGCAGCCCCCGGGCCGGCACGACCCGCTCCACGAACCGTCCGTAGAAGTCGACTCCCGCGCGGGTACAGGCCTCGGTGAGACCGCCGACGATCTTCGGCGTGTTGCGCAGCCCGAACTCCCTGTTGCCCGGGTCGATGCGTTCCGGGGAGAAGACCAGCGGAAAGTCGGCACCGGCCACCAGTCCGCCCTGTTCCAGCACCGGCCGGACCACGTCCTCGGTGGTCCCGGGATAGGTCGTGGACTCCAGTACCACCAGGGTGCCCGGCTCCAGGTGGGCCGCGACCGCCTCCGCCGCCTCCCGTACCGCGCCGAGGTCGGGCCCCTGGGCGTCCGAGAGCGGAGTGGGAACGCAGATGACCACGGTCCCCGCCCCGCGCAGCACCGCCGTGTCCAGGGTCGGCCGGAACCCCTCGGCGAGCAGGGTCTTCACCTCGTCGTCCGACACGTCGTCGACGTGCGACGTGCCGCTCTCCAGCCCCTCGACCACGTCGCGGCTGCGGTCGAGTCCGGCGACGCGCAGGCCCGCCCCGACCGCTTCCCGCACCAGGGGCAGCCCGACGTAGCCGAGCCCGATGACCACCAGATCCATGCTCGACTCCTCAGTCACCGGGCACGTCCACGGCGCCCGGGGTGACGGTGCGCCGCGCGGGTGCCGTGCCGACCAGCGGGCGGATCTCCTGACGGGCCGACTCGCGCAGTCCGCGCAGCGGCGCGGTGACGCGGTCCTGCTGCGCGCTGCCCTCGAAGGCGCGGAACGCCGGCTCACTGGTCCAGTCCGAGGTGATCACGTAGACCAGCGGATCCGTGGAGACCCGGCACAGCGCCTGCCCGAGGCAACCCGGCAGGTCGGCGGTCCACCGGGCCGCCGCCGACCAGGCCCGCTCGAACTCCGCCCCGCCTCCGGGCCGTACGGTCATCGTGAGCTCGGCCCGTACCGCCTGCGCAGGACCCGCCGGCGGGCCGGTCCCCGAGGAGGCGTCGGCGTCCAGACCGAACAGCCGGCGCGCGTTCCCGGAGCACACCAGGGCACGCTCGCGCTCTGCGAGCACCGGGCCCGACACCAGGTCCACCAGGGGGCGCAGCCCCTCCATGACCGGCGGCGCGTCGGACCCGAACAGGACGTTCTCCGCGCCGAACACGGCCAGGTTCGCGGCGAGCTGCTGCGTGCTGGGGCAGGAAGTCTCCACGTGGACGCGGCGCAGCAGCGCGCTGGGCGGAGTACGCCCCGCCCCGGAGCCGCCGCCGCCCGCGACGGCGAAATCCAGCTTCCGGCCGAGCAGCGCCAGCGATCCGCCGCCTGCCGCGGCGATCAGCCGCAGGCCGGGATGCCGCTCCAGCCAGCCGCCCGTGACCACGGTCCCGACGCCGACCGTGACGTCGCAGGGCCGCACCAGGTGCTCGACCAGCCCGCGGTCGCGCACCCCGCCGATGCCGGCCGGGTCGGCCGGCGGATGCACCAGCACCGGCGCACCGGTCTCCTCGGCCAGCGCGAAGAACTCCTCGGCCCGGGGCGAGCCCAGGTACTCGCCGTCCACACTGCTGTTGACCATCAGCCCGACGAAGCGGGGGTCCTTCAGCAGTTCCGCGGCCTGTTCCAGCATGGCCGGGCCGCCGAATGGATCGAGGTACGCATAGGCCCGCAGGGCGTCGGGGAACCGGTCGGCCAGGTCTCCCATCAGCTCGTTGTGCGCCCGCACCCGCCCGGCGTCCTGAGCACCGGCCCGGCGGCCGGTACCGGGTTCCATGGAGCCGCCGCCGGCCGGGCTCCCGATGACGGTGAGCCCGATGCCCAGGTCCCGTTTGGCCGCGATCGCCGCCTCCGGGTCGCGCAGGCTCGGCGGCCCGCCACCGGCCTCGCCGTACGGCGCCAGATGTCCGTGTACGTCGATGATCATCCGTCACAGCCGTTCCGCGGACGGGCCGCCGGCCGGGGGACCACCCGCGAGTCCCGTGGTGAACCCGAACCTGCCGAGTACCGGCACCGAGCTGCCGTAGAGCCCGTCGGACGCCTCGCTCGTGAGGAAGTCCACGACCCTGGCGACCAGTTCCGGGGTGACGGCCTGGCCGAAGTCGGCGCCCGGCCGTTCCCGGCGGGCGTCCGGAGTGTCGGCCATCGTCACCATCACCGCGTTGGCGTGCACCCCCCGGTGCTTGACCTCGTGCGAGAAGGACCGGATCCAGGCCGCCAGGGCCGCCTTGCTCGCCGCGTAGAACCCCAGGCCCGGCAACGGCTCGTGGACGAGGGGCGTCGTGAAGTAGACCATGCGCGCCACGCCCTCGGCCTGCGCCAGCACGGCGAGCGAGGTGTGCACGGCGGACAGGAAGTTGGCCCGCCACAGCCGGTCGGGTTCGGTGAGGTCCGCCAGGTACGAGGGTCCGGCGTGGAAGGCGCCGACCATGTGGACCAGCCCGTCGAGCGACCCCATGCGCTCCCGTGCCTCGGCCGCGGCCAGCCGCGCCCCCAGCGGATCGGACACGTCCGCCGTGAAGGTCTCGACGACGCCCGGCGAGCCGAACTCCTTGTCCAGTACGGCCATGCGCGCCTCGTCCCGTCCGACCAGCAGCAGCCGGTCCCCCCGCGCGGCCAGCCGGGCCACCGTGGCCGGTCCGAGCTGCCCCGTGGCCCCGGTGACCAGCAGAACGGGTGGCTCGCCCCCGAGGGTGCTCACGACGAGGACCCGTCGGCCGCCGCTGCCCGCTCCGGCGCCCTGCGCGTGGTGACGTGCTCCATGAGCGCGCGCCGGAAGAACGCCCGGGCTCCGTCGGGCGTGTCGGCGGCGCGCTTGTCCTCCTCGATCACGTACTCGTCCAGACGCCGCTCCACCTCCTGGATGCTGGCGTCCTGCGAGAGGTGCTCGATGAGGCCGTCCAGAGTGCCGTCGATCTCGATCATCCGGACGATCTGGCCGTCCTTCATGAACACCGACCCGCCCAGCAGCCGTGTCCCGTCCGCCGCGTGCAGCTTGGGCGGCCGGTACGACCGCAGCAGTTCCTTCACGGCCTCCTCGGTGCCGGGACGTACCCGGAAGGTGATCGCATAGCGCTGCATGGTGCCTCCGTCTCGGCCGGCCCGTGGTTCCGCGCGCTCCGGTGGCGGGGGACGGGCCGGAAGGTGGTCGGCCCGAGCCTTCCCGCAAGGCGCGGGCCCCGTCTTCCCTCCGCGTGACGATGTCGCGCCTCCCCTGTCCGGTGGATGCGCTGACCCGGCGGAGGTAGACACCGCTGATAGCCATGGGTCCAGGACGGCAGAACCGCCACTCAGCCGAGGGAGCGCCCATGACCGACTCAGCGATGTCCCGCGGCGCGGGACGCACACCCCCGCCCGCGACCGCGAACGACCAGTTCGAGGCCGCCTACCGCGGCACCGCACGGACCGGCAGCATGCTGGCCGAACTGCCCTGGGAGATAGGCGAGCCACAGCCCGTGGTCGTCCGGCTGGCCGCGGAGGGCGCCTTTGCCGGCGACATCCTCGACGTGGGCTGCGGCACCGGCGACCACACCCTGCACCTCGCGGCCCTCGGGCACTGTGTGACCGGCGTGGACTTCGCGCTGAGCGCCATCAACACCGCACTGGCCAAGCAGCGCCGACGCGGCCTGAAGGCCTCCTTCGCCGTCGCCGACGCGTGCGAACTCGGCGGCTACGAGGCGGCGTTCGACTGCGTCCTGGACTGCGGCCTGCTGCACAGCCTTCCGGTGGAACGGCGCGCGAGCTACCTGTGGGCGCTGCGCCGGGCGACCCGTCCGGACGCCGTTGCGCACATCCTGTGCCTCACCGACCGAACGGCGCCGCACGGCACCCTCCAGCCGCTGTCCGAGGAGGAGTTGCGCAGGCTCTTCGGCAAGGACTGGAAGGTGGAGTCCCTCACCCCGGAGACCCTCGTCGGGCGCCGGGCGGGAGAACCCACCACCCTGCCCTGCTGGCATCTGACGGTTCGCCGCCTTCACTGACCCCGCGCACATCCCCTTGCCGGAGATCGGAGGAACACCGTGAACATACCCGTACCGGGAAAAAGGGTCCTGGTGACCGGGGGCACCCGGGGCATTGGACGGGCCGTCGCGCTCGGCCTCGCCGCCGGGGGCGCCGACGTCGCCGTCTGCCACCGGCAGGCCGGCCCCGCCGCCGACTCGCTCGCCCGGGAACTGAAGGACACCGGCGGAGACCACCTGGTGGTCCGGGCCGACGTCGGGCGGCCGGACGACGTCGAGGACCTGCTCGGCGCGTGCCGGGACCGCTGGGGCGCCCTGGACGCCGTGGTCTGCAACGCCGGGAGCATCTCGCACGTCCCCTTCGCCCGGCTCCCGCGGGCCGAGTGGGACCGCACCCTCGCCACCAACCTCACGGGGACCTTCTCCGTGGTGCAGGGCGCGCTGCCGCTGCTGGCGTCCGGTGCGTCCCTGGTGCTGATCGGCTCCAAGGCGGCGGCGGTCGGCGTACCGCTGCGCGCGCACTACACCGCCACGAAGTCGGCCCTCACCGGATTCGCCCGGAGCCTGTGCAAGGAACTGGGACCACAGGGGGTCCGGGTCAACGTGCTGGCCCCCGGGATCATCGACACCCAGGAACTGACCGCCGAACAGACGGCACGCTACGAGTCCCTCATCAGCCTGCGCCGGCTGGGCGATCCCGAGGAGATCGCCCGCGTCGTGGCCTTCCTGGTGTCCGACCTGTCCTCCTACCTCACCGGAGAGACCATCAATGTCGACGGAGGCACCTGACGTGAGCACCACACCCGACATGAGCACACCGAGTCCCGGGTTCCGGGTCCTCTTGACGATGACCGTACGGGCAGGCCGCGAGGCGGAGTTCGAGACCGCGTGGCGGACGGTCGCCCGGTCGGTGACCGCCCGCCCCGGCAACGCCGGGCACTGGCTGATGCGGGACGCCGGCGACCCCTCCGTCTACTACCTGGGCAGCGACTGGAGCGACGAGGCCTCGTTCCGGGCCTTCGAACGCGACCGCTCCGACACGGGCCCCGGCGCCCACCGGGACCTGTTCCAGCCGCTGCGCACCACCGGTTCCATCGCCACCATGCACGTGGTCGGGCACACGTCCCGGCGTCCCGGGGAGGCCTGATGGCCGCCGTACGGGTACTGCTGTGGCACCGGGCACCCGCCGAGGGGCTCGCTCCGCTGCTGACCGCCTATCACGAGGTCAGCGCGAGGCTGGCCGCGCTGCCCGGCCTGGTGCGCAACGAACTGCTCGTGTCGCCGCACGATCCGGACAGCGTGGTGATCGCCAGTGAATGGACGGACCTGACCGCCTACCGGGCCTGGGAGGCCGACCCCGCGCACCGGGACATCTCGGCGCCGCTGAGGCCGTTCCGCGACCCGGAGCGATCACCCGCCTGGCAGGTACTCGAAGTCGTCGCCGAGCACTGAATCCCCGCGGGAGGTTTCACGATGGGCAGCCTCTGGGCCGGCCTGCTGCGCCGGATGCTGCGGGAGGTGTGGCAGGCGCTCCAGGCGGCCGGCTCGATCTGGGTGGCGCCGGAGTACGCGCCCCAGCCGTACCGGCCGCCGGACGACCCGCGCGACCCCTACCGCTCGACGGCGTGGGGCGTGCGGGCCCCGTACGTCCCCGGTGCCCTCCCCGGGGACCGCCATCCCGAGCGGGTCGTCGCGCACGTGCCGCCGACCGACCGGGAACGGGAGCTGTGGCGTCAGCTGGAGTAGGGCGGCCCGTCAGGCCCGGTGCGCCGCGCCGGGCCTGTCCCGCCCGCCCCGTCCTCCCTGTCCGCCGGCGGGGCGCTTCCCGCCGTCCGGCCACAGCTGGGGGCTGCGCTTGGCCGCCACGTCCTCCATCCAGCCGAACCAGACGATGCAGCTCCCGATGAGCAGCCAGGCGATGGCCAGGACCGGCCAGGGGCTCTCCAGCAGCCACGGGACGTTCTCGTACATGACCTCGAAGCCCCACAGCTGGTCCCAGAGCGTGGCCGCGATCAGGATGCAGACGTTGTGCCACAGGTAGATCGTCACCGCGCGGGAGTTGAGCAGGGTGATCAGCCGGTCCCAGCGGCGCAGCCGGCGCGGCCACTCGGTCCACGACGGGCTGACGTGCAGGAGCAGCAGCACCGTGGCGAAGGACCAGACCGCCTGCGCGAAGGGGATGGAGTCCAGGTCGTACCCGGTCTTGAAGCCCTCCCGGAAGGCGTACCACAGGCCCAGTGCGGCGATCACCGGGGCCACCGAGGGCACGACATAGCGCGGCAGCCGTTTCAGGACGCCTTCCTGGTGGGCCATGCCGAGGATCCAGCAGGCCCCGAAGGTGCTGAAGTCCGTGAGCGCGGACGGGAAGCGCTCGCCCGGCAGGTTCAGGTAGCCGAACTGGAAGGCGGCCGACAGGGCGAGGGGCGCGAGGATCGTCAGCCACGGCAGGGCGCGCAGCGCGCGCAGCAGCACCGGGGAGAGCAGGACGTACCAGAGGTAGGCGCGGATGTACCACAGCGGCCCGCCGAGTTCCGCGGCCCAGTCCGCGCCCAGGATGCCGTGGATGCCCGGCACGCTCTCGGCGAAGGGCGGGTCGCTCAGCGGCAGGATCCAGTAGAGGAGGTGGAACCACCACCAGCCCGGGTGCCCGTCCTCGTTCGGTCCCCAGCCCTGGAGCACCATGCCGGTCACGCCCACGGCGCCCAGCAGCCACAGCGGCGGCAGCAGGCGGCGCATGCGGCTGCGGACGACCTGGACGGCCGGCCGCTTGAGGCTGCGGGCCATCAGGTTGCCCGCGAGGGCGAACATGACGCCCATCGACGGGAACACCACCGGCAGCCAGGCCCAGCCCATCAGGTGGTAGAGGACCACTCGGAAGAGGGCCACCGCCCGCAGCAGGTCGAAGTACCGGTCGCGCACGGGAGCGCGCCGGGCCTGCTTCTGCCGGGGCCCCGCCGGCACGTCGGTGTCCGTGCCCACGAGCGGGTGGAGGGGTGGTGCGGTCATGTGCGGGGCGCTCCGGGGCGGGGCAGGCGTGGCCGGGAAGGGCGTGGTGGGGAAAGGCGTGGTCGGGCCCGGTGCGGGGGTCGGTCGCGTCGGGTCGTACGGCGGGGTGGTCATCCGACCGGCCTCCCGTCCATGGCGCCGGACCGCCGCTGGGGCGGCACGCCGTCGCCGCCGGGCGGCGGCGCGGACACACCGCCACTGCGCCGCAGCTTCTGCCAGCGCAGCCGGCCGCCGGTGAGCGCCGTGATCCAGGACTGGAGCAGCACCACGTACATGATCTGGCGGTACAGGATCTGCTGGAGGGGCAGCGAGATGAGCGGGGTCAGCTTCTCCCGGTCGAGCCGGAAGGCGTACGCCGCGCACACCGCCTGGATGGCCAGGACGCCCAGCCACGCCACGATCGTCTTCTCGGTCGGGCCGAAGACCAGGCCGTAGAGCAGGAAGACGTCGATCAGCGGGGCGAGCAGCGGGGCCAGGACCATGAACAGGGAGACGAAGGGCAGGCCCACCCGGCCGAAGCGGCCCGAGGGACCCTTCTCGATCACCGCGCGGCGGTGCTTCCAGATGGCCTGCATGGTGCCGTACGACCAGCGGTAGCGCTGGGACCACAGCTGGCCGACGGACTCCGGGGCCTCGGTCCAGGCGCGGGCGTTCTCGGCGTAGACCACCCGCCAGCCGGCGCGGTGCAGCGCCATGGTGACGTCGGTGTCCTCGGCGAGCGTGTCGTCGCTCATGCCGCCGATGGGTTCCAGGGCGGAACGGCGGAAGGCGCCGACCGCACCGGGGATGGTCGGCATGCAGCCGAGGACGTCGTACATCCGGCGGTCCAGGTTGAAGCCCATCACGTACTCGATGTGCTGCCAGGCGCCGATGAGGCTGTCCTTGTTGCCGACCTTCGCGTTGCCCGCCACGGCGCCCACCCGCCGGTCGCCGAAGGGCTGGACGAGTTCGCGGACGGTGGAGGGCTCGAAGACGGTGTCGCCGTCCATCATCACGACGATGTCGTGACGGGCGTTGGCCAGGCCCCGGTTGAGCGCGGCGGGCTTGCCCGCGTTGAGCTGCCGGATCACCCGGACGCCCGGCAGGCCGAGTCCCTCCACGATCCGGGCGGTGCCGTCGCTGGAGCCGTCGTCGATGACGACGACCTCGATCGGGTGGTCGCTCTCCATGAGGGAACGCACCGTGTTCTCGATGCACTTGGCCTCGTTGTACGCCGGGACCAGCACCGTGACGGGTTCGGTGATCGCCGGTCCCCAGCGGAAGCGCCTGCGGCGCACCCGGCGGGCGTGGACGCCGGACAGGAGCAGCATCAGCACGAAGCGTCCGATGACCAGCGTGCCGATGATCGCCAGGCCCACCACCAGGACGTCGGTGAGCTTCTCCGAGGCCTGGACCAGGAAGACCCAGGCCTTGCCCTTCCACAGGTCGGCGCCGGTCACCGGGGTCATGGCGCTGGGCGCTTCCAGGGCCTCGGTGAGGTTGTCGAACTCGTAGCCCTTCTTCTTCAGGTCGGGCAGGAACCTGTCCAGGGCCTGCACGGTCTGGTGGCGGTCGCCGCCGGAGTCGTGCATCAGGACGACGGCGCCCTTGCCGCCGTGCGGGGTGGCGCGGCGGATGATCTCGTCGACGCCGGGCTTCTTCCAGTCCTCGCTGTCGGTGTTGTTGACGACGACGAGGTAGCCGCGGCTGCCGATGTACTCGGTGACCGGCCAGGACTTGTTGTCCATGGCGTCGGCGAAGGAGGAGTACGGCGGTCGGAACAGCGAGGTGCGCACCCCGGCCGCGCCGGTGATCGCCAGCTGGTTCTGCGACAGCTCCCAGTCGATGCGTTTCTCGGACTGGAAGGAGAGGTCGGGGTGGTTGAAGGTGTGCAGGCCCACCTCGTGGCCCTCGTCGACCATGCGCTCGACGAGGTCCGGGTAGCGGGAGGCCATGGTGCCGGTGACGAAGAAGACCGCGTGCGCGTCGTGCTTCTTGAGCACGTCGAGGACCCGCGGTGTCCAGGTCGGGTCCGGGCCGTCGTCGAAGGTGAGGACGAGCCGGTGGTCGGGCACGCTCAGGCTCTCGGTGCGGCCGCCGCGCACGTCGATGACCGGGCCGCCCTCCAAGATCTTCTCGGGCACGTCGGTGGTCGCGGCGGGCGGCTGGACGCGGTGGTCGGCGAGGATCTCGCTGTGCACGTATCCGCGCAGCATGAGCATCGCGACCAGGGCGACCAGGACGAGCAGCGGAAGCAGCAGGCGCAAGGGCAGGCGACGGCGGGAGCCCTCACGGGCGCTGCGCGCGGCCCCGTGACGGCGGGTGCTGGATGCCATCAGAGGGTGTTCTCCGGGGACAGGGAAAGGGTGGGGGACGTGGCGGTGTCGGCGGCCGGCTCGGCGACCACGACGGATGCGCCGGCCGGACCCGCGACGGGGTCCGGGGCGCCCGCGCCGTTGGCGTTGGTGCCACCCGCGCCCGGGTCGGTGTCCGTGGTGGTGCCGCCGGTGGGCTGGGTCGGGTCGACGGAGGGGTCGCCGCCGCCGGTCGGGGCCGACGGGTCCGTGCCGGTGGACGGCGGCACCTCGGTGGACTGCGTCGGGTCGGGGCCTGTGGCGCCGGAGCCGCCCGGGTTCTGGCCGCCGCCGGTCGCCGGGGACTCGGGGTCGGCGCTCGTACCGGGCTGCCCCGTGCTGCCGCCCGGCACGCCGGACGTGCCGGACGCGGGTGCCTCGACGCCCGGTTCGGTCGTCACGCCGGCGTCGGCCGAGGGCGTGGCCTGCGGGGTGGTGGCGTTGCCGGTGCCGGAGGGCTGTGCCGACTGCGAGGGCGCCGGGGTGGTGTCGACCTGGCCGGCCGGTGCGCCCTCCTCCTGGCCCGGTACGGGCATCCAGGGCGCGTCGGAGTTGCCCGAGAGCAGCGTGGAGACGATGACGACGGCGTAGACCGCGCAGGCGATGCCGACCAGGATGCCGAGTCGGCGGTACAGGCGGCTGCGGCGGCCGGACGCGTCGACGAAGACGGGCCCGTCGGAGGCCTCCGGGCCCCGCTTGCGGTGCCCGCTGTCGGCCCGCAGGAGCACGCCGTCGCCGAGGTGGACGGCGTCGAGCTGGACGGTGACCTCGTGCGGGTCGTGGGTGTGCCCGGCCGCGCCGGTGCCCGCGTCGCGGTCCGTGTCCGGCGTCTCCTGCCAGGGGTCGCGGAGTGCGGCGGTGGCGGGGCCGGGGGAAGGCGGGGGCACGGGAAGAGGCGCGGGTGCCGGTGCGGGTGCGGGTGCGGGTGCGGGGAAGGCGCGGGTCGGCGTGACCGATGCGGCGGGACCGGCCGACGGGAGGACGTCCGTCCGGTCGGGGTCCGGGCCGGTGCCGGTGCCGGTGCCGCGAGGGTGGCCGGTTCCGGGCGCCGGGGCGGCATTGTCGTGGTTCGCCCCGGCCGGGTCGGTTCTGCCCCAGGTTATCCGCGCCTGGGCCAACGGGTCCTGGCCCCGCTCGCGCGGAGCGCGGCCGCCTATTCGGGAACCCAGGATCTGCGTCCGGTCGGCGTCGGAACTCCCGCGGCCACGGGGGCTCTCACCGGACTCGCCGAACCACCCCGGCCCCGACGCGGTCATCGGGGGTCCCCCGGCCGGCGGGACGGCCCGGGTAGGGGGCAGCACCTCGGTGGCGTCAGCATCTCGTCCAGCCTCCGAGAGATCACGAGCCCCGGACTCGACCTCGGGCCACTCCGGTTGGGCGTCTTTTTGCCAATTCTTCACGCGCGCGCACTTCCCCCCACGGAACACTTCCGGGTGCGCATACGACTCCGAGCACTCGTCGGCCGAACCGGCCCCCACCAGGTTCGAGCGCCCCCTGTATCACACCGTGCTCAGGCAAAGAATGTAGCGCACGCGGAGGATGTGTGGTTGCCGCGTGTCACTTGTGGGTGGACATCACAGCGGCGTCGGCGGCCGGAATCCATCCTTCGCCGGGGCCCCCGAGCCAACCCTTTTCGGTCGCGACCTGGGCCGCTGCCCGGCGCAGCGCGTCGAGCGCGGGATGCACCAGTCCCTTTCGCCAGACGAGGGAGACAGGGGACAGCGGCACGGGGTCGACGAGCGGGCGCACCACGGTCGAGGGCATGGCCGGAAAGCTCTCCACGGCGAGGATGGGATTGCGCGTCTTGTCCATGATGCGCTGGAACTCCTCCTCGCCGACCGCCAGCGGTACGGGGGACGCCACCTGGATGCCGCGTCCCTCGAACAGGCGGTGCGCGAGGTCCGTCCACTCCGGCGTGCGCGGGTTGCCGGCCCCGGCGTACACGGTCTCTCCGGCGAGAGCGGCGAGCGGCACCCGCTCCAGCCGGGCCAGCGGGTGGCCCTCGGGCAGGACGACCGCCATGGGCTCGTAGCGCACCGGCTGGTGGCCGAGCCCCGCCCGCAGCGCCGCGGGCAGCCCCGCGAACCGGCCGAAGGAGGCGTCGAGGCGGCCCGCCACCAGTTCACCGGCGGCGTGGGTCAGTCCGCTCTCGTAACGCGCCATCAGCTCCTGCTCGGGCGCGAGCGACCGGGCCCGCTCCAGGACCCGGCGGCCGGTGACCAGACCCGGGGAGTTGAGGTCGACCAGCAGCGGGCGGGCCTGTCCGAAGGCGGCCAGCAGGTCGTCCTGCGCCTGGAGGACCCGGCGGGCGTACGGCAGCAGCCGCTCGCCGTCGGCCGTCGGCGTCACCTGCCGGGTGGTCCGGACGAACAGCTCGGCGCCCAACTCCCGCTCCAGGCGCCGCACGTCCCTGCTGAGCGCCTGCTGGGCGACGTAGAGGCGGGCGGCGGCGCGGGTGAAGTGCAGTTCCTCGGCGACGGCGACGAAGGCGCGCAGGAGTCGCGGGTCGAGGTGGGCGGGTGCGGGCATCGGGCGAACTTACAACGCCGGTGCGTGAATGGCCACGGAGAAGGTGTTGGACCCCCTGATCGCCGCCGGGCGACGGTGGACCCATGCCGCAGCCGACCCCAGCACGCCCCTCCCGAGCCACTCCGGCCTCCCCCGTCCTGACCGTCACCGCCGACACCCTGGTCGCGGCCGACTTCCGCCCCCGCACCCGGCGCCGGCCACCCGGCCCGTACCGGCGGCTCCTGTCCACGCCCGGCGCCCGGGCGTTCACGATCGGGAATCTCATCGCCCGGCTACCCATGGGCATGTTCAGCGTCAGCGCCGTCGTGATGATCGCCGGCGCCCGTGGCTCGTACGCCCTCGCCGGCGCCGTCACCGCGACCGGGCTGGCGGCGACGGCGCTGGTCGCCCCGTGGACCGCGCGGCTCGTGGACCGGTACGGCCAGGCCAGGGTGGCCGTGCCCGCCACCCTGTTCGCCGCGCTGGGCTCGGTCGCCCTGCTGCTGTGCGTGCGGTACGGGGCACCCGCCTGGACCCTGTTCGCCGCGTACGCCGCCACCGCCACGACGCCCAACACCGGCGGCATGGCCCGCGCCCGCTGGGCCCACCTGCTCGCGGGAGACGCCGACGCGCTGCACACCGCCAACTCCTTCGAACAGGCCACGGACGAGCTGTGCTACATGTTCGGGCCGGTCCTCGCGGCGTTCCTGTGCACCGCGCTGTTCCCGGAGGCGGGCACGCTGGTGGGCGTGGTGCTGCTGGTGACCGGCATGCTGCTGTTCACCGCCCAGCGCGCGACCGAGCCGCCGGCCCGCCCGCGCCCGACGGCGAAGGCTCCCTTCCGCGCGCCGGGCATCCCGTCCCTGCTGGTGGTGTGCCTGGCGATGGGCGGGGTGTTCGGCGCCATGGAGGTCGTCACCATCGCGTTCGCGGACGCACAGGGACACCGTGCGGCGGCCGGCCTGGTCCTCGCGTTGCAGGCGGCCGGTTCGTGCGCGGCGGGTCTGCTCTACGGCGCGGTCAAGCCCGCCGGGCCGCCGGAGCACCGGCTGCCGTGGTGCGTGGCCGCGATGACGGCCCTGCTCATCCTGCCGCTGCTCGCGGCCTCCCTCAGCGGCTCCCTGCCCCTGCTGGCGCTCACCCTGCTGATCGGCGGGATGGCGACGGCTCCGACGATGGTCACCACGATGACGCTGGTCCAGCACCGCACCCCGCAGGGCCGCCTGAACGAGGGCATGACCCTCGCGGTGACCGGCCTCCTCGGCGGCATCGCCTGCGGCAGCGCGGCGGGCGGCTGGACGGTGGAGCACGTCTCCCCCACCGCCGCCTACGGCATCCCGGTCACGGCGGCCGCGACGGCCCTGCTCCTGACCCTGCTGCCGACCAGACGGTCACCGTGAGGGGGTGCGGGTGGCGGAGCCCCCGCGTCGCGCGGCGAAGCCGCGCAAAAACGACGAGGGCGACGTGGCTCGCGCTTACGCGAGCACACGTCGCCCTCGACCTCGTGGAGATGGCGGGAATCGAACCCGCGTCCAACGGTGCGGAATCAGGGCTTCTCCGTGTGCAGTCCGCTTCGATTTTCTCAGCCCCGGAGATCACGCGGACAAGTCTCCGACGGGCTCAGTCACTGTTTGGTTTCCCTCTTCACCCCGTGACCGGGATCAAGGTTTAGTCCCCTAGCTGATGCCAGGATCCGGGTCGGGAACAGCCCCGGGCTGACACTCCCTTAGTAGGAGGCTCGCTTCGCTACCTGAGATCAGGCAGCGAGGGCGAAGGCCTGCTGGGAGGAATCGCGCTTGGTGTTGGCGATTATTTTTTCGGCCTGTGGTTTACGAGATCATGGCCGCTTCCTCGACACGCTTCCCCTGCTTCGACAGCCGCTGTCGAAACCGATCATCCCCATGTTGATTTTTCAAGTCCTCCGAAGAGGGGTTCGCACCCTCTGTGGGGTGCAGATGCCATCGTACGTGACCAACGCACGCACGTGCCAGCCTATTCCCGCGGCTCAGGCCCGCTGCTTGCGCTTGATCGCGGAGATCGTCCGCTCCGCCTCGCGCCGGTCCTGCTTCTCCCGGAGGGTCTGACGCTTGTCGTACTCCTTCTTGCCGCGCGCCAGCGCGATCTCGACCTTGGCCCGCCCGTCCTTGAAGTAGAGCGCCAGGGGCACGATCGTGTGACCGGTCTCCTGGGACTTCGACTCCAGCTTGTCGATCTCCACGCGGTGCAGCAGCAGCTTCCGCTTGCGCCGCGCGCTGTGGTTGGTCCAGGTGCCCTGGCTGTACTCCGGCACGTGCACGTTGTGCAGCCACGCTTCGTGACCGTCCAGCTGCACGAAGCCGTCGGCCAGCGAGGCCCGCCCCTGGCGCAGCGACTTCACCTCGGTACCCGACAGCACGAGGCCTGCCTCGTAGGTGTCGAGGATCTGGTAGTCGTGCCGCGCCTTCTTGTTCTGCGCGATCAGCTTGCGCCCTTTTTCCTTAGCCATAGTGCGGTCCATTTTGGCACTACGGAGGGGCCTGGCGGAAAGCCGTTTACGCGGTCGGCCCGAGCCCGCTCAGCACCGTCCGGGCCCGCGCGAGGGCGGCCGGGTCCGCCGGGTCGACCTCCAGGTCGGGCGTGATGCCCGCGCCGTCGACGCCACGGCCGGAGGGGGTGCGGTAGTGCCCGACGGTCAGCTCGGCCACCGAGCCGCCGGGCAGCCGGCTCGGCATCTGCACCGAGCCCTTGCCGAAGGTGCGGGAGCCCAGGACGACCGCCCGGCCGCGGTCCTGGAGGGCCCCGGTGAGAAGTTCGGCCGCGCTCATCGTGCCGCCGTCGACGAGCGCGACCAGGGGTCTGGTGGTGTCGCCGCCGGCCTCGGCGTGCAGGGCCCGCTGGTCGCCGTCGACGTCGTAGGTGGCGACCAGGCCGCCGTCGAGGAAGGCGGAGGCGGCGGTGACGGCCTCGGTGACCAGGCCTCCGGAGTTGCCGCGCAGGTCGAGGACGACCCCGCCCCCGGACGGCAGCCGCGCCACGGACTCGCGCACCTGCTCGCCCACGCCCTTGGTGAAGGAGGTGACCTTGACGACGGTGAGGCCGTCGGCGAGCGTGCGGACGGTCACGGGGTCCGTGGACAGCCGGGCGCGCCGTACGGTCTCGGTCCAGGCGCGCGTGCCGCGCTCCAGGCCGAGCCGGACGGCGGTTCCGGCGGGCTCCTGCTCGCCGTCGCCGCGCAGTATGGAGACGACCTCGGTGACGGGCCGTCCGTCGACCCGCTCGCCGTCGACACTGCGCAGCCGGTCGCCCTCCCGGATCCCGGCGTCGGCGGCGGGCGATCCGGAGCGCACCCGGGTCACCTCGATGCGGCCGTCGCGCTGGCGGCGCGCGGAGAGCCCGACGCCGGTGTACCGGCCGTCGAGGGCGTCCTCCAACTCCTCGTACTCGCCCTCGGAGTAGACGGCGCCCCAGCGGTCCCCGCTGCGGCTGACCGCGCGTTCGGCGGCCTCCACGGGGGACTTGCCGTCGGCCATGGCCTCGGCGGCCGCGCGGGCGACGTCGTCGTGGCGGACCTGCTGACCGGCGGGGGCGGCCGAACGGGCCGTGCCGGGCTCAGACTTCCGGTCCGTCCCGGGCAGCGAGCCGGTGGCCGCGCCCGCGACGAGCACGCTCGCGAACACCAAGGTCAGGGCGGCCCCGTGGCGTACGCGGCGGGGCTGACAGAACAGGTCACGACCTGACATGCCGGTGAGTCTAGGACAACGGATAAGGGCCGCACGGTCCCTTGACCGCGCGGCCCCCTTGGTATGTGTCACACCTTCAGGTACTTGCGCAACGCGAAGAACGCGGCCAACGCGGGCATCAGCAGGCTCGTGGCCAGGATGAGCGGCAGCTTCGTCAGGACGGCGTCCCAGCCGATGAAGTTGATCAGGTTCAGCTTCTCGGACAGCGCGAGTCCGTGATCGATGATGAAGTACCTGGCGATCACCAGGAATCCGCAGGCGACACCACCGCCGATCAGACCGGCGACGGCCGCCTCCATGATGAACGGCGCCTGGATGTAGAAGCCCGACGCGCCCACGAGGCGCATGATGCCGGTCTCACGGCGCCGGCTGAACGCCGAGACGCGCACGGTGTTGACGATCAGCATCAGGGCGACGACGAGCATCAGGGCCATCACCGCGCGGGCGGCCCAGTTCATGCCGTTGAGGAGCCCGAAGAGGTTGTCCAGGATGCCCTTCTGGTCCTGGACGGACTGCACGCCGTCCCGGCCGTCGAAGGCGGTCGCGATGACCTGGTACTTCTCCGGGTCCTTCAGCTTGATCCGGTACGACTCCTGCATCTGGTCCGGCGTGAGGGAGCTGGCCAGCGGAGAGTCGCCGAACTGCTCCTTGTAGTGCTTGTACGCCTCGTCCTGCGACTCGTACGTCACCTTCTCGACGACGGCCATCTCGTCGAGGTCGGACATGATCTGCTTCTTCTGGTCCTCGGTCACCGCGCCCTTGGCGCAGTTGGGGTCGGACTCGGCGTCGCTCTTGTTGCAGAGGAAGACCGAGACGTTGACCTTGTCGTACCAGTAGCCCTTCATGGTGGTGACCTGGTCGCTCATCAGCAGCGAACCGCCGAACAGGGCCAGGGACAGGGCGACCGAGACGATGACCGCGAAGGTCATCGTCAGATTGCGGCGAAGACCGACTCCGATCTCCGAGACTACGAACTGGGCGCGCATGGCGTCTCGTTAAGCCTTTCGTTCCTCGTCGTCAGTGGCTCGTCAGTGCTGGTAGCCGTAGACACCGCGTGCCTGGTCCCGGACGAGGCGGCCCTTCTCCAGCTCGATGACGCGCTTGCGCATCTGGTCCACGATGTTCTGGTCGTGCGTGGCCATCACCACGGTGGTGCCCGTCCGGTTGATCCGGTCGAGCAGCTTCATGATGCCGACCGAGGTCTGCGGGTCGAGGTTGCCCGTGGGCTCGTCGGCGATCAGCAGCTTGGGCCGGTTGACGAAGGCGCGCGCGATGGCGACGCGCTGCTGCTCACCGCCGGACAGCTCGCCGGGCCTGCGGTCCTCCTTGCCGCCGAGTCCGACGAGGTCGAGGACCTGCGGTACGGACTTGCGGATCTCGCCGCGGGACTTGCCGATGACCTCCTGGGCGAAGGCGACGTTCTCGCCGACCGTCTTGTTCGGCAGCAGGCGGAAGTCCTGGAAGACCGTCCCCAGCTGGCGCCGCATCTGCGGCACCTTCCAGTTGGACAGGCGGGCGAGGTCCTTCCCGAGGACGTGCACCTGTCCGTGGCTGCACCGCTCCTCGCGGAGGATCAGTCGCAGGAAGGTGGACTTTCCGGAGCCGGAGGACCCGACGAGGAAGACGAACTCGCCCTTCTCGACCTCCAGGGAGACGTCCCTGAGGGCTGGGTGGCTCTGTTTGGGGTAGACCTTGGAGACGTTGTCGAATCGGATCACGGATGCACCACGGGTCGCCGGGGGTAGATGTGCGTGACCATACGCGAACCGGGGAGCGGACCGCAGTCACCGGTCGGGGTTGCGTATCAGTTGCGCGTTTTGTCCCCACGGGAGGGCGCGCGGGGCCCTGCGGAACCTGGCACAGTGGAAGGGGAACGTTCGTGTCGTCGCGGGCGTTCTCGAGAGGGAGCCGGTGGCAAGGAGGGTGAGCGCATGACGTACGACCGGTTGGTGTGCGCGAACTGCGCGGCGCCCGTGAATGAGGGCAGGTGCCCGGTCTGCCGGGCCAACCGCGAGCGGCTGCAGCAGGAGAGCAACTTCTTCGCGGGGCTGAATCCGACGACGCTGATCGCGCTGCTGGCGGTACTGATCGCCGCGGTGGCCCTGCTGGCCCACCAGACCGTCTGACGGCCCTGGAGCGGCCCTGGAGGCCGTCAGGACCCGGACGGGCGCGGACGCGGGCACCGAAAGTGGCGGAAGACACGGGAGGGGCCCGGAGCGATGTCGCTCCGGGCCCCTCCTTCTGCCTGTTCTGCGTGCGCGGTGCGTACGCGGACGGCTACCGTCAGGCAGCTGCCCCGCGGCCGTTCATCAGACGCGGCAGGAAGCGGAAGCCGATGCCGCCGGCGATCATCGTCGCGGCGCCGACCAGCAGGAACGTGGTCTCCGCGGCGCCGGTCTCGGCGAGCTCCTCACCGTTGCCCTGGGCAGCGGTGTCGGAGGAGGCCGGGGCCTCTTCGCCGGTGTCGGTCAGCGCGGAGGAACCCTCCTCCTGAGCGACGTTGTCGTTGCCACCACCGTCGGGGGTGGTGTTGTCGCCGCCGGTCGCACCGCCGTTGCCACCGGTGGTGTCCGAGCCGCCGTTGCCACCGGAGTTCCCGTTGCCACCGGAGTTGCCGGAACCGCCGTTGTCACCGTTGCCACCGGAGTTGCCGGAACCGCCGTCGGTGGTCCCGCCATCGGTCGTCCCGCCGTCGGTCGTCCCGCCGTCGGTGGTCCCGCCGTCCGTGGTGCCACCGTCGGTGGTCCCGCCGTCCGTGGTCCCGCCGTCGGTGGTCCCGCCGTCCGTGGTGCCACCGTCGGTGGTCCCGCCGTCCGTGGTCCCGCCGTCGGTCGTCCCGCCGTCAGTCGTCCCGCCGTCCGTGGTCCCACCGTCGGTGGTCCCACCGTCCGTGGTCCCGCCGTCCGTGTCGCCCGGGTCACACTCAGGGTCGACGACGATGTCGCAAGGGTCGCCTTCACCCTCGCCCAGCCCAGTCTTCAGGCCAACACTTACGCCGTCGACACCCGCGTCAACGCCGATCTCGAGCGCCGAGGCCGCACCCGCGGCGGTCAGGGAGGCGCCGGCCGCGATCACGGCGCCGGCCGCTATGCGCGCGACACGGATGCGCGTCTTCTTCGTCATGTAGTTGCTACCCCCAGTAGCCGTTTTAGTCGTCGAGGCCGCACTCGGGGGCCGTGATCGACGGGGGTGGCTGCATGTGCACTCAAGCCCCCCGGTTCACATGCGCCCCAGAAATACGCATGCCGCGCCTCACCATTCCGAATGTTCAAAGCAACGTCAAGGCCATTGCGTACGCGATGTCCGGGTACGGGACGTATGCCGGACACAATGGGTGTGAGTGTGATGCAAAACCCAGACATCACCGGCGAACGGGGGCCAGAGAAAAGGCAACCGCCGCCGGAAGGGCGGCAGTTGCCTTGTCGACAAAGCGGTGGTTCCGCCTCGCGTTACTTCTCCCGCTGCTTGCGCCAGCGAATGCCGGCCTCCAGGAAACCGTCGATCTCGCCGTTGAACACGGCCTCCGGGTTGCCCACTTCGTGCTCCGTGCGCAGGTCCTTGACCATCTGGTACGGGTGCAGCACGTACGAACGCATCTGGTTGCCCCAGGAGTTGCCCCCGTCGCCCTTGAGGGCGTCCATCTTGGCCTGCTCCTCCTGGCGGCGCCGCTCCAGGAGCTTGGCCTGGAGGACGTTCATGGCGGTGGCCTTGTTCTGGATCTGGGAGCGCTCGTTCTGGCAGGAGACGACGATGCCGGTGGGGATGTGGGTCAGGCGCACCGCCGAGTCGGTGGTGTTCACGCCCTGGCCGCCGGGGCCGGAGGACCGGTACACGTCCACGCGCAGCTCGGACTCGTCGATCTCGATGTGGTCGGTCTGCTCGACCACGGGGAGGATCTCGACGCCCGCGAAGGAGGTCTGGCGGCGCCCCTGGTTGTCGAAGGGCGAGATGCGCACCAGCCGGTGCGTGCCCTGCTCGACGGAGAGGGTGCCGTAGGCGTAGGGCGACTGCACGGCGAAGGTGGTCGACTTGATGCCGGCCTCCTCCGCGTACGACGTCTCGTAGACCTCGGTCTTGTAGCCGTGCTGCTCGGCCCAGCGCAGGTACATGCGCTGGAGCTTCTCGGCGAAGTCGGCGGCGTCCACGCCACCCGCCTCGGCGCGGATGTTGACGAGCGCCTCGCGCGCGTCGTACTCGCCGGAGAGCAGGGTGCGGACCTCCATCTCGTCCAGCGCCTTGCGGACGGCCGCGAGCTCGGACTCGGCCTCGGCGCGGGTGTCCGGGTCGTCCTCCTCCTCGGCCATCTCGAAGAGCACGCCGAGATCGTCGATCCGGCCGCGCAGGGCCTCGGCCTTCCGCACCTCGGCCTGGAGGTGCGAGAGCTTGCTGGTGATCTTCTGCGCCGCCTCCGGGTCGTCCCACAGGGAGGGCGCGGCCGCCTGCTCCTCGAGCACGGCGATGTCTGCCCTCAGCCTGTCGAGGTCCAGGACGGCCTCGATCGACTCCATGGTCGAGGAGAGGGACTTCAGCTCTTCGGATACATCGACGACTGCCACGCATCCAGCGTAACGGCTCCGTCCACCGGTCCACGCCGGGCGGGTGCGGGCGCGGACTCCGGCGGGGGACCGGGCCTTAGGGAGCGGCCGGTGCCGAGTTCCGCGTGTCCTGGGGTCCGCCGCCGTCCTCGTCACCACCCGTGGCCAGCCAGGTACCGACGCCGATCGCCGCCACCAGGGCGACGGCGCCCGCGCCGACCGCGATCCGGCGCCGCCGCGTGGCGGCGCGGTTGCGGGCCGAGCCGGGGCGCGGGGCGCCCGACGCGCGCGGGGCGCGGGCGGTGCCGCGGGCACCGCCGGCCAGCTCGTCGGGGGCGGGTACGCGCATCGACGTGTGGGTGTCGCGGTTGGAGTCGGCCGGCTTGGCCCCCGGCACCAGGGGCACCGCTCCCCGGCGCCGTACGGGTTCCGCGGTGGACACGGGGGCGGCCGGGGACTCCCCGGACGCGTCGGGTTCGTCCTCCGGCTGCTCGGCGTCGGGCTCGTCCACGTCCAGCGGGGCCATTCCGGCGAGCATCGGCAGCAGCTCGCGCAGCCGGGCGCTCAGCTCGGAGGCGCGCAGCCGGGAGGCCGGGGCCTTGGCGAGGCACTGGACGAGGAGCTGCCACAGCTCGTCCGGGATGCCCGGGAGCGGGACGACGGTCTCGGTCACGTGGCGGCGCAGCACGGCGCCGGGGTGGCCGCCGCCGAACGGCGTGAAGCCGGCCAGCAGCTCGTACAGGACCGTGGCGAGGGCGTAGATGTCGACCGCCGCGCGCGGGGGCAGGCCCTCGACGATCTCCGGGGCCAGGTAGTCGGGCGTGCCGATGATCTTCGTGGCGCGGGTGCGGCGCGGGGTGTCGATGAGCTTGGCCACCCCGAAGTCCGTCAGCAGCGCCGGGTGCGAGCCGCCGGGGCCGAGCGGGCCCTGCATGTCGAGCAGCACGTTCTCCGGCTTGACGTCGCGGTGCACCACCCCGGCGGCGTGCGCGGCGGCCAGCCCGTCGGCGACGTCGGCGACGACGGCCACCGCGGCCTCGGGCGCCAGGCGCCGCTCCCGGTCGAGGCGGGTGCGCAGGTCCGTGCCGCGGACCAGGTCCATGACCAGCGCGAGGTCGTTGCCGTCGACCACCAGGTCGCGCACGGAGACGACGTGCGGGTGGTCCAGGCCGAGCAGGGCGGTGCGCTCCTGCACGAAGCGCGAGACGAGTTCCTGGTCGGACGCCAGGTCCTCGCGCAGCAGCTTGATCGCGACGGGCCCGTCGGGTCCCTCGCCCAGCCACACCGTGCCGGCGCTGCCCCGCCCGAGGATCTGGTGGGCGGTGTACCGGCTGCCGATCTTCCGTGCCAAGACTGCTCCTACCGACGCGTGTTGCGCCTAAAAGTACGCGTCCGAGGAGCCGGCCTTCACCGTGGAGGCGGAAATCACCCTCCAGATGTCGACAAGTCTCCAGACTCAGCCTCCGCCGGAGCCGCCCAGGTCCCCGATCCAGTCGGTCACGGTGGTGAACCAGTCGGTGAGCTGGTCCCAGTAGCCCTTGCCGGTGCCGATCCAGTCCTGCAGCGGGCTCAGCTCCCAGACGAGCCAGCCGGCCACGAACAGGATGACGACGGTGAACAGGCACCCCTTGAGGCAGCCCAGGCCCGGGATGCGCATCGGGTTGGCACTGCGCTGCCGCGGCGGCCTGGGCTCGCGCCGCGGCTGCTGCGGCTCGGGCGTGGGCGGCGGGGCGTACCGCTGCGGCTGGGGGCGCTGCGGCTGCTGGGGCTGGGGGGTGGCGTACCGCTGCGGCTGTTGCTGCTGCGGATAGCCGTAGCCGGGCTGCTGGGGCGGCGGGCCCTGCGGGGCCTGGCGCGGCTGCTGCGGCGGGCGGGAGACCTGCCGCTGGGGGCGGCGGCGCAGCGGGTCCTGGTTCGGGTCGAGGTACTGGACCTGCGTCTGCTCATTGCGGTCGCGGGCGGCGCGCAGCTGGTTCTGCCAGGGGTGCGGGTCCTCGGGTCCGCCCTGGCCCGGGGCGCCGGGCTGCCCCGGCGGCACCGGCGGCATGACGGCGGTCGGGTCGGGGGCCCCGGTGCTCGGGAGTACGGCGGTCGGGTCGGCGGCGCCCGCGGGGCCCGAGGTGTGCGGCAGGACGCTGGTCGCGCCGTTCGGGTCGTAGGCGGCGTCGGGGGCGCCCGGGACCTGCGCGGGCGCCGGGTCGGGGGCGAGGAGCGCGCCCACGTTCTCGGCGGCGCCGATCTGCGCGCTGTTCGCGTGCACGCCGATGCCCTCGGCGACGACACGCAGGCCGCGGGCGAGGTTCTCGGCGCTGGGACGGTCGTCGGGGTTCTTGCGCAGGCAGCGCTCGATGACCGTCCACAGCGGGTCGGGGACGGTGGAGGGGCGGCGCGGTTCGGCGCTCAGGTGCTGGTGCAGCACCTCCAGGGCGGAGCCCCCGCCGAACGGGGGGCGGCCGGTGACCAGCTCGTAGAGCAGGATGCCGGCGCCGTAGACGTCGACGGCGGAGGTCTGCGGGCGGCCCTCGGCGGACTCCGGCGCGACGTACGCGGGCGTGCCCACGAACTCGTGGGTGCGGGTGAGGCCGGGCGAGTCGGCGAGGCGGGCGATGCCGAAGTCGGTCAGCATCGGGTGCATCTCGCCGCCGGTCTGCTTCAGCAGGACGTTGGCCGGCTTCAGGTCGCGGTGGACCACGCCGTCGGCATGGCTGGCGGCGAGGGCGTCGGCGATCTGCGCGGTGAGCAGGGCGGCGGCAACCGGGGTGAGCGGCCCGTTTTCGCGCAGGTACCGGTGCAGGTCCGGTCCGTCGACGAGGTCCATGACCAGGGCCAGCAGCTCGCCCTCGACGACCAGGTCGCGGACCCGGACGATGTTGGGGTGGGTGAGCCTGAGCAGCACGGAGCGCTCGCGCAGGAAGCGCATCACGATGTCGGCGTCGCTCGCGAGCTCTTCCTTGAGGACCTTGATCGCGACGGTCTCGCCGGGCTGTCCGGCCACGGCCGCCTCGGCGCCCGCGGTCTCCCGCTGGCGGGCACGCCAGACGGTGCCCGTGGCACCGCGGCCGAGGGGCTCCTCGAGGAGGTACTTGCTGCCTACCGGCCGCACGTCATGCGCTCCTAGTTGCTTGCTGGCTGTTCGGACCCACTGTTACAGACCCAGTCGCTGTCCCAGACCCAGTCGGTCCCAGTCGGACCCAACTGTAGTGCCGCCCCCCGGACCACGTTCGAAGGAAAGACGCTCGACCCGGTCCCTTGGTTGCCGCTGCCCGCACGTGACCGATCTCAAGCGGACGGCATTCGATCATCCGCAGGGCACCCGTCAGGCATTTTTGGGGGCAGAGCCGACCAATCAAGATCATTTGACGGCGGGCGGCGGGCGCGTTGTCAGTGGCAGGTGCGAGGATGCGTGCAGTACTGGCCGACGTGCTCGTGTGACGGTGGGGGAAGTCCGCGGTGGGGGGACCGCGGTGACGGCTTCTGTCCCGGCGTGCGGGCGCCCGCGCGAAGGGACCGCTTACGGCGATGCAGATCCGGCTGACCGTCGTAGACCCGCTGGGCCCGCATGCTTCGGCTGCTTCGGCTGTCCCGGCGGGGGACCGCACCGCGCGGTGTGACGTGCTCGTGACCGCCCCGGCCGGCACGGCCCTGGCCGCGGTCGCCTCCGCCCTGGCCGCGGCGCTCCCCGGCGAGGGACCGGGCTCCGGCCAGGTGGTGCTCTATGCCGGTGCGCAGCGGCTGGACGCCCAGCGCAGCACCCTGGGCGAGCCCCCGCTGATCGACGGCGCCGTGCTCTGCCTGGGCGCCCCGGGCGAGCCCGACCCGCACACCGAGCCGGCGGACGTCCCCGCCCAGCTCCACGTGGTCGCGGGCCCCGACGCGGGCGGCGTCCACCTTCTGCACGGCGGCCAGATCCGGCTCGGCCGCTCCGCCGACGCCGACGTCGCGCTCGACGACCCGGACGTCTCCCGCATGCACTGCGCCGTGACCGTCGGTCCCGACGCCCGCGTCTCCGTGGCCGACCTCGGCTCCACCAACGGCACCACCCTGGACGGCGCCCGCGTGGGCGACCGCCCGATGCGCTTCGCGCCGGGCGCGCTGCTGCGGATCGGCGAGTCCGCCCTGCGGCTCGTGCCGGTGCCGCCTGCGGCGGAGGTGCGGGTGGCGACGACGCCGGACGGGGAGGGGCACGTACGGCTGTCCGGGCCGAGGGCGCCCTCGTCGGGCGCCGGGGACGGCGACGCGGTGGTCCACGCGCGCGTGGCCGACGGGGCGGAGGGACAGGTGCGCGACGCGGACGGCCGCTCCCGCGCGACCGGCCCGGCCGATGGCCCCGCGAATGGCCCGGGCGGACCGGGCGGACCGGACGGACAAGCCGGACCGGACGTACCGGACGGATTCAGCCGGGTGGCGGATACGGGCGGGCGAGCGGACGGTCGCGGGTTCGTTGCGGCGGACGGAGCCGCACCGGACCCCGCACCGCGCGGCACCGGTCCGGACGGGACGGTCCGGCCCCGCGGGCGCACCCACCACGCGTACGGCACGTCCGGGTACGACAGGGGCGGGGCACCCGCCGAGCCGCCGCAGGTCCCCGGCCAGGGTGGCGCACCCCGCATCGAGAGCCACGGCACCGGCCCCGCGGCGGGCCTGCCCCGGCAGTTCCCCCCCGGGGGTGAGACGCACGGCGGCGCGCGGGGCGCGGGGGCGTACCCCACCGGCGGCTCCGGCGCGGGCGGACACGGCGCTCCGGCCCCGCGGACAGCCGGCCGGGCCCCGTACCCCGAGGGCCCTTCGGCGCCGGGCGCGGACCGTACCGGCGCCCCCTACTCCGACGGGCCCGGCCCAGGCGCATACGGCACTTCTGCCCCCGGCACACCCGGGAGCGACCCGCACGGCATGGACGCGTACGACAGGGACGCGTACGACAGGGACCCGGGCGGCAGGGGTGCCTACGGCCGGAGCCCCTCCGGGCCGGACCGAACAGGCCCGGACGCCGACGCGGGCACCCCTCGCGCGGGAACGTCCGGTGCGGCGGCTCACCGCCCCTCCGCTGCCCCCGGCGGTGCGGCGGGCGTCGGCCCGGACACCCGCACCGGACGCAAGGGGACTCCCCTGCGGGGTACCGACGTGCCGCAGGAGGTGCGCAGGCGCGGGGGGATAGGGGCGTGGGCTCGGCGGCTGACCGGCGGGCGCGGAGGTGCCCCGGAGGCCCCCGCACCCGGCGCGTACGCGACCGACGGGGCGGCGACCGGGCCGGGCCCGGCGTCCCCGCCCGGCACCTCGGGCGCTCCGGAGACCTGGCCGGACCCCGCGTCGCTGCTGCTGACCGCGCTGGGACCGGGGCCGCGGCTGTGGGAGCGCGGCCCGGGCCACCCGGAGGCGCTCACCGTGCGGCTCGGTACGGCCGACCGGGTGGCGCCGGGCGGAGACGCCCCGCTGCCCGCGGTGCCGGTGACCGCCGGCCTGCGCGAGGTCGGCGCGCTCGGCCTCGCGGGTCCGCGTGAGCGGCTCACCGGGCTGGCCCGCTCGGTGCTGGCCCAGCTCGCCGCGCTGCACTCCGCCGACACCCTGGAGATCGTGCTGATCAGCGCGGACCGCTCCCGTCCGCTCGCCGAGCGGACGGCCGAGTGGTCCTGGCTGGGCTGGCTGCCCCAGGTGCGTCCGGGGCACGGCCAGGACTGCCGCCTGCTGCTGGCCCACGACCGCGAACAGGCCACGGCCCGCGCCGCCGAGCTGCTCCGCCGCCTGGACGACCACCTCGGGGACGAGGCCAAGGACACCACCGCGGCCACGGAGGCCGGCCGGCCGCAGCCCTCCTGGGCGCGCCCCGACGACGGCACCGACCCGGCAGGCGGCTTCGCCGGGCCGTACACCGTGGTCGTCGTGGACGGGGATCCCGGCGGTGCGGACGTGCGCGACGCGGTGGCGCGGCTGGCGCTGGAGGGACCGCGGGCCGGTGTCCACGTCGTGTGCCTCGCCGAGACCGCCGCCACCTCCCCCACCTCCCCGGTGACGCGGACGTACGAGGCGGCCTGTGCGGTGTCGCCGGTGTTCCGGGAGTGCGGCGCCGTGGCGCTGCTCAGTGGCGACGTGGCGACGACCCTGCGTCTGCTGCGCGTCGCCCGTACGGGCACCAACCCGGGCACGGGCGCCCCGGCCGCTCCCGCCGGTCCGGTCGGTCACGGCACCCTCGGCACGGTGGACGCCGTGTCCCTGCCCTGGGCCGAGCGGTTCGCGCGTGCCCTGGCCCCGCTGCGCACGGACGGCGCCGCGGGCGGCGGCGAGCACCACGCGCGCGTGTCCGCACCGCTCCCCCGGACGGCCCGGCTCCTGGACGAACTGGGCCTGGCCCGCGCCACCCCCGCCTCCCTGATGGCCCGCTGGGCCGCCGCCGCCGACGACACGGAGTCCCTCGGGGGACGCGCGCAGGCCGTGCTGGGCGCCGGTCCGCGCGGCCCCGTCCTGGCCGACCTGGCCGCCGAGGGCCCGCACCTGCTGATCGAGGGGCCCTCCGGGAGCGGCCGCACCGAGCTGCTGCGGGCGTTCGTCGCCTCGCTCGCCTCGGCCGAACGCCCCGACCGGCTCGGCGTCGTCCTCATCGACGGCCGCGACAGCGTGAGTTCGGGCGG
The DNA here is from genome assembly GCF_055635195.1 of Streptomyces sp. NPDC111628. NCBI lineage: Bacteria > Bacillati > Actinomycetota > Actinomycetes > Kitasatosporales > Streptomycetaceae > Streptomyces > Streptomyces sp. NPDC111628. The sequence goes on along the minus strand of NZ_JBVKBZ010000004.1, from coordinate 55,315 downwards.
CGCCCGCGGCGAGGGCCTGCACGTGTGCACGGACGTACCGCACGTCACCACGCACCTCACCGCCAACGACCCCGTGCGGATGCGGGAGTTCGCCCAGTCCCTGAGCGCCGAGCTGAAGCGGCGCGCCGAGCTGCTCGGGCGGTCGGACTTCGCCGAGTGGCACACCGGGCGCGAGGTGTCGGGCCGGCTCGTCGCCCAGCGCGGCCCGGCGCCCGCGGGGCCCGCACCGGTGTCCGACTCCGGGGACGTCGAGTCCCCGCCCAGCTCCACCCTGCGGCTGCGCCCGGCCGCCGCCAGGCGCCGCACCGGCCCGGTCCCGCCCCTGCCCCGCCTGGTCGTGGTCGTCGACGACCTCGACGCCCTGGTCACTCCCCCGCTCGGTTCCCCCGGGCGGCCCGCGGCGGGGTCGGTGATGCGGGCGCTGGAGGCCGTCGCGCGGGAGGGCGAGCGACTCGGCGTCCACCTGGTGGCCGCCACCGCGCCCGACGGCCGTACCGTCCGGACGGAGCCCGCCCTGCGCGCGACCCTGCGCGTCACCCTGGACACGCCGGTGCCGGGCCCGGACGAACCGGCGCCCGGACGCGGGCGGTTGGCCCGCCCCGACGGACGCACCACCGCCTTCCAGGGCGGCCGCGTCACGGGCCGCATCCCCCGCACGGCGACCCTTCGCCCCACGGTGGTCCCCCTGGAGTGGCACCGCATGGGCGACCCGCCCACCCGCCGCCCGGTACGCGAACTGGGCAACGGCCCCACCGACCTGGCCCTGCTGGCCAGCGCGTTGGAGCGGGCGGCCCGGGAGGTCTCGGCGGCGGAGGTCCCGTCACTCCTGTGACGCCGGCCATCCCTCAGCCCGTCCGGCGTTTGAGGACGAGGCCGTTCGGGCCGAGACGGGGGCCCGGGGGCGGCAGCCCCCAGCCCCCCGCGACGCCCGCACCGGCGCCGGGTGCCTGATCACAGTCACGACGCGGTCACGATCCCCCCGTTGACGGCGGACGCGCTCTTGCCGCCCTCACCCCCCTGGCGTACACCAGAGCGCACGGAACAGCGCCGAGCGTTCGACGAGGAACGAAGAACGGGGCAGTGATGCGCACGAGCAGCACCATCCGGACACGCGGAACCGTCAAGAGGACCACCCGGGCCGCAGCCGCCCTGGCCGCGGGAGCGCTCGCGCTCTCGCTCACCGCGTGCGGCGCCGACGAGGACGACGGCGGCGGCGACAACGACGACAAGGGCGGCGGCAACAAGCAGCCCGGCGCCTCCGTCGTCCTGCCGAAGCTGGACGGCGAGAGCCTGGAGGTCGCCGCCGTCTGGACCGGCACCGAGCAGGAGAACTTCAAGAAGGTCCTCGCCGAGTTCGAGAAGCGCACCGGCGCCAAGGTGACCTTCGTGCCGGCCCAGGACCCGATCATCAACTTCCTCGGTTCGAAGATCGCGGGCGGCGCCCCGCCGGACGTGGCGATGCTTCCGCAGCCCGGCGCCATCAAGCAGGCCGTGGACAAGGGCTGGGCCAAGCCGCTGGGCGCCGAGGCGACCAAGGAGCTGGGCGAGAACTACTCGCAGGGCTGGCAGGACATCGGCAAGGTCGGCGGCAAGCAGTACGGCGTGTACTACAAGGCCGCCAACAAGTCGCTGATCTGGTACAACGCGCAGGTCTTCGAGAACGCGGGCGCCGCCGAGCCCAAGACCTGGGACGAGCTGCTCAACGCGGCCCAGATGGTCTACGACTCGGGCGTCACCCCGTTCTCGGTGGGCGGCGCGGACGGCTGGACGCTCACCGACTGGTTCGAGAACGTCTACCTCTCGCAGGCGGGTCCGGAGAAGTACGACCAGCTCGCCAAGCACGAGATCAAGTGGACGGACCCGTCCGTGAAGGAGGCCCTCACCACGCTCGCCGAGATCTGGGGCAAGAAGGACTTCGTCGCGGGCGGCGCGTCCGGCGCGCTCCAGACGGAGTTCCCGGCCTCGGTGACGCAGACCTTCACCGGCGGCGACCAGCCCAAGGCGGGCATGGTCTACGAGGGCGACTTCGTCCAGGTCAACATCGGTGAGACGAAGGCGAAGGTCGGCACGGACGCGAAGGTGTTCCCGTTCCCGGCCGTGGGCGACACCGCCCCGGTGGTGTCCGGCGGCGACGCGGCCGTGGTCTTCAAGGACTCGAAGGCGGCGCAGGCGCTGGCCACCTGGCTGGCCTCGCCGGACGCGGCGGGGATCCAGGCGAAGCTCGGCGGTTTCCTCTCGCCCAACAAGAGCATCGACTCCTCGGTGTACCCGAACGAGGTGCAGAAGAAGATCGCCGAGGCGCTGGTCGCGGCCGGTGACGACTTCCGCTTCGACATGTCGGACCAGGCCCCGCAGGCCTTCGGCGGCACCCCCGGCAAGGGCGAGTGGAAGACGCTCCAGGACTTCCTGAAGAACCCGAAGGACGTCGCGGGTGCCCAGGCGAAGCTGGAGGCGGACGCGGCCGCCGCCTACGGCGGCTGACGCGATGACGTCGGCCACGGCGGCGGGAACCGGCCAGGCCCCCGAGGGCCCACCGGTCTCCGCCGCCCCCAAGTCACCCAAGTCGCGCAAGAGCGTGACCGGCACCCGGAAGTCCGTGGCGGCACTGTTCCTGCTGCCCGCCCTGGTGCTGCTCGGCGCGCTCGTGGTCTACCCGATCGGGTACTCGCTGATCCGCAGCTTCTACGACCAGTCCGGCGACTCCTTCGCCGGGTTCGACAACTACGAGACGCTCTTCACCGACGACGGCATCCGCACCGCCCTGAAGAACAACATCATCTGGGTGGTGTTCGCGCCGACGGTCGCCACCGCGCTGGGCCTGATCTTCGCGGTCCTGACCGAACGCATCCGCTGGGGCACGGCGTTCAAGCTGGTCGTCTTCATGCCGATGGCGATCTCGATGCTGGCGGCCGGCATCATCTTCCGCCTGGTGTACGACCAGGACCCGGACAAGGGCGTCGCCAACGCGGTGTGGGTCGGGGTGCACGACACGTTCGCCGAGTCGTCCGCGTTCCCGAAGGCGCACCCGGGGCGCGACTCGCCGCTGAAGCCCGCCGGCGGGGGCGCGTTCATCACCAAGGCGCCGGTCGGCCTGGGCACCCCGGTCGTCCTCCCCCTCGTCGGCGTCGCCCCCGACCTGATGCCCGACGGCGCGAAGAAGGCCGTGTCGGCCGAGCCGGAGGACGGGAAGGTCACCGGCACCACCTGGCAGGACTTCACCCGCGGCAAGGGCGTCGGGAAGCTGGGCGGCGTCGACGCGGCCGAGCTGGGCTATGCCGGGATGAAGATCGAGGCGGTCAAGGACGGCGAGGTCGTGGCGTCGACCACGGCGGCCGGGGACGGCACCTTCACGCTGCCCGCGGCGGCCGACGGGGCGCTGCTCAGACTGCCCGCCGACAACTTCAAGGAGCCGTACAACGGCCTGAACTGGCTCGGCCCCTCCCTCGTCACCCCGGCGATCATCGGATCGTACGTATGGATGTGGGCGGGCTTCGCGATGGTGCTGATCGCGGCGGGGCTGGCCGGGATGCCACGGGAGCTGCTGGAGGCCGCCCGGGTGGACGGCGCCAACGAGTGGCAGGTCTTCAGACGGGTCACGGTGCCGCTGCTGGCGCCGGTCCTCGCGGTCGTCGTCGTCACCCTGATGATCAACGTGCTGAAGGTCTTCGACCTGGTCTTCATCATCGCCCCGGGTTCCTCCCAGGACGACGCGAACGTGCTCGCCCTGGAGCTGTACCGCAAGGGCTTCGCCTCGGACCAGCCGGGCGTCGCCAGCGCCATCGCGGTGTTCCTGCTGCTCCTGGTCATCCCGGTGATGTGGTTCAACGTACGGCGGCTGCGGCGGGAGGTCAGGCGATGAACTCGCGTCCACGGCGGAACGGCTGGGGGTCCGGGGGTCGCCCCCCGGGATGGCGCAGTAACGTACGGCGACTTCGGCGGGAGGTGCGGCGATGACCGCGGACACGGGTGCCCTCACCGCCAGGCGGTCGCTCGGGGCCCGGCTCGCCGAAGCCGTCAGCGGGGGCGTGCTGCGGGTGTTCCTGATCGTGGTGGGCCTGTTCTGGCTGGTCCCGACGATCGGGCTGCTGCTGTCCTCGCTGCGCACGCCGCAGGACATGGCGGCGAGCGGCTGGTGGAAGGTCTTCACCGAGCCGTCCCAGCTGACCTTCCAGAGCTACGAGGAGCTGCTGAAGAACGGCGACATCACCTCCTCCCTCCTCAACACCGCGCTGATCACCGTCCCCGCGACCGTCCTGGTGGTGGTCATCGGGGCGCTGGCCGGATACGCCTTCGCGTGGATGGACTTCCCGGGCCGCGACTGGTGGTTCCTGGCCGTGGTCGGGCTGCTCGTCGTGCCCGTGCAGGTGGCCCTGATCCCGATCGCCGAACTCTTCGGGAAGATCGGCCTGTTCGGGTCGATGCTCGGCGTGATCCTCTTCCACGTCGGTTTCGGTCTGCCGTTCGCGGTGTTCCTGCTGCGGAACTTCTTCGCGGAGATCCCGCGGGAGCTGCTGGAGGCGGCCCGCCTGGACGGCGCGGGTGAACTGCGGCTGTTCGTGCGGGTGGTGATGCCGCTCGGCGGGCCCGCGATCGCGAGTCTCGGCATCTTCCAGTTCCTGTGGGTGTGGAACGACATGCTGGTCGCGCTGATCTTCTCGGACTCCGGGAGCCAGCCGATCACGGTCGCCCTGCAGACGCAGGTACGGCAGTTCGGCAACAACATCGACGTGCTGGCGCCCGGCGCGTTCATCTCCATGGTGATCCCGCTGGCCGTGTTCTTCGCGTTCCAGCGGCAGTTCGTCTCCGGCGTGATGGCGGGCGCCGTCAAGTAACCGCCGCGACAACACCCTTGAGGGGGCGGGCCGGTCACCGGCCCGCCCCCTCATCCGTACGGGCACAACGTCCCCCGAATGCCCCGGGGACCGTAACCAAGCGGCTCCACCGGCCGTTGCCGGGCAGAACGCCCGCACGATCCCGCCGACCGATGGATGTCCCCGTGCCCAGGTTCAGTGTCATCGTTCCCGCGTACCAGGTGCAGGCCTATCTGCACGCGTGCCTGGAGTCGGTGCTGGCCCAGTCGTACCCGGACTTCGAGGTGATCGTGGTCGACGACTGCTCGCCGGACGCCTGCGGCGCGATCGCCGACGAGTTCGCGGCCCTCGACCCGCGCGTCCGCGTCATCGGCCTGCCGCGCAACGAGGGCCTGGGCCCCGCACGCAACGCCGGTATGGAACGGGCGGGCGGCGACTACCTGGTCTTCCTCGACGGCGACGACACCCTCACCCCGCACGCGCTGCGCGGCATCGCCGACCGGATCAAGGAGACCGGCGAGCCGGACGTCCTGGTCTACGACTACGCCCGCACGTACTGGACCGGCGAGACGGTCCGCAACCAGGCCGCCGCGCACCTCACCGAACAGGGCCCGGCGCCGTTCCGGCTCGCCGGCCGGCCGGGGCTGCTGAAGCTGCTGATGGTGGCCTGGAACAAGGCGGTGCGGCGGGAGTTCGCCGTGCGCGAGGGCTTCGCCTTCCCGCCGGGCTACTACGAGGACACGCCGTGGACGTACCCGGTGCTGATGACGGCGGGCTCCGTCGCCACCCTGGACCGCGTCTGCGTCCACTACCGGCAGCGGCGGCGGGGCAGCATCCTGGGCACGCCGGACGAGCGCCACCTGGACGTCTTCACGCAGTACGACCGCGTCTTCGCGTTCCTCGAGGCGCGCATGGAGACGCACCCGGAGTCACGCAAGGAGCTGGCCCGCTGGCGGCCGCTCCTGTACCGCCGCATGGCCGACCACCTCACGACGGTGTACACCCGCCCCGGCCGTCTCCCGCGCTCCCTGCGCGCCGAGTTCCTGCGCCGGGCCCGGGTCCACTGCCGCCGCTACCGGGTCCCCGGCGCCCCCGCCCCGCTGCCCGTCCGGCTGCGCCACGCCCTGCTCCGCCTGGGCCTGCGCCGCACCTACGGCGCCCTGCGGCTGGCGTCGGCCCTGCGCCGCCGTACCGCGAGGGTCACCGCGGGGCTGCTGCGCGCCGCCCGGACCGGCGCCCTGCGCCTGCACTACCGCGTCCAGCGCTGCCTCCCGCTCCGCACCGACCGGGCCGTCTTCGCCGTCGAGGGGAACCGTGGGTACGGCCGCGACCCGGGCGCGCTGGAGGAGGCGTTCCGCCGTCTCGCGCCGCACGTGCGCACGGCGTGGGCGGCCGACCGGGTGCACCACCACACCGTGCCGCCCGGCACCCGCCGCCTGGCCCCGGGCTCGGCCGCCCACTGGACGGCCCTGGCCCGCTCCCGCTACCTGGTGTGCGACGCGGCCTTCGACCCGGGCCTGGTCAGGCGGCGGGGCCAGGTCCTGGTGCAGACGCAGGCCGGGACGCCCCTCAAGCACATGGGCCTGGACCTCCAGGAGCGCCCGGCCGCCGCCCGGGGCACCGACTTCGCCCGGCTGCTGCGCGAGGTCGACTCCTGGGACTACGTGGTCTGCGCCAACCGCCACTCCACCCTGACCTGGGAACGCGTCCACCCGGGCGACTGGACCGCCCTGGAGTACGGCCAGCCGCGCACCGACGTCCTCCAGCGGGCGACGGCCGCGGACGTGGCCCGGCTGCGCGAGACCCTCGGCATCCCCGAGGGCACGGTCGCGATCCTGTACGCGCCCACCCACCGGGACTACCGGCGCACCCAGCGCTCCGCGCTGGACCTGGAGCGCGTCGTGCGCCGCCTCGGCCCGCGCTTCGTGGTGCTGGCCCGCGCCCACCCCCGGCACGGCGGCCCGCTCGCCGCGTCCGCCGGCCGGGTGCTGGACGTCAGCGACCACCCGCACGTGGAGTCGCTGTGCCTGGCCTCGGACGCCCTGGTCACCGACTACTCGTCGCTGATGTTCGACTACGCGGGCCTCGACCGCCCGATCGTGATCCACGCCGCCGAGCCGGAGGCGTACGAGGCGGCCCGCGGCACCTACGTCGACCTGCGCTCCTTCCCGCCGGGCGCGATCGCGCGGGACGAGGACGAGCTGATCGGCGTGTTCGCCGGCGGCGACTGGCACGGCACCCGGTCGGCACGGCTGCGGGCCGCCTTCCGCGAACGGTTCTGCCCCTACGACGACGGCCGCGCCGCCGAACGCGTCGTACGCCGGGTGGTCCTGGGCGAGACGGAGCTGCCGCCGGTCGTCCCGCTCGCCGGGCGCAGCCCCGCGCCCTCGGCCGCCGCGGCTCTGGCGCGGGCCCCGCTGACCACGGTGCCGCAACCGGCGGGTCCGCGCACCGTCACCGACAGCCTCTGACCGCGATCACGAGAGAACACGAGAGAAAGAGCAGTATGCCCCGCTTCAGCATCATCGTCCCGTCCCATGGGGTCGCGGGGCGGCTCTCCCAGGCACTGGACTCGGTCCTCGGCCAGTCCTTCGGCGACTTCGAGCTGATCCCGGTCTGCGACGGCCCGGACTGCGCCGCGGCGGACGTCGCCGGGGAGCACGCCGAGCGGGACTCCCGGGTGACGCCGGTGCACTCGCCGCCGTCGGCCGGACTGGCCGGGGCGCGCAACGCCGGGATGCGGGCGGCGACCGGCGCGTACCTGCTGTTCCTCGACGGCGACGACGCCCTCGTGCCGGGAGCGCTGGCAGCCCTGGACGCACGCCTTGCGGACACCGGCGGCGTCGACGTCCTGTACTTCGAGCACGAGCGGGTGCCCTGGTGGGAGGGCGAGACCACCAACCCGGCCGCGCCACTGCTGGCGAAGACCCCGGACGGCGCCTTCGCCCCCGACCGCGCCCCGCACCTGACCGGCGTGCACCTGCCCGCGTGGAGCGCGGTCCACCGCCGCACCTTCCTCACCGAGCGCCGACTGGACTTCCCCGGGGGGCACTTCACGGACGTCGGCTTCGGCGCCCGGGTCGCGGCGCGCGCCGAGCGCGTGGCCGTGCTGCGCGAGGTGGTCGTACGGCACCGGGTGCGGCGCCAGGGCAACCGGCTGAACCTGCCCGGCGAGCACCACGCGGACCTGCTCGACCAGACCGAACTCGCCCTCACGCACGCCGTCGAGCGGGGCCTGCCGCCCGAGCGGCGCGGCCCGCTGTTCGAGCAGCTCTTCGCGGCGGTCCTGAAGACGGCCACCCACCCCCGGCGGCTGACCCGGCGGGGGCGCCGCGCCTTCTACCGCCGGGCGAGCCGCCTGTACCGGCGCCACCGCCCCGCGGGCTTCCGGCCGCCGGGCGGACGGCTCGGCGTGCAGCACCGGCTGCTGGCGTCGGGGTCGTACGCCGGATTCCGCGCGCTGCGCGCCGCCAGCCGGGCGGCGACCGGAGTCCTGCGCCGCCTGCCGTGGCCGCGCGGGCTGCGCACCCGCCTGCGCTACCGCCGCCACCTGCGCCGCCCGCTGGATCCGAACCTCGTCGTGTACTGCGCCTACTGGGGCCGCGGTTACGCCTGCAATCCGGCCGCGATCCACGCCAGGGCCCGCGAACTCGCCCCGCACCTCAGGTCGGTGTTCCTGGTCGAGCCGGACCAGGCGCACACCCTGCCGGCGGGCGTCGACCACGCCGTCATCGGCAGCCACCGGTACTGGGAGGTGCTGGCCCGCGCCACGTACCTGGTGAACAACGCCAACTTCGCCGAGGGCGTGGTCAAGCGCCCCGGCAGCGTGCACGTGCAGACCCAGCACGGCACGCCGCTGAAGACGATGGGCGTGGACCAGTCGACGTACCCGGTGGTGGCGGCGGCCACCGGCAGCTTCACCAAGCTCCTTGCCCGCGTCGACCGCTGGGACTACAACCTCTCCGCCAACCGGCACTCCACCCAGATGTGGGAGCGCGCCTTCCCCGGCTCCTACGAGCACCTGGAGTACGGCTACCCGCGCAACGACGTCTACTGCACGGCGACCGCCGAGGACGTGGCCCGGGTGCGGCGCGAACTGGGCGTCCCGGAGGGGAAGACGGCGGTCCTGTACGCGCCCACGCACCGGGACTGGGAGACCGGCTTCGGCGCGGGCGGCCTGGACCTGGAGGCGTTCTGCGAGGCGGCCGGCGAGGACGTCGTGGTGCTGCTGCGCGCCCACTACTTCTACGACCGGGGCGGGAGCCGGGAACGCACCGGCCGGGTCGTCGACGTGACCGCGCACCGCTCCTCGGAGGACGTGTGCCTGGCCGCGGACGCGCTGGTCACCGACTACTCCTCCATCATGTTCGACTACGCCAACCTGGACCGCCCGATCGTCGTGTACGCCGACGACTGGGACGTGTACCGGGAGACCCGCGGCGTCTACTTCGACCTGATGGCCGCGCCCCCGGGACCGGTGGCGCGCACGCCGGAGGAGCTGGCCCGCGTCTTCGCCGACGGCACCTGGGCGGGTCCGGAGTCGACGGCGCTGCGGGCGGTCTTCCGGGAGCGGTTCTGCGAGTTCGACGACGGCCGGGCCGCCGAGCGCGTCGTGCGCCGGGTACTGCTCGGCGAGCCGCCCGAGGCGCTGCCGCCGGTGATCCCGCTCGCGGAGCGCGTCCCGGCCCCCGCCGCCGCCACCCTCGTGAGGAGCTGACCCCGCCGTGCCCCGCTTCAGCGTCATCGTCCCCTGCTTCAAGGTGCAGGGCTTCCTGCGCGAGTGCCTCGACTCGGTCCTGGACCAGTCCTTCCGGGACATCGAGGTGATCGCCGTCGACGACTGCTCCCCGGACGGTTCGGGGTCGATCCTGGACGAGTACGCGGCCCGCGACGACCGGGTGCGCGTGCTGCACCTGGAGGAGAACGTCGGCCTCGGCCGGGCCCGCAACGCGGGCATGCCGCACGCCACCGGCGACTACCTCTTCTTCCTCGACAGCGACGACACCCTCACCCCGGGCGCCCTGCGCGCGATGGCCGACCGGCTCGCGGAGACGTGCCGCCCGGACGGCCCGGACGGCCCGGACGTGCTGGTCTTCGACTACGCGCGCACCTACTGGTGGGGCGGCACCCGGCGCAACGTCCTGGCCCGGGTGCTCGCGGAGGCGGGCGACGGCACGTTCACGGCGGCCGGGCATCCCGAGATCCTCGACCTGCTGATGGTGGTGTGGAACAAGGTCTACCGCCGCGACTTCGTCGAGCGGGAGGGCTTCACCTTCCCGTCCGGCTACTACGAGGACACGCCCTGGACCTTCCCGGTCATGTTCAGCGCGGAGCGGATCGCCGCGCTGGACCGCATCTGTCTGAACTACCGCCAGCGCCGCCAGGGCAACATCCTGTCCACGACCAGCCGCAAGCACTTCGACGTCCACGCGCAGTACGAGCGGGTCTTCGCCTTCCTCGACGCCCGTCCGGAACTGGCGGCCAGGTGGCGGCCGTTCCTGCACGCCAAGATGGGTGAGCACTGCCTGGACATCCTGTCCAAGCCGGACCGGCTGCCGCCCTTGGACCGGGCCGAGTTCTTCCACCGCACCGCCGAGATGTTCCGCACCCACCGGCCCGGGGGCGCGGCGGTCCCGGCCGAACTCCGGGTACTGGAGGGGTCGTACGCCGCCTACCGGGTGCGCCGGCAGTCCGGGCGGGCGGCGCGGGAGCTGGAGCGCCGGACCCGGCAGGCGCGCGCCGCGGCCGCCGGGCGGCTGCGCCGGACGGCGAGCACTGTGCACGTGCGCCGCCCCCTCGACCCGGACCTCGTCGTGTACTCGGCGTTCTCCCACCGGGGCGTGCTCGGCGACCCCGCCGCGATCCACCGCGCGGCCCGCGAACTCGCCCCGCACCTGCGCGGGGTGTGGGTGGTGCGGGACGAGGAGTGCGCGGCGGACCCCGCGCTGCTGCCGCCGGGCACCGAGCACGTGGTCCTGGGCAGTGCCGCCTACCGGCGGGTGGCCGAGCGGGCGGCGTTCTTCGTCAACAACGTCAACTGGCCCGGCACGGTGACCAAACGGGCGGGCAGCGTCCACCTCCACACCCACCAGGGGACGCCTCTCAAGCACATGGGCGTCGACCTGCTGGACCGGCCCGGCGCCCGGCACGGTCTGGACGTGCCGCAGATGCTGCGCCGGGCCGACCGCTGGGACCACAGCCTGGTCGCGAGCCGGTACGCGGAGCGGGTCTGGGAGCGGGCCTACCCCTGCCACTTCGCGTCCGCGCGCACCGGCAGCCCGCGCAACGACGCCCTGGTCAACGCCGGTCCCGAGGACGGGCGGCGGGTCCGCGAGCGGCTCGGTGTCCCCGACGGCCACACCGTGGTGCTGTACGCGCCGACCCGCCGCGAGTACCGGCGCGGCGGGCTCGTCGAGCGCCTCGACGTGGCCCGGCTCGCCGCCGACCTGGGCGAGGGCCACACCCTGCTCGTCCGCCTGCACCCGTCCCTCGCCACCGGTCCGGCACGCGGCCTGGGCCTCGCGGAGCTGCACCGGCGGGGCGTGGTGGTCGACGCGACGGACGAACCGCACGTCGAGGACCTGATGCTCGCCTCGGACCTGCTGATCACCGACTACTCCGCCCTGATGTTCGACTACGCCCTCCTGGACCGCCCGATCGTGATCCACGCCGAGGACTGGGGCCCGTACGCGGCGGCCCGCGGCACGTACTTCGACATCACCGAGGAGGCACCCGGGCACGTCTCGCGCTCCTACCGGGAACTGGCGTGGCTGCTGGCGTCCGGGGCGTGGCGGGACGAGGAGGCGGCGCGGCTGCGGGCGTCCTTCCGGGCCCGGTACTGCGAGTACGAGGACGGGAGGGCCGCCGAACGGGTGGTGCGGACGCTGCTCCTGGGCGAGCCGATGCCCGCGCCGGAGCCCTCCGGCGTCCCCGGCGCCCGCGCCGTCCCGGCCGGACGCGACCTGCTGCCCTCCACATGAGACCCGGCAGCCGGGTGAGCGGCCGGGGCGCCGTCGTCGGGGTGCTGCTCCTGGCCGCCGTGTTCGCAGCCCTCCAGCTGGCGAACGTCACCGGCCGGGACACCCCCGACACCAGGAACTACCTGTCGTACGCCCTGAGTCTGACCGGGCAGAGCAAGCACGCGGCGGCGACAACCACCATCGACTACGTGTGCGCGGGCCGGGCGGAGCGGGCCCGCCGGGACCAGAGCGTGCACGTGGTCCGCTTCCATCGCCCCGACCCCACCGCCGAGGCGCTGGCCGAGTGCCGCGAGCAGGAGTGGGCGGCGGTCCGGCCGCGGCTGGCGGCCGGGCAGACCGGCGGGCACACCGTGCCGTACATGTCGGAGCGCTTCATGGCGATCTTCGAGGCGCGGCCGGGCTATCCGGCGTTCCTGGTGCCGTTCGTCCTGGCCTTCGGGGTGACGTGGGGCCTGTGGACGGCGGGCGTCGTCGTCGCGTGCGCGGGCGGGGTCCTGGTCTTCCTGCTCCTGCGGACCCTGTCGGTGGCGGTGCCGCTCGCGCTGGCCGGGCAGGCGCTGTACTACGCGCTGCCGTGCGGGACGACGGCGATGCGCCCGATGACCGAGGGCCTGCTGATGGCGCTGACCCTGGCGTCGGTGTGGGGCTGCGCGCTGGTGCTGCGGGCGGGGCGGACCCGTGTCGGGCTGCTGCTGGTGGCCGGTTCGCTGATCGCCCTGTTCACGGTCAAGCACTCCCAGGCGCTGTTCCTCGGCCTGTGCCTGGCGGCGGCCGGCGGGGTGATCGCCGTGCGGCGGCACCGGCGGCGGGCTCGGCAGCTGCGGGGGCGGGGCGGCCCGGCGTCCCGGGAGGTGCTGGCGCTCGCGGCGGTGGGCCTGGCCGGCGCGGCCGCCACCCTGCTGCTGGCGCGGCTGCTGCACTACCCGTCCGAGGCGGACAGCCTCCAGGACCTGCTCACCGACCACTTCGCCCGCCCCGACCGGGAGCACCCGTGGCCGGAGTTCTGGCAGTTGCAGGGCAACTTCTGGGTGGAGTGGCTGCGCCGGCAGGCCTGGCAGCCGCTGTTCGTGGCGGCGCTGGCCGCCGGGGCGTGGGGCGCGCTCCGGCGCGGGGGCGCGGTCGGCGGCTTCCTGGTGGCGGTGGCGTGCACCGGGCTCCTCACCCAGGCCGGGCACCCGGACATCAACATCTGGGGCGAGCGGCTGATCGTGCTCGCGTGGCTGCTGCCGGTGGTGGGGGTGCCGCTGCTGCTGGAGCCGGTGGTGCGCGGCGGACGGGTGCCGCTGCCGGCGCAGGAGCAGCGGGACCGGGCGGGCGCGATCGGCTGAGCGTCCTGGGCGTCCTGGGTGTCCTGGGCGTCCGCCGCCCGGGTGACTTGGACCGGTGAGCGATTGGCGGGGGTGACCCCACCGGGAACATACGCCAAATGTCCCGAATGCCCCACACCTCCTCTGCTTCGTGAGCGCCGACGTCCTCGTCCGGCGGCCCGTGCGCGGTGCGACGGCACTGCGCGGCGGACGCGCCTGGCGCCCCACCCCCTACCAGGTCGCCGGATTCCTCATCTTCCTCGTGATGACGCTGGCGTACTGGGCGGTGCCGCTGTGCTGCGACGCGGGCCAGCACGCCGCCGTCGTCGAGCGCCTGAAGGCGGACCTGCTCCGCCCCCGCCACCCGATGGCCGACCTGCCGGGCGCGGGAAGCGCGTACTACTCGCCGTACGCGGTGGCGCAGGGTGCGTTCGCCCGGCTGACGGGGCTGGGCGGCTGGGAGGTGGTGCGGCTCGCCGGACCGCTGAACCTGCTGGTGCTGCTGACCGGCCTGAACCGCTTCGTCCGGGTACTGACCCCGCGTCCGTGGGCGCCGGTCCTCGCGCTGGGCGCGATGACGCTGCTGTGGGGCACCGAGCGGGCCTGGTGGAGCGGCTACCTGGGGCTGATGTCGATGACGGGCAACCTCGGCTACCCGTCGACCTTCGCGATCGGGCTGACCTTCTGGGCCTGGGCGCTGACCGGGGCGCGGGCGCGGGACGGGCGCCGGGTGCGGTACGTGGGGCCGAGCGGACTGCGGGGCCTGCCCGGGTACGGGGCGCTGGGCGTCCTGTACGGCCTGATCCTCCTCGTCCACCCGATCACCTCGGTGGCGGCGGCGCTCGGCGCGGTGGCGCTGGTGGCCGGATGGCAGCGCGGGTGGCGCGGCCCGGTCGTGGGGCGGTGGGCGCTGACGGGCGCCGTGGCGGTGGGGGCGGCGGCGGCCTGGCCGTACTTCGACGTGTTCGCGCTGGCCGGCGACGACAGCGTGGACGCCATGCACCGGGTCCTGTACCTCGACCTGCCCGGGGAGTTCTGGCTGGCCCTGCTCGGCCTGCCGGCCCTGTGGGCGCGCGGCCGCCGCTCACGCCGGGACCCGCTGGTGCTCATGTTCGCGCTGGACTGCGCGGTGGTGGCATACGGCTGGCTGAGCGGGCACTACACCTACGGCCGGATCCTCGGGCTCACGCTGGTGCCGTTGCAGTTCGCCCTGGCGGTGGAGCTGGCGGCGCCCCGGCCGTGGGGGCGGTGGCGGGCCGCACTGGGCTGGACCGCGACCGCGGGCGCCCTGCTGGGGTTCCTCGCGGTCCACGCGGGGGCCGTGGTGCCGCGGGCGCTGGACCCGGTCGGCTTCGAGCAGCCGCCGAACTGGCCGACGTACGCGTGGGCGGCCCGGCACATCGGCCCCGGCGAGGTCGTGATCACCGACGGCTACTACGCCGGGCACGCCATCGCCGGGTACGGGCCGAACCTCGCGGCGCCCGCCTGGCCGGACCCGGCGCTGGACGAGCGGGAGCGCGGGCGGCGGGTGGCCGACGTGAAGGCGTACCTGGCGCCCGGCTCGACCCGCGCCGAGCGCGCCGCCGTCGTCCGCCGCTACCACGTCCGCTGGCTGCTGCTGACGCGCTGGCACCCGGTGCCCGAGGAGGCGGTGGTGGTGGCGTGGAGCGAGCGGACGGGGGAGGTGCTGGCGCGGGTCGGCCGAGCCGCCGCCCCGTCGTGACTACTCGATGACGAGGTCGACCGGGATGTTGCCGCGGGTGGCGTTGGAGTAGGGGCAGACCTGGTGGGCCTGCTCGACCAGCTTGCGGCCGGTCTCCTCGTCGAGGCCCTCGGGCAGCTCGACCCGGAGGGTGACGGCGAGCGCGAAGCCCTCGCCCTGCTTGCCGATGCCGACCTCGGCGGTCACCGCGGAGTCGCTGACGTCGACCTTGGCCGCCCGGCCGACCACGCCGAGGGCGCTGCCGAAACAGGCCGCGTACCCGGCGGCGAAGAGCTGCTCGGGGTTGGTGCCCTGCCCGTTGCCGCCCATCTCGACGGGGATGCCGAGGGCGAGGTCGAGCGTGCCGTCGGAGCTGACGGCACGGCCGTCGCGGCCGTGGGTGGCGGTGGCGGCGGCGGTGTAGAGCGCGTCCATGGGAGAACCGTCCCTTTCAGGAGTTCGGGAGGGGCTGCGTGCCTGACAACTACAAGTAGAGCACGCCATTTGATTGCATGCAACTAGATTGCACGCAACTAAATCGTGGACAAGGTCGGTCGGTTACCCTGGAGCGCATGACCACGCCCGCGACCGAGCCCGCGACGGAGCCCACGACCGACTGGCTCCGCCTGGACCAGCAGATCTGTTTCTCCCTGAGCGCCGCGTCGCGCGCCTTCGGCAGCGTCTACCGCGTGGTCCTCAAGGACCTGGGGCTCACCTACTCCCAGTACCTGGTGCTGCTGGTGCTGTGGGAGCACGGCGAGCTGCCCGTGAAGCGGCTCGGCGAGCACCTCCGTCTCGACTCCGGCACACTGTCGCCCCTGCTCAAGCGGCTGGAGGCGGCCGGCCTGGTCCGGCGCGAGCGGAGCAGGCGCGACGAGCGGTCGGTGGAGGTGGGGCTGACCGAGGAGGGCACGGCGCTGCGCGAGCGGGCCGTCGAGGTGCCCCGCCGGATCGCCGCGGCGACCGGCCTCGACCTGACCGAGGTCCAGGACCTGCGCGCCCGCCTCGACCGGCTCACGGCGGCGCTGGACGCGTACGGCACCGGTCCGGCACCCGAACCGTCCTGACGGGTGCGGGCGCCCGGCGGGCGCCGCGATGACGGATCATGGCTACCAAGGACCACCGAACGAAGGGGACAGCCGCAATGACCTGGCTGATCACCGGCGGCGCCGGATACATCGGGGCGCACGTCGTACGGGCGATGACCGAAGCGGGCGAGAAGGCCGTGGTGTACGACGACCTGTCCACGGGGATCGCCGAGCGCGTGCCCGACGGTGTGCCCCTGGTGGTGGGCTCGGTCCTGGACGGCGAGCGGGTCGCCCGCGCCCTGGCCGACCACTCCGTCACCGGCGTGGTGCACCTGGCCGCCAAGAAGCAGGTCGGCGAGTCGGTGGACCTGCCGCTGCACTACTACCGGCAGAACGTGGAGGGCCTGCGCGTCCTGCTGGACGCGGTCACCGCGGCCGGGGTCCCGTCCTTCGTCTTCTCCTCCTCCGCCGCGGTGTACGGCATGCCCGACGTCGACCTCGTGACCGAGGAGACGCCCTGCGTGCCGATGTCGCCGTACGGCGAGACCAAGCTGGCCGGCGAGTGGCTGGTCCGGGCCACGGGCAAGGCGACGGGCCTCGCCACGGCCTCCCTCCGGTACTTCAACGTGGCGGGCGCGGCGAGCCCGGAGCTGGCCGACACCGGCGTCTACAACCTCGTCCCGATGGTCTTCGAGAAGCTCACGGAGTCCGCGGCCCCCCGGATCTTCGGCGACGACTACGCGACGCCGGACGGCACCTGTGTGCGCGACTACATCCACGTCGTCGACCTGGCCGAGGCCCACGTGGCCGCGGCCCGCGCCCTCCAGTCCTCCCCCGGCACCACCCTCACGCTGAACATCGGCCGCGGCGAGGGCGTCTCCGTCCGCGAGATGATCGACCGCATCAACGCCCTCACCGGCTACGACCAGCCGCCGACGGTCACCCCCCGCCGCCCCGGCGACCCGGCGCGCGTCGTCGCCTCGGCCGACCGCGCCGCCGTCGAACTGGACTGGAAGGCCAAGTACGACGTCGAGGACATGATCGCGTCGGCATGGGCCGGCTGGGTACGGCTCCACCCGGAGGCGGCGCGGGACTGACGCCCCGGGGGGCGCCCGGTCAGCGGGGCGACGAGACCTGCTCGCGCACCCACGCCGGGTCGGGATTGGTATGGGCCCGGCCCGCCACGAACAGCGTGGGCACGGTCTCGTTGCCGTCGTTGACCTCGCGCACCGCTGCCGCCCCGGCCTCGTCCCGCCAGATGTCGACCCAGTGCAACCGCCGGGCCTTGCGCCCCAACCGGAGGCGCAGCCGCAGGCAGTAGGTGCAGCCCGGCCGCCAGAACACCACCGGCCGCCCGTCTGCGGCACTGCGCCGCCGCGCCTCCACCGCACCGACCGACCTCGGGAACACCAGGGGCGAGATCAGCCCCGCCAGCAGCACGAACACCACCACCAGCACGGCACCCGTCCCCGGGCGCCCCTGCACGATCGGCCCGGTCGCGGCCCCCGCTCCGGCGATCAGCAGCAGCACCGGGCCCGTCCACGCCCGCCTCATCGGGCCCGCCCCGGGGTCCCGCGGTGCCCGGCTTCCCGAGCGGCGTGCTCGACCCGGTCCCGGTACGTCTCCCACCACGCCGCATCGACCGCCGGCACACCCGCGTTGTCCTCGCGCATGCCCACGGCACCGTCCATGAGCTCCCGGACGATGTCGGCGTGCCCGGCGTGCCGGTGGGTGTCCGCGATCACCCGGGTCACGGCATGGTGCAGCGTCACCTCGTCCTTCCCCTCGGTCCACCACGGCACCCTGCCGACCGTGTCCAGCGCCAGCGCGTCGATCGTCGCGTCCGCGTGGGCCCACGCCCGCCGGTACAGCTCCACGACGTACGCGCGCGACTCTTCGGCGGTGACCCACATGTCCGCGCCTGGCTCGGCACCGTCCGCGAGCCAGGGCAACGGCTCACCGGACGGCCGCCCGAAGGTGTCGCCGAGATAGCCCAGTTCCACGGTGGCGGCATGCTTCACCAGCCCGAGGAGGTTGGTACCGGTCGGCGTCGCCGGGCGCCGTATGTCGTACTCGGAGAGCCCCTCGAGCTTCCAGAGCAGGGCGTCGCGGGCGGACTGGAGGTAGCAGCGGAGATCGGCCTTGGGATCTGTCGGGGTCATGGGGCCAGTCTCCCGCTCCCGCCCGGGGAACCGTCACTCACCGGGGTGAGGCATCGCTCGCCACGCGTTATGCGCCACGCTCGGCGCTCTTGCGCGGATCGTCCGCCAGGATGCGGGCCGCGAGCCGCCGCGCCTGCTCCTGCGGGGACTGATCGGGGTCGAGCAGCAGCTCGTACCGGTAGGAACATGCCGGCGTCCCGGGGGCCGCGGATGCGCCGAACTCCACGTCGACGCCCTCGGGGAGGGCGAGTTCCTCGGGGACGCCGGGCTCCTCGCGCCGGGGCCAGACGCCGGTGAGGACGCAGTCCCACCGCTCGAACCCGCCGCTGTCCACCAGGGTCTGCTCCAGCAGCCGGGCCACGGTGTCCACCGGCTCCTCCCAACTGCGGTCCGCCGCGGCCCGCGCCAGCTCGGCCTCGTACTGGGCCGCGTCGAAGTGGACCTCCGCGGGCACGGCGTCGATGTCGCTGGTGTTCTCCCAGGCGTCCCAGATCACCCGGTCGCCCTCCCGGCGCACGGTGACGTACAGGCCGCCGCAGCAACCGACGGTGCAGGTCGGTTCACTGATCAGCACCCTGCGCGGCACCGCCGCGACCGCGAGCGGCCGGCTCTCGTCCGGCCCCCGCCAGCTCCGGCAACCGGGCGCCATCCCTCCCGGGTGGGCCTCCCCCAGAACGTCCACCCCGTCGACCAGCGGCCGTACCTCGGCCCAGGGGTCGGCAGTCCAGTCCTGCGGGATCCGGTACTCCAAGGTCAGCGTGCTGACCCTCGGCCGGTCTGTCGTCGGCATGACCCCCAGTCAATCAGCGGCACGTCACAGGGCGATGAGCCCTGCCGACGTTTCCTTGAAGCCGCATGCGTCGAGGTAGAACGGGCGCAGATGGTCCTCGAAGTCGACGTGCAGCCACTCGCACCCCGCCGCCCGGGCCTGTTCGGCGGCGACCGCGACCAGGCGGGCGCCGACTCCGCGTGACCGGCAGTGCCGGGCGACCACCGTGTCCAGGAGGAAGGCGTGTGCGCCGCCGTCCCAGGCGACGTTGACGAAGCCGACCAGCGAGCCGTTCTCCCAGGCGCAGACCCAGCCGAGGCTGTGCCGCTCCAGCTGGGTCCGCCAGTCGGTCCCGTCGGCCGGGTGGCCGAAGCCGTCGGCGTGCAGTGCGTTGAGGAGCGCGTTGTCGACGTCTCCCCGCCACCGGTAGGTGATCGTCACGGTCCGATCGTATGCCGACCCGGTCATGACGCACACTGCCCGCATGGACCAAGAAGCCAGCACCTACGACCTGTTACTCATCGGCGGCGGCTCCGGCGTCGGCAAGAGCACCGTCGGCCGGGAGGTGTCCGCGCTGCTCCGGGCGGCCGGAACGGCACACTGCCTGATCGAGGGGGACGGCATGGACCAGATCCATCCCGCACCCGACGGCGACCCGCACCGCACGGCGGTCACCGAGCGGAACATCGCCGCGGTGTGGGCGAACTACGCGGCGCTCGGTCAGCGCCGGCTGCTCTACACCAACACCGTGAGCATCCTCGAGGCGCCGATGATCGGGCGGGCCATGGGCGGGGACGAGGTCAGGGTCACCTGCGTGCTGCTGACCGCCGACGAGGCCACCGTGCGGCAACGGCTCGCCGTGCGCGAGACCGGATCGCAGCTCGGCGTCCACATCGAGCGGAGTCTGCGCATGGCGCGGCGGCTGGCCGAGGAGGCCCCCGTGGGCACGGTGCGGGTACCCACGGACGGCCGGGCGGTGCCGGACATCGCGGCGCAGGTCGTCCGGCTCGCCGGCTGGTGAGGGGGCGAGCCGGCTACAGCGGTCGCACGAAGGACGCCCGCCACTGCGGGGACGGGTCCGAGCCCAACTCCGTCCCGTACTCACGGCCCCCGGTGATGCGTCCGTCCCGTACGGTCCACAGCGACAGGGCCCGGTGGACGCCCATCGTCTCGTGCGGGACCTCCACCTCGGAGACCACGGTCGCGCCGTCGGCCACGATGCGTATCACCTCGATCGACCAGCCCTCCGGATACTCCGCGTTGACCCCTACGAAGTTCGCCCGGCCCTCGATCCGCTCGGCGCTGACCGGCCACTCCACCACGGCACGTCCATGGGCTGCGTCGGTTCCACTCGTTCCATGGGGCATCGTCACAGGACCCACTGACAACCGCCCCGGGCTCAGAGCGCCTTGAGCCCCTCCGCCGTGGCGCGTGCCAGCGATCCCAGGTAGCCCTTGGGCGGCTTCGCCCCGCGGACGACCACCGAGCGCCAGTACAGCGGGCCCGAGATCAGGTCGAGGGCCAGGTCTGTGTCGAGGCCGGGGCCCAGCTCGCCGCGTTCGGCCGCCGCCGCGAGGATCCTGCTGGCGACGCCGTCCTGGCCCTCCCGCAGGGTCTTCTGCAGCGCCTGCGCAATGTCGGCGTTGCGGGCCGCCTCCGCCTGGAGGTCGGGGATGATCTGCGAGGCCACCGGGTGGCGCAGGGCACGGGACGTCACCTCGTACAGCAGCCGCAGGTCCCCCTCCAGGGAGCCGGTGTCCGGCGCGGGCAGACCCTGCACGGCGAGCGCGGAGACGATGTCGAGCACCAGGTGCAGCTTGGAGCGCCAGCGCCGGTAGACGGCGGTCTTGCCGACCCCCGCACGGCGCGCGATGCCCTCGATGGACATGCGGGCGTAGCCCACCGCCGCCAGCTCCTCGAAGACCGCCGCGCGAATGGCCTCGGTCACGTCCTCGCGGAGCACCGCCGCCCCGGCGGGGGCCCGGCGGCGGCGCGGGCGCGGCGTCGGCTCGTCGGCGGCGGCGTTGGTCGTCATGCGAGTCA
This sequence comes from Streptomyces sp. NPDC111628, assembly GCF_055635195.1. Lineage (NCBI taxonomy): Bacteria > Bacillati > Actinomycetota > Actinomycetes > Kitasatosporales > Streptomycetaceae > Streptomyces > Streptomyces sp. NPDC111628. The sequence continues at coordinate 34,513 of NZ_JBVKBZ010000004.1, read as the reverse complement.
AGCATAGGGCGTAACGACGAAACGGTTGCGTTCCGGCGTCACGACGGCCTACGCTCACGTCACGACGATACGGTGCCGTCCCGACGTAGATGAACACACACGGTCACCCAGGTGAACGACGGGCGTCGCCCTCTCGCCCCCTCCCCCGAGCGAAAGCACCGGATGTGAGCCAGGTCCTCGACCCCCCTCCCCCGACCCGGGCATCGGCCCAGGCCACCCCCCTCACCACCGAACCCGGCCCCGCCGCCGGGACCGACCTCGCGGCGCTCGCCGCCCGGCACGGACTGACGGTCAGCGGCGCCCGCCCCTCCCTGCTCCAGTACGTCCGTGAGCTGTGGGCGCGCCGGCACTTCATCGGCGCCTTCTCCACCGCCAAGCTCACCGCCCAGTACAGCCAGGCCAAGCTGGGCCAGCTCTGGCAGGTGATGACGCCCCTGCTCAACGCGGCCGTGTACTACTTCATCTTCGGCCTGCTGATGGACACCAAGCGCGGCGTGGAGGACTTCGTCCCGTTCCTGGTCACCGGCGTGTTCGTGTGGACGTTCACGCAGAGCTCGATCATGGCGGGCACCCGCGCCATCTCCGGCAACCTCGGCCTCGTACGCGCCCTGCACTTCCCTCGCGCCGCGCTGCCGGTGTCGTTCTGCCTCCAGCAGCTCCAGCAGCTGCTGTTCTCGATGGCCGCGCTCCTCGTGATCCTGCTGGCCTTCGGCGTGCCGCCCGCCCCGTCCTGGGTGCTCGCCCTTCCGGCGCTGGTGCTGCAGTTCCTGTTCAACGCGGGCGTGGCGATGGTCATGGCCCGGGTGGGCTCGAAGATCCCCGACATGGCCCAGCTGATGCCGTTCCTGCTGCGCACCTGGATGTACGCCTCGGGCGTCATGTTCAGCATCGAGCACATGACCGGCCCGGACAGCGGCCTGCCGTCCTGGGTCGGCACCGCCCTCCAGCTCAACCCCGCCGTGGTCTACATCGACCTGATGCGCTTCGCCCTGATCGACACCTTCGGCGGAAGCCAGCTGCCGCCCCATGTGTGGGCGCTCGCGGTGGGCTGGGCCCTGGTCGCCGGGATCGGCGGCTTCATCTACTTCTGGAAGGCCGAGGAGACCTACGGTCGTGGCTGACACCCCCGCTGACAACAGTCCCGCTGACAACACCCCCGCCGAGCGCGTGCCCACCGTCGTCGTCGACGGCGTCGACATCGTCTACCGGGTCAACGGCACCGGCGCCGGCCGCGGCTCCGCGACCGCCGCCCTCAACCGCATCCTGCGCCGCAAGAAGACCGAGCGGGCCGCGGGCGTGCGCCGGGTGCACGCCGTGAAGAACGTGTCCTTCGTGGCGTACCGGGGCGAGGCCATCGGCCTGATCGGCACCAACGGCTCGGGCAAGTCGACGCTGCTCAAGGCGGTCGCGGGCCTGCTCCCCGTGGAGAACGGCCGCATCTACACCGACGGGCAGCCCTCCCTGCTCGGCGTCAACGCCGCCCTGATGAACGACCTCACCGGCGAGCGCAACGTGTACCTCGGCGGCCTGGCGATGGGCATGTCCCGCGCCCAGGTCAAGGAGCGGTACCAGGAGATCGTCGACTTCTCCGGGATCAACGAGAAGGGCGACTTCATCACCCTGCCGATGCGCACGTACTCCTCCGGCATGGCGGCCCGCCTGCGGTTCTCCATCGCCGCCGCCAAGGACCACGACGTCCTCCTCGTCGACGAGGCCCTGGCCACCGGCGACCGCTCCTTCCAGAAGCGGTCCGAGGAACGCATCCGGGAGCTGCGCAAGCACGCCGGCACGGTGTTCCTGGTCAGCCACAGCAACAAGTCCATCCGCGACACCTGCGACCGGGTGCTGTGGCTGGAGCGCGGCGAACTGCGGATGGACGGGCCGACGGAGGAGGTCCTCAAGGAGTACGAGAAGTTCACCGCGGGCCCGGGCCCGGCGGCGAAACCCAAGGCCGCACCCAAGCCCGCCCCCAAGGCCAAGGCGGTCGCGTGAGCGCCGTGTCCCCCGGGAGGCGTACTCGCGGCGGCCACGATTAATCCTTTTGCCTGATTGATGTCACTATGTCGGAATAGAAGCCGACCCAGAGGAGTGCTCCGGGAGCGACGCGGCGAAGGCCAAGGCGAAGGAGTCCCGCGATGCCCGAGACGGCCCCCGATACGGCCCCCGATGCCCCCGACCTCAGCGTCATCGTCCACGGCCGCAACGTCCAGGACCACCTGCCCGCCCTCCTCGACTCCCTGGACGCCCATCCCCTCACCGGCGTGGAGGTGATCGTCGCCGCCGTCGGGGACTGGGCGCGGGAGGTCGCCGAACGGCACGCCCCGGCCTTCACCGTGCTGCCCCTGCCGGACGGAGCCGGTGACGCCGCGGCCCGCTCGGCGGGGGCGGCCCGGGCGCGGGGCCGGTGGCTGCACTTCGTGCACGCCAAGGACGGGCTGCCCGTCGGCGCCCCGCCCGCCGTCGCCGAGCGCGTCGGCACTCTCCCCGACGCCGTGGAGGTCCTGCTCCTCGACCACGTCCGCGGCTCCTGGCGGGCCTCGGGCCTCCCCTCCCCCGACGGCCCCCGCCTCGCCCGCGCGGGCCGCGCCGATCTCGCCCTGGACGACCGCGCGGGGTTGCTCCGCCTCACCCCACTGCTCGGCAACCGTGCCGTGCGCGCCGCCTTCTGGCGGGCCCACGAACGGCTCCTGACCACCGAGGACGAGCCGTTCGCCGCGTACGCCGCGCTGCTGCTCGCCGACCGTGTCGCCTGCCTGCCCCACCCGGCGTACGAGGACCGCCGGCTGCGCCCCGAGAGCCTGCCGCCGCCCACACCCGCCGAGCGGTACGCGCTGGTCGACCGCTACGAGGCGCTCCTGGGCCTCACCGCCGACCGGCCCGCCGTCCACGGCGTCCTGTACGACCTGATGATCCGCGACTGCCTGCACACCTTCGCCCGGGCCGGGATGCCGGACGACGTGGCGCGGGAGTTCTTCCACCGGGCGTCGGTGACCGCCCGGCGCCACCGCCCCGAGCGACTGAGGCGCCCGGCCGGACTGGAGGGCGTACGCCGGTCGCTCCTGGAGGAGGGCGCCTACGGCAAGTACCGCGCCCTCCAGACCGCCAGCCACGCCCGCCGCGGGGTGCGCTCCGCCGTACGCACCGGCAGACGCCGGGCCGGCACCCGCCTGCACACCCTCCAGTACCGCGCCGCCCTGGCCCGCCCCCTCGACCCGCACCTCGCGGTCTTCTCGGCGTACTGGAACCGCGGGGTGGCCTGCAACCCGGCCGCGATCGCCGCCAAGCTCGCCGAACTCGCCCCGGGCGTCCGCCCGGTGTGGGTGGTCACGGCGCAGGGCGCGGCGCTGCTGCCGCCCGGCACCGACCACGTCGTCCCCGGCACCCGCCGCTACTGGGAGGTGCTGACCCGCGCCAAGTACCTGGTCAACAACGTCAACTTCCCGGACGCGGTGGTCAAACGCCCCGGCACCGTCCACCTCCAGACCCACCACGGGACCCCGCTCAAACGCATGGGCGTGGACCAGCTGCCGTACCCGGCCGCCGCCCACGGCCTGGACTTCCAGGCGCTGCTCGATCGCGTCGACAAGTGGGACTTCAGCGTCTCCGCCAACAGCCACTCCACCCGCATGTGGCAGCGGGCCTACCCGTCCCGCCACCTCTCCCTCGACCACGGCTATCCGCGCAACGACGTGTACTACACCGCCGGTCCCGCCGAGGTCCGCGCGGCCCGCGAGCGCCTCGGCATCGCGCCCGGCCGCCGCGCGGTCCTCTACGCGCCCACCCACCGCGACTACGAGGCCGGCTGGACGCCGCGTCTGGACCTCGCGGCCCTGGCCGACCGACTCGGTGAGGAAACGGTTCTGCTGGTGCGCGCCCACTACTTCTACGACAGCGCCGCCGCCCCCTCGGCCCCGCTGGCGGGCCTGCGCCGCGCGGGCCGCCTCGTCGACGTCTCCTCCTACGAACCCGTCGAGGAGCTGTGCCTGGCCGCCGACGCGCTGGTCACCGACTACTCGTCGATCATGTTCGACTACGCCAACCTCGACCGCCCGATCGTCATCCACGCCGACGACTGGGAGACCTACCGCACCACCCGCGGCGTCTACTTCGACCTGATGGCCGAGGCCCCCGGACCGGTCGCCCGCACCCAGGCGGAGCTGACGGAGGTCCTCGCCTCCGACGCCTGGCACGACGAGCGCGCGACGAAGGCCCGGACCGCCTTCCGGCGCCGGTTCTGCGAGTACGACGACGGCCGTGCCGCCGAACGCGTCGTGCGCCGGGTCTTCCTCGGCGAGGACGAGCGGACCCTGCCCCCGGTCCTGCCGGTCGAGGACCGCACCCCGGCCCCGAGCCCCGAGGAGGCGACCTCGTCATGAGGACAGCCACGAGCCCGAGCCCGGCCACGGGCACGCTCCTCCCGTTCAGCGTCCCGGACGTCACCGTCACGGTCATCGTCTACAACGACGCCGAACGCCTCCCCCGTGCCGTCGCGTCCGTACTCCGCCAGACCCACACCAACATCGAGGTCGTCATCAGCGACGACCACTCGACCGACGCGACCGAGGAGGTGGCCCGCGAACTGGCCGCCCACGACCCGCGGGTCGTCTACCTCCGGCTGCCGGAGAACAGCGGCGGGTGCAGCGCCCCGCGCAACCGCGCCCTGGAGATCGCGCGGGCGCCCTACCTGATGTTCCTGGACAGCGACGACGAACTCCCCGAACGCGCCGTCGAGGTCCTGCTCGCCGCCCACCGCGAACGCGACCTGGACTTCGCCATGGGCGCCGTGCACCGCATCCGCGTGGACGGCGGACGCCGCACCACCTGGATGCCGCACCTGGTCGCCGAACGCCGCACCCTCGACGGCATCGAGGCCGACCCGCGGCTGTTCTTCGAGCACCTCTCCACCAGCAAGATGTACGCCCGCGCCTTCCTCGACCGGCACGGCCTGCGCTTCCCCGAGGGCATCCACTACGAGGACCAGCTCTTCTCGGCCCAGGCGTACTGCCTGGCCAAGACGTTCACCGTCGTCCCCGAGCCGGTCTACCGCTGGTACATAGCCCCGTACGCGGCCTCCGACTCCGCCTCCATCTCCAACCAGCGGCACAAGCTCACCAACGTCCGCGACCGCGTCCACGTGCAGCGGCTCATCGACGCGTTCCTGGCCGAGAGCGGACACGAGGCGCTGCGCGAGGACAAGGACTTCAAGTTCCTCAAGCACGACTTTCGGATGTACGCCGGTGACCTCCCCTACCGGGACGACACCTGGCTGGCCTCCTTCGCGGACCTGATGAACCCGTACCTCGACACGCTCGCCGAGGGCGCCTACGCCCGGCTGCCCCGCGCCGAACGGGTCGTCCTGCGGCTGCTGCGCGACCGGCGCCTGTCCGACGTACGCACGGCGGCCCGCGGCCTCGGCCACGACGTGGCACCGCGCCGGGTGACACCGGACGAGGAGAGCGGCCGCGTGTACTGGGGCGAGGAGGTCCCGGCTTCCCCCGAGGCCCGGCGCGAGCTGGACCAGACCGACCTCGAACTGGACACCCGCCCGTTCTTCACCGCCCTGCTCCGGCACGAGATCACGGAGATCACGCGCGGCCCCGGCGCGTCGGTCACCCTCACCGTCCGCACCTACGACCCCGCCCTGCGCCTCCCCGTCGGCCCCCAGCGCGCGGTGCTCCACCTCTCCCCCGGCCGCCGCCGTCTCACGGTCCCCTTCCGCCTGTCACCTGTCCGCCCCGGCCTCTTCGAGGGCCACGTCCGCCTGGACCTGGCGGCGGCCCGCCTCCCCCTGCACGGCTTCGCGGGTACCCGCCATCCGGTGCTCCGCCTCCGGCATCGCGGCCGCACCCACACGGGCATCCTCCTGGCGCCGCTGGCCTTCCCGCCCCTCACGGCCCGCGTCCCCTACCGCACCGGCCTCACCCCCCACCGGATCACGCTCCGCCCGGAGGGCCACAACCCGGGCCGCCTCCAGATCACCTGGCACCCGGTGGGCGCCACCTCCGCGGTACTCCGCCCCGCCGCCCGCCGCCTGTCGACACCCCGCACGCGGAGAGCAGCCCGCCTGGTGGCCAACGTCCTACGTTGACCCGCTCCCGTACCTGCGGGCAATCGTGCCGCTGGGGCGGCACGGGTGGGCGCAGGCGGCACCCCGCAACGCCGGGCTGCGCACCCACCCCCGCCCAGCCCCCACCCCACCCGCACACGCCAAGGCGCCCCGGACCGACCCCGGCCCGAGGCGCCTCTCACGGCAAACGACGCAAACGCCGCCCGCCTACGAATGCGTGCGCAGCAGCGTCCGCATCGTCCGCATAGCCACCGAAAGGTTGGACAGATCAAACGCGTCCGACCCGCGGATCTCCTCCAGCGTCGTCCGTGCCCGCCCGAGAATCGCCGCGTTCTTCTCCTCCCACGCCTTGAACCGCTGCTCCGGCGTAGACGACCCGTTGCCGACCGCCAGGACGTCCGCGGTCAGCGCCGCGTGCGCCGCGTACAGGTCCTCGCGGATCGCCGCGCGGGCCATGGACTGCCAGCGGTCGTCCCGCGGCAGGTCACTGATCCGGTCCATCAGCTGGGTGACACCCAGCCGGTCGGCGAGGTCGTAGTACACCTCCGCGACGTCCAGCGGCTCCTTGCCCATGCGGTCGGCCACCGACACGATGTCCAGCGTCGCGAAGGCCGAGGAGAACCCGGCCACCCGCGTGGCCGGCTCGTCCGGCACCCCGACCGCGGTCAGCTCGTCGTGGATGTGCTGGTACCACTCCGCGTCCGCGCCGCGCAGCAGCTTCGGCAGCTGCGACCACACCTGCTCGACCCGCTCGGCGAAGAACTCCACCGTCTCGGCCAGCTCCAGCGGCTGCGGCCGGTTGTTGAGCAGCCAGCGCGTGCCGCGCTCGACCAGGCGGCGCGAGTGCAGCCGGATCCGGGTCTGGACGGCGGCGTCGACCTTGGTGTCCAGAGCCTCCACCGCGTCCCACACCGGGGAGGAGCTGAAGATCGCCCGCGCCACGGTCTGGGCCCGCACGATCTCCTCGAGCGACGCGCCGGTCTCCTCGCGCATCCGGTGCAGATACGTCGTACCGCCCGTGTTGACCGTGTCGTTGACCAGGACGGTCGTCGTGATCTCGCGGCGCAGCGGGTGGCTGTCGACCTGCTCGGCGAACTGCTCGCGCAGCGCCGTCGGGAAGTAGGCGTGCAGCAGACCCTTGAGGTACGGGTCGTCCGGCAGCGAGGTGTGCAGCAGCTCCTCGGCGACGGTGATCTTCGTGTACGCCAGCAGCACGGCCGTCTCCGGGCCGGTCAGGCCGTGCCCGCTGCTCAGCCGCTCGCGGATCTGGCGGTCGGTGGGCAGGAACTCCAGGGCCCGGTTGAGGTGGCCCTCCCTGACCAGGTGCCGCATGAAGCGCTGCTGGGCGTGGAGCATGTCCCTGGACTGCGCCAGCGCGTTGGCGATCGCCGTGTTCTGCGCGTAGTTGTTGCGCAGGACCAGCGCGCCGACCTCGTCGGTCATCTGGGCGAGCAGCTTGTTGCGCTGCTTGACGGTCATGTCGCCGTCCTTGACGAGACCGTTGAGCAGGATCTTGATGTTCACCTCGTGGTCGGAGGTGTCCACGCCCGCGCTGTTGTCGATGGCGTCGGTGTTGATCCGGCCGCCCTGCAGCGCGAACTCGATCCGGCCCAGCTGGGTCAGGCCCAGGTTGCCGCCCTCGCCGACGACCTGGACCCGCAGGTCCTTGCCGTCGACGCGGATGGCGTCGTTGCCCTTGTCGCCGACGTCCGCGTTGGACTCCGTGGACGCCTTGACGTACGTGCCGATGCCGCCGTTCCACAGCAGGTCCACCGGGGAGCTGAGGATCGCCTTCATCAGCTCGGCCGGGGTCGTCTTGGTGATGCCCGCCTCGATGCCCAGGGCCTCGCGGACGTGCGCGTTGACCGGGATGGACTTGGCCGTGCGCGGGAAGATGCCGCCGCCCGCCGAGAGCAGCTCGGTGTTGTAGTCCTCCCAGGAGGAGCGGGGCAGCTCGAACAGCCGGCGGCGCTCGGCGTAGGAGGTGGCCGCCTCCGGCGTCGGGTCGATGAAGATGTGCCGGTGGTCGAAGGCGGCGACCAGGCGGATGTGCTCGCTCAGCAGCATGCCGTTGCCGAAGACGTCGCCGGACATGTCGCCGATGCCGACGACCGTGAAGTCCTGGGTCTGGGTGTCCACACCCAGCTCCCGGAAGTGCCGCTTGACGGACTCCCAGGCGCCGCGGGCGGTGATGCCCATGCCCTTGTGGTCGTAGCCCGCGCTGCCGCCGGAGGCGAAGGCGTCGCCGAGCCAGAAGTTGTAGGACTCGGCGACCTCGTTGGCGATGTCGGAGAACTTGGCGGTGCCCTTGTCGGCGGCGACGACGAGGTAGGTGTCGTCCTCGTCGTGCCGGACGACGTCGGCGGGGTGCACGACCTCGCCGGCCACCATGTTGTCGGTGATGTCGAGCAGCGCCGAGATGAACGTCTTGTAGCTGGCGATGCCCTCCGCCATCCAGGCGTCGCGGTCGACGCTCGGGTCGGGCAGCTGCTTGGCGACGAAGCCGCCCTTGGCGCCGACCGGCACGATGACGGTGTTCTTCACCATCTGCGCCTTGACCAGGCCGAGGATCTCGGTGCGGAAGTCCTCGCGGCGGTCCGACCAGCGCAGACCACCGCGGGCGACCTTGCCGAAGCGCAGGTGGACGCCCTCGACGCGCGGGGAGTACACCCAGATCTCGAACGCCGGGCGCGGTGCGGGCAGGTCGGGGATGGCCTGCGGGTCGAACTTCATGGAGACGTAGTCGTGCGGCACGCCGCCGCTCGCCTCCTGGAAGAAGTTGGTCCGCAGCGTCGCCTTGATGACGGTGAGGAAGGACCGCAGGATCCGGTCCTCGTCGAGGCTCGCCACCTGGTCGAGGGCCGCGTCGACCTCTTCGAGCAGGGCGTCCACGATCTCCCGCCCGGCACGCTGCCGCTCCGGCGCCATCCGCGCCTCGAACAGGTTGATGAGCAGGCGGGTGGTGTGGACGTTGTTGCGGAGGGTGTCCTCCATGTAGTCCTGGCTGAACGTCGAACCGGCCTGCCGCAGGTACTTGGCGTACGCGCGCAGCACCATCGCCTCGCGCCAGGTCAGTCCCGCGCTGAGCACGAGGGCGTTGAAGCCGTCGTTCTCCGCCTTGCCGGTCCAGGTGGCGGCGAAGGCGTCCTGGACGCGCTCGCGGGCGTCGTCGCCGAGGTAGTCGGCGCCACCGGACGGGGCCTTGGGCATCCGCAGGCCGAAGTCGTAGATCCAGGCAGTGGTGCGGTCCGCGCAGCGCAGCTCGTAGGGGCGCTCGTCGGTGACCTCGACGCCGAGCCGGCTGAGCACCGGCAGTACGGCGGACAGGGAGACCGAGCCGCCCTTCTGGTAGATCTTGAAACGCCGCTCCTCGGGCGCGGCGCCGACCGGCTCGTACAGGCTCAGCGCGAAGGTCTTCTCCTCGTCGAGCTGCTCCAGGTGGCCGAGGTCGGCGACGGCGGAGCGCGGGCCGTGGTCGGCCTTGTAGCCCTCGGGGAAGGCGGACCCGTAGTGGCGCAGCAGTTCAGCGGCGCGTTCCTCGCCGAACTCGGCGGTCAGCGCCTCGCCGAACCCGTCGGCCCAGGAGCGGGCGGCCTCGACGAGCCGGGCCTCGACGCGCTCCTTGTCGACGTCGGACAGGTGCGGCAGCTCCGTGCCCTGCGGGACGCGGACCACGAAGTGCAGCCGGGACAGGATCGACTCGGTGTTCCAGGCCGTGAAGTCGACGCTGGTGCCGCCGAGCTCCTCCTTGAGGATGTCGATGATCCGCAGCCGGACACCGGTGGTGTAGCGGTCGCGGGGGAGGTAGACGAGGGCCGAGTAGTAGCGGCCGTACTCGTCCTGGCGCAGGTAGAGCCGCAGGCGGCGCCGCTCCTGGAGGTACAGCACCGAGGTGACGATCGGCTCCAGCTCCTCCACGGAGGTCTGGAACATCTCGTCGCGCGGGTACGTCTCCAGGATCTGCAGCAGGTCCCGCCCGTCGTGGCTGTTGGGCGAGAAGCCGGCCCGCTCCAGCACCTCCTCCACCTTGCGCCGCACCACCGGCACCCGGCGGACGGACTCGGTGTAGGCGGCGGAGGAGAACAGACCGAGGAAGCGCCGCTCGCCGACGACGTTGCCGTTCTCGTCGAACTTCTTGACGCCGACGTAGTCGAGGTACGAGGGACGGTGCACGGTGGCCCGGCTGTTCGCCTTGGTCAGCACCAGCAGCCGGTGCTCGCGGGCCTTGGCCCGGGCGTCGGCGGGCAGCCGCTCGAAGGAGGGGCTGACGGGGTGGCTCTCGTCGGCCGCGTGGTGCGGGTCGGAGCGCAGGATGCCGAGGCCGGTACCGGCGACGGCGGCGAGGGAGTCGTCCTCGCGCAGCTGGTACTCGCGGTAGCCGAGGAAGGTGAAGTGGTCGTCGGCCAGCCAGCGCAGCAGTTCGCGGGCCTCCTCCAGCTCGCGCGCGGGGAGGTCCTCGGGGGTGGCCTCGGTCGACAGCTGGTCCGCGATGCGGACGGCAGCGTCGCGCATCTTGCCCCAGTCCTCGACGGTCTCGCGGACGTCGTTCAGGACACGCAGCAGGTCGGCGGTGATCTGCTTCAGGTCGCCGCGGTCGGTCTCGCGGTCGATCTCGACGTGGATCCAGGACTCGACGTGCGCGTCGTGCGGCAGGTCGGCGGCGGGCGGACCGGCGAGGACCTCGACGAGCTTGCCGGCGACATCGCGCCGCACCACGATCTGCGGGTGGACGACGACGTGGATGCCGCGACCCTGTCGGGTCAGCTCGTTGGTCACGGAGTCGACGAGGAAGGGCATGTCGTCGGTGACCACCTCGACGACGGAGTGGCTGCACGTCCAGCCGTTCTCCTCGACCGTCGGAGTGTGCACCCGGACGTTCGCCGTGCCCTGCGGGCGGTTCTCGGCCAGCCGGTAGTGCGAGACGGCGGCCCCGAAGATGTCGACCGGGTCGCGGTCGGCGAGGTCCTCCGGGGCGGTGTGCCGGTAGTAGCGCTGGAGGAACGCGAACACGGATGCGTAGTCCGGGGCGCCGTCCGGGCCGTCCGGGGTGCCCGGAGTTCCCTCGCCCGTCGTCCCGGTCGGTAGGTGCCCCCCGACCGGGCTGTTCTCAGCTACCCGCGCAGCCCTTTCGAGCAGCTCGGCCTTGGCTTCGTCCAGCTTGGTCTGCATTGTCCTCTGACTCCTGTCGCGCGCCGTTGCGTGACGTAGAAGGAAGTACGGTCTCCTGCCTTCCGGCATGACGTCGGGACACGGGGTGTCCGGTCTGCTCCGACGCTATGCCGCAAGATGAGAGGAGCGGGGGCATATCAGCCAATGTCGCCGCTCCCACCGGGTGTGACTTCGCTCTCGCCGTCACCGTCCGGGGAGTGCGCGGCGCCGTACCGGGGGTCTTCGATGCCCCGTCCCGCCCGCGAGGATCAGCGACCGCCGCCCGGCCACGGATGTCGTCCGCGGGTGCCGGGCGCAGGGCAGGGGCACCAGTGCCCCCGCGAGCTATCGCGCTGATCACGCCACAAGGCTATCGCCCCGCACGGGCTCCTCGTCATGAGCCGCATGTGTACAAAACCGGGCCCTCGACTTGGACGTTCCGCACAGCTACGCCCGGGTAACGGCGTGGTCCGGGGTACCGGACGCCGCGGTCACCCCGCCAGCCGCTCCGCCACCGCCACGGCCTCTCCCAGCGTGTCCACCACCGGCACCCCGACCCCCTCGAGGCTGGCCCGGCTGTGCGACCCCCCGGTGTAGAGCACCGCCCCGGCGCCCACGTGGCTGGCCGCCACCGCGTCGTCGGCGGCGTCCCCGATCACCACCGTGCGAGCGGGCTCCACCCCGGACAGCGCCAGCTGCGCGAGGTGCCGCACCATGTGCTCGGCCTTGCTGCCCCCGGACGGCCCGGTCCGGCCGTCGACGCGTATGAAATGCGTCTCGATCCCGAGGCCCTTGACCAGCGGCACCAGCTCGTCGTGGCCGTACATGCTGAGGATCGACTGGCTGCGCCCCGCCGACCGCCACCGGGTGAGCAGCTCCGTGGCACCGTCCGCGAGCGTGCACCGGCTCCGGTGCACGCTGTAGTGGCGCTGGAAGGCCGCGTCCATGACCTTCCACTCGGCGTCGGTGGGCAGCCGCCCCATCAGCCGCTCGTAGAACTTCGGCACCGGCACGCAGTACAGCGCCCGGTACCGCTCCAGTGTGATCGGCGCCAGTCCCAGCTCGGCGAACGCCGCGTTCGTCGCTCCGATGATCGCGTCGTTGTCGTGGAACAGCGTGCCGTTCCAGTCCCACACGATGTGTGCGCCCGTCTGCATCCCCATGCCCGAAAACGTACCCGGCGCCACTGACAATCGGGACACCGAGTCACGTTCTTCCTGCTCAGACCAGGTTCGGGATCTCCTGCGTCGCGTACCAGAGCAGCTCGTGGTCCTCCGTGCCGTCCACGACGAACTGGGCGTCGTCGTCCCCGCCGTCCGCCGCGGCGAGGGCCTCGGCCGCGGCGCGCACGTCCGCCTCGGCGTCGGCGGAGTCGACGTGCACCGCGGCTGCCTTGGCCAGCATCAGCGGTCCGGCGACCCGGACCTCGCCCAGCGCCGCCGGATCGAGTCCCCGGTCCGGGTCGGCCACGGCGGCGCCGTCGGGGACGTCTGCGGCGAGCACGACCCGGCGCCGTGCCTCGGCCGGGTCGGCCGCCAGCACGCGCAGCGAGGCCAGGGCGGCCTGGTTGAGGGCGGCGTACTCCAGCTCCTCGATGTCGTCCGACAGGTACCACTCGCGCAGCGCCGGTGTGACGGCGTACGCGACGAGCGGCCCGGCCCCCAGTTCTCCCGCCCGGTGCGCCTCGGCGAGGCCGGACAGGGTCAGGGGGACGTAGACGCGCATGAGTCTGCCGCTTTCGTGGTCGGGGACGCCGGGGGAACGCCGTCGGAGCACTCGGCGCGACCCGGGGAAGAGCCTTCAGGATACGTGCGGGTGTCCCCTTTCGAGTCCCCACCCGTGCCCTCCGACACGTCCACCCCGGTCCCGGAATTCACCCTCCCCACCCCGCAGTCCCGGCCTCTCCACTCCCCCGCATCACTCTGATAGGTGAACCTCCCGACCCCCGCGACCCGACCGCCCGCGTCCTTGCCGTGCCGCCCCTCCACCCCGTACAAGATCACCGACCGCGAAGTTACCGCCCGGTATCACCCGGGCCGCCGAACGGGGACCCCCATGCGCAAGGTCATGACCCGAACCCAGCCCCGCCCCACCGCCCCCACCTCCCCTCCCACCTCACCGCCACCGCCCTACGGCGACCCGGGTGCCACGTCCTCCTGTGCCCCGGCGGCCACGCCGTCGTACCGCCCGGGGGCCTCGCCGTCGTACGACCCGGGGGCCACGCCGCCCGGCGGACCCGGCGGCGCCCCGTCCCGTAGGCCCGGCGACACCGAACCCCGCGTGTCCGGCGGGCCCGAAGACACCCTGTCCGGCGAACCCGGCGGTATCCCGCCCCGTGCGCCGGGCAGTGTGCCGCCTCGCAGGCCGGGCGCGCGCGGGGTGCGTGCCGCGGCGTCCGGTGGGCGCCCGCCGGGGTCTCCGGGCCGGTCGCAGCGGTCGCGTACGCGGCCGGCGGACACCCGCCCGCCCACGGCCGGACCGGGCCGGGGCGCAGGGCCCGCTCCGGTCACAGGGCCCCCGGGCGCCCCCGCCCCGAAGTCGGCACCGGACCCGGCCACGGCCTCCGCCCCCGGCCGCCCGACCACGGTCCCGGTCGCCGACCGCCCGACCACAGCCTCTGTCGCCGCCCGCACCGCGAACGCCGCCTCGGCCCTCGTCGCAGCCCCCGTCCAGGGGCTGATCGCACCCGGCGGCCACCCACAGATCGCCCGGCCCTCCGCGGCGCCCGTCGTCCCCGCTCAGACGCCTCGCCGGCCCGTCCCACAGCTGCGCCCCACCGACCACTTCGCCGAGCTCCTGCTCGGCGTCCTCAGCGGTCGGCGCCCCGTCCACTCGATGCTCCGCCACACCGTCGGCCGCGCCTACGACGACCTGGCCCACCTCGCCGAACGCGGACCGCTGCGCACCCGCGGCACCTCCCCCGTCGTCCGCGACATCGGCTACTTCGAGCCCCGGCCGGGCGCCCTGGAGGTCTTCGCGCGCATCGGTGCGGGCGACCGGCTGCGGGCCATGGCGTTCCGCCTGGAGCGGGGCCGGGACCTGCGCTGGCGCTGCACGGCGGTGGAGGTGGGCGGCCCCCGCAGAACCCGCGCGGACGACGACTGACCGTCCCGGCCGGCCCGCCGGAACAAGGCCGCCAGGAGACACGACCGCCGCCAGGACAGGCCGAAGGGCCGGTCACCCCGGGTGACCGGCCCTTCTCACCGCCACGGCGCCCGCGGGCGCCGCGCCGTCACTTCTTGCGGCGCCGCCCGCCCTTGGCCTGCTTGCGGCGCTCCGCGCGCGTGAGCCCGTCGGACTGGGCCTGGGCGGGCTCGCCGTCGGTGAACTCACCCTCGACGACACCGCCCTCGCCGTCCACGGTCGGAGCGGAGAAGTGCAGGTCACGGCGCTGCGGCGCGTCGAGGCCCTTGGCCCGGATCTCCGGACGGGCACCCGCCTGGGCCGGAACCGCGTCCTGCGCGCCCTTGTCGAGCGACGGGGCCGCGTCCTCGACCGGGACCTCCTCGACCTGCTGCTCGACCTGGACCTCCAGGTTGAACAGGTAGCCGACGGACTCCTCCTTGATGCCCTCCATCATGGCCTGGAACATGTCGAAGCCCTCGCGCTGGTACTCGACCAGCGGGTCCTTCTGCGCCATCGCGCGCAGGCCGATGCCCTCCTGGAGGTAGTCCATCTCGTAGAGGTGCTCGCGCCACTTGCGGTCCAGGACCGACAGGACGACCCGGCGCTCCAGCTCGCGCATGATCTCGGAGCCGAGCTGCTTCTCCCGCGCCTCGTACTGCTCCTGGACGTCGTCCTTGATGGACTCCGCGATGTAGTCGGCGGTCAGTCCGGCCCGGTCGCCCGCCGCCTCCTCCAGCTCCTCGACGGTGACCTTCACCGGGTAGAGCTGCTTGAAGGCGCCCCACAGCCGGTCGAGGTCCCAGTCCTCGGGGAAGCCCTCGGCGGTCTCGGCCTGCACGTACGCGTCGATCGTGTCGTTCGTGAAGTGCTGGATCTGCTCCTGCAGGTCCTCGCCCTCCAGGACGCGGCGACGCTCGCCGTAGATGACCTCGCGCTGGCGGTTGAGGACCTCGTCGTACTTCAGGACGTTCTTGCGGGTCTCGAAGTTCTGGGTCTCGACCTGCGACTGGGCGGACGCGATCGCGCGCGTGACCATCTTGTTCTCGATCGGCACGTCGTCCGGCACGTTCGCCATGGACATCACGCGCTCGACCATCTGGGCCTTGAACAGCCGCATCAGGTCGTCGCCCAGCGAGAGGTAGAAGCGGGACTCACCGGGGTCGCCCTGACGGCCGGAACGACCGCGCAGCTGGTTGTCGATGCGCCGCGACTCGTGCCGCTCGGTACCGAGGACGTAGAGGCCGCCCAGGTCCTTGACCTCTTCGAACTCGGCCTTGACCGCCTGCTCGGCCCGCTCGAGCGCGGTGGGCAGGGCCGCGGCCCACTCCTCGATGTGCTCCTCGGGGTCGAGGCCGCGCTGGCGCAGCTCCGCCTCGGCGAGGTCCTCGGGGTTGCCGCCGAGCTTGATGTCCGTACCACGGCCGGCCATGTTGGTGGCCACCGTCACGGAGCCCTTGCGGCCCGCCTGGGCGACGATCGTCGCCTCCCGGTCGTGCTGCTTGGCGTTGAGCACCTCGTGCTGGACGCCGCGCTTGCTGAGCTGCTGCGAGAGGTACTCGGACTTCTCGACCGAGGTGGTGCCGACGAGGATCGGCTGGCCCTTGCGGTGCTTCTCCTCGATGTCGTCGACGACGGCCTCGAACTTCGCGACCTCGGTGCGGTAGATCAGGTCCGACTGGTCCTTGCGGACCATCGGCCGGTTGGTCGGGATGGGCACCACGCCGAGCTTGTAGATCTGGTGGAACTCGGCGGCCTCGGTCATCGCCGTACCGGTCATGCCGGACAGACCGGGCTGTTCCTTGTCGTTGTGGTCGTGGCGCTTGTAGAGGCGGAAGAAGTTCTGGAGGGTGATCGTGGCGAGCGTCTGGTTCTCGTCCTTGATGTCCACCCCTTCCTTCGCCTCGATCGCCTGGTGCATGCCCTCGTTGTAGCGGCGGCCGGCGAGGATACGGCCCGTGTGCTCGTCGACGATCATGACCTCGCCGTCGATGACGACGTAGTCCTTGTCCTTCTTGAACAGTTCCTTGGCCTTGATGGCGTTGTTCAGGTAGCCGACCAGCGGGGTGTTCACCGACTCGTAGAGGTTGTCGATGCCCAGCCAGTCCTCGACCTTGGCGACGCCCGACTCGTGGATGGCGACGGTGCGCTTCTTCTCGTCGACCTCGTAGTCGCCGGTCTCCTCGATGCCCTTCAGGGTGTTGCCGGCCTCGCCCTTCTTCAGGCGGGTGACCAGCTTGGCGAAGTCGCCGTACCACTTGGTGGCCTGGTCGGCCGGACCGGAGATGATCAGCGGCGTACGGGCCTCGTCGACGAGGATGGAGTCGACCTCGTCGACGATGGCGAAGTTGTGGCCGCGCTGGACGAGCTCGTCCTTGGACCACGCCATGTTGTCGCGCAGGTAGTCGAAGCCGAACTCGTTGTTCGTCCCGTAGGTGATGTCGCAGCCGTACATCTCGCGGCGCTGGGCCGGCGTCTGGTTGGCGAGGATGCAGCCGACGTCCAGACCGAGGAACTTGTGGACGCGGCCCATCATCTCGGAGTCGCGCTCGGCCAGGTAGTCGTTGACCGTGACGATGTGCACGCCCTCGCCGGACAGGGCGTTGAGATAGGCGGGCAGCGTGCCGACGAGGGTCTTGCCCTCACCGGTCTTCATCTCGGCCACGTAGCCCATGTGCAGGGCGGCGCCACCCATGATCTGCACGTCGTAATGCCGCTGGCCCAGGACGCGCTTGGCGGCCTCGCGGACGGTGGCGAAGGCTTCGGGCAGCAGGTCGTCAAGGCTCTCACCGTCGGCGTAGCGCTGCTTGTACTCGTCGGTGAGGGCACGCAGCTCGGCGTCGGAGAGGTCAGCGAAGTCCTCTTCGATGGAGTTGACCTGGTCCGCGATGCGGTGCAGCTTGCGCAGGATCTTGCCTTCGCCTGCACGCATGAGCTTCGAGAGGACGGACACGGGGGTTGGTCTCCTTGCCGGTCGGGCCTGGGACGGTCGGTTTCCTGTGACGGATCGGGCAACGGCCATCGTATGCGAGGACCCCGCTGCCCCGGGAGGCCTGCTGCGACGGGGACCGTCCGCTCCTTGCATCCAGCATCCCTGTCTGCTGTCACCCCTTTCAACGTCCGGGCCCCGCGGATGGTGCCGCACCTTCCGGCGAATCGCACGAGAGGTGACCGGATGTTCACGCACGGCAAAAATATTGGCGCCTCCACGGGGCGCCGCGCAGAATCGGCCGATGGAACCCGTCACCCTCACCACCGACCGCCTCGTCCTGCGCACGGTCGGCCCCCGGGACGCCGAGGCCGTGTACACCGCCGCACAGGATCCCGACATCCAGCGCTGGACGACGATCCCCTCGCCCTACCTCCCGGAGCACGCGCGGGGCTTCACGGAGCAGATGGTCCCCGACGGCTGGGCGAACGACTCGATGTTCACCTTCGGCCTCTTCCTCCCGGCCGGGGACCTGGTGGGCATGCTCGCCGTCACGATGATCTCGCTGGGGACCGGTGAGATCGGGTTCTGGAGCACCAAGGAGCACCGCGGCCGGGGCTACATCACCGAGGCCTCGGTCGCCGCCGCCCGCTGGGCCTTCACCGAGCGGGCCGTGGACCGCCTGGAGTGGCGCGCCGAGGTCGGCAACACGGCCTCCCGCGCGGTGGCCCAACGCGCGGGCTTCACCGTGGAGGGCACGTTGCGCTCCGCGATCAACAACAAGGGCGTCCGCCGCGACTGCTGGATCGGCTCCCTCCTCCCCTCGGACCTCGCCCTCCCGTCCACGTCCCCGTACCTCCCGACACCGACGTAGCTCCGGGCAGTCGCCCCGCACCGGTCCCCAGCCGCGGGCAGTCATGCCGCACCCTCCCCCCAGCCGCGGCCAGTCGTGCCGCACCCTCCCCCCAGCCGCGGCCAGTCGTGCCGCACCCTCCCCCCAGCCGCGGCCAGTCGTGCCGCACCCTCCCCCCCAGCTGCGGGCAGTCGTGCCGCTGGGGCGGCACGGGTGGGCGCAGCGGCACCCCGCAACGCCGGGCCGCGTCCCCACCCCCGCCCAGCCCCCACACCGGGCACCCGCGAACGCCGTCCCCCGCACCGCCCACGCCTCACCGCGCCGTACCTCACCGCACCGCACGCCCCACTGTCAGACCCACCCCCTATCGTGCGGACGTATGACGACCCTCCCGCCCCCCGCCACGGAACTGTCCGCAGACGAGGCCCGCCGCCTCGCCCTCCGCGCACAGGGCTTCCTCGGTGCCCCCGACCGCCGCGCGGGCGTCCGCGGCGTCCTCCGTCACCTGGGCGCGGTGCAGCTCGACACGATCTCGGTCCTGGCCCGCTCCCACGAGCTGATCCCCTACGCCCGCCTCGGCGCGGTCGGCCGCCGGACCGTCGACGACTCCTACTGGACGGACACCCACGCCTTCGAGTACTGGTCCCACGCCGCCTGCATCCTCCCGATCGAGGAGTGGCCCCACTTCGCCTTCCGCCGCCGCGCGTACCGCAACCGCCCGCACTGGAACCACCACCTCCCCGACGGCGACTACGACCGCGTCGTCAAGCAGCTCCGCGAGGAGGGCCCCCTCACCGCGACGGACCTGGGCGGCGCGAAGAGGACCAGCGAGTGGTGGGACTGGTCGGGCACGAAGGTCGCCGTCGAGCGCGCGCTCATGTACGGCGAGGTGGTGTGCGTGGAGCGCCGCGGCTGGAAGCGGGTGTACGACCTGGCGGAGCGCGCCGTCCCGGCCGCACTGCTGCACGACGACCTGGACGACACGGAGTGCCTGCGCCGCCTGGTCCGCCTGGCCGGCCAGTCCCTGGGCGTCGGCACGCGCGCGGACATCGCGGACTACCACCGTCTCAAGGCCGAGCAGGTCGACGCGGTGATCGCCGACTCGGGCCTGGTGCCGGTTACGGTGGCGGGCTGGGGCCGTCCCGCCTGGGCGGACCCGGCGGCCCTGGTGACGACCCCGCGGGGCCGTCACCGCACGACGCTGCTCTCCCCCTTCGACTCGCTGATCTGGGAGCGGGCGCGCACGGAGCGGATCTTCGGCTTCACCCACCGGCTGGAGGCCTACGTACCCCGGCAGAAGCGGGTGCACGGCTACTTCGCGATGCCGGTCCTGGCCGGCGGCCGGCTCGTCGGCCGGGTGGACCCGGCCCGCGAGGGGCGCACCCTGGTCGCCAAGCAGGTCACGCTGGACGGCCCGAAGGCGGCCCCGGCGGTGGCCCAGGCACTCGTCGAGGCGGCGAGCTGGGTGGACTGCACGAACGTACGTGTGGAGCGGGTCGAGACTCCGGATCTGCGTGAGCCACTGGTCCGGGAGCTGGCCCGGCTGCTCGACTGACCGGAACGGCTCACCGGGTCACCAACTCACCGGATCTCGAGAATCTTCTCCCGCATCGCGTACACCACGGCCTCCATCCTGGAGTGCAGCTGGAGTTTCTCCAGGATGTTGCGCACGTGGTTCTTCACGGTGTTCTCGGAAATGAACAGTTCCTTGGCGATGTCCCGGTTGTTCATTCCCGTGGCGACCAGCTTGAGGACCTCCAGCTCGCGATCCGTGAGCCGGGGCGCGGGCACCAGCCGGCGTTCGTCGGTGCGCTGGATCATCGACTTGAACTCGGTCAGCAGTTTCGAGGCCATGGACGGACTGATCTGGGACTGTCCGTCGGCCACCGCGCGAATGGCGGTGGCCACCTCGTCCGTCGAGATCTCCTTGAGGAGATAACCGGTCGCGCCCGCCTTGATCGCGTCGTAGAGGTCGGCCTCCTCGTCGCTGATCGTCAGCATGATGATCTTGGCACTGGGGGCCACCTCCTTGATGGAGGTGCAGGCCTCGATACCGCCCCGCTTGGGCATCCGCACATCCATCAGGACGATGTCCGGCAGCAGGTCGGCCGCCTTCTCCACGGCCTCGGCGCCGTCACCGGCCTCTCCGACGACCTGGATGTCCTCCTCGGCCGCGAGCACGATCTCCAGGCCGCGGCGGAAGAGGGCGTGGTCGTCCACGACCAGCACCCTGATCGGCTCCTCGCGTGCGGAGCCCGCGTCCGGGCCCATGCCGGCGACCCTGTCGTCGATCCCGTGGTCGACGCCCGCGCCCCGCATCGGTCCGAAACTGTCCGCCATCGTTCCTCCCCCTGAAGGCTGTGGCACGTGGTCCTGAGCCATCGCCAACCCAGAGCAACGACCCACCGGTTGGGCCGTTGCCGCCATGATTCCATGCCCGGCCGACAGCGGGGTGACCGAACGGGCAGCTCTGGGGTCGCACACCCTCGCGCACCGTCGCACACCGGTGCCCCTGGGGGCGCACACGCGCTCCAGGGGCACCGAACCGCTGTCACCCGGCGGCGTGTGTCAGCCGCCGAGCGCATCGCCCGCGTCGGGGGCGTGCGCCGAAGTGACCATCGTGTCCGTGGTCAGGTGGATCACGCCGTAGTCGTAGGCGTGCCGCCGGTAGACGACACTGGGCTCCTTCGTCTCGGAGTCGACGAACAGGTAGAAGTCGTGCCCGACCAGCTCCATCTCGTAGAGCGCCTGGTCGAGGGACATGGGTGCGGCCACGTGGGTCTTCTCCCGGACGACGAGCGGACCGTCGCCCTGGACCTCCAGCGAGCCGATCTTCTTGGTGGGTACGCCGTCCTGCTTCTCCGTCGGGACGACGTCGCCGTTCCCGTTGAGTGTCGCCGCGCCGGGTACGTGGTCGGCGACCTCGGCCGCCGAGATCCGGCGTGCGCCGCGGCGCGAGAAGCGCTTGTCGTGCTGCTTGCGCAGCCGTGCGCCGAGCTTCTCCGCCGCCAGGTCGAGCGCCGCGTAGGGGTCGCTCGCCGCCGCCTCCGCCCGGATCACCGGACCGCGGGAGCGGAGCGTGATCTCCACTCGGTCACAGCGGTCGGCCTGCCGGGGGTTCGGCTCCTTGGACACCTCGACGTCGAGGCTGATCACCTTGCCATCGAGCTTCTGGATCTTCTCCAGCTTCAGCTTCTCGGCCACGTGCTTCCGGAACCGCTCGGGCACCTCGGTCTTGCGGCCCTTGACGACGATGTCCACGCAGAACTCCGTTCCCGGATCGCTCCGCTTCGACGGCGGAGCATCTCCCTTTTGCACCAGGTTCCGGTCCATCCCGAAACCTCGGACTCGGTGACGTCCACCTCCTCCCCCGCGGGCGGGATCTCCACTCCACCGGTGCGGGTGATGACGGTAAAACCCGCAGCACGGCATTCGGATTTGAGAGGTGTGGCCTGCGGCTTTGCCTCACAACCGAACATATCTCGCCCGGACGGATGTCGTCACCCTCTACCGCGGCGTACCTCCGTTCCGGTGAATTGACTCCCTCATTACCTGCAACGACGTAAGTTCTCAGTCAGTTCCGGTTTATTTCGAAAGAATCTGGTGAAGCCGCGACCACTGCCGCGCAGATCGCTTCACGGATCACGCCACCGCCTCCGTATGGACCCGCCATTCGGGGTCCGGTCTTCCGTTCCTCTCTGCCTTCCCCTGCCTCGGCCGGATACACAGCCGATCTCGCCGTCCCGTACGCGGCCGGACCCGCCCGCGACTCAACGGGGGCGGCCGTCGCCGCCCGCACCGCACGGGCCGCCTCGGCGAGCGACGCCCCCGTCGTCATCAGGTCGTCGACCAGGACGACCGTCCCACCGCCGCGCAGCAGCCCGCCACCGCCCGGAGCCACCGCCAGCGCGCCGGCGAGATTGTCCAGCCGCCGCCGGGCGTCGAGCCCCGACTGGTCGGCCACGGCGTACCGCTGCCGCAGTACGGCGAGCACCCGGGCGGACGTCCCGGTGCGCCGCAGCTCCGCCGCCGCCGCGAGGGCGATCCGCCGCGCCGGATCGTGCCCCCGCGTCCGCACCGCTCTGCGTGCCGACGGCACGGGCACGAGCAGCACCGGTCCCCGCACCCGAGCGGGACCCGCCACTCCGGCCCCCACCGCACCGGACCCCACGTCACCGGCGTCCGTCCCCGCCGCCCTGAGACCCGCCCGCACCGCTTGCGCCAACGCCACGCCGAGCGGTGCCGCGAGGGCCAGCACGCCCCGCTCCTTGTGGGCCAGCAAAGCCGCCCGCACCTCGTCCGCGTACGGCGCCGCCGCGTGCACCGCGGGCAGGCCGGGCGGCTCCGGCTCCGGACGCACGCGGCACGGCGGGGCTCCGCTCAGCGCCGTACGGCACCGGGGGCACAGCACCGCCCGAGAGGTGCCGCAGCCCCCGCACTCGGCGGGCAGCACCAGGTCCGTGAGGTCCGCCCACCCTCTCCGCCATGTCCGCCCTGTGAGGCATGTCCGCAATCCGCGCATGGCCACCACTGTGCCCCTGCCTGCGAAGCCCCGCCAGGCCTGTGGAAAACGTCGGCCGACCGCCTGTGGAAAACCCGTCGGGCCACGAAACGGCGGACGCCCCACCCCGCTGACGGGACGCCCCACCCCGGCCGGACGGGACGCCTCACCCCGGATAGACCGGCGCGGTCCCCTCCGTCACCTTCTGCCACTGCAGCCCGGACGGCAGCCGCACGATGAGGTCCTCCGAATACGCCACCAGCGGCAGCCGCTCGTCCTCGGTCGCGGCGATCTCCTTGACGCCGGTCAGGGCCGCTGGCACCGATGCCTCCGGCGTCGAGCCGTCGACCTGGACGTATCCGATCTGCTGGACGCCCCCGCGCTCGCGGCCCACCACTACGAGCCGGGCGTCGCCGGCCCAGGACATGGCCGTGACCTCCTCCAGCTCGGGGGTCGCGGAGCGCAGTTCGAGCACGGTGACCGCGGGCACGTCGCCCGCCTTCCCGTCCCGTTCGATCCGCCCGATGAGCAGCGACCGCTCGCCGTCCTTCTCCACGACGAGCGCGATCCGCACCCCGTCTGCGGCCACCCGCACGGCCTGGACACGCCCGTCGAGGCCCGGGGTCCGCACCTCCACCGGATCGCCCGCGCCCTCCTGCAGCAGCAGCAACCGCGGGTCGGCCGGGTTGCGGTCGGCGATCCACAGGTCGCCCTGCGCATCCCAGCTGGGCGGGGTCAGCCGGTCCGACTCCGTCTTGCCCTGGCTGGTCAGCACGGGGTCGCCGAGCGAACCGCCCGACACCAGCGAACCGACGTACAGCAACTTGTTGTCGAGACCGATCCCGGCGGCGCTGTGTTCATCGCGCGACACCGCCACCGACCGCAGGGCCTGCTGGCCCTCGCCCAGCGGTCCGGGCACGGGTTCGGCCCGGGTCCCGTTGCTGCCGGCCGCGATCCGTACCAGGCGGTCCTGGTCGTCGACGAAGTACAGGTAGTCGGGCGGCTGCGCAGAGCCGCGCGTCGCCACCGTCTCGGCGCGGTCCTCGGAGAGCGAACACAACGGCTTACCGCCCGAGCGCAGCTCGACCTCCTGCACCGCCGGGGTGAGGTTCTGCAGCGTGAACAGGAGCTGCGCGGCCATCTCGTCGCACTTGTCCGCACCGGCCCGCGCCGCCTTGTCGTTCAGCGGAACGGTCAGCTTGCTGCGGTCGTCGGGGGTCAGCGAGCCGGCGTTCTTCGCCAGCGCCGTCCCGGTCGGGAAGCTGGACCTGACCACGGGGCCCAGCAGGCTCGTCGGCCCGCTGAGCAGGGAACGCACCACCTGGGTCATCGGATCCACCCGCCGGCGCACGTAGACGGGATCGGCGACGGCCGCCGGCTCCCGCACCGGTCCCGTCTCGGCGTCCGCCCTCACCGGGGTGTTCGAGGCGAAGTAGTACCGGTTGACCGACATGTAGTTGCGCTGGAAGTCCGACTTGCCCATGACGACGCCCGTCGGCAGCGAATCGATGCGCCACTGCTTGGACTTGCCGTCCCGGGTGAGGTGCACCGACTCGCGGTACGTGCCGTCGGCCGGCGCGTACGACTGCTGCGCGTCGACCGTGGCGACCTTGGTGCCGGTCAGCGTGACCGAGTAGTCGTTGGCGTCCTCGCGGTTGCCCGAGTGGTCGGACTCCGTTCCCGGCCCGCCCGCGAGCACCGTCGCCGAATCGTCCGGCCGCCAGTTCTTCGCGGCGTCGCCGGTCAGGTACTTGCGCGCCGTCTCATAGTGCGGATCGTCGCTGGTCAGCGCCTCCAGGAAGCCCTGCACAATGTCGGCGGGCGGGGCGTCGTCCCGCGGCGGCATCGCGAACACCCGCACCTGCGGGTCCTGCCGGGGCGTGGACTCCACACCCCTGAGATCCCCGCTGTCGGGCATGGCCGCACATCCGGCCAGCAGTACGACACCGCCGACGGCGTACGCCACCACGCGTGCCGGCCCCCGCCGACCGCCCCTCCCGCGGTCAGCGCCCACGAGATGCCTCCCCTTGCCTGCTCGAGTCCTCGGGACCGGCGTCCTGGCGGCCCGCCGCCTCCGGTGCCGGCCCGCCGTCCTGCCTCCGCGCCCCCGACACGGGCCTCGGCACCACGCGCGCGCCGTTGCCCGGCAGTGCCGTCGGATCCGCCGTGGGTGCCACCGTGGCCTGCCTCGGCGTTATCGGCCCCCGCGCGGGCACCGCGGAGACCTGCCCCGCCGGCACCTGCGCCGGGACGCCGACCGACTTGACCGTGCCGCGCGCCACCGCCGGGTCGGCGAGGCCGGCGTCGTTGAGCCCGCGGTTGCGGCGCGAGTCCGTCGGCTCCAGCGGTATCGGCGAGCCCCTGAGCGGCTCGTCCGCCGTCCTGGGCAGCGTCAGCCGGAACTGCGAGCCACCGCCGGGCTCGCCCCAGGCCTGCAGCCAGCCGCCGTGCAGTCGCGCGTCCTCCAGGGCGATCGACAGCCCCAGCCCCGTACCGCCGGTGGTACGCGCGCGTGCCGGGTCGGCCCGCCAGAAGCGGCTGAAGACCCGGGTGGCCTCGCCCGGCTTGAGTCCGACGCCGTAGTCGCGCACCGCGACGGCGACGGCGCCCCCGGCGGCGGCGAGCTTGACGACGACGTCCCGGCCCTCGCCGTGCTCGACGGCGTTGACGACGAGGTTGCGCAGCACGCGCTCGACCCGCCGGGCGTCCGCCTCGGCCACGACGGGCTGCTGGTCGCCGGAGAGGCGTATCTGCGTCCCCTTGCGCTCGGCGAGCGGCTCCGCGCCGCTGACGACGCGCCGTACGACCTCCCTGAGGTCTATCGGCTCCGCCTCCAGCGCGGCGGCGCCCGCGTCGAACCGGCTGATCTCCAGCAGGTCGGCGAGCAGCGTCTCGAACCGGTCCAGCTGGTCGGCGAGCAGTTCGGCCGACCGCGCGGTCACCGGATCGAAGTCCACGCGCGCGTCGTGAATGACGTCGGCCGCCATCCGTACGGTCGTCAGCGGCGTGCGCAGCTCGTGCGACACGTCGGAGACGAACCGCCGCTGCATCCGCGACAGGTCCTCCAGCTGGCTGATCTTGAGCTGGAGGTTCTGAGCCATCTTGTTGAAGGCCTCGCCGAGCCGGGCGATGTCGTCCTCGCCGGTGACCTTCATCCGTTCCTGCAACCGCCCCGCGGACAGCCGCTCGGCGATGCTCGCCGCCATCCGAACCGGCGTGACGACCTGGCGCACCACCAGCCAGGCGATGGCGCCGAGCAGCACGACGACGAAGAGCCCGGCGGTCGCCAGAGTGCCCCTGACCAGGCTGAGCGACTTCTCCTCCTGGGTGAGCGGGAAGAGGTAGTACAGCTGGTACGGCTCGCCGTTCGGGTCGTTGACCTGCTTGCCGATGACCAGTCCCGGCTGGGACGCCTGGTCGGAGTTGTAGACGATCCGGGTGTAGCTCTGGGCGGCCGCGGTGTCGCCGTCGATCCGCTCCCGCAGGGCCTCGGGGACGCTCACCGCCCAGTCGACCGATCCGGAGGCGCGCGGACCGCGTCCGCTGCCGCTCTCCCCGCCCATGGGGAGGGTGACCACGTCGAAGGCGCTCTGGCCACCGCTGGAGAGCGACTTCACCAGCTCGCTCATCCACTGGATGACGTTCTGCGAGGGACGCCCGTCCGCGGGAGTGCCGTCGTCGCCGTTGGTGCTCGCCGCCTCCTCGGCCTTCTGCTTGGCCGCCGTGAAACCACCGGTGGCCTGGCTCTGGGAGGCCTTCACCTTGGCGTCCAGCAGTCCGTTGCGGACCTGGCCGATCACCACGAAGCCGAGCAGCAGCACGACGCCCAGCGACATCAGCAGGGTGGTGGCGACGACCTTGAGCTGGATGTTGCGCCGCCACAGCCGCATGACCGGCAGCAGGGGACGGCGCACCCAGCGCATGAACAGACGGAGCACCGGGCTGCCCTGCACCCCGCCGTGCAGCAGCCCGCCCTCCAGCACACGGCCGAAGAGGCGGGAGCCGGCGCTCCGGTGGCCGACAGGCCGTCCGGCGCGGGCCCCGGACCCGGGCGCCGAAGCGGCACTGTCCCTGGCCATGTCAGCTCGGTCCGGCCTTGTAGCCGACGCCGCGGACGGTCACCACGATCTCCGGCTTCTCCGGATCCTTCTCGACCTTGGAGCGCAGCCGCTGGACGTGCACGTTGACCAGGCGGGTGTCGGCGGCGTGCCGGTAGCCCCAGACCTGCTCGAGGAGCACCTCGCGCGTGAACACCTGCCACGGCTTGCGGGCCAGCGCCACCAGCAGGTCGAACTCCAGCGGCGTCAGCGCGATCGACTGTCCGTCCCGCTTCACGGAGTGACCGGCCACGTCGATGACCAGATCGCCTATGGCGAGCTGCTCCGGCGCCGGTTCCTCCGACCTCCGCAGCCGCGCCCGGATCCGGGCCACCAGCTCCTTCGGTTTGAACGGCTTCACGATGTAGTCGTCGGCGCCCGACTCCAGACCCACCACGACGTCGACGGTGTCACTCTTCGCCGTCAGCATCACGATCGGCACACCCGACTCCGCCCTGATCAGGCGGCACACCTCGATGCCGTCCCGTCCGGGCAGCATCAGGTCGAGCAGCACCAGGTCGGGCTTGGTCTCCCGGAAGGCGGCCAGCGCCTTGTCGCCGTCGGCTACGAAAGACGGCTCAAAACCCTCACCACGCAGCACAATGCCGAGCATCTCGGCCAGTGCGGTGTCGTCGTCGACGACAAGGACTCGTCCCTTCATAAACGACATCATCCCATTAGCTAATCGTTACCTGGCGTGACCTGGCACACAGCGAGGCCAGGGCCTCGGTCGTCACGGGCGAAACCACACCCTCCTCGGTGACGATCGCCGTCACCAGTTCGGGCGGAGTCACATCGAACGCCGGGTTGTACGCCTGGGTCCCCAGGGGTGCCACCGGAATCCCGCCTCCCGCTCCCGCCACCGGCACCTGAGGTGCTGTGACCTCGGTCACTTCATATCCGGGGCGCTGTTCCACTTCGATGGACGCCCCGTCCGGCGTGTCCGTATCCACCGTCGTGACCGGAGCCACCACGACGAACGGCACATGGTGGTACCGCGCGAGCACCGCGAGCGGATAGCTCCCCACCTTGTTCGCCACCGAACCGTCGGCCGCGATGCGGTCCGCACCGATCAGTACCGCGTCCACCTCACCCGCCGCGAACAGCGAACCCGCCGCGTTGTCGGTGAGCAAGGTGTACGCCATGTCGTTGCGGGCCGCCTCGTATGCCGTCAGGCGAGCACCTTGCAGCAAGGGACGCGTTTCGTCCACCCACAGGCGTCGCAGCCGTCCCGACCGATGTGCCGCGAGCGCCACCGCGAAGGCGGTCCCCTCACCGCCCGACACCAGCGACCCGGTGTTGCAGTGCGTGAGGACGCGGTGCCCTCCGGCGGGCAGCAGCTCGTCGAGCAGCGCCAGTCCGTGCGCGGCCATCCGGGCGCTGGCCTCGGTGTCCTCCCGGTGCAGCGCCCTTGCCGCGGACAGCGCCGCCCGGGCGGCCTGCCGGGTGTCACCGGTCCTGCCGAGCGCCTCCCGGTGCGCGGCCTGCGCCCGGCGCACCCCGACGGCGAGGTTCACCGCGGTCGGGCGCGCCCCCGCCAGCGCCACCGCGGCCTCCTCGACCTCGAAGCCCCGTACGGCGGCGAGCGCGACCCCGTAGCCGCCCGCGATGCCCAGCAGCGGTGCCCCGCGCACGGCGAGCGAGCGGATCGCCTCCACCAGCGCGGCCGGGTCCGTGCAGACCAGCTCGACCTCCTCGGCGGGCAACCTGGTCTGGTCCAGCAGCACCAGCACCGGACCCTCGGGGGGTTCCTCCCAGCGAAGGGCCGGTATCCCGGTGGGCCGCTTGCCCTCGCCGTTTCGCGCGTCCTGATCAGCCATGCGGTCAGTCTGCCCCCTGCACGACGGACAATTGAAGGTGCGCAGCCCCCACCGCGGCCGGTCCGCACCCGACGCCCCCATGGCACGATGGCTGCCAACCTGCCGCCGCGACCGCGGACGCGCACCGTGAAGGAGCGACGATGAACGACACTCCGGGCTGGGCATCGCCCGGATCCGCCCCGTCCGACGGGCACGAGCCCGGCGCGTCCGGCCCCGCCGAGCCCGCCGACCGCCCCGCCGGCCCCGATCAGCCCGCGCCGCCCGCGGACCGGCCGGGTGCGGAACCGACGAGCCCCGGCACGAAGTGGTCCAAGGAGCAGCCGCCCCCCGGCCAGTGGTCCGCTCCCACCGGCCCCGGGGACCGGGGCCAGGCCCCGCCTCCCCCACCGCCCGGCCCGGGCTGGGGCACCCCGCCCCCCGGACCCCCCGGAGGCGGCTACGGAGGCTACGGCGGCCCCGGGCGCCCCGGCGGCTACGGCGGCCAGGGCGGGGGCTACGGCGGCTACGGCGCCCCCGGTGGACACGGCGGTTGGGGAAGCGGCTGGGGCGGCCCCCCGCCCGCGGCCAAGCCCGGCGTGATCCCGCTCCGCCCGCTCGGCGTCGGCGAGATCCTCGACGGTGCCGTCTCGACCATGCGCACCTACTGGCGCACCGTCCTCGGCATCTCCCTGACCGTCGCCATCTTCACCGAGGTCATCGTCGTGCTGCTCCAGGGCCTCGTCCTGGACGACACCGGCAGCGAGGCCCTCAACGACCCCGACGCCACCCTGAGCGAACTCGGCGACGCGCTGGCCGACACCACGATCAACTCGGGGGTCATCTTCCTGATCTCCCTGATCGGCACCGTACTGGCCACGGCCCTGCTCACCACCGTCACCAGCCGCGCCGTACTCGGCAGGCCGGTGACCACCGGCGAGGCCTGGCGAGACGCCCGCCCCCAGGTGCTGAAGCTGTTCGGCCTGATCCTCCTGCTGCTCCTCATCGTCGCCGGACTCGTCACGGCCGGTATGACACCCGGTCTCCTCGTCACCGCCACCGCGGGTGGCGAGGCCGGAGTGGCCCTGACCGCCCTGGGCTTCCTGGCGGGCGGCGTCGTCGCGGTCTGGCTCATGGTCCGCTTCTCGCTGGCGTCCCCCGCGCTGATGCTGGAGAAGCAGGGCATCAAGAAGGCGATGGGCCGCTCGGTGAAGCTGGTGCGCGGCTCCTGGTGGCGCGTCTTCGGCATCCAGTTGCTCGCCACGGTCATCGCCAACGTCGTCGCGTCGATCATCGTCATCCCCTTCGCCTTCCTCGCCGCGACACTCGGCGGCGACGGCATCGGCGGCTTCCTGGAGGGCACCGGCGACCTCGGCTGGACCTTCCTCGTGGTCAGCGGCATCGGCTCGGTGATCGGCTCCATGATCACCTTCCCGATCACTGCGGGCGTGACCGTGCTGCTCTACATCGACCAGCGCATCCGCCGCGAGGCCCTCGACCTCGAACTGACCCGCGCCGCCGGGCCGCAGGGATCCGGCCCGCAGGGCTCCGGTGCCTCCGGCGCCGTCCCGGGGAGCTGACGGGGTGAGTCCGGCGGGGGG
Source organism: Streptomyces sp. NPDC111628 (assembly GCF_055635195.1). Lineage (NCBI taxonomy): Bacteria > Bacillati > Actinomycetota > Actinomycetes > Kitasatosporales > Streptomycetaceae > Streptomyces > Streptomyces sp. NPDC111628. Next base: position 4,398 of record NZ_JBVKBZ010000004.1, on the reverse strand, counting down.
AGTGCTCACGGAGGTGCTGGCACGCACCGCCGCACGAACGGTGTCGCGCTCCGGCGACGAACCACCGGTGACGATCCCGCGCGACCCCGCGCGGGACGCCGCGCGCCGCGAGCTGTCCAAGCGGATGTACCACGAGAACGACCCCAGCTGGTTCCAGCGGGCCCTGAACGCCTTCTGGGACTGGATCGAGGAGCTGTTCGGCAAGGCGTCCACCGCGACGCCCGGGGGAACGCTGGGCCTGGTGGTCGTCGTCGTGGCCGTCCTGGCGGCGCTGGGCGCCCTCTGGTGGCGCCTGGGCACCCCGCGCCGCGGACCCGTCTCCGCCCCCGCCCTCTTCGACGACCGTCCCCGCAGCGCCGCCGACCACCGCGCCGCCGCCCAGGCACACGCCTCCCAGGGACACTGGAACCAAGCCGTCCAGGAACGCATGCGGGCCGTCGTCCGCGCCCTCGAGGAACGCGCCCTGCTCGACATCCGCCCCGGCCGCACCGCCGACGAGGCGGCCACCGAGGCAGGCCGGGCCCTGCCCGACCACAAGGACCGGCTGCGCGCCGCCGCACGGGACTTCGACGACGTCGCGTACGGCGGCCGGCCCGGCAGCGAGGAGTCGTACCGGCACCTCACCGAACTCGACCACGATCTGGACCGCAGCAAACCGCACCTGGCGAGCAGCACGGCCGGCCGCCGCACGGGCGACGCCGCGGACCGGGACACCCGCCGGGGAGCCGCCGAATGACCACCGAGGCCACGCTCCCCACCACCGCGGCCTCGCCCACCGCCCGCCAGGTGTGGACCCGCGCGCGGGGCATCGCACTCGCCCTCGTCCTGCTGCTCGTCGGGGCCGTCGGCATCGCGGTCGTCCGCTCCGACGCCCGGCACGGCGAGCTCGACCCGCGCTCCGCCGACCCCTACGGCAGCCGCGCCGTCGCCGAACTCCTCGCCGACCGGGGCGTCTCCACGCGCGTGGTCACCACCCTGGACGAAGCGCGGGCCGCGGCCGGACCCGACACCACCCTGCTGGTCGCCGTGCCCGACCTCCTGACGGAGCGCCAGCAGACGGGACTGCACTCGGCGACGTCCGGCTCCGGCGGACGCACCGTCCTGGTCGCCCCCGGCGGCGCTGCCGTCGAACGCCTCGCCCCCGGCGTCACCGCCGACCCCGCGCTCAGCGTCGACTCGACGCTGGCCCCCGCCTGCGACCTGCCCGCCGCACGGCGCGCGGGCAGCGCCGACACCGGCGGCATCCGCTACAGCACCCACCTCGAAGCCGACGCCTGCTATCCCAGCCGGCGCCTGGCCACCCTCCTGCGCATCCCCGACCCGTCCGCGACGGCGTCCGCTGAGGGCACCCCCGGCGACACCGTCGTCCTCGGCGCCCGCGACATCCTCTTCAACAACCACCTCGACGAGCACGGCAACGCCTCGCTCGCCCTCCAGCTCCTCGGCTCCCGCGACCACCTGGTCTGGTACCTCCCCTCCCTCTCCGACCTCCCGGACCCGGACGACGAACGCGGCTTCTTCGACCTGCTCCCGTCCCGCTGGCTCTGGGGCACCCTGCAACTCTTCATCGCCGCTGCCCTCGCCGCCCTGTGGCGGGCACGCCGACTCGGCCCCCTGGTGCCCGAAAAACTCCCCGTCGCGATCCGCGCCTCCGAAACCGTCGAAGGCCGCGCCCGCCTCTACCGCAAGGCGAACGCCCGCGACCGCGCCGCCACCGCTCTTCGCTCCGCCACCCGCACCCGCCTCGCCCCTCTCGTAGGCGTCCCCGTCCCCCAGGCAGACTCGCCCGAGTCCCTGCTTCCTGCCCTGTCCGCCCACCTCCACGGCGCACACGGCGACGGACAAGCCCTGCACACCCTCCTCTTCGGCCCGCCGCCCGGTGACGACGCGGCCCTGATCGCACTCGCCGACCAACTCGACGCCCTCGAAAGAGAGGTACGCCGTCCATGATGGACCCGACCACTGACAACGCCGGGCAGACCGCGGCCCCGGGCAACGCCCGCGCCGCCCTCGAAGCCCTGCGCGCCGAGATCGCCAAGGCCGTGGTCGGCCAGGACGCCGCCGTGACCGGTCTCGTCGTAGCCCTGCTCTGCCGCGGCCACGTCCTCCTCGAAGGCGTCCCCGGGGTCGCCAAGACGCTGCTCGTCCGCACCCTCGCCGCGGCCACCGAACTCGACACCAAACGCGTCCAGTTCACCCCCGACCTGATGCCGAGCGACGTCACCGGCTCCCTGGTCTACGACGCCCGCACCACCGAGTTCTCCTTCCAGCCCGGCCCGGTCTTCACCAACCTCCTCCTCGCCGACGAGATCAACCGCACGCCCCCGAAGACCCAGTCCTCCCTCCTCGAAGCCATGGAGGAACGCCAGGTCACGGTGGACGGCACGCCCCGCCCGCTCCCCGATCCCTTCCTCGTCGCGGCCACCCAGAACCCGGTCGAGTACGAGGGCACCTACCCCCTCCCGGAAGCCCAGCTGGACCGCTTCCTCCTCAAACTCACCGTCCCCCTGCCCACCCGCCAGGACGAGATCGACGTCCTCACCCGGCATGCGGCCGGCTTCAATCCGCGCGACCTGCACGCCGCCGGCGTACGCCCCGTCGCGAGCGCCGCCGACCTGGAGGCCGCCCGCGCGGAGGCCGCCAAGACGACCGTCTCGCCGGAGATCACCGCCTACGTCGTCGACGTCTGCCGCGCCACCCGAGAGTCGCCGTCGCTCACCCTCGGCGTCTCCCCGCGCGGCGCCACGGCCCTGCTGTCGACGGCCCGCGCATGGGCCTGGCTCACCGGCCGCGACTACGTCACCCCCGACGACGTGAAGGCTCTGGCCCTCCCCACCCTCCGGCACCGCGTACAACTCCGTCCGGAGGCCGAGATGGAGGGCGTGACCGCGGACTCGGTCATCAACGCGATCCTCGCCCACGTCCCCGTTCCCCGCTGATGGCACTCACCGGACGCGCCGCGCTCATCGCGGCCCTGGCCTCCGTCCCCGTCGGCATCTTGGACCCCAGCTGGACGGGCATCCTCGCGGTCAACGCCCCGCTGGCCGCGGTCTGCGCCTGCGACTTCGCCCTGGCCGCCCCCGTACGCCGCCTCGGCCTCACCCGCTCCGGGGACACCTCCGCCCGTCTGGGCGACACCGCCGACGTGACCCTGACGGTCACCAACCCCTCGCGGCGCCCGCTCCGGGCCCGCCTGCGCGACGCCTGGCCGCCCAGCAGCTGGCAGCCCGGTACCGAGACGGCGGCCTCCCGCCACAGCCTGACCGTTCCCGCCGGCGAACGCCGCCGGGTGACCACCCGCCTGCGCCCCACCCGCCGCGGCGACCGCCACGCGGACCGCGTCACGATCCGGTCGTACGGCCCCCTGGGCCTCCTCACCCGCCAGGGCACCCACCGGGTCCCCTGGACCGTCCGCGTCCTCCCCCCGTTCACCAGCCGCAAGCACCTCCCCTCCAAGCTGTCCCGGCTCCGCGAACTCGACGGCCGCACCAGCGTCCTCACCCGCGGCGAGGGTACGGAGTTCGACAGCCTGCGCGAGTACGTCCCCGGCGACGACACCCGTTCCATCGACTGGCGCGCGACGGCCCGCCACTCCACCGTCGCCGTACGCACCTGGCGCCCCGAACGCGACCGGCACATCCTGCTCGTCCTCGACACCGGCCGTACTTCGGCCGGTCGCGTGGGAGACGCCCCGCGCCTCGACGCCTCCATGGACGCCGCCCTGCTCCTGGCCGCCCTGGCCTCCCGCGCGGGCGACCGCGTCGACCTCCTCGCCTACGACCGCCGGGTACGCGCCCTGCTCCAGGGCCGCACCGCGGGCGACCTCCTTCCTTCCCTGGTCAACGCCCTGGCAACCGTGGAACCGGAGCTGGTGGAGACAGACGCGCGTGGCCTCACCGCGACCACTCTCCGGTCGGCCCCTCGCCGGTCCCTGATCGTCCTCTTCACGACCCTCGACGCGGCCCCGATCGAAGAGGGGCTTCTCCCCGTCCTGCCACAGCTGACCCAGCGCCACACCGTCCTCGTGGCCTCGGTGGCCGACCCGCACATCTCGGCCATGGCCGAGGCCCGCGGCCACACAGATGCCGTGTACGAGGCCGCGGCGGCCGCACAGGCCCAGTCGGAGCGCCGCCTCATCGCCGACCAGCTCCGCCGGCACGGCGTCACGGTCGTCGACGCGACCCCTGGCGAGCTTCCTCCGGCACTCGCGGACGCCTACCTGGAACTCAAGGCCGCAGGCCGCCTATAGAAAAAGGCGGGGCCTTGTGGCCCCGCCCAGTTCAGTATCGCTTCAACGACCCCTGAACGCAGAAAACCCCGCACCGTTCCCGGTGCGGGGTCTCCCAGCAATAATTGTTCGGCGGCGTCCTACTCTCCCACAGGGTCCCCCCTGCAGTA
>NZ_JBVKBZ010000003.1:707593-1525838 GCF_055635195.1 Streptomyces sp. NPDC111628 | reverse complement strand
AAACGCCCGGTTACATTTCGAACCCGGAAGCTAAGCCTTACAGCGCCGATGGTACTGCAGGGGGGACCCTGTGGGAGAGTAGGACGCCGCCGAACTCCTTTTAGAGCTCTGGCTCTTGGGCATGCAGCCCGAGAGCCAGAGCTTTTTTGCGTTGAGGTAAGGTCAGTGAGCATCATTGGCTCGTTTCCCCCAGGAGGCCCCCGCGTGGAGGTCCAGGAGACCCGCGTGCAGACCGACCGGGTCCTCACCATCCCGAACATCCTCAGCATGGCGCGCCTGGCCGGCGTGCCCCTGTTCCTGTGGCTCATCCTGCGGCCCGAGTTCGGCGGCCCGCAGAGCGACGGCTGGGCGCTGTTGGTGCTGGCTCTGAGCGGGGTCAGCGACTACCTGGACGGAAAGCTCGCGCGGCGCTGGAATCAGATCAGCAACCTCGGCCGACTCCTGGACCCGGCGGCTGACCGGCTCTATATCCTCTCCACGCTGGTGGGTCTCACCTGGCGCGAGATTCTCCCGCTCTGGTTGACCCTTGTACTGCTTGCCAGGGAAGCGATGCTGCTGGTGATGGTGGGCATCCTCCGGCGGCACGGCTATCCGCCGCCGCAGGTGAACTTCCTGGGCAAGGCCGCCACCTTCAACCTCATGTACGCCTTCCCCCTGCTTCTGCTCAGCGACGGCAGCGGATGGATCGCGTCACTCGCCGCCGTCTTCGGATGGGCGTTCGCCGGATGGGGTACAACCCTGTATTGGTGGGCAGGTGTTCTCTACGTGGTGCAGGTCCGCCGCCTGGTTCGTGCGGACGTCGCAGCCGATTGAACTCGCTGATTGTGCGGTCCCGGTGGCCGGATGGCCCGCGCTGCAAAAGTGCGGGACCCTGGACGGGTGAAGTCGGCTAAACCGTCGTCTCTCAGAGGAGGACGCTTCCGACATGAAGGCCGTCGTGATGGCTGGAGGCGAAGGCACCCGCCTTCGTCCCATGACCTCGAGCATGCCCAAGCCGCTCCTGCCGGTGGTCAACCGGCCGATCATGGAGCACGTTCTTCGGCTGCTCAAAAGGCATGGGCTCAACGAGACCGTCGTGACCGTCCAGTTCCTGGCCTCGCTGGTCAAGAACTACTTCGGTGACGGCGAGGAGCTCGGAATGGAGCTCACCTATGCCAACGAGGAGAAGCCACTCGGTACCGCCGGAAGCGTCAAGAACGCCGAGGAGGCATTGAAGGACGATGCCTTCCTCGTCATTTCCGGCGATGCCCTGACCGACTTCGACCTCACCGACCTGATCAATTTCCACAAGGAAAAGGGCTCGCTCGTCACCGTGTGTCTGACGCGCGTGCCCAACCCGCTGGAATTCGGCATCACCATCGTCGACGAAGAGGGCAAGGTCGAGCGCTTCCTGGAGAAGCCCACCTGGGGCCAGGTCTTCTCCGACACCGTGAACACCGGGATCTACGTCATGGAGCCCGAGGTCTTCAACTATGTCGACCCCGATGTGCCCGTGGACTGGTCCGGTGACGTCTTCCCGCAGTTGATGAAGGAAGGCAAGCCCGTCTACGGCTATGTCGCCGAGGGCTACTGGGAGGACGTCGGTACCCACGAGAGCTATGTGAAGGCCCAGGCCGACGTTCTGGAGCGCAAGGTCGACGTCGACATCGACGGCTTCGAGATCTCGCCCGGCGTCTGGGTGGCCGAGGGCGCGGAGGTGCATCCCGACGCGGTGCTGCGCGGGCCCCTGTACGTCGGCGACTACGCGAAGGTCGAGTCCGGCGCGGAGATCCGCGAACACACGGTGATCGGGTCGAACGTCGTCGTCAAGAGCGGCGCCTTCCTGCACAAGGCCGTGGTCGCCGACAACGTGTACGTCGGACCGCACAGCAATCTGCGGGGCTGCGTGGTCGGCAAGAACACCGACATCATGCGCGCCGCGCGGATCGAGGACGGCGCGGTCATCGGCGACGAGTGCCTGGTCGGTGAAGAATCGATCATCCAGGGCAATGTGCGGGTCTACCCGTTCAAGACCATCGAGGCCGGTGCCTTCGTCAACACCTCGGTGATCTGGGAGTCCCGCGGGCAGGCGCATCTCTTCGGTGCGCGCGGGGTCTCCGGCATCCTGAACGTGGAGATCACTCCGGAGCTGGCCGTGCGGCTGGCCGGTGCGTACGCGACGACCCTGAAGAAGGGGTCCACCGTCACCACGGCCCGCGACCACTCCCGTGGCGCCCGTGCGCTGAAGCGGGCGGTGATCTCCGCACTGCAGGCCAGCGCCATCGACGTACGCGACCTGGAGAACGTACCCCTGCCCGTGGCACGGCAGCAGACCGCGCGGGGCAGTGCCGGCGGGATCATGATCCGGACCACCCTGGGTGTGCCGGACTCCGTCGACATCATGTTCTTCGACGGCCAGGGCGCCGACCTGTCGCAGGGCAGCCAGCGGAAGCTGGACCGGGTGTTCGCGCGCCAGGAGTACCGGCGGGCGTTTCCCGGCGAGATCGGGGACCTGCACTTCCCGTCCAGCGTGTTCGACTCGTACACCGGGTCACTGCTGCGCAACGTCGACATCACCGGCATCGCGGAGTCCGGGCTCAAGGTGGTCGTCGACGCCTCCAACGGCAGCGCGGGGCTGGTGCTGCCCAGCCTGCTCGGGAAGCTCGGTGTCGACTCGCTGACGATCAATCCCGGCCTCGACGAGGCCAGGCCCACCGAGTCGGCCGACATGCGGCGGTCCGGTCTGGTGCGCCTCGGGGAGATCGTGGCGTCCTCGCGGGCCGCGTTCGGTGTGCGGTTCGACCCCGTCGGTGAACGGCTGTCGCTCGTCGACGAGAAGGGCCGCATCATCGAGGACGACCGGGCGCTGCTGGTCATGCTGGACCTGATCGCGGCCGAACGGCGCAGCGGTCGGGTGGCGCTCCCGGTGACGACCACAAGGATCGCCGAGCAGGTCGCCGCGTACCACGGCACGCAGGTCGAGTGGACGACCACCTCCCCGGACGACCTGACGCGGGTGGGGGGCGAGGAAGGCGCGATCTTCGGCGGAGATGGCAAGGGCGGCTTCATCGTCCCCGAGTTCAGCAGTGTGTACGACGGCACGGCGGCCTTCGTGCGGCTGATCGGGCTGGTCGCGCGCACGCAGCTCACGCTGAGCCAGATCGACGCGCGGATCCCGCGGGCCCACGTCCTCAAGCGTGATCTGGCCACTCCGTGGGCGGTCAAGGGCCTGGTGATGCGGCGGGTCGTCGAGGCGGCCGGAGACCGGTTCGTGGACACCACGGACGGGGTGCGGGTGGTCGAGACCGACGGGCGCTGGGTGATGGTCCTGCCCGATCCCGCGGAGGCGGTCACCCATCTGTGGGCCGAGGGCCCCGACGACGCCTCCGCGCAGGCCCTGCTGGACGAGTGGGCCGCGGTGGTGGACAGCGCGGGCCGCTGAAAACACACCGCACGCGCGCGTGCCGGACAAGTGTCCCCAAGGGGGCCGGTCCGGCACGCCGATGGGGCCGTTCGGAGGTAGTGGCGGTGGCGTGCGACGATGTGCGGCATGCCGCAGCCACCCCCCGTTCGGAGCACACCGACGCGGCCCGCGCGCCCGGACGCGTCCATGTCCCTGCTCACGAACGTCATGGACCACAGCCTCGACGACGGATACGCCGAGGCCGCCGCGCGGAAGAAGGCCGACGGCAGCGGGGGCCTGCCCAAGACGCTGCGTGCCAAGCTGGGCCTGGCGGCCGGTCTGGTCCTCGCCGCCCTGGTCGTGACGGTCGGGGCGGCCCAGGCACGGGTCGCCGCCCCCGTCGTCGCGAAGGAGCGTGAGGAGCTCGTCGACCGCATAGAGGGGGAGACCTCGGCGGCCGACGAGCTGGAGAAGAGCGTCGACGAGCTGCGCGACGACGTGGACGCCCGCCGGCGCGAGGCGTTGGAGAAGAGCGGCGACGGCGACCGGTCCGACCTGGTGGGGATCCTGTCGGGCGCGGTGGAGGTGCACGGCCCCGGCGTGAAGCTCGTGGTGAACGATGCCAAGGACGTCGGTACGGGGGCCGACGGGCAGCCGCGCGGCACCTCCGGGTTCTCCGACACCGGGCGGGTGCGGGACCGGGACATGCAGCGCGTGGTGAACGGGTTGTGGGAGTCGGGCGCCGAGGCGGTCTCCATCAACGGACAGCGGCTGACCGCGCTGTCGGCGGTCAGGGCCGCCGGTGACGCGATACTGGTCGACAACAGGCCGTTGGTGCCGCCGTACACGGTGCTCGCGGTGGGCGACGGCGAGCGGCTGAGCAGGGGCTTCCAGGACAGCGCGGACGGGCTGTACCTGCATGCCCTGGAGGAGAGCTACGGCATCCGGACCGCCATCTCCGTCGCGGACGACCTCAAGCTGCCGGCCGCACCGAGTGTGATCGTACGTACAGCACAGCCGATAACCGAGAAGGGCACATCGTGATCGCCGTACTGGGCCTCGTCGTGGGAGTCGTGGCCGGATTGCTGGTCCGGCCCGAGGTGCCGGCGGCCGTGGAGCCGTATCTGCCGATCGCCGTCGTGGCGGCGCTGGACGCCGTGTTCGGCGGGCTGAGGGCCATGCTCGACGGCATCTTCGACGACAAGGTCTTCGTGGTGTCGTTCCTGTCGAACGTGGTCGTGGCCGCACTGATCGTGTTCCTGGGCGACAAGTTGGGTGTCGGAGCCCAGCTGTCCACCGGGGTCGTGGTGGTCCTGGGCATCCGTATCTTCTCCAACGCCGCGGCGATCCGACGCCACGTCTTCCGGGCGTGAGGCCGATGAGCGACGACGAGCAGCCCGCGAACAGGCTGCGCAAGGAGCTGCCGGACGAGGTGCCGCCGTCGCGGTCCGCGTCGGCGGACGACGCCGCGGGCGGCGTGACGGGGGCCGCGCAGGGGGAGCGGAACGGAGTGACCGGCAGGCAGCGGCTCCTGAAGGGGCTGTGGCCGCCGCGCCTGACGCGGGCCCAACTGATCGTCGCCCTGCTGCTGTTCGGGCTCGGGTTCGGCCTCGCGGTCCAGGTGGCGTCCAACAGTGACAGCGACAGCGCGCTGCGGGGCGCCCGCCAGGAGGATCTGGTCCGCATCCTGGATGAACTGGACGACCGTACTCAGCGTCTTGAAGACGAGAAGCAGGGCCTCGAGAAGCAGCGCGACGAGCTGGAGAACAGCTCCGACCAGGCGGAGGAGGCCCGCAAGCAGACGCTCGAGAAGGAGCGGCAACTGGGCATCCTCGCGGGCACCGTGGCCGCGCAGGGGCCCGGCATCACGGTGACCATCGAGGACACGAAGGGGACGGTCGAGGCGGACATGCTGCTCGACGCCATCCAGGAGCTGCGCGCGGCGGGTGCGGAGGCGATCCAGGTGAACGGTGTACGGGTGGTGGCCGGCACCTATCTCGCGGACGCCGACAACTCCGTCAGCGTCGACGGGAACAAGATCAACGCGCCGTATCGTTTCCAGGTCATCGGCAAGCCGCAGGACCTCGAACCGGCTCTCAACATTCCTGGAGGAGTGGTGCAGACTCTGGAGAAGGAACAGGCCACCGTTACTGTTGAGCGGTCGAGCAAGATCGTCGTGGACGCCTTGCGAGCGGCGGAGCGGCCTGACTACGCTCGGTCGTCCTCCCAGTGAACCGGCGGTGCATGGGGGGCGTCCGGCGAGGGCATGAGGTTGCGGGGGGTCGGCGCACCGATTGGGTGGTGCGTGGTGGAAACTGTCTGGTGGAGACGGACGTTGTGAAGGTGTCCGGGTCGGCCAGTGCGTTCAGTAAGGGTTCGTCCTGCCCCACGGGCGGGTCTGTTTCGGTCAAGGGGAATCGCCCGTGAAGTTGTTTGCGAAGTTGTTCGGCAAGAGCGCGCGAGAGGGCAGCGGCGACAACGCGACCGCCCGCCATCGCGCACAGCCCGAGGCGGAGGGCCGACGCCCGATGTACCGGGACCAGGTGGGTGGTCCGGGCGCGCCGTCTGTTGACCCTGCTCAGTCCGGCGGCATAGGTTTCGGCCAGCCCTCGGCCCCGGGTGCGGGTGGAGGGTTCACCCCCGACCCGTACGCGTCGAACGCCCCGGCGGGGCAGTCGCGGCAGGAGGATCCGTCCATGTCGGCCCTGGTCTGTACGAGGTGCGGCAACCGCAACGCGGAGAACAGCCGTTTCTGCTCCAACTGCGGTGCTCCGCTGCGGCCCGGCGCGGTCCCGGAGCGTGCCTCCGAGACGACCTCCACGATCTCCATCTCCGGTCTGGAGGCCTACGACGCCGAGGTCACCGGCCAGACGGCGATGCCGGCGCTCTCTCCCGAGGCGCAGGCGGCCGTGGACGCGCTGCCGCTGGGCTCCGCCCTCCTGGTCGTGCGCCGCGGTCCGAACTCGGGCAGCCGCTTCCTGCTGGACGGCGAGCTGACCACCGCCGGGCGTCATCCGCAGAGCGACATCTTCCTGGACGACGTGACGGTCTCGCGCCGGCACGTGGAGTTCCGCCGCAGCCCGGACGGTTCCTTCACGGTCGCCGACGTCGGCAGCCTGAACGGCACCTATGTCAACCGGGAGCGCATCGACCAGGTCGCCCTGTCCAACGGTGACGAGGTGCAGATCGGCAAGTACCGGCTGGTGTTCTACGCGAGCCAGCGGGGTTACTGACCCGCCCCCGGGCCGTCCGCCCGGGGAACCTCCAGGGAAGGTCCATGTTTCAAACACCGAGCGGCGGTGCCGGGCAAGGCGCCGCCGCCACGGACAGTGGGCTGATGAGCATCGGCGCAGTGCTGAACGCGCTGCGTGACGAGTTCCCCGACGTCACCATCTCCAAGATCCGTTTCCTGGAGTCGGAGGGTCTCGTCGAGCCGCGGCGGACCCCGGCCGGGTATCGCAAGTTCAGTGCGCACGACGTCGAGCGCCTCGGCCAGGTGCTGCGCATGCAGCGGGACCACTATCTGCCGCTCAAGGTGATCCGTGAGCACCTGGACGCCGTCGAGCGCGGCGAGGCCGTGGCGCTGCCGCGGGTCGGCCGGCAGCGGGACGGGGAGGCGGCCGCGCCCGAGCCCGCCGAGAGCCCGACGGTGGCCCGGATCGGGCGGGACGAGCTGCTCGCCACGGCCGGGATCGGCGAGCAGGAGCTGAAGGAGTGGGAGTCGTACGGGCTCCTCGTCCCACTGCCCGACGGGGCCTACGACGCCGAGGCGGTCACCGTGGCGTCGCTGGTGGTGCAGCTGGGGCGGTTCGGGATCGAACCGCGGCACCTGCGGGTGATGAAGGCCGCCGCCGACCGCGAGGCCGGGCTCGTCGACCAGGTGGTGGCCCCGCTGAAGCGCCACCGCAACCCCCAGACCAGGGCACACGCGGAAGCCCGCACCAAGGAGCTGGCGGGACTCGCGGTGAAACTGCACGCGGCGCTGGTGCAGACCGCTCTGGGCGTGCGGCTGCCCTGAAACGGGCGGACCGGCGACCCGGATCGCCCACCCGATCCCGGCCCGACTACCCAAACGTCCCGGGCACGGCCTAGGGTTGCTGTGTGAACGAGCTCGATGTCGTAGGTGTCCGGGTCGAGATGCCCTCCAACCAGCCGATCGTGCTGCTGCGCGAGGTGGGCGGCGACCGTTACCTTCCCATCTGGATCGGACCGGGGGAGGCGACGGCGATCGCCTTCGCCCAGCAGGGCATGGCTCCCGCACGGCCGCTGACCCACGACCTCTTCAAGGACGTGCTGGAAGCCGTCGGCCAGGAGCTCTCCGAAGTACGCATCACCGACCTGCGCGACGGGGTCTTCTACGCCGAGCTGGTCTTCGCGAGCGGGGTCGAGGTCAGTGCCAGGCCGTCCGACGCCATAGCGTTGGCCCTGCGCACCGGTACGCCGATCTACGGCAGCGACACGGTCCTCGACGACGCCGGTATCGCCATTCCGGACGAGCAGGAGGACGAGGTGGAGAAGTTCCGCGAGTTCCTCGACCAGATCTCGCCCGAGGACTTCGGGACCAGCAATCAGTGAGACGCGGGGCCCGTCCGGGCACATCCGGCTAGCCTTTCCCGGGATGGGACACGGGAAACCACTCGTAGGGTGATTATCACTCGGCGTGCCGAGTGTGGCGATCGTTGACGCACCCTTGGTGACTGCCTACCTTCGAGGAGGCAGGTCAAGGACGGAGGTCGGCGTGAGAATCAGCGGCGACGGTACGGTTGGGGGTGGCCCCGGGCACAGCCTCGGGGCAGGCGGGCCGTACCCTCCCCAGGGCTCCCGGCTTCGCGCAGGCGCGGGCCACGCCCAGCACGGTGTTGCGGCCGATCCCGGTCCGCAGCGACCGGCAGCCGTGCCGACCAGCGGAGGGGCGACGTCCATGGCGTCCGAGCAGATCGGCTACCGCGGGCCGACGGCCTGCGCGGCCGCCGGTATCACCTACCGGCAACTCGACTACTGGGCGCGCACGGGCCTCGTCGAGCCCAGCGTGCGGCCCGCGCACGGATCCGGGACGCAGCGGCTGTACAGCTTCCGCGACGTGGCCGTGCTGAAGATCGTCAAGCGTTTCCTCGACACCGGTGTGTCCCTGCAGAACATCCGCACCGCCGTCCAGCACCTCAGGGAGCGCGGCTTCCGCGACCTGGAGCGGATGACGCTGATGAGCGACGGCGCCACCGTCTACGAGTGCACCTCGCCCGAGGAGGTGCACGCACTGCTCCAGGGCGGGCAGGGCATCTTCGGGATCGCCGTCGGCGTGGTGTGGCGGGACGTGGAGAGCGCGCTGTCCCAGCTGCACGGTGAGCGGATCGACACGGGGGAGACCCTGGTCGGGCACAATCCGGCCGACGAGCTGGCCCGGCGGCGCAACAACCGGGCGGTCTGACCCCGCCGCGCCCCGGAGCCGTCCGGTGACGGCATTGTCAGTGGCGTAGGGCAGCATCGGAGATGTGAGAACCGCGCCCACGATCCTGCATCTCGACATGGACGCCTTCTTCGCCTCGGTGGAGCAGGCGTCCAAGCCGAGCCTGCGCGGGAAGGCCGTCGTGGTGGGCGGCCTCGGACCGCGCGGTGTGGTCGCCACCTGCTCGTACGAGGCGCGGGTGTTCGGGGTGCACTCCGCGATGCCGATGGGCCAGGCCCGCAGGCTCGCGCCGCACGCCGCCTACCTCGTGCCGCGCTTCGAGCTCTACCGGTCGATCAGCGAGCAGGTGATGCGGCTGCTGCGGGAGCTGTCGCCGCTGGTGGAGCCGCTGAGCCTGGACGAGGCCTTCGTGGACCTGGACGCGGGCGGGGCGGCCCGGGACGCGGAGTCGGCGCGAGTGACCGGGGCGAAGCTGCGCACGGACATCCGCACCGTCACCGGCCTCACCGGGTCCGTGGGCCTCGCCGCCTCCAAGATGCTCGCCAAGATCGCCTCGGAGGCGGCCAAGCCCGACGGACTGGTGCTCATCCCGCCGGGCACCGAGCGGGCCATGCTGGAGCCGATGACCGTGCGGACGCTGCCCGGGGTGGGACCGGCCACGGGTGACCACCTGCGGCGGGCGGGGATCACCACGGTCGGCGAGATCGCCGAGGCGGGCGAGGACGAGCTGGTGCGGCTGCTGGGCAAGGCACACGGCCACGCCCTGTACGCCATGGCGCTGGCGCGGGACGAGCGGCCGGTGGTGGCCGAGCGGGAGACCAAGTCGGTGTCCGTGGAGGACACCTACGACGTGGACATCCACGACCGGGTGCGGGTCGGCGTCGAGGTGGGACGGCTGGCGGACCGCTGCGTGCGGCGCCTTCGCGGCTCCGGTCTGTCCGGGCGGACCATCGTGCTCAAGGTGCGCAGATACGACTTCTCCACGCTGACCCGCTCCGAGACCCTGCGCGGGCCCACCGACGACCCCGCCGTGGTGCGCGAGGCGGCGGCCCGACTGCTGGACTCGGTGGACACCACGGGCGGCGTGCGGCTGCTCGGGGTGGGGGTCAGCGGGCTCGCCGACTACACGCAGGAGGACCTGTTCGCCCAGGCTGCGGGGGACCGGGCCGAGGAATCGGCCGAGCAGCCCGAGACCGAGCCCGCCGAGGAGCACAGACCCTCGCCCGCCGAGCGGCGGTGGCCGGCGGGGCACGACGTGCGGCACACGGAGCTGGGGCACGGCTGGGTGCAGGGCAGTGGTCTCGGGCGGGTCACCGTGCGGTTCGAGACGCCGTACTCGGAGGTCGGGCGGGTGCGGACCTTCGCGGTGGACGACCCGGAGCTGACGCCCGCGGATCCGCTGCCGCTGGTCGCCGACGCGGAGGACGGGGCGGGTCAGCCCTCGTCGGGGCCCTTGCCCTTGCCGGCCAGCTTGCCGAAGTCGTGGTCGGGAGGCGGGGGAGCGGCCGCCACGTCCAAGCCGTAGTGGTGGTAGAGCTGGAGTTCCTGCTCGGGCGAGAGGTGGCGGCCGACGCCGAAGTCGGGTGCCTCCTTGATCAGCGCCCGGTCGAAGGGCACGCGCAGGGTGCCGTCGACCAGCTCGCTGGGCTCCAGCGGGACGAAGGCGTCCCTGCTGAAGAGACCGGTTCGTATCGCCGCCCACTCGGGGACGCCGGTGGCATCGTCGAGGTAGACCTCGTCCACGGTGCCGATCCTGGTGCCGTCGCGGTCGAACGCCTTGCGGCCGATCAGGTTCCGCGGATCGATGTCAGTACGCACGGGGCCCTCCACTTGATCGCACCACTGGGCCGGACTGGGCTCGCACACCAGCCGCCTAATCATCCGTAAGTACTACAAAAGGGCACAAGTGCCCGGTCGGCCACTCGAAGTCCGTGCGGCGACCTCGCTGGTACGCTGGCAAACGGCTGCTGACCCCGCGCGGGAGAGTCCTCCGGACACCACCGGAGGCGCCGAAGGAGCAAATCCTCCCCGGAATCTCTCAGGCTCACGTACCGCACGGACGAGGTCACTCTGGAAAGCAGGGCGGGTGTCGACGGCTTCCGCTCTCACCGACGGTGAAAGCCGGGAGAGCCCCAGGGCTCGCCCGGTGAAGCTCTCAGGTTGAGATGACAGAGGGGGAGGCCGTCCGGGTACCCGCGCCGTGGTGCCCCTCGAAGGTCGTCAGACCAGGAGGCCTCCGCAATGACCGCCCATCGCACTCCGCTCTCCGAACTCGAACAGGCCATGCCCTTCGAGCAGCGCCACATCGGCCCCGACCACGAGGCCCGGGCCAAGATGCTCGCGCAGGTCGGTTACGGTTCGCTCGACGAACTGACGGCCGCCGCGGTGCCGGATGTGATCAAGAACGCCGACGCGCTGGACCTGCCGGGCGCGCGCTCCGAGGCCGAGGTGCTGGCCGAGCTCCGCTCGCTGGCCGATCGCAACCAGGTCCTCGACTCCATGATCGGCCTCGGCTACTACGGCACCTTCACCCCGCCGGTGATCCTGCGCAACGTCATGGAGAACCCGTCCTGGTACACGGCGTACACGCCCTACCAGCCGGAGATCTCCCAGGGCCGTCTCGAAGCCCTGCTGAACTTCCAGACGATGGTCGCCGAGCTGACCGGCCTGCCCACCTCCGGTGCCTCGCTGCTCGACGAGGGCACCGCCGCCGCCGAGGCGATGGCGCTGTCCCGGCGCATGGGCAAGAACAAGAAGGGCCTGTTCCTGGTCGACGCGGACGCGTTGCCGCAGACCGTCGCGGTGATACAGACCCGTGCCGAGCCGACCGGCGTCGAGGTCGTCGTCGCCGACCTGAGCGAGGGCATCCCCGCCGAGGTCGCGGAGCGGGAGATCAACGGCGTCCTGCTCCAGTACCCGGGCGCCTCCGGAGCCGTCCGCGACATCAAGCCGGTGATCGACCGGGCGCACGAGCTCGGCGCGCTCGTCACCGTCGCCGCCGACCTGCTCGCCCTCACCCTGCTCACCTCGCCCGGCGAGCTGGGCGCGGACATCGCGGTGGGCACCACCCAGCGCTTCGGCGTGCCGATGGGCTTCGGCGGACCGCACGCCGGTTACATGGCGGTGCACGAGAAGTTCGCCCGCAGCCTCCCCGGCCGCCTGGTCGGCGTTTCCGTGGACGCCGACGGCAACAAGGCCTACCGCCTGGCCCTGCAGACCCGCGAGCAGCACATCCGCCGCGAGAAGGCCACCAGCAACATCTGCACCGCGCAGGTGCTGCTCGCCGTCATGGCCGGCATGTACGCCGTCTACCACGGCCCCGAGGGCCTGCGGGCCATCGCCCGCCGCACCCACCGGTACGCCACGATCACCGCCGCCGGCCTCACCGCGGGCGGCGTCGAGATCGTCCACGGCGCCTACTTCGACACCGTCACCGCGCGGGTGCCCGGCCGGGCAGGCGAGGTCGTCCACGCCGCCCGCGAGAACGGCGTCAACCTGCGGCTCGTCGACGCCGACCACGTGTCGTTCGCCTGCGACGAGACCACCACGCGCGCCCAGGTCGGCGGCGTGTGGCACGCCTTCGGCGTGGAGGGCGACATCGAGTCGCTGGACGCGGAGGCCGGGGAGACGCTGCCCGAGGCGCTGCTGCGCACCGACGACTTCCTGACCCACCCCGTCTTCCACCAGCACCGCTCCGAGACCGCGATGCTGCGCTACCTGCGCCGCCTCGCCGACCGGGACTACGCGCTGGACCGCGGCATGATCCCGCTGGGCTCCTGCACCATGAAGCTCAACGCGACCACCGAGATGGAGCCGGTCACCTGGCCCGAGTTCGGCGCGCTGCACCCCTTCGCGCCCGCCGAGCAGGCGCAGGGCTACCTCACCCTCATCCGTGAGCTGGAGGAGCGGCTCGCCGAGGTCACCGGGTACGACAAGGTCTCGCTCCAGCCCAACGCCGGGTCGCAGGGCGAGTTCGCCGGCCTGCTCGCCGTACGCGGCTACCACCGGGCCAACGGCGACGAGCAGCGCACCGTCTGCCTCATCCCGTCCTCCGCGCACGGCACCAACGCCGCCAGCGCCGTGATGGCCGGCATGAAGGTCGTCGTCGTCAAGACCGCCGAGGACGGCGAGATCGACGTCGAGGACCTGCGGGCCAAGATCGAGAAGCACCGCGACGAGCTGGCCGTGCTGATGATCACCTACCCGTCCACGCACGGCGTGTTCGAGGAGCACGTGGCCGACATCTGCGCGCAGGTGCACGAGGCGGGCGGCCAGGTCTACGTGGACGGCGCCAACCTGAACGCCCTGGTCGGCCTCGCCAAGCCCGGTCACTTCGGCGGCGACGTCTCCCACCTGAACCTGCACAAGACCTTCTGCATCCCGCACGGCGGCGGCGGTCCCGGCGTGGGCCCGGTGGGCGTACGGTCGCACCTGGCGCCGTACCTGCCCAACCACCCGATGCAGCCCGCGGCCGGTCCGCAGACGGGCGTCGGACCGATCTCGGCGGCCCCGTGGGGCTCGGCCGGCATCCTGCCGATCTCCTGGTCGTACGTGCGGCTGATGGGCGGCGAGGGCCTCAAGCGCGCCACGCAGGTGGCCGTGCTGTCCGCCAACTACATCGCCAAGCGCCTGGAGCCGCACTTCCCGGTGCTCTACAACGGCCCCGGCGGGCTGGTCGCGCACGAGTGCATCATCGACCTGCGCCCGCTGACCAAGGCCACCGGCGTCAGCGTGGACGACGTCGCCAAGCGGCTGATCGACTACGGCTTCCACGCGCCGACGATGTCCTTCCCGGTGGCCGGCACGCTGATGATCGAGCCGACCGAGTCCGAGGACCTGGCCGAGCTGGACCGGTTCTGCGAGGCGATGATCGTCATCCGCGCGGAGATCGAGAAGGTCGGCTCCGGCGCCTGGCCGGCGGACGACAACCCGCTGCGCGGCGCCCCGCACACCGCGGACGCGCTCGGCGGTGAGTGGGACCACGCGTACACCCGCGAGGAGGCCGTCTTCCCGGCCGGTGTGTCCGCCGCCGACAAGTACTGGCCGCCGGTGCGCCGCATCGACCAGGCCTACGGCGACCGGAACCTGGTCTGCTCCTGCCCGCCGCTGGACGCGTACGAGGACTGAGTCCCGCCGCGGAAGCGAGAGAGAGGCCCCGTCCGGGCCGCGGTGTCCGGACGGGGCCTCTCGGCGTCTCAGGCCGTGGCGAGCGACACCTCCGTCGACTTGACCAGCGCGACGACGGGAACACCCACGGACAGTCCCAGGTCGTCGGCGGCCTGCCGGGTGACGGCCGCGGTCAGCTCGGCGCCCTCGACGGCGACCGCGACCGCGGCCATCGCGGCGCCGGTGGTGAGGGCGGTGACCGTGCCCGGCAGCCGGTTGCGGATGGACAGGCCGTCCACGCGCCCGGTGGCCAGAGCCACCTCGGTGGACTTCACCAGGGCCCGCACGGCGGTGCCGGGGGCGAGCGCGAGGTCCTCGGCGGCCTCCCGGGTGATCGCCGCGGTGAGGTCCTGGCCGCCGGAGAGGCGGACGGCGACCGTCGCCATGGCCTCGCCCGGGGTGACGGCGGTGACGGTGCCGGGGAGCTGGTTGCGGATGCTCAGGCTCATGGGGGCACCGTAGCCCGGTGCAGGGCGTTGCGCCGCGGGGAAGAGCCGGCGGACGTGGGGTTGGCCGTTGGGTATAACGCGATATAGCGTTAGTGTGCCGCAGTGGATGGGGTGGTCGCGGGACGCCCCGGGGAGATCGGGGTCGAGCTATGTCGGTGCAGCCCTCACCGGACGGCGGGATGCCCGCACTCCGGGCTTCGCACACGGACCGGGACCGGGCCGTGGACCTCCTGAGCGCCGCCGCCGGCGACGGCCGGCTGACCCCGGAGGAGCTGGACGAGCGGGTGGGCGCGGCGCTCACCGCGCGCACCCAGCGGGAGCTCGCCGCCCTCACCGCCGACCTGCCGACGGCTGTCGACGGCCACCCGGTCGTCGCGGCCAAGGACGTCGTCCGCATCGAGCAGGAGGGGGCGTCCACCCGGCGGGGCGAGGGCTGGGTGGTCCCGCGGCGGATGGAGATCCGGTCGGCCTGGGGCGAGGTGACCCTCGACCTCGCCCGCGCCGTGATCGCGCACGACACCCTCCACATCGACCTGGACATGCGGGCCGGGGCGCTGAGGGTCGTGACCCGGCCCGGCATCGTGGTGGACACCGACTCCCTGGTGACCAGTTACGCCGAGGTGAAGACGCCGCGGAGCGTCGACACCGGGGCGCCCGTGGAGCTGAGGGTGGAGATCACGGGGGCGATCAGCTGGGGCCAGGTCGTGGTGCGCACGCCGCGCCGCAGGCTCGGGCGCCGGGCCTAGGGCCTGTCCGGCGGATCATGCCGCAGACGCGGGGTCTGGCACGCCCTCCCCCACTGCCCCAAACGCGTGGGAGGTACCCCCAGCGGCGTTGTCGTCGGTTGCCGACTCCCCCACGGTCGGCTTCTCCCCCACTCCCGGCTTCGCTCGAGCGGGGGGACCCCCATGCGCGGGAGGGGCCCCCATCGCCCCCGCTCACCAGCGTCCATGAGGTGCCGTGGCTTTCCTGCGACCTGATCCGCCGGACAGGCCCTAGCGAGAGACCTCAGCCGGAGGGGGCCGCCGGTGCGGGCGGGGGCGGCGGCGCCGTGCTGGAGCGGAGGATCAGCTCCGTGCCCAGCTCCATCCGTGGCGGGTCCGGACGTTCGCCGCGAGTACTGCGGAGCACCGTGCGCGCGGCCTCCCTGCCCATGTCGGCGAGCGGCTGGCGCACGGTCGTCAGGGGCGGGGCCGACCAGCGGACCTCCGGAAGGTCGTCGAAGCCGACGACGCTCATGTCCTGCGGCACCCGCAGCCCCCGGCGGCGCAGTGCCTCGATCGCGCCGAGCGCCATCTGGTCGCTGGCCGCGAAGACGGCCGTCGGCGGCTCGGGCAGGCCCAGCAGGGTGGCACAGGCCGCGAAGCCGGACTCGTGGCGGAAGTCCCCGGGGACGACCAGCGACTCGTCCACGGCGAGACCGGCGTCCTCCAGGGCGGCGCGGTAGCCGTCGTGGCGGGCCCGCGAGCACAGCAGCCGCGGCGGACCGGCGATCAGCCCGATCCTGCGGTGTCCCAGCGCCAGCAGATGCTCGGTGGCCGCCCGGCCGCCCGACCGGTTGGCGGCGCCGACGGTGGGCACGTCCAGGGCGGGGGCGCCCGCCGGGTCGACGACCACCAGCGGCACGCCGAGGATCCGCAGCTCCTGGTGGAGCACGGGGTCCAGGGCGGAGGTGACGACCACGACGCCGTCGGAGGCCCGGGCCCGCAGATTGCGCATCCACTGGCGGGCGTCGCCCGAACGTCCGTGGATCGCGGAGACCACGGTGCCGACCCCGGCGGCGTGGGCCACCTCCTCGACCCCGCGGATGATCTCCACGGCCCAGGGGCTGTCCAGGTCGTTGAAGACCAGGTCGATCAGGGCGGCCCGGCGGCCGGGCGCCGCGGCGCGCTTGCGGTAACCGTGCCGGCGCAGCAGTTCCTCCACCCGGGCCCTGGTCCCGGGCGACACGTCCGAGCGGCCGTTCACGACCCGGGAGACGGTCGGGACCGAGACGCCCGCGCGGCGGGCGATGTCCGTGATCGTTACCCTGCCGCGGCGGCCGGAAGCCGTTGCGGCCCGGGCCTCGTCTGCTGCCACTTCCCCCACCTCCGCCGACGCCGACCGCCAGACGTCCCGGAGTCTTCCGGAAACCGGGTGCTCGGGGGAAGGCGTTCCGGACCCGCAAACCGGGCCGTTCACCATGTCCGGACGGGCAGACTACGTAAAGTGACCGGCCCCGGACACGTGTGGGGGCCGGTGCACAGCCGTGGCTGCGGGCCGGCCCCGTGATGCACCGGGCGCAGGGGACACCCCCGCCCGGCCGGTGGTCAGGCGGCGGTCGTCAGGCCCGCGCCGACGGGACGGTGCGGGGCGATGACCTGACCGTCCGGCAGTAGCTCACCGGTGTCCTCGAAGAGGACGACACCGTTGCACAGCAGGCTCCACCCCTGCTCCGGGTGGTGCGCCACGAGACGGGCGGACTCCCGGTCGGCGGAGACGGCTGAGGGGCACGGTGGCTGGTGCTGACACATGAGTGGGGTCTCTCGGTCCGTGGTGATGGGTGAGTTCGCTGTGTTGTCTGTCCTGCGGCGTGAAGCCTCGTTCATGGCCGCCCCCCGTTGTCGAGTCGTTCGGAACCCAGTGTTGCCCCGCGGGCCTCGATCCGCAGGCATTTCGCAGCACCGCTTCTCACAGGTTGATGACGCATCACCCGCGCGGACGGTTCAGCTGAACTGCACTGTCACTTCGGATGGTTCGGCATGGCCGAATGGGGCTAGTCCGCGCGGGTGGGTGACGGGGCGACGGGGTGGCGAGCGGGGAACAGGGCAGGTCAGGCGGGAGAACCCAGCAGCCGCGTCGGCGTCAGCCGGTGCGTGAGGACCGGCAGCAGTTCGGCCACCCGGTGCGGCCGGTGCGCCGCGATGCCGGGCGGGGCCGGCGCCAGCGGCACCAGCAGATCGGTGGCCGCGGGGTGCCCCGCGGCGGCGTCCGCCGTGCAGTCGCCGTGCAGCCACAGCGTGAGCATGTACAGCTCGGGCACCGACAGGAGGCGCGGCTGGTAGGACTGGGGCACCGACTCGGCCTGCCGCAGCGCGCGTTCCGTCGAGCCGACGTAGGGGCCCTCGAAGAAGTGCGAGAACGCCCAGCCGTCGGGGGTCAGCATCGTCTCCGCCGCCGCCACCGCCCGGTCGCCCAACCGGATGTGGAACCGCCAGCCGGCCAGCCGCGTCGCCGCCGCACCCTCCGTCGTGACCCGGTCGAGGACGTGCACGGGAAGCGGCAGTTCGGGTGTGGCGGGTCCCTGGGCGCCGAGCAGGGCGGGGGTCCGGGCCTCGCGGACCGCGGTGGGCGAGGAGAGAGCGGTGAGGACGGAGCGCAGGGCGGGCGCGGGGGCCGGGGGGACACGCAGGGGCATGATGGGTCGCCTCTCATTCGAAGGCACGGTGGCGCGAGGGCGGAGCTGGGCGGACGACGCTGTCGGCTCACAGGGCTGGGAGAGGCAGGGGCCGGGTCCGGGAACCGAGAAGTGGGGGAGGCCTGCCGCGCGTCAGCTCGACGGCAGGATCCTGCGACCGTGGGCGCCGGTCCACTGCCTGTCCGCGGAGTTTATACGACACGTGTTCAGACTGTGTTTCGGCTAGCCGATTCCGGTAACGAGTACAAGGTTGCATTCGGCCGTCGACATGCGGTAATCCTCCGCATTTCGGACCGGGTGTACGGCGGTGACCTCGGGGAATGTTCACCGAGCGGTCGGCCAATTGTCGTCGGCGTTTTTCACGAGTTGTCGGCCCGGGAAACTGCTCGACGTGCCATGCCCGGTGAATGTGCCACCGGTCACACCGGCACAGCGTAGCGGCTGCCGGGCCGGTACGGGGACGTTATCGATCGCTTCGGCTGGGCATCATCCCACCTGACCGGCCACCGGCCAGCGGCGGCCGGATCGTCCACTCATCGCTCCGAGAAGGGACTCTTCCATGGGGGAGAAGGTCGTGGCGGGTCAGTTCGACCTGTCCGATCGCCAGCGCTACCGCGAGAAGCTCCAGCGGTGCCTGACGGGCCTGGAGCGACTTCTGGCGGAGAAGCGGTTCGACCGCCCGAAGAACCTGATGGGGCTGGAGATCGAATTGAATCTCGTCGGTGCCGACGGGATGCCGAAAATGTTGAATGCGCAAGTCCTCGAGCGCATCGCGAGCCGTGACTTCCAGACAGAACTCGCCATGTTCAACCTGGAAGTCAACATAGCTCCCCACCGTCTGGGCGGCCGGGTATTCGATCGGCTCGCCGAAGAGATCCGTACGTCCTTGGCATATGCGGATCGCAAGGCGGGCGAGGTCGACGCGGGAATCGCGATGATCGGCATTCTGCCGACGCTGGACCGGGACGACCTGGTCTCGTCCAATCTCTCCGCCGTCGACCGCTACGCCCTGCTCAACGAACAGATAGTGGCCGCCCGCGGAGAGGACTTCACCCTCGACATCGAGGGCGTCGAACGACTGACCTGCACCTCCAAGTCCATCGCACCCGAGGCCGCCTGCACCTCGGTGCAACTGCATCTCCAGGTCACCCCGGACCGCTTCGCCGACGTGTGGAACGCGGCCCAGGCGGTGACCGCCGCCCAGATCGCCCTCGGCGCCAACGCACCCTTCCTCTTCGGGCGCGAACTGTGGCGCGAGTCGCGGCCCCCGCTCTTCCAGCAGTCCACCGACACCCGCCCGCCCGAACTGCAGGCCCAGGGCGTGCGGCCGCGCACCTGGTTCGGGGAGCGGTGGGTGACCTCGGCCTACGACCTGTTCGAGGAGAACCGGCGCTACTTCCCGGCGCTGCTGCCGATCTGCGACGACGAGGACCCGCTGGACGTCCTCGACGCGGGCGGCGTGCCCTCCCTGTCCGAACTCGTCCTGCACAACGGCACCGTCTACCGCTGGAACCGCCCCGTCTACGACATCGCCGACGGCGTCCCGCACCTGCGCGTCGAGAACCGCGTCCTGCCCGCCGGGCCCACCGTCACCGACGTCATCGCCAACGCGGCCTTCTACTACGGGGTCGTGCGCGCGCTCGCCGAGGAGCCCCGGCCGGTGTGGACCCGGCTGCCGTTCGAGGCCGCCGCCGCCAACTTCGAGGCCGCGTGCCGCCACGGCATCGACGCCCGCTTCGAGTGGCCCCGGCGCGGCCGCCTCGGCGGCACCACCGAGGTCGACGCCGCCGTCCTCGTACGCGACGAACTGCTGCCGCTCGCCGAGGCCGGTCTCGACGCGTGGGGGGTGGAGCCCGCCGACCGGGACCTCTACCTCGGCGTGATCGAGGAGCGGTGCCGGCGCCGGGTCAACGGCGCCTCGTGGCAGGCGGCCACGTTCCACCGGGCGCTGGAGGCCGGACTGTCCCGGGAGGCCGCGCTGGCCGCCACGACCCGCCGCTACGTCGAGCTGATGCGCGAGGGGGACCCGGTGCACCTGTGGCCGGTGGGCCTTCCGGAACCGGCGCCGCTCAGCTGACCGCCGCCCGACCCGCCCCCGCCGCGCGCCGCCCCATACTGATCGGGCAAGCTGTGACGTCCCAGCTGGAGGCAGGTGTGCATGGCGGAGGCGGGCCCGGTGGACGATGCGTTCCCTCACAAGCGACTCGGCGAGCGGTCCTTGACCGAGGAGCGGCTTACGCGGCGGATCCTGCGTGACGAGACGCTGCTCGTCCTCGCGCTGTCGCTCGGTGCGAGCGGCGTGTCCGCGCTCATCAGCTTCATCGGCTCGGTCACCCGGCCGGGCGGGCTCAAGGACCAGGCGGCCACCCTCAACGCCTCCGCGGCACCCGGCCGCCCCTGGCTCGACCTGGCCTGGCAGCTCTTCGGGATCACCACGGCGCTCGTCCCGGTCGCCCTCGTCGCGCACTTCCTGCTGCGCGAGGGGCGCAGTCTGCGCACCCTCGGCTTCGACCGCACCCGTCCCTGGCCCGACCTGGGCCGCGGGGCCGCCGTCGCCGCCGTCATCGGCAGTACCGGCATCGCCTTCTACCTCGCCGCGCGCGGCCTCGGCTTCAACCTCACCGTGGTACCCGAGGCCCTGCCCGACGTGTGGTGGAAATACCCGGTGCTCATCCTCTCGGCGGTGCAGAACTCCGTCCTGGAGGAGGTCGTCGTCGTCGGCTACCTGCTGCGCCGGCTCGACCAGCTCGGCTGGGGCGCGGGCGCGTCACTGGCGGCCAGTTCCGTGCTGCGCGGGTCGTACCACCTCTACCAGGGGATCGGCGGGTTCATCGGCAACATGGTGATGGGCGTCGTGTTCGTCTACCTGTACCGCCGCTGGGGCCGCGTGGGCCCGCTGGTCGTGGCGCACTCACTGCTCGACATCGGGGCCTTCGTCGGCTACGGGCTGCTCGCCGGGAAGGTGGACTGGCTGCCGACGGCGTGACCGACCGGGGCCCGCGCCGCCGCGGGGTCAGACCAGCAGTTCGCCGTCGATCACCGTCACCGCGTGCCCGCTCAGCAGCGTGCGTCCGCCGCGCAGTTCCGTGCGCACCCGGCCGGAGCGGGACGACGCCTGGAGCCCGATGAGGTCGGGACGCCCGAGGCGCTCGGACCAGAAGGGGGCCAGGGCGGTGTGCGCGCTGCCGGTGACCGGGTCCTCGTCGATGCCGACGTTGGGGAAGAAGCAGCGGGAGACGTAGTCGTAACCGCGGGCCGGGTCCTCGGCGCGGGCGGTGGCGATGATGCCGCGCTCGGAGTGGGCGGCCAGCGCCCCGAGGTCCGGCGACAGGCCGCGGACGGTCTCCTCGTCGGCGACCTCGACCAGCAGGTCCCCGATGTTCGGCCCGGTGTCCAGGACGGTGCGGGGCTCGGCGCCCAGGGCCGCGGCGATGCCCGGCGGTGCCTCGACCGGGGTGAGTGGCGCGGTCGGGAAGTCCAGGGTGAACGAGCCGTCCTCGCGGGGCGTCGCCGCCAGGACGCCGCTGCGGGTGGCGAACCGCACCGGCCCCTCGTGGGCGCCGGTGGTGTGCAGGACGTGCGCCGTGGCGAGCGTGGCGTGGCCGCACATGGCGACCTCGGTGGCCGGCGTGAACCAGCGCAGCGCCCAGTCCGCCTCGCCGCCCGCGGGCAGGCGGTGGGCGAACGCGGTCTCGGAGTGGTTGACCTCCAGGGCGACCCGCTGGAGCCGGTCGTCGTCCGGGAAGGTGTCGAGGAGCAGGACCCCGGCCGGGTTGCCGGCGAAGGGCCGGTCGGTGAAGGCGTCGACGATTCGGATGCGCATGGCCCGACGCTAGAGCCCGCACCGGGCCGTGGACCAAGGCCAATCCCGGAGTGCTGGACCCCTTTTCTCGTGGGTTCGGTCGTCTTGCCTTCTCGTGGTTCGGCCTTCTCGTGGGTTCCCGGACTGTCGCAGGCTTCGACGCCAGGCGCGTGCGGTCAGCGGCGGATCAGGCCGAGGGAGGCCGCGGTGGCGACGGCGGCGGTGCGCGAGTCGACGTCGAGCTTGGCGTAGACGCGGGCCAGGTGGGACTTCACGGTGCCCTCGGTGAGGTGCAGCCGTTGGCCGATGGCCTGGTTGGACAGGCCGTCGGCCACCAGCGCCAGGACCTCCGTCTCGCGCCGGGTCAGGGTGGTGCCGGGGGTGCGCAGCCGGTTCATGAGCCGGTCGGCGACGGCGGGGGCCAGCGCGGTGCCTCCGGCGGCGGCGGTGCGCACGGCGTCGGCCAGGTCCTCGGGCGGTGCGTCCTTGAGGAGGTACCCGGTGGCTCCGGCTTCGATGGCGGGCAGGGTGTCGGCGTCCGAGTCGTACGTGGTGACGATCAGCACCCGCGGGGCCCCGGGGCGGGCGGCGATGGCGGCGGTGGCCTCGGCACCGTTCATCCCCTTGCCGAACTGCAGGTCCATCAGCACGACGTCGATGTCGCCCTGCGCGGCGCGTGTGACGGCCTCCTCGGCGGTGGCCGCCTCGGCCACCACCACCATGCCGGGTTCGGTCTCCAGTACGGCGCGCAGCCCGGCCCTGACCACGGGGTGGTCGTCGGCGAGGAGCAGGCGGACGGGGCTGTCGGTCACGGGTGGGCCTCGGGCTCGGTGGGCGGGACGAGGGGCAGCCGGGCGGCCAGGACGGTGCCGTGGCCGGGTGCGGACTCGATGGACAGGGTGCCGCCCAGGGCATCCAGGCGGGCGCGCATGGCGGCCAGCCCGAAGCCGCCCGCCTCGGGGTCGGGCGGGGGCAGCTCGTCGGGGTCGAAGCCGGTGCCGTCGTCGACCACGTCCAGGGCGACATGGTCGCCGAGGTGGCTGAGGGTGATCTCGGCCGTGCCCGCGTGGGCGTGGCGGACCGTGTTGGCCAGGGCTGACTGGGCGACGCGCAGGAGGGCGACCTCGTGGGCCGTGGGCAGCGGGGCCGGGGACCCGACGAGGTGGAAGCGGGCGGTGATGCGGTGCCGGACGCGGGCCGTGGCGCACAGGCGCTCCAGGGCGTCGGCCAGCGTGGTGCCCTCCAGGGCGGGCGGGGTGAGAGCGGCGACGAAGCGGCGGGCCTCGGCGAGATTGTCCACGGCGGCCTGCCGTGCCGCGACGACGTGGCCGGCGGCTGCATCGGGCCGCTCGGGCAGCGCGCGTTCGGCGGCGCGCAGCAGCAGCTGGATGCTGGACAGGCCCTGGGCGAGCGTGTCGTGGATCTCGCGGGCCAGCCGCTCGCGTTCGGCGAGCACACCGGCGGTGTGCTGGGCCCGGGCGAGGTCGGCGCGGGTGACGGTCAGCTCCTTGATCAGCCGTCTGCGGCGCTCGCTCTCGCGGTAGAGGGCCTGATAGCCCCACACCACCGCGACGGCGACGGCGGCGCCCAGCGCGGGACCGATGACCATCGCCGGGCCGAAGGAGCCGGTGTGGGCGGCGAACCCGGCGACGGCCGCGACGGTGGTGGCGGTCACGGCGACCAGTCCGGCGCGGCGCGACAGCAGGTGGAGCTGGAGGAAGTACAGCGGGAAGGCGACCCAGACCGCTTCGGGCGACAGCGCCAGCAGCGCCAGCCAGACGGCGCCCACCGCTGCCAGCCACCAGGCCGCGACCCGCCGGACGAGACGCACCCGGGGCAGGAGCGGCCCGGCCGCGTACACCAGGCCGCACGCCACCGCCACGGCGACGATCGTTCCGGTGCGGGACCGGCCGTCCGTCACGGCCCGGGCGGCGACCAGCCCGAGCAGCCCGACGACCAGCAGGTGCAGGCACCAGGTCAGGGCCCGGGTGGTCGGCGTCGGGGCGGGGGTGGAAACGTTCACAGTGCTCCCAGGCTACGAAAGGCCGACGCCCGGGGCCTCCGTCGAAAGTTACAACCCGCGTGCCGCCTTCCGGCCCGGGAATTGACCTCCTGTGCCGGACGCGCGTGTGGGGGGTCGGCGGCGACGGTGGGGGCCGTACCGCTGCCACCGTCGGAAAGGACAGGCCGAGGCCGTGTTCGTCGCCTGGAGAGACCTCAAGTTCGCCAAGGGGCGCTTCGCCCTGATGGGGACCGTCATCGTGCTGATCACCCTGCTGGTCGGGCTGCTGTCCGGGCTCACGGCCGGACTGGGACGGCAGAACACCTCCGCCATCACGGACCTGCCCGCCGACCGGATCGCCTTCCGGGCTCCCGGCGGGGGAGGGGACCTCTCGTACGCCGACTCCACGGTCACCGAGCGGCAGTGGCGGCAGTGGTCGGAGGCCCCCGGCGTCGAGGCCGCCGAACCGCTCGGCATCACCACCACCAAGGCCACCGCGGGGGACCGCAGCGCCGGCGTCTCCGCCTTCGGTGTGCGGCCCGGCTCCCGCCTCGCCCCCGGCGGCGGGATCGACGACGGCGCGGCGGTGCTGTCCACCACGGCCGCCGACGATCTCGGGGTGCGGCGCGGCGACTCCTTCGCCCTTGCCGGGCAGCGGCTGAGGGTGGCCGCCGTGCGGGGCGACGCCTTCTTCAGCCACACCCCGGTCGTCTGGACCAGCCTGGACGTGTGGCGGAAGGCCGCGCCTCCCGCCGGCGGCGAGGGCGAAGACGGCGCCACCGCCACCGTCACCGGGGGTGCGAGTGACGCCACCGCCACCGTCATCGCGCTGAACACCACCTCGGAGGCCGACGTGGCGGCCGTGGACGAGAAGGCCGGCACCAGGACCGTCGCCACCGCCGACTCGCTGTCCGCGATCGGCTCCTACACCTCCGAGAACGGTTCACTGCAGCTGATGCGCGGCTTCCTGTTCGCCATCTCCGCGCTCGTCGTCGGCGCCTTCTTCACCGTGTGGACCATTCAGCGCAGCGGTGACGTCGCCGTTCTCAAGGCGCTCGGTGCCTCCACCGGCGGTCTCCTCAAGGACGCCCTCGGCCAGGCCGTCGTCCTGCTGGCGGGCGGCACCCTGCTCGGTACCGGCGGCGCCGCCGCCCTGGGGGCCCTCGCGGCGGGCTCGTCCGTGCCGTTCCTCCTCACTCCCGCGACCGTCCTCCTCCCGGCCGCCGTGATGGTCCTCCTCGGCGCACTCGGAGCCGCCCTGTCCATCCGCCGGATCACCTCCGTCGACCCGCTGACCGCCCTGGGGAGCGCCCGATGAGCCTGCACCTGACCGACGTCACCCTCACCTACCCCGACGGCGGGGAGCGCCTGACCGCGCTCGACCGGGTCAGCCTGGAGGTCCCCAGGGGCAGCCTGACCGCCGTGGTCGGTCCCTCCGGCTCCGGCAAGTCCAGTCTGCTGGCCGTCGCCGCCACGCTCATCACGCCCGACGCCGGGACCGTCACCGTCGACGGCACGCCCACCACCGGCCTGAGCCGCGGCGAGCTGACCGCACTGCGCCGCCACCGGATCGGCATCGTCTTCCAGCAGCCCAACCTGCTGCCTTCGCTCACCGCCGTCGAACAACTGCAGGTCATGGCCCAGATCGACGGCCGCAGGCCGCGCGCCGCACGGGGCCGGGCGATGGAGCTCCTCGACGCGGTCGGGCTGGCCGGACAGGCGGGCCGCCGTCCCCACCAGCTCTCCGGCGGCCAGCGCCAGCGCGTCGCCCTCGCGCGGGCGCTGATGAACGACCCCACCGTCCTCCTGGTCGACGAACCCACGAGCGCCCTCGACCACGAGCGCGGCGCCGCCGTCATCGCGCTGATCACCCGCCTCACCCACCAGCGGGCGAGCGCCACCGTGCTGGTCACCCACGACCGCACCCACCTCACGGCCGCCGACCGGATCGCCGAGGTCCACGACGGCCGCCTCCGTCTGCCGGCACACAGCAGCAGCTGAGGGCCGGCACCGGACCCGGGTCGGCGGGGGCCTTGTCATGCGATACGTTCCGATATATCGTTGAGGCATCGCGACAGATCAACGACTGAATGGAGTGATGGCGATGCACAGCCACGGATACGAGCGTGGACACGGCGGACACGGTCCCGGCCACGGAGAGGGCGGCCCCTTCGGACCCTTCGGCCGAGGCGGCTTCGACGGCCGGCGTGCGGCATTCGGCCCCTTCGGGCCGGGTGGTCCCGGCGGCGGCCCCGGCGGTCCCGGCGGTCCCTTCGGGCCCGGCTTCGGTCACGGGGGCCCCTGGGGCGGCCGAGGACGCGGCGGACCCAGGGGAAGGGCACGGCGAGGCGACGTACGCGCCTCGATCCTGGCCCTCCTGAAGGACCGGCCGATGCACGGTTACGAGATGATCCAGGAGATCGCCGAGCGCAGCGGCGGGGCGTGGAAGCCCAGCCCCGGTTCGGTGTACCCCACCCTTCAGCTGCTGGAGGACGAGGGGCTGATCGCCAGCGAGAGCGAGGGCGGCAAGAAGCTCTTCGCACTCACCGAGGCGGGCCGCACCGCGGCCGAGGAAGGCCCGGAGGCACCCTGGGAGGAGGCCTCGCGAGGCGTCGACTGGGAGGCCCTCAACGACATCCGGCAGGCCGGTTTCGGACTGATGGAGGCCTTCGGCCAGGTCTGGAAGACCGGCAGCAAGGAGCAGCGGGAGAAGGCGCTCGCCGTCATCGGCGACGCCCGCAAGAAGCTGTACCTGATCCTCGCCGACGAGGACTGACACGGCGAGCACCGCTGCGGACCGAGCACCGCTGCGGACGAGGACGAAGGTGCCCCGCGGAGTGGATCCGCGGGGCACCTTCGCGTGTGGGGCCGGGCGGCCGGGGGATGGCGGGCGTTCAGTCGACGCGCCGTATCACCGCCGAGTCGAAGACGTCCCACGCGCGCGGGAAGGCACTCTCGTCGTGGCAGTGCCACGCCTCCCAGAACAGGTCGGCGAGCAGCGCCTCCGCCGGGGCGTCCACCCGGTACACGTACTGCCTGCCGTCGACGGCGGGCAGCGCCACGAGCCAGCACCTGCTCCTCATGCCCCCGTTCGACCCGCGAGGACACGTTTCGGTTGCCCCAGGGGGCGTGTGGCAAGGCGGCGCGCGCCCGCCGGGCCGAAACGGCCTGATCTCATCCACAAGGAGGAGATCTGTCCGGGCGGGTCCACTCCGCGTGGGACGGCGAAATGCTCCCCCTCGGGGATGACCGGGGTCCGAGGGACTGATGAGCTGGGGATGTGCAACCCCGTATCCCCCGGCAGTCGGCCGGCGAGCAACGCGGCCGGTGGCCGGACGGCACCGACATCGAGGACCGGTTCGACGCGGAACTGGCCTCGGCGGTCTCCGGCGCCCGCCGCCGGGCGGTGCGGGACGGGGACCGGCAGATCGACACCGCCCATCTGCTGCACTCGCTGCTCGAGTGCGACGCGGACTCCCGTGAGCTGCTCGGGGACGGGCCGCGGGTCGTGCGTGTCCTCGGCTACCTCGTGCAGCGCAGCATCGGTTACGGGCTGCGCTGGCAGAGCTCCGTCGAGGACTCCGGCGCCGTACCCGTCGTGACCGGAGCCGCCGGGTTCTCTCCGCCCGCCGCGGCGGCCATGGAGGACGCGTGCGCACGGGCGGCCCGGCGCGGGGCGGCCCGGGCCGGTGGCCCGGACCTGCTCGCCGCCCTGGTCGCGGACCCGCGGACGCGCGCCGCCGAGGTGCTGGCCCGCGCCGCCGTCGAGTCGCACACCGTGCTCGCCCGAGTGGAGAGCCACTTCGAGCCGACGCCCTGAGCCCGTTCTGGTCCCTTCGGCGCCCCTCACTCGCTCCTCCCGCGTTCCTCCCGCGTCCCTCGCCCGCTCCCCAGAGCGTGCGTCCTCGCGCCGTCCAGTCGGTGAGACAGGTGTCATTGGGGGTGACGGTCATGTCGACCCCTGTCATCATGTGCCGGTGCATACGTCTGACAGCGCCCGCGGCAGCCGCGGCAAGGGCACCGGGCTCGGCCTGGCACTGGTCTCCGCGTTCGCCTTCGGAGGTTCCGGAGTCGCGGCCAAACCGCTGATCGAGGCCGGACTCGATCCGCTCCACGTGGTCTGGCTGCGCGTCGCGGGCGCGGCCCTGGTGATGCTGCCGCTCGCCGTGCGCCACCGCGCCCTGCTGCGCCGCCGCCCCGCGCTGGTCGCCGGGTACGGACTGTTCGCCGTGGCCGGTGTGCAGGCCTGCTACTTCGCCTCCATCTCACGCATCCCCGTCGGCGTCGCGCTGCTGGTCGAGTACCTGGCGCCCGCCCTGGTCCTCGGCTGGGTGCGGTTCGTACAGCGCCGGCCGGTCACACGGGCCGCCGCGCTCGGCGTGGTCCTGGCGGTCGGCGGACTCGCCTGCGTGGTCGAAATCTGGTCGGGGCTGGGCTTCGACGCCCTCGGACTGCTGCTCGCCCTCGGCGCCGCCTGCTGCCAGGTCGGCTACTTCGTCCTGT
Source organism: Streptomyces sp. NPDC111628 (assembly GCF_055635195.1). Classification (NCBI taxonomy): domain Bacteria; kingdom Bacillati; phylum Actinomycetota; class Actinomycetes; order Kitasatosporales; family Streptomycetaceae; genus Streptomyces; species Streptomyces sp. NPDC111628. The sequence continues at coordinate 1,497,733 of NZ_JBVKBZ010000003.1, read as the reverse complement.
CCGACCACGGCAGCGACGCCGGTGAGGAGGCGCCCGACCCGCTCGGCGTCATCGCCTACGGCCTGCTCGTCGGTGCCGCCGTGCTCACCGTCGTCGCCCGGCCCTGGTCGATGGACTGGTCCGTCCTCGCCGGAACGGCCCCCATGGACGGCACGCCCGTCGCCGCCGCCCTGCTGCTGGCCTGGGTCGTGCTCATCGCCACGGTGCTCGCCTACGTCACCGGAATCGTGGCCGTACGCCGGCTGTCGCCGCAGGTCGCCGGAGTCGTGGCCTGCCTGGAAGCGGTCATCGCGACCGTCCTGGCGTGGGTGCTGCTGGGCGAGCACCTCTCCGCCCCGCAGATCGTCGGCGGCGTCGTCGTGCTGGCGGGCGCCTTCATCGCCCAGTCCTCGACCCCGGCGAAGGGCTCCGCCGACCCGGTGGCCAGTGGCGGTCCCGAAAGGGAGTTGTCGAGCCGGGGAACGTCGACCTAGGGTGCGGATCATGCATTCCGACGCGCTCGTCCTCCCGCCTCCGGCCGCCTGAGGCGGGCCCTGTAGCGAGCCCGGCGCGCTGTCGCCGGGCCGGACGGTGCTGCCCGCAGACGAAAGTCCTCGCGCCCCGGTCGTTCCGGGCCGCCCCGAACTTCCGCGCCTCGTGCGCGTCTGCGGAGAGAACTCGTGTCGAATGCCGTCTCCGGCCTGCCCGTAGGGCGTGGCCTCCTCTATCTGATCGTCGCCGGTGTCGCCTGGGGCACCGCCGGTGCCGCCGCCTCGCTGGTCTACCGCGCCAGCGACATGGGGCCCGTCGCCCTGTCGTTCTGGCGCTGCGCGGTGGGGCTGGTGCTGCTGCTCGCCGTCCGCCCGCTGCGGCCGCTGCGGCCGCGGGTGCGCCCGGCGGTCCGCGAACCGTTCGCCCGCAAGGCGCTGCGGGCCGGGGTCACCGGCGTCGGGCTCGCGGTGTTCCAGACCGCCTACTTCGCCGCCGTGCAGTCCACCGGACTCGCCGTGGCCACGGTGGTCACCCTCGGCGCGGGGCCCGTACTGATCGCCCTCGGTGCGCGCCTCGCCCTCGGTGAACAGCTGGGAGCGGGGGGTGCCGCGGCCGTGGTCGGCGCCCTCGCCGGACTCCTGGTGCTCGTCCTCGGCGGCGGGAGTGCGACCGTCCGCCTGCCGGGTGTGCTCCTCGCGCTGCTGTCCGCCGCCGGGTACTCGGTGATGACGCTGCTCACCCGCTGGTGGGGGAGGGGCGGCGGGGCGGACGCGGCCGGTACGTCCGTCGGGGCGTTCGCCGTCACGAGCCTGTGCCTGCTGCCGCTCGCCCTGGCCGAGGGCCTGGTGCCGCACACCGTCGAACCGGTCCGGCTCCTGTGGCTGCTTGCCTACGTCGCGGCCGTCCCGACCGCGCTCGCCTACGGGCTCTACTTCGCCGGCGCGGCCGTCGTCCGCTCCGCGACCGTCTCCGTGATCATGCTCCTGGAGCCGGTCAGCGCCGCCGCGCTCGCCGTCCTGCTCCTCGGCGAGCACCTCACGGCGGCGACCCTGGCCGGCACACTGCTGATGCTCGGCTCCGTCGCGGGGCTCGCGGTGGCGGAGACACGGGCGGCGCGGGAGGCGCGGACGCGACCGGCGCCCGCGTGACGGCCAAGGCCTCCCCGGGGGCCCCGCGCCGCCCGTGCGGGCCGGTGCCGCCCCGGCCGGCAGGCAGTCGTGCGGGCCGGGGTCACCCGGCCGAGAGGTAGTCCGGCAGGGCCGTGCCGGATGTCAGGTGCGGGTCGGCGACCGGAGCCTCGTACCCCTTGCGCAACGGGACGAGACCGGCCCAGTGCGGGAGGGAGAGGTCCTCCGGTTCGTCGTTCACTCCGCCCGTGCGGAGCTTGGCGGAGACCTCGTTCAGGTCGAGGCGGATCACCGCGGTGGCGGCCAGCTCCTTCTTGTTGGCCGGCCGCGAGTCGAGGGAGCGGCCCGGGACGACGTGGTCGACCAGGGCGTCCAGGGCCGTGCGCCGCTCCTCGGGGTCCGTCACCTCGTACGCCGTGCCGTGCACCACCACCGACCGGTAGTTGATCGAGTGGTGGAAGGCCGAGCGGGCCAGCACCAGCGCGTCCACGTGCGTCACGGTCAGGCACACCGGCAGGCCCGGGTCGGCCGCCCCCGTCATCCGCAGTGGGCGCGAGCCCGTGGAACCGTGCACGTAGAGCCGCTCGCCCACCCGGCCGTACAGCGTCGGCAGGACCACCGGGGCACCGTCGCGGACGAAACCGAGGTGGCAGACGTACCCCTCGTCGAGTATCGCGTGCACCAGCTCCTTGTCGTACGCGGCCCGCTCGGGGGAGCGGGTGGGGACGGTGCGGTCGGTGGGCGGGTAGGTGCCGGTGGGCTGCGGCGGCGTCCCCGTGGTCCCCTGCATGGCGTTCTCCATTGCACTAGTGCATAATCTGCTTTGTGCTAGGAGAGTATCGGATCACAGGGCGGGGCGCAGCGGAGATTTCCGCGAGCGTCGAGCGCGCGGTGGGCTCGGGGGAGCTGGAACCGGGGCAACCGCTGCCGCCGATGCGGGAGTTGGCGCAGCGACTCGGGGTGAACCCGAACACCGTCGCCGCCGCCTACCGCACCCTGCGGGAACGCGGAGTCATCGAGACGGCCGGGCGGAGGGGCAGCCGGGTGCGCGCGAAACCGGCGACCACCGGGCGGGAGTTCATCCGCGTGGACGTGCCCGCGGGTGTGCGCGACGTGTCCGACGGCAATCCGGACCCGGCGTTGCTGCCCGCGCTGGGCCCCGTGTTCGCCGTGGCGGCCGCACAGGGCGACCGCGAACCGGTGCTGTACGGGCACGCCCCCGTGGATCCGGAGCTGGCCCGCGTCGCGCGGGCCGAACTGGACGCCGACGGTGTACCGGACGGGCCCGTGGCGGTGACGTCCGGCTCCCTGGACGCCATGGAGCGGGTCCTCGCGGCCCATCTCAGGCCCGGTGACGCCGTCGCCGTCGAGGACCCGGGCTGGGGCAGCCTCCTGGACCTGGTGCCCGCGCTCGGCCTGCGCACGGTCCCCGTCGGGGTCGACGACCAGGGGCCGCTGCCCGAGGACGTGCACCGGGTCCTGGCGGCCGGTGCCCGCGCCCTGGTGGTCACCGACCGCGCGCAGAACCCGACCGGCGCCGCGGTGGGCGCGGCACGCGCGCGTGCGCTGCGGTCCGTCCTGCGCGAGCACCCCGGGACGCTGCTCATCGAGGACGACCACGGCCACGGCATCGTCGACCTCCCGCTGCACCCCCTCGCCGGTACGACCCGGCACTGGGCCTTCGTCCGCTCCGCCGCCAAGGCCTGCGGTCCCGACCTGCGGCTCGCCGTGCTCACCGGGGACCGTGTCACGCTCGACCGGGTGCGCGGGCGGCAGCGGCTGGGCCCCGGCTGGGTCAGCCGCATCACCCAGCGGGCCGTGGCCCGGCTGTGGGCCGACGGCGCGGTGGACGCCCGCGCGGTGGCGGGGGTGTACGGGCGACGCAGGGACGGGCTCCTCGGTGCCCTCGCGGAACACGGGGTCGCCGGGTACGGGCGCAGCGGCATGAACGTGTGGATCCCGGTGCCGGACGAGACGGGTGCCGTCGCCCGGCTCCTGCACGCCGGCTGGGCGGTCGCCCCCGGCGCCCGCTTCCGGCTGGGCGCGCCGCCCGGTATCCGGATCACCGTCTCGACGCTGGGGGAGGACGACCTCGGACCACTGGCGGAGGCGGTCGCCGCGGCGACGGGTCCGGGGTCGGGACCGCCACGGAGCTACGTCTGAGGATGGGGGGCGCGCCGCCCGGTATCCGGACCGCGAGCCGACGGCCGCCCGCCGGACCCGGGGAGCACCTACCGGCACGCCCCGCGACGAGAGCGGGGTCCGGCGGCGCGGGGTGTCCGGTGGCGTCTCGTTCCACTGCGCTCCACTCCGCTCGGCCGTGCGAAGCGTACGAGGCGCGGGCGTGCGAGGCGTACGAGGCGCGGGCGTGCGGGGCGTGCGGGCAGCGTGGGATGTGCTGCCGCCCGGGAGCGCTGCCGCAGGGCGTACCCGGGCCGCGTTGAAGCGCCCCCCGGCGAACCCGGAGGCGAGTGGCTCCCGGCACGGACGGTGGGCCGGGCGGTCCGGCGAGCCCTTCTCGCCGGGTGCGTGATGCGACGCGCGCCCGGGGCACCGCTCTTCAGACCCGCGAGCCCTGTCGTACCCCCGTCGTCCCCCGGGTCTCCGACGCGGGCGCGGCCCCGCTTCGGTCGGTCCTGGGCCGGGACTGGGTCAGTGCCGCGCCGGCGAGGACGACTGCCGCGCCGACCGGGGTCGACCAGGACAGCGACTCGCCGAGGAGGGCGACGCCCGCGGCCGTCGCGATGACCGGGGTGAAGTAGGTGACCATCTGGGCCGTCGTCGGGCCGACCTCGGCGACCAGGTCGTACTGGATCAGGAAGGCGAGCCCGGTGCCGAGCACGCCCAGGGCCGCGACCGCCAGCAGGGGGAGTACCGGGAAGCTGGTGGGCACCGAGGTGAACAGCGGTGTCACGACCGCCAGTTGCAGCGTGGCCAGGCCCAGCTGGGCACCGGTCAGCGAGAGGTGGGAGTGGCTGGAGCCCGCCAGGGTGCGGCGGACGTAGATCCAGCCGACCGGATAGCTGAGCGAGGCCAGCAGGGCCAGCGCCGTGCCCGTGACGTCGAGGCCGTGGAAGCCCTGCCAGACGCCGAGCACGGTCAGGACGCCGAGGAAGCCGATGCCCAGCCCGGCCACCCGGCGGCGCGTCGGCCGGTCCTCGGACAGGGCGACCAGCGACAGGGCCATGCCCCACAGCGGCGAGGTCGCGTTGCAGATGCCCGCGAGCGACGACGGGATGGTCAGCTCGGAGAAGGCGAACAGCGAGAACGGCAGCGCGTTGAGGAGGAACCCGGCGACCGTCAGGTGCACCCACGTCCACGCCCCCCGCGGAAGCCGCTCCCGCTTCACCGCCATCGCCGCGGCGACCACCGCCGTGCCGAACGCCAGCCGGCCGAGCGTGACCTGGAACGGAGCGAAGCTCTCGGTGCCCACCTTCATGAAGAGGAAGCTGAAACCCCAGACGAGGGAGAGGAGCCCGAAGCGCAGCCGCCAGTCGAGGACGCGGCGGGCCGGGGAGGAAACGGAGGGGGACGGGACGCTGCTGCTCATGCAGGCAACGATGAGGCAGCCATCCTCGTAGCACAATCGAGATTTCGCACGGGGTACCTCGTAGTATCGCTTACATGTTGAACCTGGAGCGCCTGCGAACCCTCGACGCCCTCGCCCGGCACGGATCGGTGAGCGGTGCCGCGGCCGGACTGCACATCACCACCTCGGCCGTCTCCCAGCAGATGGCCAAGCTGGAGCGGGAGGCCGGTCAGCGGCTCCTCGCCAAGAACGGGCGCGGGGTACGGCTCACGGACGCCGGCCGGCTGCTCGCCGAGCACGCGGCCCGCATCCTCTCCCAGGTCGAGCTGGCCCAGGCCGACCTGGAGGCGCAGCGCGGCCAGGTGGCGGGCGAGCTGCGGCTGTCGGCGTTCCCGACGGCCGCCCGCGGACTCTTCCCCGCCGCGCTGGCCGCCCTGCGTGCCGAGCACCCCGCACTGCGCATCCGCTCCTCGGAGCTGGAGCCGGAGCGCGGCATCAACGGCGTGGTGCGCGGCGACCTGGACCTGGCCGTCGTGCTCGACTGGTACAACAAGCCGATGCCGCTGCCCGACGGACTGGTCAAGGCGCCGCTCCTGGACGACCCCGCCGATGTCGCCCTGCCCGTCGGCCACCGGCTGGCCGACCGGGACGAGGTGGACCTCGCCGAGTTCGCCGAGGACGAGTGGATCACGTGGGGCGAGGGCGAGTTCTGTCACGAGTGGCTGATGTTCACGCTGCGCTCCAAGGGCATCGAGCCGATCGTCGGCCATCGCGCCGCCGAGACCCACACCCAGCTGGGGCTGGTCGCCGCGGGGCTCGGCGTGTGCATCGCACCGCTGCTCGGCCGTCATCCGATGCCCGCCGCGGTCGTCACCGTGCCGCTGAAGCAGCGGGTGCGCCGCCATGTGTACGTCGTCTGGCGCGCGGACGCCGACCGCCGCCCGTCGATCCGGGCGGCGGTGGACGCCCTGCGGGCGACGGCGCGGGAGGTGGGCGAGGAGGGCTGAACGGCGGGCGGGGCGACGACGGCGCGGGGGCGCCGGGCGGCTACACCGGTGCCAGCTTGCGGAAGTCCCAGGAGACGACCTTCTCCGGCGTCAGCCGCAGCCAGGCGTGCCGGCCGTCGTGCGGCATCTCCTGGAGGCCGAAGTTCTTGCGGGCGAACAGCGTCTCCGGGAAGTCGAGTTCGGCGCACAGCTCACCGGTGCGCGGCGACTCGCCCACGAACGCCACCCGGCCGGACAGCTCCACGCCCCGCAACTCGTCGTACTCCTCGCCGGTGTCGACGACGATCGCCACCCGCGGATCGCGCCGCAGGTCGGTCCAGCGCCGGCTGCGCACGACCGAGTACAGCCACATCGAGGCGCCGTCCCAGACGAACCAGAGCGTGCTCACGTGCGGGGCGCCGTCCGCCGAGACGGTGGCGACCCGGCAGGTGCGCTGGGTGGTGAGGAACGCCTCCAGCTCGCCGGGCGTCATCATGATCCGGCGCCCCCGGCGCTGCGTCACGGTCATCCGGCCAGCCGGATCGAGTCCCCGCTGACCGTGATCTGCACGGCGGGCAGCGGCTTGGGCGCGGGGCCGCCCTGCACGCTGCCGTCGGTGATCGAGAAGCTGCTGTTGTGGCAGGGGCAGTTGATGAGCCCGTCGGCCACGCTCTTCACGGCGCAGCCCTGGTGGGTGCAGGTGGCGGAGAACGCCTTGAAGTCGCCCGCCGCGGGCTGGGTCACCACCACCTTCTGGTCGGGGAAGACCTTGCCGCCGCCCTCGGGGATGTCGGCCGTCGCCGCGAGGGCGGCCCCGGCCCCCGCGTTCTCGCCGCCGCCCGAACCGCCGCCGCCCGCCTCCTGGGAGGGGCTGCCGGAGGGAGCGGTGCCGCTGTCGCCGGACGCGTCGTCGTCCGAGCCTGAGCAGGCGGCCAGCACGGCGGTGAGCCCGGCCGCCCCGGCCGCCGCCACGACGGTACGACGGGCCGGTCCCGCTGCGGGATGAAACGATGCGCTGGTCATGCTGGGGTCCCTTCCGGGGTGGATGCGTGATGATCTGCCGAGAGGTACGGCCCCGCGGTGCTTGTTGTTCAAGGCCGGCAGCCGTCCCTCGCCGACAAGTTGCTGGGCAACTCCGCGTGGAACTGCCCAAGTCGTACCGGGCTCCGCAATTACTTGCGTGTCCGTGCCCGTGACACCCGGATAGGCGCGCGCCGGGCCGGTGCCTAGGTTCCCTTTCGCGAGACACCGTCGCACCGATTCCGCGCCCCGGAGGCATGGACGACGCGAAAGGTGGCTTGCGTTGGCTTGTCATGCGCACGACACCCCACGGAGATGCCCATGAAACCCGTCAAGTTCGACGTCCGTGCCATACGGGGGCTGCTCGCCGCCGGTGCCACGTCCGCCCTGCTCGTAGGTGCCGCGGCCGCCAACGGAGCGGCGGCCCCCGTACCGCCCGACGACCGGGGCCACATCGTCGGGGCCGACCGCGCCGGAGCCGTCGAGGGCTCCTACATCGTCACCCTCGAGGACGACGTCGCCAGAGCCGACATACCCGCCTCGGCCAAGGCGCTGGCCGAACGCCACGGAGGCAGCCTGCAATACACGTACACCACCGCCCTGCGCGGCTTCGCGGTGAAGATGACCGAGCAGCGGGCCGAGGAACTCGCCGCCGACCCGTCGGTCGCCCGCGTCGAGGCCGACGCCGTGGCCTACGCGGTCGGCACCCAGCCCAACCCGCCCTCCTGGGGCCTGGACCGCATCGACCAGCGCGACCTGCCCGTCGACCGCTCCTACACCTACCCCGGCGGTGCCCCGGACGTCACCGCGTACGTCGTCGACACCGGAGTCCGCCTCAGCCACCGCGACTTCGGCGGCCGCGCGGCCAGCGGCTACGACTTCATCGACGACGACTCCGACGCCTCCGACTGCCAGGGCCACGGCACCCACGTGGCCGGTACCGTCGGCGGCGCCGCCCACGGCGTCGCGAAGGACGTCCGGCTGGTCAGCGTCCGGGTGCTCAACTGCCAGGGAACCTCGGGCAACACCTGGGCGCCGGTCCTCGCGGGCATCGACTGGGTCACCAAGAACGCCGACGGTCCCTCGGTGGCCAACATGAGCATCGGCGGCGGCAGAACCCAGTCCGTCAACGACGCCGTCAACGCCTCCATCGCCTCCGGCGTCACCTGGGTGGTCGCGGCCGGCAACAACAACGCCGACGCCTGCTCCTACTCGCCCTCCTCCACCCCGGCCGCCGTCACCGTCGGCGCCACCGACAGCCGTGACGCCCGCGCCAGCGGCTGGTCCAACGGACAGGGCTCCAACTACGGCTCCTGCCTGGACATCTTCGCCCCCGGCGACAACATCGTCTCCGCCTCCAACGCGGGCGACTCCGCCTCCCGCACCGACAGCGGCACCTCGATGGCCTCCCCGCACGTCGCCGGTGCCGCCGCCCTGCTGCTGTCGGCCCACCCGGACTGGTCCCCCGCCCAGGTCCGCGAACGACTGGTCGCCGACGCCACGTCCGGCAAGGTCACCGACCCCCGCAACGGGTCACCCAACCGCCTGCTGTTCACCGGCACCGGCGGCGACACCCCGCCGCCCTCCGACGGCGAGCGGTTCGAGAACACCGACGACTACCCGATCCGGGACGGGGCCACCGTCGAAGCGCCCCTCACGGTCACCGGCATCAGCGGCAACGCGCCCGCCGACCTCTCCGTCACCGTCGACATCCGCCACACCTACCGCGGCGACGTCCGGGTCGAGTTGGTCGCCCCCGACGGCGATGTCTTCCTGCTGAAGGACTACGGCGCCTACGACAGCGCGGACGACGTCCGGGGCACGGTCGCCGTCGACGCCTCCGGCGCCCCCGCGAACGGCACCTGGAAGCTCAAGGTGACCGACAACTGGGTCAACGACACCGGCTACGTCAACGCCTGGTCGCTCCAGTTCTGAGCCGCCCGCCGTCCTCACCCCCACCCCTGAAAGGACCCGACATGTCCGTGCTCAAGCGGGGAGCCGGAGCGCTCCTGGCCTCCCTCCTGCTGGCGGCCCTGCCCTTCACCGCCGAGGCGGCCGAGACGACGGCCCCCGTCCCCGGCCCGCCCGCCGCGTCGGCCGAGGCCACCGCCGCGACCGGGGGCGTCCCGCTCACCGGCGACCGGGCCGGTGCCCCGGCGACGGCGCGGCCGGCGGAGCAGCCCACGGCGAAGCAGTCCGCGGGCGTCGCGCAGGCGAGCTGGTACTACCACATCACCGCCTCCTGCCGGGGCTACGAGAACGCGATCGTCGCCGGCGCCGACTACTGGGGAGGCGGTGTCCGCACTGCCTCCAGCGGCACCCCGGTCTCCTGCACCAACGGCTACGTGACGGGCTGCGGCATATCCAACGCCGTCGGCTGCAACTGGAACTACGGCGGCCGTATCGCCCTGTCCACCATGGTGCGCGACTTCGCCCTGCTCTCCGCGCACGAGTTCGGGCACAACTGGTACGACCACAGTGCCGTCGGCTGTGCGAGCTGGAACAGCCCGTACGACGTCATGAAGACACAGATGTGCTGACGACCGCGTCGACGACCCCCGTCCGGGACCGGGCGGGGGTCACGGCCGTGGCGGGTTCACAGCCAGCCCGCGCGCTGGGCCTGCAGGGCCAGCTGGAAGCGGTTCGCGGCGCCGAGGCGGGCCATGAGGATCTGGAGACGCCGGAACAGCGTGCGCCGGCTGATGCCCAGCTCGCGGGCGGCGACCTCGTCGGTCGCGCCACCGGCCAGGAGCCGCAGCAGGCGCCGGTCGGCCGGCGGGAGCCCGGCGGGGCGGGCCGCGACACCGTGCAGCGGGACGGCGTCGCGCCAGGTCTGCTCGAAGAGCGCCGCCAGCGCGGAGAGCAGACCGCAGGGCTGCACCACCAGCATGGTGTTGTGCACGTCCGCGTCCTTGATCGACAATGACACCAGCGCGAACGCCTCGTCGATGATCAGCAGCTTGACCGGCACCGACGGCACCACCCTGGCCTGCTCACCGGCCTCGATACAGGGTTCGACGACGTTCTCGAGCTGCCCGGGCCGCTCCAGCGCCTCGCGCGCGTAGACGACGCGCTGGGTCACCCCGCGGGCCAGCGTCGCGAGCGCGTCGTCCGTGGCGCCCGCCAGGTGGACGTAGGGCGGGGACTCGAACTGCCGGATCTGCTCCCGGGCACTGGCCCAGGCGTGACGCATCCGGGGACCGACGTCCTCCCCGGTGACGACCTCGACGAGGCCGTCGTTGTAGGCGGCGAGGCGCCGACGGCGGAACGACTCGAACGCACCCCCAACGGCGATGCGCGACTCCTCCAGCTCTGCCGCCCGGTGCCGCGCGAGCACCTCCAGGCCCGCCGCGGGCGGCACCGGCGCCACGACGTCCGCGTCCCCGGCCGCGGCACTGGCCAGACCGGTGTCCGCCAGCGCGGCGTACGCGGCGGTGAGCCGGTCGCCGCTCAGGCCGGTCGCCGCGCCGATCGCCTCCAGCGGGGCGGGGGACAGCTCCAGCAGAGTCAGGTAGACCCGGCAGGCCGTGGGGTCGAGCCCCAGTACGCGGAGGGACTCGCCGAGCTTCTCGTTCGCCATGAGGCGATTATCGGCCCGACCGGTCCCGTCGTGGCCGATCAGTGCCACTGGCACCTCCGAGCCCCGGAGCCCGCCACGACGGGGTACCGTCCGGGCGGAAGAACCAGCGAAGGAAGGTGCACGACGTGGCGAACCGTCGGAAGAACAGCCTGTACCCCACGCTCTCGGCGGAGCTGTCCGCCCTGATGCGCACGGGCTGGGCGGACACGGAGCGGCACGACCTCGCGCCCGCCGAGCAGGCCCCGTACGCGGCCCTGCGCCGTACCGCCCTCTCCGCGCGGTTCCCCGGCGAACGGCTGGTGGTCCCCTCGGGCAACCTCAAGGTCCGCTCGAACGACGACACCTACCCCTTCCGGCCCTACTCCGGCTACGTGCACATGACCGGAGACCAGGCCCGGGACGGCGCCCTGGTGCTCGAACCCCGCGCGGACGGCGGCCACGACGCCTACTGCTACCAGCTGCCCAGGGACAGCCGTGACAACGACGAGTTCTGGACCGGCGCCCACGCCGAGCTGTGGACCGGCCGGCGCCGCTCGCTGGCCGAGTCGGAGCGGGTGCTCGGCCTGCCGTGCCGCGACGTGCGCACCGCGGCCGCCGACCTGGCCGCCGTCAGCGATGTGCGCACCCGGATCGTGCGAGGGGTCGACCCCGCCCTGGAGGCGGCCGTCACCACCGACGAGGAGCGCGACGCCGAGCTGGAGGACGCGCTGAGCGACCTGCGCCTGGTCAAGGACGCCTGGGAACTCGGGGAGCTGCGCAAGGCGGTGGACTCCACGGTGCGCGGCTTCACCGACGTCGTGGGCGAGCTGTCCGGGGCCGTCGCCTCGTCGGAGCGGTGGCTGGAGGGCACCTTCTTCCGCCGGGCACGCCTGGAGGGCAACGCGGTGGGCTACGGCACGATCTGCGCCGCCGGCGAGCACGCCACGATCATGCACTGGACGGACAACGACGGCCCGGTCCGCCCGGGGGACCTGCTGCTCCTGGACGCCGGTGTGGAGACCCGCTCCCTCTACACCGCCGACGTCACCCGCACCCTGCCGATCAGCGGCACCTTCACGCCGCTCCAGCGCGAGGTGTACGACGCGGTGTACGAGGCCCAGGAGGCCGGGATCGCCACGGTCAAGCCGGGCGCCGCCTACCGCGACTTCCACGAGGCCGCCCAGCGCCACCTGGCGGCGCGGCTGGTGGAGTGGGGCTTCATCGAGGGCCCCGCCGAGCGGGCGTACGAGCTGGGGCTGCAGCGCCGCTTCACCATGGCCGGCACCGGTCACATGCTGGGCCTGGACGTCCACGACTGCGCGCGGGCCCGCACGGAGGAGTACGTCGAGGGCGTGCTGGAGCCGGGCATGTGCCTGACCGTCGAACCGGGCCTGTACTTCCAGGCGGACGACCTGACCGTGCCCGAACAGTGGCGTGGCATCGGCGTCCGGATCGAGGACGACCTCGTCGTCACCGACGACGGCCACGAGAATCTGTCCGCGGGCCTGCCCCGCAGCGCCGACGAGGTCGAGGCCTGGATGGCCCGCTTCGCGGGCTGAGCGACCTCAAGGGGCACCGGCGCTCTTCTCCGTGCGCAGGAGGTCGCGGCGGGAGAGGGCGCCCGTCTTCCGTAGGGCGCGGGCGACATGCTGTTCCACCGTCCGCGGCGAGAGGTGCAGCACCACCGCGATCTCACGGTTCATCAGCCCGCGGGCCGCGAGCTCCGCCACCTCCCGCTCCCTGGGGGAGAGCCGGTCGTCGAACGCGGGACGGCCCGGGCGGCGGGCCTGAGGGGGCTGGTGGGAGCGCAGCAGGGTACGGGCCCGGGCGGCGTCGTAGACCGCGCCGAGTTCCGTGTACCGCTCGACACAGCGCCGCAACGACGCGACGGCCTCGGCCCGCCCGCCGGCCGTACCGGCGGCACCCTCCGAACGGTCCCCGGCCGTCCCGCCGGACGCACCGGAGGACTCCGCGCCACCGACTGGGCGGCCGCCGGTGAGTGCGCAGCGTGCCGCCCCCTCCGTCGTCAGGGCCCAGGCGTAGGGACGGGGCAGCTCCCGGTAGGCGGCCGCGGCCGTCCGGTACGACCCGGCCGCCTCCCGGTGGCGGCCCTCGCACTCCTCCAGCGCGGCCCGGCTCCACACGACGGCGGCCCGGGCGGACGGCGCTTCCTGCCCCTGAAGTCCCTGGACGAACTCCGCGGTCATCCGGCGGGCGGCCGCCACGTCCCCCGCCCGGGCCACCGCCTCCACCGCCCAGGGGGCCAGCTCCGCGGCCCACGCCCAGATGCCCTTCTCCGCCACGGCCGTCCAGGCCGCTGCGGCCTGGTCCGCCGCGCCCGACGGGTCGCCGCGGACCAGGGCGAGACGGATCAGCGCCCCCGCCGTGGCCGCGGCCAGCGGCATCCGCGTGCACTCCGGCGCCGGTGCCCCGAGCGCGGTCAGCCAGTGCACGGCCTCGGTCCAGTCGCCCTGGGCGAAGGCCAGCATGCCCCGCACCAGATGGGCGTCCGCCGCCACCACGGGCATGTCGGCGGTGTCGGCGACGAACCGCTCGCACCGCTCACCCAGCCCCGCCCACCGCCCGGACCACCAGTCGAGCAGCAGGCGGGTGCCCTGCGCCGTCTGCTCGGTGTACGAGGCACCGATACGGGCCGAGAGGTCGAGCCCCTCCGACAGCAGTTCCTCGCCCCACGGGTACGACCCCCGCCACAGCGCGGCGTCCGCGGCGTTGCACAGGCCCCGCGCCGCGTGCTCCCGGCAGCCGGCCGGCGGACCGTCGACGGGCAGGGCCGCCACCAGCTCACGGGCCCGCGGGTCACCGCAGGCCACGGCCAACGAGGCGTGGTTGGCGGCGACGGCGGCCCGCGCGACCTCGTTGTCACCGGCGTGGGCGAGCCCGGCGGCCCGACGCAGCCACTCCCGGTGCCCCGCCAGCGTCCCCGTCGGCCACTCCGGCATGGCCAGCGCCACCATCGCCCGGGAGGTGAGCGCCGGTCGCACCTCGCCCAGCTCCTCGACCGCCGACTCCAGCTCACGCATCCCGGCGGCGAGGTCCCCGACCTGGTTCGCCAGCATCAGGCCCAGGTCCAGCCGCAGTTGCCCCCGGACGTCCACCGGCAGACCGGGATCGCGGACGGCCTGGGTGAGCACCTCCACCGTCCGGTCCGAGCGCAGCCCGACCACCGCGCTGCGGGCCAGCAGCGGCGCCAGCCGGGCCCGGAACCGCGCCGGGACCTCCGGCACCGCCAGCGTCCGCTCCAGGAGCCCGATCGCCTCCTCGTGGTGACCCCCCGCCACCGCGGCCAGCGCGGCCTTCTCCACCGCCTTGAGCCAGCCCTTGCGCCGGCCGGCGGCCCCGCGGTGCCGGGCCACCTCCGCCCACGGCACCGGCCGGCGGCGGGCGAGCACCCGCGCCGCCCGCCCGTGCAACTCCTCACGCACCGGCCCGGGCACCCGCTCGCGTACGGCGGTCGCGGCGAGCGGCACGGAGAAGCCGTAGCGTCCCTGTGCCACCTCCGACAGTGCCGCGCGGGCCAGGGCCGCGAGCAGCGCCTCACGGCCGCGCGCCGGGTCCGTCCCCGCGACGGACAGCAGTTCGTCCCGGGCGGCCGGTTCGCCCAGCACCGCGGCCGCCCACACGACGGGCCGGTCCGCGAGGGCCAGTGCGTCCGTACGGCTGAGCACCAGTTCGGCCAGCCGCACCGGAACGCCGGCCGCGTCCACGTCGGCGGCCGTGCACCGGGAGCCCGGGTCCGCGCGCAGCGCGCCGAGCAGGTCGGTCACCACCTGCGGCACCCCGCCGGAGCACGCGTGCAGCCGGGCGACGGCCTCGGGCGTCGCCCGTTCGCCCAGAACCTCCGAGGCGGCCCGGCGCACCCGGTCCACGCTCCAGGCGCGCAGCCGGTGCCGGAAGACCGCGAGAGCGGGAGGATAGGAGACGGCCGGGGCGCCCAGCGGCAGACCACAGGCGCCCAACTCCTCGGGACGGTAGGCGACCACGGCCGCCAGCCCCTCCCACGGCCGCTCCAGGATCCCGCGCAGCCACTCCCTCTCCTCCGGTGCCGCCCGGTGCACGTCGTCCACCAGCAGAAGGGCGGGGCCCGCGCCCGTTTCCGGCCGCTCCTGCGCCGTGCCGCACCGCCACAGGACCCGCCGGGCCCCGGCCGCCTCCGGCAGGGCGCTCAGTCGGTGCAGCGCACGACTCTTGCCCAGGCCCGCCGGGCCCTCCACGAGGACGAGGACCGAGCCGCTTCCCCCGAGCGCCAGACGCAGGGGAGCCAGCCAGGGGGACCGTTGCACAGCGGCCATGTCGTCGACCATCGCTTTCCCTCGTACCGCTAGCCGCGGACGCGCCGCCCCGCCGCCGGGCGAGCGTTCTGGGCGAACGGGGCGTTCTCCTGCCCCATCCTGAGCACGCGGCTTCCCGCCGAGGCAAGGGCGGCCCCCGCGGGCTCCAGGACCCAGCGCGTGCTCCCCAGGCGTTCCGCGTCCGACGGGCGTCCCGGGGACGCCCCGGCGGGCAGCGTGACGACGGCCCAGCACCGGGGGCCCGCCGGAGTGTGCTCGGTGCCGTGCGCCGTGCAGTGGGCGCCGACGAGCGCGAGGGCCCAGCCGTCCTCGCCGTGCGGGTCGGGAGGCTCGGCCCGTACGCGGGCCGAGGGCGGGGTGCCGTCGAGCACTTCGAGCACGTCGACGATGAGCTGGTCGCCCTCCACGTCGACGCCCACCGCGAGCCGCCCGGCCGGTCCCCCGGCCGCCCGCCGTACCGCGCGGACGAGCAGCTCGCCGCAGACCACGGTGAGTGACCAGGCGGAGTCCTCGTCCAGGCCGAGGCCCCAGCCGAGCAGCGTCGTACGGACACGGCGGCGGCCCTCGCGGACGGCCGCGGGCACGGCGGGAAGGAGGAAGGACGCCGTCCGCGACGCCGTGGGACACGGATCGAAGACCGAGTTGGCCATGGCAGGCTCCTGGTGCGAAGAGCGGCGGGAAGGGGGCACACGCGCAGGCACGCGGCCGGCCGATGACGGCAACCTAGGGACCGCGGCCACCGCGCGTACATACGGGCCCGGGCGCTACGGATACGTAAGAAAAGCTCTCCGCAGGGTGTGGGTCCGGGCCGGTCTCGCCGACGGTCACCCGCGGTCACTATGCTCACTACAGGTCCGGGGGAAGCCTCCCCGCGGGACGGGCAGGGCTGAAGAGACGGGTGGCCGGCACAAGTGTTGAGAGAGGTCCTCGCGACCCGCTACATCACGCCGTTGCGTGAGGGCGGCTCGCTGCCGGGACTCGTCGAGGCCGACGACCTCGGCACGTACGTCCTGAAGTTCACCGGCGCGGGGCAGGGCCGCAAGACGCTCGTCGCCGAGGTGGTCTGCGGCGAACTCGCCCGCCGGCTGGGCTTCAGAGTGCCACGCCTGGTGACCGTCGACGTGGACCCGGTGCTCGGGCTGGGCGAGCCCGACCAGCAGGTGCAGGAACTGCTCAAGTCCAGCGGCGGCACCAACCTGGGTATGGGCTTCCTCTCCGGCGCGCTCGGCTTCGACCCGCTCGCCTTCGAGGTGAGCGCGGCGGACGCCGGACGGATCGTCTGGTTCGACGCGCTGGTCAACAACGTCGACCGCTCCTGGCGCAACCCCAACCTGCTGCGCCTGCGCGGCGAGACGTGGCTCATCGACCACGGCGCCACCATGATCTGGCACCACAACTGGCCCGGCGCCGAGGCATCCGCCGCCCGCCCCTACGACGCCACCGACCACGCCCTCGCGCGCTTCGCGCCGGACGTCCGCTCGGCCGCCGCCGCGCTCGCACCGCTGGTCACCGAGGAACTCCTCGCCGAGGTCACCGCCGAGATCCCGGACGTCTGGCTGCGGGACGAACCCGGCTTCGCCACCCCCGACGACCTGCGCCGCGCCTACGCCCGGCCGCTGCTCGCGCGGGCTGCCACGATCCACGAACGCGTCAAGGGGGTGCGGTGAGCGACCGCCACGTCTTCGAGTACGCGCTGCTGCGCGTCGTGCCGCGCGTCGAGCGCGGGGAGTGCGTCAACGCCGGCGTACTCGTCTACTGCCGTGCCAAGTCCTACGTCGGTGCCCGCACCCACCTCGACGAGGACCGGCTGCTGGCCCTGGACCCGCGGGTGGACCTGCCCGGGGTGCGCGCGGCGCTGCGCGCCGTGGAGGGCGTGTGCGCCGGAGGGGACGCGGCGGGCCAGGCGGCCGAGGACGATCCCGGCCGCCGGTTCCGCTGGCTGATCGCGCCCCGTTCGACCATCGTCCAGCCGGGCCCCGTCCACACCGGCCTCACGGCCGACCCGGCGGCCGAGACGGAACGGCTGCTCGAGTTGCTGGTGCGGTAGCGGCGGGGCCCGCCCGGACGGTCGGCACGCGCTGCCCGGGCCGTGCGTCAGACGCGTCGGCGGCGCCTGATCACATAGCCCGTCGCGAGCGCGGCGCCGGTGACGAAGCTCAGGCCGATGCCGATGTCCCAGTCGCTGGGACCGGTGCCCGAGGCGCCGCCCAGGCCGCCCTGGGTGCCGAGGGTCGGCGTCACGGCGGGGGAGGCCACGGGCGCCGGTGTGGTGACGACCGGGGCCGGGGCAGGCGCCGTGGTGGCCGGACGCGGCATGGAGGTGGCGGAGATCGTCGGGAGCTGGTCCCGGCCCGGACGGGCCGCGCCGCCCACGCCGTCGTCCGCCTCCCGGACCTCACGGATCCCGCCCTGGTCGAAAGGACCCTGGCCGGCGGAGTGGGACTGACCGGGCAGGTCCTGGTCGAGCCGGCCCTGGTTGATCCCGCCCTCGTCGGGCCGGTTCTGGCCCGGTCCGCCTCCGTCGGGGCCGTTCTCGTCCGGTCGGACCTGACCCGGCCCGCTTCCGTCGGGCAGACCTCCGTCGAGGCGCCCGTCGTCGGCTCCGCCCGGGTCGAGCCGGCCGTCGTCGGTCCGGCCCTCGTCCAGTGGGGCCTCGGCGGACGGGTCTTCGTACCCTGCGTCCGGGCACAGCGGGTCCGGGCTGCCCGGATCCTCCTCCAGCCCGATCGGTACCGCTTCCTGGTAGGTGAAGCTCCGGCAGTCCGGCTCCAGGCTCGCGGTGAGGTCCTGGGCGGGTGCGGGGTCGGCCAGCGGCACGATCGCGGCGATCGCGACTGCTATGCCTGCTGCACCGGTTCGACGGCGCATGGACGCCTCCTTTCCGGCCACGGGTGGCTCGCGCTTCGACGCTAGGGGCCGGGCGGCCGGGCGGCTCGCAGCGCTGGGCCGATCGGGCGACCGAGGGGAACGGCGCAGGGCCGGGACCAGGTAATGGATCACACCGGCCCGGTGTCCCGTTGACACCGGGTGCCAGGGCTTCTAGCGTCACGTCTGCGGAAGGTACTAAGCGGTCGCTCACCCCAGGGCGCACGCTCCGCACGGGCCGCACCCCCAGGACGAGGAGAAGCAGCGAATGTCCACCACTGAGCAGCGGGTCGCCGTAGTCACCGGAGCCGCGCGCGGCATCGGCGCCGCCACCGCCGTACGACTGGCCGCCGAGGGCCGCGCCGTCGCCGTCATCGACCTCGACGAGGCCGCCTGCAAGGACACCGTGGAGAAGATCACCGCGGCCGGCGGCAAGGCGATCGCGGTGGGCTGCGACGTCTCCGACGAGGCGCAGGTCGAGGCGGCCGTCGCGCGGATCGCCGAGGAGCTGGGCGCGCCGACGATCCTCGTCAACAACGCGGGCGTGCTGCGCGACAACCTGCTGTTCAAGATGAGCGTCTCCGACTGGGACACCGTCATGAACGTGCACCTGCGCGGCGCCTTCCTGATGACGAAGGCCTGCCAGAAGCACATGGTGGACGCCAAGTTCGGCCGCGTGGTCAACCTGTCCTCCTCCTCCGCCCTCGGCAACCGCGGCCAGGTCAACTACTCCGCCGCCAAGGCCGGTCTCCAGGGCTTCACCAAGACCCTCGCCAAGGAGCTGGGCAAGTTCGGCGTCACCGCCAACGCCGTCGCCCCGGGCTTCATCGCCACCGAGATGACGAAGGCCACCGCCGACCGCGTCGGCATGGGCTTCGACGACTTCAAGGCCGCCGCCGCCACCCAGATCCCGGTCGCACGCGTGGGCGAGCCCGACGACATCGCCAACGCCATCGCCTTCTTCACCGGCGAGGCCGCCGGCTTCGTCTCCGGCCAGGTCCTGTATGTGGCCGGCGGACCGCTCGACTAGGGAACACGGAACACGGAGCCCAGGAACGGTTGGGAACACTGACATGACTGAACTGCCCGAGCCCTCCGGCAAGGTCGCGCTCGTCACCGGCGCGAGCCGCGGCATCGGCTACGGCGTCGCCGAGGCGCTCGTCGCGCGCGGCGACCGGGTCTGCATCACCGGCCGCAACGAGGACGCGCTGAAGGAGGCCGTCGACAGGCTCGGCTCCGACCGGGTCATCGGCGTCGCCGGCAAGGCGCACGACGAGGCCCACCAGGCCGTCGCAGTCGAGCGCGTGATGGAGGCCTTCGGCCGCGTCGACTTCCTGGTCAACAACGCCGGTACGAACCCGGTGTTCGGCCCGATCGCCGACCTCGACCTGAACGTGGCGCGCAAGGTCTTCGAGACCAACGTGATCTCGGCGCTCGGCTTCGCCCAGCGCACCTGGCACGCCTGGCAGAAGGACAACGGCGGCGCGATCGTCAACATCGCCTCCGTCGCGGGCCTTTCGCCCTCGCCCTTCATCGCCGCGTACGGCGTGAGCAAGGCGGCGCTGATCAACCTCACCGCGCAACTGGCGCACGAGTTCGCGCCCAAGGTGCGGGTCAACGCGATCGCCCCGGCGGTCGTGAAGACCAAGTTCGCCGCCGCCCTGTACGAGGGGCGCGAGGAGGAGGCCGCCTCGGGCTACCCGCTGGGCCGGCTCGGCGTGCCCTCCGACATCGGGGGCGCCGCCGAGTTCCTCACCTCGGAGCAGTCCGCCTGGGTCACGGGACAGACGCTCGTCGTCGACGGCGGCATCTTCCTCAACGCCGGCGTGGCCTGATCTCGCCCACGAGGACCCGCAAGATCGATCCCGGACACGGGCGCCGTTGACGAAAACGGCGCCCGTGTCCGCGTATCGGAACCCGGTGCACGATGACAACGTAGTCATCGCCAAATGATCAAAACCCCTGTTCAGAAGGGGGTTCAGGGGGCGTGGCGCTGCGGTATGGTCTGCCGACCTTGGTACGGCGGATCGAGGAGCGTGCGCGTGTTCAACCGGAAGCGGGGCCTGCGGCGGGTCGCGGCCATCGTGTCCATATCGTCACTGGTCACCGGATGCGGCATCCTGTCCTCGGACGGTCCGGAGGACGAGGAACCGATCGTCGTCGGGACGACCAGCGCCCCCAGCACCCTCGATCCGGCCGCTTCCTGGGACGGCTCCTGGGAGCTGTTCCGGAACATCTACCAGACGCTGCTCAGTTACCCGAGCGGCGCCACCGC
Organism: Streptomyces sp. NPDC111628; assembly: GCF_055635195.1. Taxonomy (NCBI): domain Bacteria; kingdom Bacillati; phylum Actinomycetota; class Actinomycetes; order Kitasatosporales; family Streptomycetaceae; genus Streptomyces; species Streptomyces sp. NPDC111628. Next base: position 1,477,591 of record NZ_JBVKBZ010000003.1, on the reverse strand, counting down.
GCCGCAGCCCGACGCCGCCGAGCAGTGCGCGTTCGCCGACACCACGAACCGGGTGTACCGCTGCGAGCTGCGCGAGGGCCTGACCTTCTCCAACGGCGACGCCCTCGACGCCCAGGCCGTCAAGTACTCGATCGACCGGATCAAGGACATCGACGTCAACGGTGGACCGGCCGGCCTGCTCGGCAGCCTCGAACGGGTCCAGGCGCCCAGCGAACGCGAGGTCGTCTTCCACCTCAACAAGCCCGACGCCACCTTCCCGTTCGTGCTCGCCACGCCCGCCATGTCGATCGTCGCCCCCGGCGACTACCCCGCGGACGCCCTGCGGGAAGGCAGCGGCGTCGTGGGCTCGGGCCCGTACACGCTCAAGTCGTACCAGGACGGCGAACGGGCCGAACTCGTGCGCAACGACCACTACAAGGGCTTCGCCGAACGGCAGAACAAGGCCGTGACCGTCCGCTACTTCAAGGACTCCGCCGGCATGGTGAAGGCGCTGCGCGACGGAGACATCCAGGTGACCTACCGGGGCCTCGCGGCCGACGACGTCATCACCCTCCAGGGCAAGGAGGGCAAGGAGGAGGGCCTCCAGCTGGTCGAGGGCACCGGTACGGAGATCAGCTACCTCGTCTTCAACCCCGAGGACCCGTGGGCGGGGCGCAAGGAAGTGCGCCAGGCCGTCGCCCAGGTGATCGACCGGACGATGATCGCCCACAAGATCTACCAGGACACCGTCGACCCGCTGTACTCGATGGTCCCCAAGGGCCTCACCGGACACACCACGGGCTTCTTCGACGACTACGGCGACCCCAGCGTCCCCAAGGCCCGCGAGATCCTCCGGGACGCCGACATCACCGAGCCGGTCCCGCTCACCCTCTGGTACACCACCGACCGCTACGGCTCCGAGACGGCCAAGGAGTTCGAGGAGATCAAGCGGCAGCTCGACGCCTCCGGGCTGTTCAAGGTCACCCTCAAGAGCCGCCCCTGGAAGACCTACGTCACCGGATACCAGAAGGGTGAGTACCCGGTGTTCGGACGTGGCTGGTCCCCGGACTTCCCGGACGCGGAGAACTTCATCGCGCCCTTCGTCGGCGAGCAGAACGCGCTCGGCACGCCGTACCTCACCCCGGAGATCACCGGCGACCTGCTGCCGCGCTCCCGCCGGGAGAGCGACCGCGCCAACGTGGAGCGGGAGTTCGAGCAGGCGCAGCAGATCATGGTGAACGACGCGCGGCTGCTCCCGCTGTGGCAGGGCAAGCAGTACGTGGCCGCCAGCACGGACATCTCGGGCGCGGAGCAGGCACTGGACCCGTCCACGATCATGATGATGTGGCAGCTCCAACGGAAGACGAGCTGGTAGCCGCTCCCGTTGTCAGTGGTCGGCGGTAGGTTCTTGGGCAGTGGAAGCCACCGCACACGGTAAGGAAGTTGACGTGACCGACATCGCCATGCTGCCCGAGTCCTGGCGCGAGGTGCTGGGCGGCGAGCTGCAGCAGCCCTACTTCAAGGAGCTGATGGAGTTCGTCGAGGAGGAGCGGGCGAACGGCCCCGTCTACCCGCCGCGCGAGGAGGTCTTCGCCGCGCTGGAGGCCACGCCGTTCGACCGGGTGAAGGTGCTGGTCCTCGGCCAGGACCCGTACCACGGCGAGGGCCAGGGGCACGGGCTGTGCTTCTCGGTCCGGCCGGGCGTGAAGGTGCCGCCGTCCCTGCGGAACATCTACAAGGAGATGCACGCGGAGCTGGACACCCCGATCCCGGACAACGGCTATCTGATGCCGTGGGCGAAGCAGGGCGTCCTGCTGCTCAACGCGGTCCTCACGGTCCGGGCCGGTGAGGCGAACTCGCACAAGTCCCGCGGCTGGGAGCTGTTCACCGACGCGGTGATCCGCGCGGTGGCCGCCCGGACCGACCCCGCGGTCTTCGTGCTGTGGGGCAACTACGCGCAGAAGAAGCTGCCGCTGATCGACGAGGCGCGGCACGTCGTGGTCAAGGGGGCGCACCCTTCGCCGCTGTCCGCGAAGAAGTTCTTCGGCTCCCGCCCCTTCACGCAGATCGACGAGGCGGTCGCCGGGCAGGGCCACGAGCCGATCGACTGGACCATCCCGAACCTGGGCTGAGCGGGTCCGATCCCGGGCCGGTCCGTCGCGCCGACCGGCCCGCGCACGCCCCGGTGCCGCCTGACCGGGAAAGCGGACGCGTGCGGTTAGCGTCGTCGGGACAGCCGACGAGGGCACGGAGGACGCGGTGACGAAGGGACAGGAGCAGGCGGCGCCGGATGCCGTGCTGACGCGGATCGGCCAGGTCGCCATGCTGCATCACGCGGGCGACCGCGAGGAGGCCCGGCGTCGCTTCCTGGCCCTGTGGGCGGAGATCGGCGAGCACGGCGACGCCCTGCACCGCTGCACGCTGGCCCACTACCTGGCCGACACCCAGGACGACCCGCAGGAGGAACTGGCCTGGGACCTGCGGGCGTTGTCGGCCGCCGAGGAACTGACGGGGGACCTGCCTGCCGACCGGCACGAGGGCACGCCCGCCGCCCGCGCCCTCTCCCCCTCGCTCCACCTGAACCTGGCCGCCGACTACGACCGGCTCGGTCACCGCGAGGCGGCCCGGCTGCACCTGAGACAGGCCCGTGCCGCCGCGGAGACCCTCGCCCCCGGGCGATACGGAGAGGGCGTACGCGCTTCGATCGACCGGCTGGAGCTGCGCCTTGACGGCACCGGCCGGGGCGCCGACGGACCCGGCCGTCCCGATGGTCCCGAGGGGCGGGGCCGACCGCCGCGGCAGCGGCCCTAGGCCCGGCCCGGCCGGTCACCGTGGCATCGCCGGGTTCAGCGGCCGTACGCGTGCTCGCAGATGCGGGCCTCGGGGCTGTCCGGTCGCCAGCCGCCGTACTGCTTGCCGAGGGAGCACACGTCCGCCTTCGAGCCGGTGCCTTCGCCGGACCCGCCGGGCAGTTCGGGCACCCGGGGCCGAGGGGTCGCGGGCGCACGGGTGTGCTCAGGAGCCGCCGGAGCGGCGGGCCGCTGTTCGGTGGTACCGGCGGCCGGGGGGCGGTGCCGTGCGGACGGGGGCGCCGGGGCCTTCGTGCGGCGGGGTTCTCCGGTGGCCCGCTCCGGGGTGGGGGAGGGGCCGATCATCTCCAGCGCCTCCCGGGCCGGGGCCTGCACCACCCGCGGCTCGGCCGCGCCGTCCGGACGCGGCGCGGACGAGCGGGCGCCGACCGCCGACGGGTCGGCCGCGGCCGGGCCCCGGACCGTCGTACAGCCGGTCAGGGCCGACACGGCCACGGTCACGAGAAGCGTTGCGGTGGTCGTCGTTCGATGCACCCGCGCCACTCTGCTGGTTCGGGCGGCACGACCGGCGCCGGACAAGCGGAGGTTGCCCCGCACGGGTGATCTCCGGCCCCGTACGGAGTCGCGTGGGCGACCCGGGGTGACGTCAGTCGCCCGTGGCGCCGTCCAGGCGTTCGCGGATCAGGTCCGCGTGCCCGTTGTGACGCGCGTACTCCTCGATCATGTGGGTGTGGATCCAGCGCAGGGTGTAGCGCTCGCCGGTGCGCAGGTGCTTGCCCCGGGTCGGTTCGTCCAGGGGGACGCCGGCCGCGTTGCGGCGGGCCGCCTCGATCTCGGCCTGCCAGGTGGTGTGGGCCTCGGCGAAGGTGTCCGCCTCGGTGAGCCGGAACTCGCCGTCCGGGTCCTCGTCGGAGTAGTAGATCGGGCCCGCGTCCTCCGCCGCCAGCACCCTGCGGTACCAGCTGCGCTCCACCTCCGCCATGTGCCGGACGAGTCCCAGCAGGGACAACGTCGACGGTGCGACGGCGGCCGTCCGCAACTGCTCGTCGGTGAGTCCCTCGCACTTCCAGGCGAGGGTCCGCCGGTGGTATTCGAGCCAGCCCTCCAGCATGGTGCGTTCGTCGGCGTCGACGGCGGGTTCGTGGCGTTCGGTCGTCATGTCGGCATCCTCGCTCAGAACGGCGGGCCCCACCAGGAGTTTTCAGTGGTCCGGCACGCCGCCCAGCATGCCCGCGAGGAGCTCCCGCAGCCCCGACCGCACCTCCTGGAGGCCCGGCACCTCGGCGTGGAAGGTCCCGGCCACGCAACTGAACATCAGGCCGTCCGCCCAGGCGACCAGCGTCAGGACGTGCCGGGCCGGGTCGGCCGAGCCCATCGCGGTGACGAGGGCGCCCAGTTGCTCCCGGAAACGGGCGCCCGCGGCGTCGAAGTGCGCCCGCAGCTCCGGGCGGCGCGTGGCCTCCAGCGCCAGTTCGTACCGGGCCAGCGTCAGCGCGCGGTTACGGGTCAGCGCCCGGTGCGTCGCCAGCGCCAGCGCGTCCACCAGGGCGTCCAGGCCGGCGCGCGGGTCCGGCATCTCGTGCAGCGCCAGCACCCGGGCCTCCCGGTCGGCCAGCCGTCGCACCGCCAGGTCCAGCAGCGCCTGCCGGGTCCGCGCGACGTTGGAGGTGGAGCCCTGGGGGAGCCCCGCCGTCTCGTCGACCGCCCGGTGCGTGAGTCCGCGCATCCCGCGCTCGGCGAGCAGGGCCAGAGCCGCGTCGGCGACCAGGTCGGCGCGGGAAGCGCCCGCTGAGGGGCCGGGGGGTGCGGTGTGTGCGGACATGGAGATCAACCTACCCGTCTCACTACGGCTGTAGTACAGTCGGCGCCAGGAGCTACTACATCTGTAGTGAGTCCTGCGTCCAGGAGAGTGCCGAGGAGAGCCATGACACGCACGAGGAGCGCCGTCGTGATCGGCGGCGGCATCGGCGGCCTGACCGCGGCGGCCGCCCTGCACCTGAGCGGCCTCAGGGTCACCGTCCTGGAACGGGCCCCCACGCTCCGGCCGTTCGGCGCGGCCATCTCGCTGTCGCCCAACGCCCTGCGCGCCCTGGACGTGATCGGCCTCGGCGACGAGATCCGCGACCTCGCGGCCTGGCAGGGCGACGGAGGACTGCGCACCCCCGGCGGGCGCTGGCTCTCCCGCTCCAGTGCCGAGGCCGCCGCGGCCCGCTTCGGCGGTCCGCTGGTGCTGCTCCACCGCGCCACCCTCATCGAACGCCTCGCCGCGCTGCTGCCGCCGGACGCCGTCCGCACGGCCGCCGACGCGAGGGTCGCCGACCCCGGTGACCGCGTCCGTCCGGCCACGGTGCGCACCCCGGCGGGCGAGCTGGAGGCCGACCTGGTCGTCGCGGCCGACGGCATCCACTCCGTCGTGCGCCGCGCGCTCTTCCCGGACCACCCCGGCCCGGTCTACTCCGGCTTCACCACCTGGCGGACGGTGATCCCCGTCCCCGGCGTGGCGTTCGCCTCCCACGAGACCTGGGGCCGGGGCCGCATCTGGGGCACGCATCCGCTGCGGGACGGCCGGGTCTACGCCTACGCCGCCGCCGTCACCCCGGCCGCGGGGCACGCGGCCGACGAGCGGGCCGAACTGCTGCACCGCTACGGCGACTGGCACGACCCGATCCCCGCCGTCCTCGCCGCCGCCCGCCCCGAGGACGTCCTGCGTCACGACGTGCACCACATCGCCCAGCCGCTGCCCGCCTACCACCGCGGCCGGGTCGCCCTCCTCGGGGACGCCGCGCACGCCATGCCGCCCAACCTCGGCCAGGGCGGCAACCAGGCCGTCGAGGACGCGGTCGTGCTCGCCCACCACAGCCAGGACCTCGCCGCCTACACGGCCGCCCGGCTGCCCCGCACCACCGCGATCGCCCGCCAGGCCGTCAGGGTCGCCCGCCTCAACCTGATGCGCAACCGCGCCGGGATCGCCGTCCGCGACGCCGCGATCCTCGCGCTGTCCAAGGCCGGTCCCGCCCTGTTCCTGCGCGGCTTCGACGACATCGCCGACTGGCGGCCCCCGCAGCCCCCGTATGCTTCCCGGCGGACCCAGGTCGGCGAGCGTTACGAGCGTTAGAGGAGCACATCCCGTGAAGGTCGGCTGCATCGGACTCGGCGACATCGCGCAGAAGGCCTACCTGCCGGTGCTCGCCGCCCTCCCCGGGATCGAACTGCACCTGCAGACCCGCACCCCCGCCACCCTCACCCGGGTCGCGGACAAGCTGCGCATCCCGTCGGCGCAGCGCCACGCCGACCTCGACGCGCTCCTCGCCCAGGGCCTGGACGCCGCCTTCGTGCACGCGCCGACGGCCGCCCACCCCGAGATCGTCACCCGGCTGCTGGACGCGGGCGTACCCACCTACGTCGACAAGCCCCTCGCCTACGAACTGGCCGAGTCCGAACGCCTGGTGACCCTGGCCGAGGAGCGCCGCACCAGTCTCGCCGTGGGCTTCAACCGGCGCCACGCGCCCGGGTACGCCCAGTGCGCCGAGCACCCGCGCGAGCTGATCCTCATGCAGAAGAACCGCACGGGACTGCCCGAGGACCCGCGCACGATGATCCTCGACGACTTCATCCACGTCGTCGACACGCTGAGGTTCCTGGTGCCCGGACCGGTCGACGACGTGACCGTGCGCGCCCGTGCCGAGGACGGCCTGCTCCACCACGTCGTGCTCCAGCTCGCCGGGGACGGCTTCACGGCGCTCGGTGTGATGAACCGGCTCAGCGGCTCGGCGGAGGAGATCCTTGAGGTGTCCGGCCAGGACACCAAGCGCCAGGTGGTCAACCTCGCCGAGGTGATCGACCACAAGGGCCAGCCCACCGTGCGGCGGCGCGGCGACTGGGTTCCCGTGGCCCGTCAGCGCGGCATCGAGCAGGCGGTGCTCGCCTTCCTCGACGCGGTGCGCTCCGGCAAGGTGCTCAGCGCCCGGGACGCGCTGGAGACCCATGAGCTGTGCGAGCGGGTGGTGCGGGCCGTGCTCGACCGCTCCGCCTGAGCCGCACCGTCCGTACGCCCTCGGCGGCGCCCCAGGCCGCGAGGGTCCCCAGCGCCGCGTACACCGTCCAGTCGCCGTAGCGGACGTACGGCGTGGTGCCGTGGGTGAGGGGGATCTCGTACACCCGCGAGGTGCTCGCGCCGGTGCCGAGCCAGGAGCCGATCCGGGCGCCGTTCGCGTCGTAGACGGCGGAGACCCCGGTCAGCGTCGCGTGCACCATCGGCCGGCCGGTCTCGGCGGCGCGCAGCGCGGCGAGCGAGGCGTGCTGCTCGGGGGCCCAGGTGTGCTGGAAGGTCGAGGTCGAGGACTGGGCGACCAGCACCTCGGCGCCGTCGGCGACGAGGCTGCGGCTCATGTCGGGGAACGCGCTCTCGAAGCAGACCATCGGCCCGATCCGCAGGCCGTCGCCGACGTCCATCACCACCTGCTCGGTGCCCTGCCTGCGGTCCTCGCCGGCCGCCTTGCCGACGGAGGTGGCCCAGCCGAGCACCGAACGGAACGGCACGTACTCCCCGAAGGGCACGAGCCGCATCTTGTCGTACCGGTCGCCGGTCGGACCCTGGGGGCCGACGAGCACCGAACTCTTGTAGATGCCGGGTTTGTCGGAGCGCCGCGCGTCCACGTTGACCAGGATGTCCGCGCCGGTCTCCCGGGACAGCGCGGCGAGCCGCCGGGCGAGATCCGGCCGGTCGTCCAGGTCGAAGCCGACGCTGCTCTCGCCCCAGACGATCAGATCGAGGTCCCGCTCCGCGAGCCGCCGGGTCAGCTGCTCCTCGCGGTCGAAGCGCCGGTCGGCGCTGTCCGCCCCGGCGACGACGCCGGGCTGCACCACGGCGACGGCGGCCCGCTCGTCGGTGTCGGGGCGCGGCGACCAGACCCAGGCGGCCGAGGTGGCCGCGGCCGTGGCGACGAGCCCGGCCAGGGCGGGCACCCTCGCCCGCCGCACGGCGACGAGGACGGCGAGGGCGACGTTGACGGCGACCACCAGGAAGCTGAGCAGCCACACGCCGCCCACCGAAGCGAGCCGCAGCGCCGGGGCGACCTGCCACTGACTGGCGCCGAGCATCCCCCAGGGGCCACCGAGTCCTTGCCAGGAGCGGACCAGCTCCGCCAGCAGCCAGCCCGACGGCAGTACGACGAGGGCCGCCGCGACCCGGCCGGACGAGGGCGTCCCGCCCAGGGTCCGGCGCACCAGCCAGCCCCACGGGACCCACAGCGCGCCGAGCAGCGCGGCGATGACGAACGTGAACACGTGCAGGTTCGGCAGCAGCCAGTGGTGCATGGCCAGCACGAACCCGAACCCGCCGCACCACCCGTCGTACGCCGCCCGCTTCCCGCCCGGCGCGGTACGGGCCAGCAGAATCCAGGGGACCAGCGCGAACCAGGCCCACCACCACAGGGCCGGGCCCGGGAAGGCGAGCACGGGCAGGGCGCCGGCGAGCACGGCGAGGCCCGAGCGTCGCCAGCGGGAGGCGAGCCAGCGGTCGAGCGTCTTCATGGACTCCTCCCTACAGCTGATCCCTACCCGGTGATCCGTACAGTGTGCGCCCGCGACGAGGGCGAATTCAGTTGATCACACCGAAGCCTGTCCGGCGCGTGAGACCTCACCTAGGATGATCGATGATCGATCAAAACGTGGAGGTACCTCATGACACGGCCCATCACGGTGGTCACCGGCGGCAGCCGGGGGATCGGAGCGGCGACCTGTCTGCGCCTCGCGGCGGACGGCCACGACGTCGTCGTGGGCTTCGCGCGCGACTCGACGGCCGCCGAGACGGTGGTGGCAGGGGTGCGCGACGCGGGCGGCCGCGGGGTCGCGGTGCGCGCGGACACGTCCGTCGAGGCCGACGTCGAGCGGCTCTTCGACGTGGCGGAGGAGCGGCTGGGAGCGGTGACGGGGCTGGTGAACAACGCGGCCGTGACCGGCCCGCTGGGGCGGCTCGCCGACAGCGACACCGCGGACCTGCGCCGGGTCCTCGACGTCAACCTGCTGGGCGTGCTGCTGTGCGCCCGGCGGGCGGCGCGGCTGATGACGCCGCGGGGGAGCGGTGCGATCGTGAACGTGTCGTCCGGCGCCGCGACCCTCGGCAGCCCGGGGGAGTACGTCCACTACGCGGCAAGCAAGGCGGGGGTCGACGCGCTGACCCTGGGCCTGGCCAAGGAACTCGGCCCGGACGGAATCCGGGTCAACGCCGTCGCGCCCGGGGTGATCGACACCGGGATGCACGCGGCGGCGGGGGACGCCGGGCGGGCGGCCCGGATGGGGGCGGCGGTGCCGCTGGGACGTGCGGGCCGGGCGGAGGAGATCGCCGCGGCGGTCTCCTGGCTGCTGTCGCCCGACGCGTCGTACACGACGGGGACGGTGCTCCGGGTGGCGGGCGGACGCTGACCGGGGTGCAGGGGCGTCCGAGGACGGGCCGGGCCGCGCACCGCGGCGGCCCCGCGGCTCAGGCCGCCTCGACGACCTTCGCGCGGATCGCGGTCGCCCACTCGACCACCAGCAACTCGTACTCCACACGCTCCTGCGCCGACAGGGTCCCGCCCGCGCGCCGCCACAGCGCGCGGATCTGATCGTTCAGCTCCGCGGCGGACCGCACGGAACCAGGGGTCACGTAATCGGGGGACATGCGGACAAGCGTAGGGGCAAGCACTGACACTGCGCTACCGGACGGCTACACAAGCGGTTCCGGTCAGCCGGCGGACTCCGCGGCATGCGGGCTGAGGGCACCCGTCGCGACCAGCGCGATGATGACGATGCCGAGCGCGATGCGGTACCAGACGAACGGCATGAAGCTCTTGGTGGAGATGAACTTCATGAACCAGGCGATGACCACGTACCCGACGGCGAAGGCGATGACCGTCGCGAACAGGGTCGGTCCCCAGGAGACGTGGTCGCTCTCCATCGCGTCCTTCAGCTCGAACACGCCGGAGGCGAGCACCGCGGGGACCGCGAGCAGGAACGAGTACCGGGCGGCCGCCTCGCGCCGGTAGCCCATGAAGAGGCCGCCGCTGATGGTCGCGCCGGAGCGCGAGACGCCGGGGATGAGGGCCGCCGCCTGGCACAGGCCGTAGATCAGGCCGTCCCGCACGCCCAGGTTCTCCAGCTCCTTGCGCTGCTGGGGCGCGCGGTGCCGGCCGCCCTTCTCGTCCCGGGCGGCCATCCGGTCGGCGATGCCGATGATCACGCCGACGACGATCAGCATCGTCGCGGTGATCCGCAGGTCGCGGAAGGGACCCTCGATCTGGTCCTTCAGCGTCAGGCCGAGCACGCCGATCGGGATCGAGCCGACGATCACCAGCCAGCCCATGCGCGCGTCGGGGTCGTGGCGCATCGACTTGTCGGTGAGGGAGCGCGTCCACGCCGCGATGATCCGCCCGATGTCCTTGCGGAAGTAGATGAGCACCGCGGCCTCGGTGCCGATCTGCGTGATCGCCGTGAACGCCGCGCCCGGGTCGTGCCAGCCGGAGAACGCCGCGGTCAGCCGCAGGTGCGCGCTGGAGGACACGGGGAGGAACTCGGTCAGTCCCTGGACGAGTCCGAGGACGAGGGATTCAAACCAAGACATGGAGTTGCGTCAGTCCAAGTGGCGATCGGAGAACGGCGAGAAACGGTCGGCGGACACGCCGAACCGTCGCGTGCGGTGATCGGGACCTGGCGTGCCGTGGGGCAGCGTAGCGCCCCAAAATGAACCCCGGACGACGGGGGTGAGCGGCCCTAGGCCGCCGCGGGGCCCGTCACCGTCCAGCCGGGGACCTGCGGATGGGCGGTCAGGTCCTCGTGCCGGACGGCGTCGCCGCAGGCCGGGCAGGTGACCTGGGGGGCCAGCTCGTGGCCGCAGACGTGCTCGATCACCATGGGCCGGTCGCCGTCCGCGTGCAGATGCCGGTCCCCCCACGCCATGAGGGTCATCAGGACCGGCTCCAGCTCGAGGCCCGCCCGGGTCGGCCGGTACTCGAAGCGCTGCGGACGCTCGCTGTACGGCCGCCGGTCCAGGATCCCCGCGTCGACGAGCCGCCGCAGCCGGGTGGCGAGGATGTCGCGCGGGGCGCCGGTGTTGCGCACCAACTGGTCGAAGCGGCCGTTGCCGAGGCAGACCTCGCGCAGGACGAGCAGCGAGTACTTCTCGCCGACGAGCGCCAGCGTGTCGGCGATGGAGCAGGGACGCGGGTTCTTGGGAGCGGCGGCCATGACGGCCAGTCTAGGTGAGGACCAGGGGAGGGTTTGAATTTCCAACGCACAGGGCTATGGTGAGTCCAGATTTCCTACTCACTGGTAGTTCCGCACCGGCAGTTCGCCGACCACCGACCACCGGAGGCCCGCACCATGCGTGACGCAGTCGTCGTGGAAGCCGTACGCACCCCCATGGGCAAGGGCAAGCCGAACGGCGCCCTCGCCCACGTCCACCCCGTGGAACTCCTCGCACACAGCCTGCGCACCCTCGTCGAGCGGTCCGGAGTCGACCCGGCGCTGATCGACGACGTCATCGGCGGCACGGTGGACCAGGTCGGCGAACAGGCCATGAACACCACCCGCTACGCCCTGCTCTCGGCGGGCTTCCCCGAAGCCGTCCCCGCCACCACCGTGGACCGGCAGTGCGGCTCCTCCCAGCAGGCCGTCCACTTCGCCGCGCAGGGCGTCATGGCCGGGGCGTACGACCTCGTCGTCGCCTGCGGCGTCGAGTCCATGAGCCGGGTGCCGATGTGGTCGAACGTGCCGCCCGGCGCCGACCCCTTCGGTCCCGGCGTCGCCGCCCGCTATCCGGAAGGGCTCGTCCCGCAGGGCATCAGCGCCGAACTGATCGCCGCCAAGTGGTCCCTGAGCCGGGAGCGCATGGACGCCTTCGCCGTCTCCTCGCACCACAAGGCCGCCACCGCCCACGCCGTCGGCCGCTTCGACGCCGAGATCGCGCCGCTGGACGGGGTGTCGCGCGACGAGTGCGTCCGCCCGGACAGCAGCATCGAGGTCCTCGCCGGTCTGCGGCCCGCCTACCACGACCCGGCCTTCGCCGAACGGTTCCCGCAGATCGAGTGGAACGTCACCGCGGGCAACGCCAGCCCGGTCAACGACGGTGCCTCGGCCGTGCTGATCACCTCGGGCGACACCGCCGCCCGCCTCGGTCTGCGGCCCCTCGCCCGGCTGCACAGCTTCGCCGTGACCGGCTCCGACCCGCTGCTCATGCTCACCGGCGTCGTCCCGGCCACCGAGAAGGTGCTGCGCCGGGCGTCGCTCTCCCTCGGCGACATCGACCTCTTCGAGGTCAACGAGGCCTTCGCGAGCGTCGTACTGGCCTGGCAGCAGGAGACCGGCGCCGACCTGGACAAGGTCAACGTGCACGGTGGCGCCATCGCGCTCGGCCATCCCCTCGGCGCGAGCGGCACCCGCCTGACCACCACCCTCGTCCACGCCCTGCACGAACGCGGCGCCCGTTACGGCCTGCAGACCATGTGCGAGGCGGGCGGTCTCGCCAACGCCATGATCCTGGAGGCGGTGTAACGCCCCGTCAGCGCTCGCTCAGTGACCGCTCAGTGCCCGCGCAGCCGGTGCCGCTTGCGCCAGGCCACCACCGCACCCGCGAGCCCCGGCAGGGCGATGCACGCCAGCGCGATCAGGAAGGCGGGGGAGGTCGGCGTCGAGGCGCGGGCGCCCGCGACGACGTAGGCGGCGGTGTTGGGGATCGAACCGAGCCCCGTCGCCAGCAGGAAGGGCAGCAGGCCCATGCGGGACACGGCCGCGCAGTAGTTGGACGCCGCGAAGGGCACCCCCGGGAACAGCCGCATCGCCAGCATCGTCCGGAAACCGTGCCGGCTCAACTGCCCGTCCGCGGCCTTCAGCCACTTGCCCCGCAGCAGCGGGCGCAGCGCCTCCTGGCCGAGGACCCGGCCGAGACAGAAGGCGACCCCGGCGCCGAGCACCGTCCCGGCCAGCGCGGAGGCCAGCCCCAGCTGCGAGCCGAACAGCGCGCCGGCCGCCAGGTTGAGCAGCGGGCGCGGCACGAAGGCGACCGTGCACAGCCCGTACGCCACCGCGTACGCGAGGGCCGCCGCGGCGCCCCCGAGCTGCGGCGGCCAGCCGTTCGTCAGCAACTGCTGCGGCTGGAACAGCAGCACCGCCGTCGCGGCCGAGGCCAGCAGGGCGACGAGCAGGGAGAGCCGGGACCACGGCGACAGCAGCACTCTCGTCACACGCGCGGCGAAGCCGGTCGGCGCGACCGGTCCTGCGGCGGCGACGGCGAGTTCGGTGGCGGCGGTCCGGGGAGAGACCGTGGCGGTGCCCCCAGAGCGGGTGGTGGCATCGAGCATCCGGTGACACTAACCGACAAATGTGTGTGATCGCCGTATGGTGCGTCTCATGAGCGTCACAGCCCGGCCGATTCCGGACGCGCCGCACAGCGCCCTCGCCGACACGGTACTGGAGCGGCTCACCGTCGAATACCCCGCCGCGGCCGACTTCGAGCGGGCCGTCGGGCTGCGGGCGTACATGAAGGACGTGGCGCCGTTCCTGGGCATGACCTCGCCCGTTCGCCGCTCCCTGTCCCGCACGGTGCTGTCGGGCGTGCCCCGGCCGGACGAGTCGGACTGCACCGCGGTCGCGCTGCGCTGCTGGCGGCTGCCCGAGCGCGAGTACCACTACTTCGCCGTCGACTACCTGCGCCGGTATGTGACGCACTGCTCGTCCGGATTCCTGCCCGTGGTCCGGCACCTGCTCACCACGGTCCCCTGGTGGGACACCGTCGACCTGCTCGCCGCACACGTAGTCGGGGGCCTGGTCACCGCCGACCGCGGCCTCACGGCCGACATGGACGCCTGGATCGAGGACGAGGACCGCTGGCTGGTCCGTGCGGCCCTCCTGCACCAGCTGCGGTACAAGGAACGCACCGACACCGACCGCCTCTTCGGCTACTGCCTGCGCCAGTCCGGCCACGGCGACTTCTTCGTCCGCAAGGCCGTCGGCTGGTGCCTGCGCGAGTACGCCAAGACCGACCCGGACGCGGTGCGTGCCTTCGTGGCCGAGCACCGCACCCGCCTCGCGCCGCTGTCCGTGCGGGAGGCGCTGCGGACCATCGGCCCGTAGCGCCGGAGCGGCACCGCTATCGAACTGCCGTTCCCTCAAAAACCATTCGACGTGCGACGAAGCGTCGGCAATGATCTGCCTCATGTTCCGGTACGCCTTCCACCTCGCAGCATCCGCGGTCGCGGATGCCCCGAAGGCTGCCGTCGCCCACTTCACCGCCGCAGTCGACGGCGCCCGAAGCTGACCCTCCCCGGATCGTCCGGCGGACCCCGCAGGGGGAGGGTCGGCCGGCCCCAGGGGTCCCCACCACCGCCACGAGGCTTCGAGGTACCGCCATGTCCAAGACGGCGTACGTCCGCACCAAACCGCATCTGAACATCGGCACGATGGGCCATGTCGACCACGGCAAGACCACCCTGACCGCCGCCATCACCAAGGTCCTCGCCGAGCGCGGGGCCGGCAGTACCACCCAATACGTTTCGTTCGACCGCATCGACCGCGCCCCGGAGGAGGCGGCGCGCGGCATCACCATCAACATCGCGCACGTCGAGTACGAGACCGACACCCGGCACTACGCCCACGTCGACATGCCGGGCCACGCCGACTACGTCAAGAACATGGTCACCGGCGCCGCCCAGCTCGACGGGGCGATCCTCGTCGTCTCCGCGCTGGACGGGATCATGCCGCAGACCGCCGAACACGTGCTGCTCGCCCGGCAGGTGGGCGTCGACCACATCGTGGTCGCGCTGAACAAGGCCGACGCCGTCGACGACGGCGAGGAAGCGGTACTGACCGACCTCGTCGAGCTGGAGGTCCGGGAACTGCTCACCGCGCACGGCTACGGCGGCGACGCCGTGCCCGTCGTACGGGTCTCCGGGCTGAAGGCCCTGGAGGGCGACCCGAGGTGGACGGCGTCCGTGGAGGCGCTGCTCGACGCCGTGGACACCTACGTGCCCATGCCCGAGCGGTACCTGGACGCGCCGTTCCTGCTGCCGGTGGAGAACGTGCTCACCATCACCGGCCGCGGCACCGTCGTCACCGGGGCCGTCGAGCGCGGCACCGTGCGCGTCGGGGACCGGGTCGAGGTGCTCGGCGCGTCGGTCGAGACGGTCGTCACCGGCCTGGAGACCTTCGGCAAGCCCATGCAGGAGGCGCAGGCCGGGGACAACGTGGCGCTGCTGCTGCGCGGGGTCGCCCGCGACACGGTGCGCCGCGGGCACGTGGTCGCCGCACCCGGCAGCGTCGTGCCGGCGCGGCGCTTCCGGGCCCAGGTGTACGTGCTGTCCACGCGTGAGGGCGGGCGCTCGACACCGCTCACCACCGGATACCGGCCGCAGTTCTACATCCGCACCGCGGACGTGGTCGGCGACGTGGACCTCGGCGAGGTGGCCGTCGCCCGGCCCGGGGACACCGTCACCATGACGGTCGAGCTGGGGCGGGAGGTGCCGCTGGAGACGGGGCTCGGCTTCGCGATCCGCGAGGGCGGCCGCACCGTGGGGGCGGGGACCGTGACCGCGGTGGACTGAGCGCCCCACCGGGCACCGGCACAATGGGCAGGTGAACGAAGCCATACCCGTCAGCCGGGTCACCGACCACGGCACCGCCAAGCTCATGCCCGACGTCGACCGGGACCGGGCCTGGCTGCTCACCGTGGACGGGGCGCCGCAGTCGTACGTCGACCTGGACGAGCCGGCGCACCTGGAGTTCGAGTACACGCGCCGGCTCGGCCACGTCCTGGACACGGTCGCCGAGCCGGGGCGCGCGCTGGACGTCCTGCACCTGGGCGGCGGCGCGTTCACCCTGCCCCGGTACGTGGCCGCGACCCGGCCCGGCTCGCGGCAGGACGTGGTGGAGGCCGACCGGGGGCTGCTCGACCTGGTCGCCGAGCACCTGCCGCTGCCGCCGGACGCGGGCATCACCGCCCACGGCGCCGATGCCCGCGCCTGGCTGGCGGCCGCCCCCGCGGACTCGGCCGACGTCCTGGTCGCCGACGTCTTCGGGGGCTCACGGGTGCCCGCGCACCTGACGTCCCTCGGTTATGTGCGCGAGGCGGCCAGGGTCCTGCGCGCCGACGGCGTCTACGTGGCCAACCTGGCCGACGGGGCGCCGTTCGGCTTCCTGCGCGGCCAACTGGCCGGATTCGCCGCGTTCTTCGAGGAGCTGGCGCTGATCGCCGAACCGGGGGTGCTGCGCGGGCGCCGCTTCGGCAACGCGGTGCTCGTCGCCGCGCACCGGCCGCTGGACACCGCCGCGCTGGCCCGGCGCACCGCCGCCGACGCCTTCCCGGCCAGGGTCGAGCACGGGCCCGCCCTGCGGGACTTCGTCGGCGACGCACGTCCGGTGCGGGACGAGGACGCGGTACCGTCGCCCGAGCCGCCGGCCGGGGCGTTCGGCATCGGCTGAGCGGCGCCCCGTCCGGCCCCGGCGTGCCTACGACTCGGTCGGCGGTTCCTTGGTGAGGCGCACGGTGCTGAGGATCTTCTGGACCGTCGCCTCCGGGACCTCCTCCTTGACGCCCTTGGCGCCGTAGAGGTTCCAGGTGACGAAGTCGCCCGCGCTGTTCTGGAACGCGAAGGTGATCGCCTTGCCCTCGGTGTCGCACTTGCCCTTCTGGGGCGTGCCCTCCGAGTGCGCGGTGATGACGCTGCCCTTGATGCCGGAGGCGGTCGTGTACGCCTTCGGCTTGCCGTACTTCACGCTCTTCTTGTCGGGCTGCGTGTAACCGCCGAAGATCCACCACGGCACCCGCGTCTCGGCCGCCTGGTCGGTGGTCTTGGCGCCGCTCTCACCACGGGTGCCGGTGGTGGCGAGCGCGGTGCTCTCCTTGCGGCCGTCCTTGTTCTCGTCGGTCGTGCACCACTCGGACTTCAGGTAGGCCGGGGCGGTGACGGTGGTGCGGTCGGTCTTGCCGTCCGCTTCCCACTCGAAGCCGACGCTGGTGTCGGTGCTCTCGATCTCCCAGTCCGCCGGCACGTCGAACATGGTGCCGAAGCGCGGGTTGGCGACGACCTTCCAGCCGTCGACGGTGGCCTTCGCGCCCTCGCCCCCGCGCGGGTTCTCGTCGGAGCCCGACGCGCTCGGGTCGGCGGTGGGGGACTCGGACTTCTCCACGGTCGGGCTCGCGGACGTCTTCTTGTCCTTGCCGTCGTCCGCCTGGTCGTCCTTGTCACCGCCGAGCACCAGGAAGCCGGTGACGCCCGCGGCCACGACCACGGCGAGGGACGCGATGATCGCTACCAGCTTCGTCCGGTTGCCGCCACCGCCGCCACCCCCGCCCGTGGCCGGCTGCGGAACGGTGGCCGGCTGCGGCGTGCTCCACTGCTGCTGCCCGTACGCGCCGGGCTGCTGCTGGTAGCCGGGCTGCTGATACGGATTCGGCTGCTGGTACCCCGGCTGCTGGTACGGATTGTCCTGCGGGTTCTGCTCGCCCCCGGGCGGCTGCTGTCCTGGCCACATGAGCAGTCACCCTAATGCCGCCCAGGAAACGATTCGGTCACCGGCCCTTGTCAGGGACGTACCGAAACCGCGGAACCTAGGCGTCCGACGGGGTGTACTCCCTGACGGTGGCCAGAATTCTGCGGACGGTGGCGTCGGTCACCTCGTCGGCGACGCCCGCGGCGCCGAAGAACGACCACGACACGAAGTCGCCGTCGGCGGACTTGAAGGCGAAGGTGGTCGCCTTGCCGTTCACGTCGCACTTGCCCTTCTTCGCCACCCCGGACGACCGGGAGGTGGCCAGGCTGCCCTCGATGCCGGAGGCGGTGGTGAAGGGCGTCACGGGCCCGGTGGAGACCTTGTCCCGGTCCGGCTGGGTGTAGGCCCCGTAGACCCAGGTCGCGGAGTCGGTCCGGGCGATCTCCTCGGTGCTCCGGGCACCGTTGTTGCCGCGGGTGCCCGCACTGGCCAGGGGCGTGTGGTCGACCGAGCCGTCCCGGTCGCCGTCCGACCCGCACCACTTCTCCTTCAGGACGGCGGGGGCCTTCATGGCGACCAGGGGCTTCTCGTCGGGGTCGTCGTCCTCGGCGACGTAGGTCACCCAGTCGCGCGACTGCGGCACCCAGGACGCCGGCACGTCGAAGGCGATGCCGTGGCCGGGGTTGGCCACGACGGTCCAGCCCTCGACGGTGGGCTTCGGGGCGTCGTCACCGCCGCGCGGGTCGTCTCCGCCGCGCGGGTCGTCGGCGGCGGACGGGGCGGAGGCGGAGGAGGAGGCGGCGGGACCGGGCCGGGCCCCGTCGTCCTCGCCACCGCCCAGCAGGACGACCCCGGTCACGGCGGCGGCGACCACCACGACCGCGGCGGCCACGACCGCCACCACCTTCGTACGGCCGCTGCCGGGTCCCCGGCCGGCCGGTCCGCCGGACGTGACCGTGGGCGCGTTCCAGGCAGGGGGCTGCTGCTGTCCCGCGTACGGCGGCTGCTGCTGGTAGCCGGGCTGCCGGTACGGGTTGGGCTGCCGCGGGTCCGGTCCGCCGGCGGACGACTGCTCTCCTGGCCACATGGGCGCACAGCATACGGCGATCTTCCCGAGTGCCTGGCCCTGGATGCTACTCACGGGTAACCTGCCGTCATGAGCGCAGATCAGATGTCGATCGGCGAGTTGCTCGCCGCCACGGTGCCGATGGTCCGGACCCTGAACCTCGAGTACCTGGAGACCACCCCGGAGAAGGCCGTCCTGGCCCTCCCGGACCAGAGCGAGTACCGCAACCACGTCGGCGGACCGCACGCCGGAGCCATGTTCACGCTGGGCGAGTCGGCCAGCGGCGCGATCGTGCTGGCCGCCTTCGGCGACCAGCTCTCCCGGGCGGTGCCGCTGCCGGTCACCGCGGAGATCGCCTTCAAGAAGATCGCCCTCGGCCCGGTCACCGCCACCGCGACCCTCGGACGCCCCGCCGCGGAGGTCGTCGCCGAACTGGACGCGGGCAGCCGGCCCGAGTTCCCCGTGAGCGTCGCCATCCAGCGCGAGGACGGAGCCGTCACCGGTGAGATGACCGTCATATGGACCCTGCGCCCCAACAGCTGACCCCCGCCGACCCGGTACGCTTCCCGGTGCGCCTCGATCGAGGCGCACCGGGAACAGGGATCAGGTTCGCGAAGCGGAGGGTGGGGCGTTGCACGTCCAGGAATGGCTCGACACGGTGCCCGCGGCGGCCGTCTACGCCGTCGTCGGACTCGTCATCGGTCTGGAGAGCCTGGGCATTCCGTTGCCCGGCGAGATCATCCTGGTGTCGGCGGCCCTGCTGTCGTCGCAGCACGGCGGGATCGACCCGCTGGTCCTCGGCGCCTGCGCCAGCGCGGGCGCGGTGATCGGCGACTCCATCGGATACGCCATCGGCCGCAAGGGCGGCCGGCCCCTGCTGGCCTGGCTGGGCGGAAAGTTCCCCAAGCACTTCAGCGAGGGGCACGTCGCCACCGCCGAGCGGTCCTTCCAGAAGTGGGGCATGTGGGCCGTGTTCTTCGGCCGCTTCGTCGCCCTGCTGCGGATCTTCGCGGGCCCGCTCGCCGGTGTACTGCGGATGCCGTACTGGAAGTTCCTGATCGCCAACGTCCTCGGCGGCATCGTCTGGGCGGGCGGCACCACCGCCGTCATCTACTACGTCGGCGTCGTCGCGGAGGACTGGCTCAAGCGCTTCTCCTGGCTGGGCCTGGTGCTGGCGGTCCTGATCGGCATCGCGTCGATGCTGATCGTCAAGCGCAGGGCGGGCAGGACCCAGCCGGCGGCCGAGCCTGCTACCGCGGGTGACTGAAGCGCCCCGAAAGGGGCGCGGGGCTGTGTCGATGTGCGGCTCCGCCGCGTGGGCGCGATCAACCACGACGAAGCCGCAGACGGCGGATCACAGCACTCCCCCCACCGCATCCCGATGCTGCCCAGCCAGCGCCGCGTACATCGTGCCGTTCAGCGTGACCCCCTGACGCTCCTCCTCCGTCAGCTCCCGCTTCACCTTCGCCGGCACGCCCGCGACCAGCGACCCCGGCGGCACCCGCATCCCCTGCGGGACCAGCGCCTGGGCCGCGACCAGTGAACCGGCGCCGATCACCGCGCCGTTGAGCACCGTGGCCCCCATGCCGATCAGGCAGTCGTCCTCGACGCTGGCACCGTGCACCACGGCGTTGTGCCCGATGGAGACGCGCTCGCCGACGGTGACGGGGAAGCCGGGGTCGGCGTGCAGCGTGCAGTTGTCCTGGACGTTGCTGCTCGCGCCGACGGAGATCCGCTCGACGTCGCCGCGCAGCACCGCGCCGTACCAGACGCTCGCCCCGGCGTGCAGCGTCACGTCCCCGACGACCGAGGCGGTCGGCGCCACGAAGGCCTCCGCGTCCACCTTCGGGTCCTTGCCGCCGATGCCCGTGATCAGCGCCTTCTGCGTCATCTTCGCCTCCTGCTCGGGTGTTGTACGGCACCGTACGCCACCCGGTGGGGTGAAGATCACAGCCCTACCGCGGCATGGCCGTACCGCGCGCGGACTACCGTGAGCGGGTGCCGAAGCGCAAGAACACGTTCTCGTCCTGGCGGAGCCGCCTCGCGCAGAAGGCCGTCCACACGGGCTGGGCCTGGGTGCAGCGCACCGGTTCCGTCACCGCCGCACACCCCGGGCGGTTCCGGTTCGGCGCGCTGGGCACGGGCACCCGGCTCGCCTTCCCGCTCGGCACGGTCTTCGGCGAGCCCTGGATCCACGTCGGCGCCCACTGCATCATCGGCGAGCAGGTCACGCTGACCGCCGGGCTCATGCCCGACCTCGACCTCGGACCGGAACCGATCCTGCGCATCGGCGACGGGGTCGTCCTCGGCCGCGGCAGCCACGTCATCGCGGACACCACCGTCACCATCGGCAGCGACTGCTACTTCGGTCCGTACGTCTACGTCACCTCCACCAACCACTCCTACGACGACCCGCAGCAGCCCATCGGCAAGCAGTGGCCGCGGATGGACCCGGTGGAGATCGGCCCCGGCTGCTGGATCGGCACCGGCGCGGTGATCCTGCCCGGCGCGCGGATCGGGCGGAACGTGGTCGTGGCCGCCGGTGCCGTGGTCCGGGGCACGGTCCCCGACCATGCCGTGGTGGCGGGCGCGCCCGCCCGCGTCGTACGGCGCTGGACGCCCGCCGAGGGCTGGCAGCCGCCGCTGCGGACCCCGGCTCCGGTGCCGATTCCCGACGGGATCACGCCGGGGCAGCTGCGGGAGCTGTCGAAGCTGGACGACGAGGCGGTGGCCCGTCTCGCCGAACTGGACGACCCGGAGCGGGCAGCGGGCCGGCTCGCGGAACCGGCCGCGGAGGGCTGAACGGGCGCGAGTGCCGAGCGGGCACCGGCCTCAGCCCGTCGCCAGCAGCAGCGTGCCCACCAGCGCGAGGCCCGCGCCGGCGGCCTGCACGGCACGCAGCCGTTCGCTCAGCAACCCGCGCGCGGCCAGCGCCGTCACCACCGGGTAGAGGGAGGCCAGTACGGCGGCCACCGTGACCGGGCCGTGCTGCGCGGCGATCGAGTACGTGCCGTTGGCCGCGACGTCGGCGAGTCCGACGAAGGCCAGGGCGGGCAGCGCGGTGAGGGGGAGGCCCTGCGCGGGCAGCGCGGGGGCGCCGCGCCGGACGGACACCCACAGGGCCAGTCCGCCCGCGGCGACGTTGGTGACGCGCTGCACGAACAGGGCGAGGAAGAGACCGGTGAGCGTGGTCGAGGCCTCGGCGATGAGGGCCATCACCGCGCCGAAGCCGATCGCGGCGACGAGGGTGAGGGCGACGGCCCGCCGCTGCACGGGCGCGCCCCGCAGCTGCGGACCCCCGGCGAGCACGACCCCGGCCACGGCGACCAGGATGCCGGCGAGCTGCGGCAGTCCCGGCCGCTCGCCCAGGACGAGGCCCACGGTCACCGGGACGGCCACGCCGAGCGAACCGAGCGGCGAGACGACGCCCATCGGGCCCAGGGCCAGTGCCTTGTAGAAGGCGAGCATCGCCACCGGCCCGACCAGCCCCGCCGCGACCGCGAACCACAGGTGCGGCGACGTCTCGCTCCAGGCGCCGGTCGCGGCCACGATCACACCGAGGACCGCGACCGCGATCGACTGCGAGACGACGACCACCGTGAGTGCCGGGGTGCGCCGGGTCAGCACTCCGCCGCCGAAGTCGGCCAGGCCCCACAGGAGGCTGGTGGCCAGGGCGAACAGCGCTGTCATGATCCGGTCGCCTCGCAGTACAGTTCGGTGGACCTTCGGGTGCAGCAGACCATAGTTCACTCCGCTGCACCATGTCATCCAAAATAATGTACGCACCTGTAGGCACCTGTACGAGTCACTGGACGGAACGTGGCGGACCTCGACCTCCTGACCCAGTCCCTGGCGCGCAACGTCAAGCGCTGGCGCGGCGAACGCGGCTTCACCCTGGAGGCGCTCGCGGCGCGCGCCGGGGTCAGCCGCGGCATGCTCATCCAGATCGAGCAGGCCCGCACCAACCCCAGCCTCGGTACCGTCGTGAAGATCGGCGACGCCCTCGGCGTCAGCATCACCACTCTGCTCGACTGGGAACAGGGGCCCGCGGTCCGCGTCGTCCCCGCCGACGAGGCCGTCCGCCTCTGGCACACCGACGCCGGCAGCTTCAGCCGACTGCTCGCCGGGGTGGAGGCGCCCGGCCCGCTGGAGATGTGGGAATGGCGGCTGATGCCGGGCGAGAGCAGCCGCTCCGACCCGCACCCCACCGGCACCGTGGAGCTGGTGCACGTCACCTCCGGCGAACTCGCCCTCACCGTCGACGGGGTGACCCACCGCGTGCCCACGGGCGCGAGCGCCTCCTTCGAGTCCGACACCCCGCACACCTACGGCAACGAGGGTGACGCGCCGATGCAGATGATCATGGCGGTATCGGTGCCGCCCGTCCGCTGAGACGGACGTTCTCCGGGGCTCCGGCAGTTGTTAGCGTGCCGCCATGCACGCACCCATCGGGAACTTCGACAGCGCCACGCCCGCCCCCGACTGCCTCGACGCACTGACCCGCCCGGTCGCCGACGCCGTACGCCACTGGAGCGGCACCGTACCCGCCGACCAGATCCTCTACGTCGACACCGAACCGGACTGGGCCGACACCGCCACCTTCGTCGAGCACTACGGCCGTGAGCTGCTCGAACAGTCCGCCAACTGCGTGGTGGTCACCGGCAAGCGCGGCGGCGGCACGACACTCGCCGCCTGCGTGGTCCTCTCCACCACCCGGGTCGACGTCAACGGCGTCGTACGCCGTCATCTCGGGGCGCGCAAGGCCTCCTTCGCGCCGATGGACACGGCCACCGGGGAGACCGGCATGGAGTACGGCGGCATCACCCCGGTCGGCCTGCCCGCCGAGTGGCCCGTGCTGGTCGACTCGGCCGTCGTCGACCTGCCGTACGTCCTCGTCGGCAGCGGACGCAGGCGCGGCAAGCTGCTCGTGCCGGGCAAGGCCTTCGCGGAGCTGCCCGGCGCCGAGGTACTCGAAGGGCTGGGCGTCGCCTGACCCCTCACGCGGGGGCGTGGTGGGCGAGCGCCAGGTGCGGATCCGCCTCGCCCGGGGACGGCGCCGGGTCGGCGTGGACCAGGGCGGCGGACAGCCGCGGCACCGCGTGCAGCAGGGCGTGTTCGGCCGCCACGGCGACGCGGTGGGCCTCGCGGACCGTCGCCTCGCCGTCCACCACCAGGGCCACCTCGGCACGCAGCCGGTGCCCGATCCAGCGCAGCCGCAGCTCGCCCACCCCGCGCACGCCGGGAACCTCACCCAGTGCGCGCTCGGCCCGGTCCACCAGCGCCGGGTCGACGGCGTCCATCAGCCGCCGGAACACCTCGCGTGCCGCGTCCCGCAGGACCAGCACGATCGCGGCCGTGATCGCCAGCCCCACGACCGGGTCGGCGAGCCGCCACCCCAGTGCCGCGCCCCCGGCGCCCAGCAATACGGCCAGGGACGTGTACCCGTCCGTGCGGGCGTGCAGACCGTCGGCCACCAGGGCAGCCGAGCCGATCTCCCGGCCCACGCGCATCCGGTGGCGGGCCACCCACTCGTTACCGGCGAAACCGACCAGGGCGGCCACGGCCACCGCCGGGACGTGTGCGACCGGGCGCGGATCGAGCAGCCGGTCGACCGCCGTCCACGCCGCGAAGACGGCGGACGCGGCGATGGTCAGCACGATCACGATGCCCGCCAGGTCCTCCGCCCGGCCGTAGCCGTAGGTGAAGCGCCGGGTCGCCGCGCGCCGGCCGAGGACGAAGGCGATGGCCAGGGGTACGGCGGTGAGCGCGTCGGCGGTGTTGTGCACCGTGTCCCCGAGCAGTGCCACCGATCCGGAGGCCACGACCACGGCCGCCTGTGCCAGCGCCGTGGCGCCCAGCACCGCCAGCGACACCCACAGCGCGCGCAGCCCGCGGGCCGAGGCCTCCAGGGCCGGGTCCAGCTTGTCGACGCTCTCGTGGGAATGGGGTGTGAGCCGGTGGGCGAGAAGGTGGGCGAACCGGCGCCACCGGACGGCGGGGGAGCGGTCGTGGCGAGCGTGTTCGTCCTGGTGGTGAACGTGGTGGTGATCGTGGTGATGGCGATCGTGTTGGTGCCGGTGCGGGTCGCTCATGGGTGCCCCTTCCGGTGCTCGGTGCCTTCCGGTGCTCGGCGCCCGGTGCCTTCCGGTGTCCGGTGTGTCGGTGCGACGGGTGGACGCGCGCCGTCCGTCCCGCCATTATGTGCGTATGAGCGCACGCATGCACCTGTTACCTGAGGACCATGCGCATCCGCGTACACCGGGCGAGGAGCAGTTCGCCCTCGCCGCCGAGATCCTCGCGCTGCTCGGCGACCGCACCCGCCTGACCCTGCTGCACGCCCTGACCGGCGGCGAGGCCGACGTCACGACCCTCACCGAGGCCTGCGGGGCGGCCCGCCCGGCCGTCAGCCAGCACCTGGCCCGCCTGCGCCTCGCGGGGCTGGTCGGGACCCGCAAGGAGGGGCGCCGGGTCGTGTACTCACTGCGCGACGGACATCTGCGCCGCCTGGTCGACGAGGCGCTGAACGTGGCCGACCACCGGCTCGGAGACCGGCCACTGCACGACTGAGCGACCTGCCGTCCCGGCTGCCCGGGCGCTCAGCCGGTGGTCCGCACGCCGAGGTACCGCTCGGCGAACTCCGCCGCCGCGGCCGGTGAGGAGAACAGGCGCCGCAGCCGGGCCAGCGCCGCACCCGCACGGTACGGGTCCCCCGACGCCGTGCCGTGGTACATCTCGGCGAGCCACTGGGAGAACTCCTGGTAGTCCCACACCCGGGCGAGACACGCGTCCGAGTAGCCGGCCAGTCCGGAGCCGTCGCCCTTCGTCAGGGACGCGACCAGCCCGTCGCCGAGCAGGAAGGCGTCGTGCAGGGCGAGGTTCAGCCCCTTGGCGGCGATGGGCGCGGTCAGGTGTGCCGCGTCCCCGGCCAGGAAGAGCCGCCCGAAGGTCATCGGCTCGACCACGTAACTGTGCATGTCGAGCACGCGCTTCTCGATCAGCCGCCCCTCTTCGAGCGGTGGTGCGCCCGCCGCGCCGAGCCGTACCCGCAGCTCGGCCCAGACCCGCTCGTGCGGCCAGTTCTCCGGGTCGTCGCCCGTCGGACACTGGAGGTAGTAGCGGGTCACCTCGGGGCTGCGCGCCATGTGCCCGGCGAAACCGCGCGGATGCATGCCGAACACCACGCAGTCCGAGGACGGCGGTGCCTCGGCCAGCAGCGCCAGCCAGCCGACGCCGTAGTCGTGACGGGCGAGGCGGGCTTGCCCGGCGGGCAACGACGCGCGCGTCACGCCGCGGGCACCGTCGCACCCCGCCACGAAGTCCGCCTCCACGACCCGGCGTTCACCGGAGTCGGGGCACACGTACGACACCCCCGGCCGGGCGGACCCGGCGCCGTGCAGGCGCACGTCCCGGACGCCGAACCGGATCTCCCCGCCGCGCACGTCCGCGTACTCCCGGATCAAGTCCGTCACCAGGAACTGCTGCGGGTAGACGAAGTGGTGGCGTCCCGTCAGTTCGGTGTACTCGAAGCGGTACCGCTTCCCGGCGAACCGGAACTCGCACTCGGTGTGGGCCTGCGCCCGCTCCAGCAGGGTCCGTGCCAGCCCGCGCCGTTCCAGCCCGCGCACGGCCCACTCCTCGATGACCCCCGCCCGCGGCCGGTGTTCGACGACCTCGCGGGTTCCGGTCTCCAGCACCAGACAGTCGACACCCGCGGCGCGCAGGATGTTGCCGACCGTCAGCCCGGCCGGACCCGCGCCCACCACGACGACTGAAAGGCGTTGTGATGCAACGGAGTTGGGGTGGGGGGAGAGTGCGCTCACGCGGACATTATGTCGGCGGTGCGCGGGCCACGGGAACGGTCGCGACGGCTCTCGCCGCGGGAAAACACCTGGCGGTTCCGGGCCGGCGCAGCTACGCTCCCCGCGATGACTACTCCTCCTGTCGGCAGATTGGGGGACCCGTCCGCGCAAGGTGAGTGCTGATGGCCACTCACTTCGTGAACGGGGACTCCGACTCCCGCCTTTCCTTGTGGCAGCGCGTGCGCGAGTTCGCCGTGCCGCCCTCCATGATCGAGACCGCGACCGCGCGCCGCCGTGCCGGGGACTGGGCGGGCGCGTGCGCCGCCGCGGCCGTCGACGTCGACCTCGACCTGCGCTCCGTGGCCCGCACCCACGGCCGCTCTCTCGTCTCCCGGCTCCGGACCGACCTGCGGCACCTCGCGCCCGACCTGCTGCGCTGGCACATGCCGAGAATCGCCCCGGACGGGCTGCTGCGGCCGGGCCTCACGCTCACCCTGGCCCGGTACGACACCGAGGGGCGCGACGGCGTACGTCCGGTGCACCTCGTCGCCCGTACCCCACCCGCCTGGGCGGACGGCGGTCAGCGCGTCAGCCTGGCCCTGTGGGACGGTCCGGGTGCGGACGCCGGTCCCGCACGGCACCCGCATCCCCGGCCGAGCAGGCGCTTCCGGCTCGATCTGCACCGTCACCTGTGGGACGCGCGCAGAACCGATGAGCTGCGCGTGCGCTCGGGCGCCGACCTGCCGCCGCCCTCCGATGCCCCGCCCGAAACCGCGGGCCCGCGGTGGGCGGTGCCGCCGGGGCGACGCTGTGCCGTGGGCCGGTGGGAGGCCGAGGCACGGATCCTGCTCCGGGCCGAGGACACCGGCTGCTCGACGGTCGTCGTGCGGGTCGGGTCCGGGCAGCGGCTCGCCCTGGAACTGGACGCGGACGAAACGCCCCCGGCCACGCCGCCGCGGATCGTCGCGGTGCCCACCGGCGGTGCCGCGTCCGCGCTGCCGGTGCTCCCCGACGCGGCCACCTGGGTACTGCCCGACCTGGAACTGGTGCGCGCCGGTGCGATCGAGGCCGGCCGACTGCACCCGCTGGTCGCCGCCGCACTGGTGCCGGGCCAGGTGCCGGACGCCCGGCTCCGGACGCCGGACCCGGTGGCGGGGCCGCGGACGGTGGACTGCCGGGGAGCCAGGCACCGGATCGGCTTCGTCGACGGGGCGCTGGCGGCGCTGGACCACGATCCGGCCGAGATCCGGCGGGAGGAACTGCTCGCCGCGCTGACCGGCACGCCGCTGCCCTGCTTCCAGGTCATCGACGAGGCACACCGGCGTCCGGAGTGCCTCCCCGACATCCGCGAACGCCTCAACCACGGGGACACCGCCGGTGCCCTCGCCGCCGTCGAGGGGCTGCTGGGACCCGCCGCACGCCTGCGCGACGGCGATCTGCGGGACGACCTGGAGGCCGCCGCGCTGCGCCGGATCGCCCACGGGCTGTTCCGTGCGGGCCTCGACGAGCCCGCTCCGGGACGCGTCGCCCCGGACCCGCACCGGCCCCGCGAGGGCCGCTCCCGCCCGCGCCACGCGACGTTCGACTGACCCCGGGGACCGCGGACGTCCCGCCCGCACCGACCTCTCCCCGCCGACCTCTCCGTGCCGAACCCCTCCCACGACCAACTGCTCCCGCTACCAACCCTCAGGTGATGACACATGACGACATGCGCTCCCACCGTTCCTGCCCAGCTCGACGTCGCCGGTGAGCTCCTGACGCTGCTGCGCGACACGACCACCGAACCCAGGCCCGACATCCAACTGGAGGCACTCACCCTGGCCGTGGCCGCCGACCTCCCCGTGCTGCTGTGGGGAGAGCCGGGGATCGGCAAGACCGCGGCCCTCACCCAGCTCGCCACCGCCCTCGATCTCCCGCTGACCACCGTGATCGCCAGCGTGCACGAACCGTCCGACTTCTCCGGGCTGCCCGTCGTCGGCGACGACCCCGCGGAGCAGGGTGTTCCGATGGCCCCGCCGGACTGGGCCGTGCGCCTCGTGCGGGCCGGCCGCGGGCTGCTGTTCCTCGACGAGCTGTCCACCGCGCCGCCGGCCGTGCAGGCGGCGCTGCTCCGGCTCGTCCTGGAACGGCGGATCGGAGCGCTCCGGCTGCCGCCCGGCGTCAGGATCGTGGCCGCCGCCAACCCGCGGTCCTCGGCGGCCGACGGCTGGGAGCTCAGCCCGCCCCTGGCCAACCGGTTCGTCCATCTCCAGTGGACCCACGACCAGGACGTCGTCGTGCGGGGCCTCGGGGGGACCTGGCCCCGGGCGGCCCTGCCGAGCCTCGACCCGGCCGGGCTGGGTGAGGCGGTGCGTTACGCACGCCGCGCGGTGTGCGAGTTCCTCACCGCCCGCCCCGGACTCGTGCACCGGCTGCCCAGCGGCGAGACACGCCGGGGCGGCGCCTGGCCGTCGCCCCGGAGCTGGGAGATGACCCTGTGCCTGATCGCCTTCGCGACCGCGGCCGGCTCGTCCAGGGAAGTGCTCTCCCTGCTGGTGCGGGGGACCGTGGGGGACGGCCCCGGCCTTGAACTGATGGCGAGCCTGGACCGGATGGACCTCCCGGACCCGGAGACCCTGCTCGCCGACCCGGCCGGTGCCGTACTGCCCGAACGGGGAGACCTCCGCCAGGCCGTGCTGGACGGAGTGGTGGCCGCCGTACGCAAACGGCCGGACAAGTCCCGGTGGGACTCGGCGTGGGCGCTGCTGGCCCGGGCGATGGAGACCGGTGCCCCGGACGTCGTGGTCGTCCCGGCGACGACCCTCGCCACGCTGCGGCAGCAGGACTGGGACATCCCTGCCTCGATCGAGCGGCTCGCCGGGGCCATGTCCCTCTCACGACGCGCGGACCGCGCGGCCGACCGGGCGGCGGCACGGCTCGCGGGTACCGCGAAGACGGTCCGTTGAAGCCGATGAGACCAGCGAAGCCGATGAACCCGACGAAGCCGATGAACCCGATGAAGTCGACGAACCCGATGAAGCCGACGCCGAGCATGGTGACGGCCGAGCCGGACCGGGTGCGGATCGACCTGGACAAGCTCTTCGCTGCCCGGCTGCAGGCCGCCCGGGCCCGGCCCTATCTGGCGACGGCGCTGTTCGCCCTGCATGTCGTCCCGTCGCGCAGGGTGCCGACGATGGCCGTCGACCGGTACTGGCGGTGCTACGTCTCGCCGGTCTTCGTGGACCGCACGCCCGTGGAGGAACTGGCCGGGGTGTGGGTGCACGAGGTCTCGCACCTGCTGCGCGACCACCACGGGCGCAGCGACCGGGTGGCGCGCGAGCGCGGGCTGACCGGGGCGGCGGAACGGCTGCGGATGAACATCGCCGCGGACTGCGAGATCAACGACGACGTGTTCGGCGACGGACTGGTCCGTCCTCAGGGCGCGGTCGATCCGGCGTTCCTGCAACTGCCCGAGGGGCAGCTCATGGAGGACTACCTGAGCCGGTTCCGGCTCGGGCGGCTCACCGAGAGCCTGG
The DNA here is from genome assembly GCF_055635195.1 of Streptomyces sp. NPDC111628. Classification (NCBI taxonomy): domain Bacteria; kingdom Bacillati; phylum Actinomycetota; class Actinomycetes; order Kitasatosporales; family Streptomycetaceae; genus Streptomyces; species Streptomyces sp. NPDC111628. The sequence continues at coordinate 1,447,962 of NZ_JBVKBZ010000003.1, read as the reverse complement.
CCTGGCTGGACTGCGGCAGCGGTGCCGACGGCCTCGACCGGGAGTGGGACCTCGGCCCGGACGGTGCGGACGGCCTCAGCGAGCAGGAACGGGACGCGGTGCGCTTCCGGGTGGCCCGCGGCATCAGCGCCGCCCCGGGGAGCGCCCCGAAGGGCTGGCGGCGATGGGCGGAGAAGGTGTTCCACCCGCCGCAGCCCTGGCGCGAGTTGCTGGGGGCGGCGGTCCGCTCGGCGACCTCCTCGGGCGGCGCGGGCGAGGACTACACGTACGGCCGGCCGTCGCGCCGCTCGGCGGGCACACCCGGAGTGGTGCTGCCCAGCCTGCGGCGCAGACCGCCCCGGGTCGCCGTGGTCATCGACACCTCCGGATCGGTCAGCGACGCCGAACTGGGCAGCGCGCTCTTGGAGGTCGCCGCGATCGCCCGCGCCGTCGGCGGCCGGCGCGACCTGGTCAGCGTGGTGCCCTGCGACGCGGCGGCCCGCCTCGCACACTCGCTGTGCCGGGACGAGGGGATCGAGCTGGTGGGCGGTGGCGGCACGGACCTGCGCACCGGCTTCGCCAAGGCGCTCGGGGCGCGCCCGGCGCCGGACGCCGTCGTGGTGCTGACCGACGGGCAGACGCCCTGGCCGGACACCCGGCCGGCGTGCCGGACGGTCGTGGGCCTGTTCCCCCGGGAGCGGACGGGCGGCTCCTGGATCGAGGACGACCCCGAGTACGTCCCCGACACACCCCCCGACTGGGCCCGCGTGGTGGTCATCGAGTCCGGTCCGGGCGCCGGCCGGTGAACCCCGGCGCGATCAGCCCAGCCGCGGGATCTCGATCGCCGGACACCGGTCCATCACCATGTCCAGGCCCGCGGCCCGGGTCCGCCCGTACGCCGCCTCGTCGACCACACCGAGCTGGAACCAGACCGCCCGGGCGCCCTTGTCGACCGCCTCGTCGGCGACCGCTCCGGCCAGGTCGCTGTTGACGAAGACGTCGACGACGTCCACGTCGAACGGGATCTCCGCGAGCGACGCGTACCCCTGCTCCCCGTGCACCGGCTCCGCCTTGGGATGCACGGGCACGACGCGCTTGCCGAAGCGTTGCAGCACCTCGGCGACGCCGTACGCCGCGCGCTGCCGGTTGTTCGACAGGCCCACCACGGCCCAGGTGTCGCCCAGCTCGGTGAGGATCTTGCGGACGGTTGCCTCGTCGCCGTACACCGGCGGCCTCCTCGTGCTCCAGGGCGGCCCGCGGGTCGGGCCGCCCGCTCGGGACAACGGACGGCGACGTGCCGGGATTCCCCTCCTAGGCCGGAGGGGTGCGGCGAGCGCGCCCCTGTGCGTCACCGCGCCACCGCGCCTACGCTCGCCTCGTGCTGCGCATCATCGACGCCCGGACCGGAGAACCCGCCCCCGCCGCCCCCGCCCGACGGGCGCCGACCCGTGTCGAGGCGCACGTGCCGGGGCGTGACGCCACCGCCCTGCGCGTGCTGCTGGTCGCGGACCTCCTGGTGCGCGCCCTGGAACTCGACAGCACGCCCGCGTGGGCGGTGCTGACCGGCGCGGCGGAGCGGGACGGGCCGCGCAAGGACGCCGCCGCCCTCGGCATCCGGCCCTTCGAGGACGGCGCAGCCGGGCCCGGACCGGGCACCGGGCAGGGCGTCCGCGTCGTGGGCGAAGGGGAGGATGCGGACGAGGGCGGGGGCAGGGACGCACAGGGCGTGGCCACGGTCGCCGTCGCCCCCGTGCATCCGGCCGTCCCCGACCTCGCCGATCCCGACGCCGTGCGCCTCGCCCTGCTGGAACGGCACCACCACGCGCGCGTGGAGCTCGACGCGGCCGCGCTGGACGAGGCCCGCGCCACCCTCGCGGGGCTGCGCGGGGCGGTCGCCGACTGGGCCCGGCGGCCCTCGCGGCCGGTCCCGGGAGAGCTCCGCGACCGGCTGCGGGCGGCCTGGGAGGACGACCTGGACGCCCCCGGTGTGCTGCGCGTCCTGCGTCAGGTGCAGACCGACCCGGACCTTCCGGACGGAGCCCGGTTCGAGACCTGCGCGTACGCCGACCGGTTCCTCGGCCTCCACCTCACCCGGGACGTCGGGTCCGCGCCGTGACCGAGGGCGCCGCCGGGGATCGCGCCGACGCCCCCGGGGAGCGTGGCACGGCGAGCACATAGGCTGGCCGGATGCAGGACGAGTACCGCACGGTCGCCCGCGCGGGTGTGCACGAAACCGAGATCAACCGCTCGCGCTTCCTGTGCGCCCTCGCCCCGGCCGCCACCGAACAGGACGCCCAGGCGTTCGTCGCGGGCGTGCGCAAGGAGCACGCGGACGCCAGCCACAACTGCTGGGCGTACGTCATCGGCGCCGACGCCGCGGTCCAGAAGGCGAGCGACGACGGCGAGCCGGGCGGCACCGCGGGCGTCCCGATGCTCCAGATGCTGCTGCGCCGCGACATGCGGTACGTCGTCGCCGTCGTCACCCGCTACTACGGCGGCGTCAAGCTCGGCGCGGGCGGCCTCATCCGCGCCTACGGCGGCGCGGTCGGCGAAGCCCTGGACGACCTCGGAACCCTCACCCGGCGCCGCTTCCGCCTGGCCACCGTGACCGTCGACCACCAGCGGGCCGGCAAGCTCCAGAACGACCTGCGCACCGCGGGCCGCGCGGTGCGCGACGTGCGGTACGCCGAGGCCGTCACCATCGAGGTCGGCCTGCCGGAGGCCGACGTGGACACCTTCCGCTCCTGGCTCGCCGACGCCACCGCCGGATCGGCCGGATTCGAACTGGGCGGAGAGGCGTACGGCGACGCGTGACGGGACGGACGGCGGAGCATCACCACGCGCGCGTACCGGCCGACCGGGTCCGTCCATCCCTCCGGACCACCGGCGGGCGACAGCGCCAGGCCCTGGTTCACGCGCCAGGGACGGGCGCGGGCCGTTCGCTCGTGACGCTCGTGAGCCTCTCGACGGCTTCCCAGCCGCCCAGCACACGACCGACCGCAAGACCCCGCGCCATCCGCAGGTCGGTGACGTCGTGCTCGACTGCGACGTCCTCGTCGTCCCGGGCGCCGACCGCGCAGGGTCAACGGTAGAGACCGGTCTGGCCGTTCGACGCGGTCAGGCCACCGTCCACGGCGATGTGCGCGCCGTTGACGTAGGAGGCGTCGAAGCCGGCGAGGAACGCCACGACGGCGGCCACCTCGGCGGGGTCGCCGGGCCGGCCCATGGGCACCCGGTCGTCGAACCGGTCGCGCAGCGGCGTGCCTTCGGCGAGCGCCGCCCGGATCACCTCGCTGCTGGTCGTCACACCGGGATGGACGGCGTTGACCCGGATCTCCCGGCCGTGGTCGAGGGCCATCGCATTGGTCAGATTGGCCACCGCTCCCTTGGTCGCGTTGTAGGCGGCCTGCGCCCAGTCACCGCGCACGCCGCCGACGGATCCGATGTTGACGATGCACCCGCCGACCGTGCGCAGGTGGGGCAGGGCGGCTCGGGAAGCGAAGAAGAGGCCGTCGACGTTCACGCTCATCATGGCCCGGTAGGCATCCTCGCTCGTGCTCTCCACCGTGCCCGGCTGCGCCAGCCCCGCGTTGTTGACGAGGACGTCCAGATGCCCGTACCGCTCGGCCACCCCGTCCATGACCGCGGTGACGGCGGCCAGGTCGGAGACGTCGCCGACCCACGGGTGCATGTCGCCCCCGACCGGGCCGCTCTCGGCGGCCCGGCGCAAGGTCGATTCGGTACGCCCCACCAGTACCGTGGTGTATCCGTCGGCGGCGAAACGGTGCGCGATGTGGACGCCGAGGCCGCCTCCGGCGCCGGTGATCACGGCCACGCGGCCGTTGTCGTCGCGCCTGTCGTGCTGGTGGTAGGGCTGCTCGTTCACCAAGTCCTCCTGATCTGCAAGTGCTTCGCACACTAGGGAGATCGCGGAAGCCTCGGCATGCACCAGGGCGACAACCGGCTGGAACATCGGCGACACCCATCCTGGAAGCAGACTCGTAGGACCATGGACGACAAGACCGCATCCTTCTCGCTCGACTCGAGCCGTGCGGCCACCACCGGCCGGGACGACTACGAGCGGAACTGGCGCACCCACGTCGGAGACGACTTCCCTCTCCCCACGTTCAGCGCGGCGACCGTGGCCGACTTCCGGGTACGCTTCCGTGCCGCCAGGGTGCACGACGTGGCCATCACCACCGTGGACGGGGTGTCGGCGGCGCAGACGGCCGACGGGCCGGTTCCGGACACCGATCATGTCCGCCTGTGGCTGGTGCACCGCGGGGCCTGGGCGCTGGGCAGCAGGCGAAACAGCGTGGAACACACCGTGGTGGCGGGAGATTTCCTGCTGCGGCATGCCGCGGGGATGCCTCACTTCGCGCTCCCGCCCGGCACGAGGGCGCGGTGTGTCGTGCTGCCCGCCGCCCCCTTCTCCCTGTCACTCGCCGGCCGCGAAGTCACCGGCCAGGCCGACGCCGCCGAGGTACGCCTCCTGGTGGCGCACGCGACCATGGTGGAGGAGGTACTGCCCGATCTGGGCCCGGCCGGCGTCCGGGCCGCGCGGGACACACTGGTCGAGTTGGCCGGCGCGGTCGCCCACCGCGGCTTCGACGATGTGAACACCCGCCTCGCCCCGGCCCTCGCACAGGCGGCCAAGAACCTCGCGGAGCAGCGGCTCGCCGACGCCGGTCTCTCGCCGGCGATGCTGGCCCGGGAACTGAACGTCTCCGTGCGTACCCTGCAGCGCGCGTTCGCGCCCGGCGGGGAATCGGTGACCGCCTACATCCGGGAACGGCGCCTGGAGTCGGCAAGGCAGGCGTTGTCGGCGTCCCGGCTGACCGTCTCGGAGATCGCCGCGCACTGGCAGTTCGCCGACAGCAGCCACTTCAGCCGCGCCTTCAAGCGGCGTTACGGCCTCACCCCCACCGAGTACGGCCGACGGCGCTCCTGATCGGAGGGGCCCGGCCGGTCAGTTGCGGGTCTGCCGGCGGACGGCGTCGGAGATGGGTTCGGGACCCTGGGTGAGTTCGAGGATCCGGCGGCGGATCTGTGGGGTGCGGACGAGTTCGGCGAGGGTGGCCGCGACGTCGTCGCGGGCGACCTGGGTGTGGACCAGGGCGGGGGAGAGGCCGATGTGGCCGGTGCCCACGTCGTCGGTCAGGGCGGCGGGGCGCAGGATGACCCAGTCCAGGTCGGTGGCGGCGAGTTCGGCGTCGGCCTTCTTCTTGACGTCGATGTAGTGCTCGAAGGCGTCGGACACCTCGCGGCCGCGCCAGGCTTCGGGGAAGACGGAGACGAGCAGCAGGCGCTGGATGCCGGCGCGGCGGGCTGCCTCGATGGCGGTGGTCAGGCCGGTACCGTCGATGGCGGTGGTGGCGGCGGCGCCGCCTTCGCCACCGGCTCCGGCGGCGAAGACCAGGACGTCGGTGCCGTGCAGCAGGTTCGCGAGTGCGGGCGCGTCAAGGCGGGTCAGATCGCCATGGGTGGCATGGATGCCCTCGGTGGAGAGGCGTTCGCCCTGTTCCGGGCGGCGGTAGAGCCCGTCGACCCGGTCACCGGCGGCGGTCAGCAGACGGGCCAGACGGCTCCCGACCCCGCCCGCGATGCCCACGATGAAGACCTTCATTGGTGTCACTCTCCTTGGTCGGATGCCGGCCGAAGCAGGCGTGGGGTCACTCGTCCGTGCGTCCGACAGTGATCGTCGCGGCGCTCGCTGGGGCCTGTCCGGCGGATCAGGTCGCAGGAAAGACGCCGTACCTCATTGGCGCTGGTGAGCGGGGTCTGGTGCGGGCGGCTGCAAGGCGGAGGAGGGCGTCGACGCGATGGGGGTCCCCCCGCGCGAGCAAAGTCGAGCGTGGGGGAGTCGGCAACCGACGACAACGCCGCTGGGGGTACCTCCCATGCCTTTGGGGCAGTGGGGGAGGGCGTGCCAGACCCCGCGTCTGCGGCATGATCCGCCGGACAGGCCCTAGGCGCGGGCCTCGTCGACCTGGTTGACGAGGGTGAGGAGGGTGAGGAGAGCGTCGGCGGCGGGGCCGGAGGAGGCGGGGCTCTGGCCGGTGATGAGCAGGCCGTCGATGACGACGTAGGGCTGCCAGTTGTCGGTCTTGGTGTAGTGGGCGCCGAGTCGTTCGAGTTCGTCCTCGACGAGGAAGGGGACGACGTCGGTGAGGCCGGCGTCGGCTTCCTCGCCGTTGGTGAAGCCGGTGACCTTGCGGCCGCGGACGAGGGGAGTGCCGTCGGGGTTGGTGGCGTGGCGCAGGGTGCCGGGAGCGTGGCAGACCAGGGCGAGGGGCTTTCCGGCGCGCAGGGTGCTTTCGATGAGGCGGACGGAGGTGGGGTCTTCGGCCAGGTCCCACAGGGGGCCGTGGCCGCCGGGGTAGAAGACTGTGTCGAAGTCGTCGGCGGAGACGGTGTCGAGCCGGGCGGTGTGGGCGAGGGCCGCCATCGCCTCCGGGTCGGCCTCGAAGCGGCGGGTCTCGTCGGTCTGGAAGGCGGGCTCGTTGCTCTTGGGGTCCAGGGGCGGCCTGCCGCCCTTGGGGGAGGCGAGGACGACTTCGGCTCCGGCTTCCTTGAAGCGGTAGTAGGGGGCGGCGAGTTCCTCCAGCCAGAAGCCGGTCTTGCGGCCGGTGGTGCCGAGTTCGTCGTGCGAGGTGAGAACGATGAGGATCTTCATGGTGTGCACTTCCTGAGTGAGTAGACCGGTCGTCTCGAATGAGGTGTCGGACACGACCGTGTCCGGCCGGATCTTCGAGGCCGGGGCGTGCCCGGGTCCCGGGTTCTGTGTTTCGGGTTCTACAGGTGCAGGAGTTGACGGGTGACCGTCGTCGTGGTGTCCAGCGGGCCGATGTCGCGGTGGATCTTGGTCATGACGCTCGCTCCGAGCCACATGTCGTACAGGACCTGCGCGGTCTCGCGGGGGGTGGCGTCCACGGCGATCGAGCCGTCCTTCAGGCCGGCCGTGATCGTCCGTTCCAGACGGTCGATGATGGCGATGGTGCCTTCCTTCAGGGCGAGCCGCATGGCCTCCGACAGGTCGGAGACCTCCGCGCCGAGCTTGACGGCCAGGCACTTGCCCTGGCAGTCGTCGAGGCTCTGCGTCTCGCGCCAGTTCTGCCAGTAGTTCATCAGCCGCTCCGCCGCGGTCAGGCCCGGCTCGGCCAGGACGCGGTCCATGTCCGCCAGGTAGTCGGTGAAGTAGGCCCGCATCATGGCCTCGCCGAAGGCGTCCTTGGAACCGAAGAAGTGATAGAACGACCCCTTCGGCACCCCGGCCGCGGTGAGGACTTCGTTGATGCCCACCGCGGAGAACCCCTTGCGGGCCATGATCCGCTGGGCGGCGTCGAGAATGCTGCGGCGAGTGTCGCCCTGGATGGCTGGCATGCTTCTCACTCTACCGCCCATTAGACCAGTCGTCTATTCGGCTCCATGCGGGCCGGTCGCACCGCAACCCGCGCGTCACCGGCCGAGGAAGTCCAGGAGGATCTCGTTGACCTCGGCGGTGTGGGTGGTGAGCAGTCCGTGCGGCGCGCCGTCGATCTCGACGTACTTGGCGGTGGGCAGGGCCTTGGCGAAGCGGCGTCCGGTGGCGTCGACGGGCAGGGTGCGGTCGCCCGTGCCGTGCACGATCAGGGCGGGGACGTCGATCTTGGGGATGTCCGCCCGGAAGTCCGTGGGCCAGGTCAGCGGGGCGGCGGCCGAGGCGATCGGGCCCGCGCCGGCCGCCACGTTCCAGGCGTTGCGCACGGCCTCCTCGCTCACCCGGGTGCCCAGGTTCTCGTCGAGGTTGAAGAAGTCGGCGTAGAAGCCGGTGAAGAAGGCGTAGCGGTCCTTCTGCACCGCCTCGGAGACGCCCTCGAAGAAGGAGAGCGGGGCGGCGCCGTCGGGATTGTCGTCGGTGATCGCCAGGTACGGCTCCAGCGACGCGAGGAACACGGCCTTGGCGATCCGGCCGGAGCCGTAGGCGGACAGATAGCGGGCGACTTCGCCGGTGCCCATCGAGAAGCCGACCAGGACCGCGTCGCGCAGGTCGAGGGTCTCCATGACGGTGTTCAGGTCGGCGGCGAACGTGTCGTAGTCGTAACCGGTGGAGGGCTGGCTGGACTTGCCGAAGCCGCGCCGGTCGTAGGTGATGACCCGGTGGCCGGCGGCCAGCAGGGCCGGAATCTGGCCCTCCCAGGAATTGCCGTCCAGCGGGTAGCCGTGGATGAGGACGACCGGCTGCCCGGTCCCCTTGTCCTCGTAGTGCAGTTCGATGTCGGTGCTGTTCTCCGTGCCGACCTTGATGCGTCCCATGATGCCTTCCCCTTCCGGGGGTTCGGTGTCTGTCGTGCTCCGACACCCAGGACTATACGACCGGTCTACTCCGCCCGCAACCCTCGCCCCGCAGCCCTCGCCCGCAACCCCCCGCCCGCCGCAGCCCCCCGGCCGTGCATGTCCCGTTCCGGCGGGTCCGAATGGGGGGGAGCTACGCGGGCCAGGCCCGGGCCGCGTACCGGGCGGCGTCCAGGAGTCGGGTCCGGTCGGCGCCGTCGCGGGCCAGGGCGGCCATGCCGGCCAGTACGGTGTCGACGAACGCGGCCACGCCGTCGGCCTCGGCGGCCGAAGCGAGTTCTCCCTCGGCGGCGGCCCTGCGCAGACGGGCCCGGATCATGTCGCGTGTCCTGCCGCGCCGTTCGGCGAGTCGCGGCTCGCCCATGACGAGGCAGCCGGGGGGCTGTCCGGGTGCGGAGAAGTGCTCGGCCGAGGACCGCAGCAGGCGCTCGATCGCGTCACGTGCCGTGGGCGCCGACAGGTCGCGCTCCAGGTCCTCGTCCAGGTGCTCGGTGTAGAGCGCGCACGCCTTCTCGAACAGCGCGTTCTTGTCGCCGAAGGCCGCGTACAGGCTCGGCGCGGCGATCCCCGCCTCCGCGCACAGTTGCGCGACGCTCACCCCGTCGTATCCGCGCTCCCAGAATGCGCGCATCGCCATCCGGAGTACCGCGTCCTTGTCGAACGTCCTCGGTCTGCCTGTCATGCTCGAACTGTAGCGCACGTTAAAGAACGTGCTACGGTCCATCTGTAACGCCCATTAAACAACGGGGGGCGGCCGTGCTGCCGCACCCGCCCGGAGGAGTGCAGTGATGAGCTACAGCGGCTACAAGTCCCTGGTGGTCCGCGTGGAGGACCGGATCGCCCGGGTGACCATCGACAACCCGCCGGTGAACACGGTCGACGCCACACTGGCCGGTGATCTCAAGGCGTTCGCCGACGAGGTGGCCGCCGACGAGAACGTCGCCGTGATCGTCTTCCAGTCGGCCAACCCCGAGTTCTTCTCCGCCCACGCGGACTTCGAGTGGTCCTTCGATCCGAGCACCCTCATGGCCCTGGCCGATCCCGACGCCGACCCTGCCCTCAACCCGCTCCAGCAGCTCAACGAGCGGCTGCGCACCCTGCCGCAGGTGACGATCGCGAAGCTGCGCGGCTATGCCCGCGCGGGCGGCGCCGAGCTGGCGATGGCCGCGGACATGCGGTTCGCCGCCGCGGACCGGACCTGGCTCTCCCAGCCCGAGTCGCTGATGGGCATCTTCCCGGGCGGGGGCGGTACCCAGTACCTCAACCGGCTGGTCGGCCGGGCCCGTGCCCTGGAGATCGTGCTGGGCGCCGAACTGTTCGACACCACCGCCGCCGAGCGCTACGGGTGGATCAACCGCGCGGTGCCGGACGAACACCTCGACGCGTTCGTCGACGCCCTCGCCCGCCGCATCGCCGCCCTGCCCCAGGGCGTGGCCACCGCCGCGAAGGAGGCGCTGGACGCGGCCGAGGCGAGCGGCCCCGTACCGAACCTGGCCGAGGAGGCGGCCGCCCACGCCAAGGTCTATCCCTCCCCGGACGACGTCGTCCACCGGCTCCGCGTGCTGATGGATCACGGTGGGCAGACGCGCGACGGCGAACTGCGGCTGGAGCGCCTGCTCGAATCCATCCCGTGGGCCCACCGCTCCTGACCGTCCGCCGGGTCATGTCCGCCGGGCACCGCGCTGGTGCGGGGTCACCCTCCGCGGCGGAACCGAACCCGCCGTATGTGAAAGGAACGTCAGCCATGCCCACTGTGTTCTCACGCGTCATCGCCGGTGAGCTGCCCGGACGCTTTGTCTGGCAGGATCCCGAAGTCACCGCGTTTCTCACCGTCGCGCCCCTGCGGCCCGGCCACACCCTCGTCGTCCCCCGGCGCGAGATCGACCGGTGGACGGATGCCGACGGCGCGCTTCTGGGGCGGTGCATGGAGGTCGCCCAGGCCGTTGGACAAGGGGTGCAGCGGGCTTGGGACGCTCCGCGAGCCGGCCTCGTCATCGCGGGTTTCGAGGTGCCGCACCTGCACATACATGTCGCTCCGGTCTGGGACATGTCCGACTTCGATTTCACCAGGGCCGAGCCGGAGGAGGACCAGTCCGCCCTGGACGACGCCGCGGAGAAGCTGCGTGCCGCCCTGCTCGAACTCGGTTACGAACAGGCCCGGGACACCCACCGCCGCTGATACTCCAGGGAGGCGCTGAACATGAGCAGCCACCCCGGACATGCCGACGCCGCGGCGACCCCGACCACCGCCGCGACCGCGCACCGGCTCGCCCTCGCCGACCGCACGGACGACGGTGCCACGTTCGACTACAGCAAGCGGACCTGGGCCACGTCACGGAGCCGAACCAGCATCTGAACGGGCGCCGGCTCACCTACGCCACAGGCCGCGGACTGGGCGGGGGAGGCGCCGTCAACGCGGGTGTCCGGGCCCGTGGCCACCGCAGCGACTGGAACTCCTACGCGGAGGCCGCGGGCATCCCCCGATTCGACAGTGCCAACGGCGTCCTGATGGAGTCGGACTCCGGTGGCGCCGTGCGGGACAAGGACATCCACGACGGCGTGCGAGGCCCCCTTCCGCCGCTACGTCGGCGACCGTGTGGGGCAGCCGAACCTCACGGTGCTCCCGCACGCGACGGTCGCCCGCGTCCTCCTCTCCGCAGGCCGGGCCCACGGCGTCGAGCTCGTGCGCGACGGCAGGCCGCTGCGCGCTCGCGCGTCGCAAGAGGTGGTGCTGTCGCTGGGCGCGCTCAGTACTCCGGCCGTGCTCATGCGGTCCGGGATCGGAGACGGGGGCGAACTGCGGAGCCCGGGCATCCCGGTGGTCGAGCACCTTCCCGGCGTCGGCCGCAACCTTGACGACCACATACGCCTGCCCTGCATGTGGGAGGCGACGGACGTACCACTGCCGGTGCCCGTCGAGCACACGGGCCAGTGGTGAAGCAGGTGCCGGCAGGCGCTAGCGTGGTGCGGGCCGGTCCGGTCCGGGGCTCCCGTGCCGGCCTGTGCTGGTTTCAGGTGTTATCAAGAGAAAGATGCTGGTCAGGGTCATTTCATGAGATTGCTGCACACTTCCGACTGGCATCTCGGCCGGGCGTTCCACCGGGTGAACATGCTCGGCGCCCAGGCGGGGTTCGTCGGCCACCTCGTCGAGACCGTGCACGAGCACTCCGTCGACGCCGTGGTCGTGTCGGGAGACGTGTACGACCGGGCGGTGCCGCCGCTCGCCGCCGTCGAGCTGTTCGACGACGCCCTGCACCGCCTCGCCGGGCTCGGCGTGCCGACCGTGATGATCTCCGGCAACCACGACTCGGCCCGACGCCTCGGGGTCGGCGCCGGGCTCATCGACCGCGCCGGCATCCACCTGCGCACCGACCCGGCGGGCTGCGGCACCCCGGTGGTGCTGGGCGACGCCCACGGGGACGTGGCCTTCTACGGGCTGCCCTATCTCGAACCCGCGCTGGTCAAGACCGAGTTCGGCGTCGAGAAGGCGGGGCACGAGGCCGTGCTCGCCGCCGCCATGGACCGGGTGCGCGCCGACCTCGCCACGCGCGCGGCGGGCACCCGGTCCGTCGTCCTCGCGCACGCCTTCGTCACCGGCGGTGAGCAGAGCGACAGCGAGCGGGACATCACCGTGGGCGGGGTCGCCGCCGTGCCCTCCGGTGTCTTCGACGGCGTGGACTACGTCGCGCTGGGGCATCTGCACGGCTGCCAGACCCTCACCGAGCGCGTGCGCTACTCCGGCTCCCCACTGCCGTACTCCTTCTCGGAGCACCGGCACCGCAAGAGCATGTGGCTCGTCGATCTCGGCGCCGACGGGTCGGTCACGGCCGAGCGGGTCGACTGCCCGGTGCCGCGCGCGCTGGCCCGGCTGCGCGGCACGCTGGCGGACCTGCTCGCCGACCCGGAGCTGACCCCGCACGAGGACGCGTGGGTCGAGGCGACCCTCACCGACCCGGTCCGGCCGGACGAGCCCATGGCCCGGCTCGCCGAACGCTTCCCGCACACACTCAGCCTCGTCTTCGACCCCGAGCGCGCCCCCGACGAGCCCGGGGTGTCCTACGCACGGCGCCTGGCCGACCGCAGCGACCAGCAGATCGCGGAGGACTTCGTGACCCACGTGCGCGGCGCCGGGCCCGACGACCACGAGCAGGCCGTGCTGCGGGACGCCTTCGACGCGGTGCGCGCGGACGAGACCGTGCGGGAGGTGGCCCGGTGAGGCTGCACCGGCTGGACGTCACCGCCTTCGGGCCCTTCGGGGCCTCGCAGAGCGTCGACTTCGACGACCTCTCGGCCGCCGGGCTGTTCCTGCTGCACGGCCCCACCGGCGCCGGCAAGACCTCCGTCCTCGACGCCGTCTGCTACGCCCTGTACGGCTCGGTGCCGGGCGCCCGGCAGGGCGGCAGCGGCCAGGGCATGACCCTGCGCAGCGACCACGCGGCCGTGGGCACCCGCACCGAGGTGCGGCTGGAACTGACCGTCGCGGAACGGCGGTTGGAGATCACCCGGCAGCCGCCCTGGGAGCGCCCGAAGCTCCGCGGCAAGGGCACGACCGTCGACAAGGCCCAGACCTGGCTGCGCGAGTACGACGCCACGACCCGCGCCTGGAAGGACCTCAGCCGCTCCCACCAGGAGATCGGCGAGGAGATCACGCAGCTGCTCGGGATGAGCCGAGAGCAGTTCTGCCAGGTCGTGCTGCTCCCGCAGGGCGACTTCGCCCGCTTCCTGCGCGCCGACGCCGAAGCGCGCGGCAAGCTGCTCGGCCGGCTCTTCGACACCCGGCGCTTCGCCGAGGTCGAGAAGCGCCTCGCCGAACGACGCCGCACCACCGAGACACGGGTGCGCGAGGGGGACGCCACGCTGCTGGCCGACGCGCACCGGATGCAGCAGGCCGCCGGTGACGCCATGGCGCTGCCGGAACTGGCGCCGGGCGAGCCGGGGCTGGCCGAGGCCGTGCTCGAAGCCGCCGCCGTCGCCCGCGGCACCGCCCGTGAGCTGCTGACGGTCGCCGACTGCCGGCTCACGGCCACCGAGTCCGCCCAGGCCGCTGCCGAACGCCACCTGGCCGACGCCCGCGAACTCGACCGGCTGCAACGCCGGTTCGCCGAGGCGCGGGAGCGGGCGGCACGGCTGGCGGAACGGGCCGACGCCCACCGTGCCGCCGAGGCGCGCATGGAGCGGGCCCGCAAGGCCGAGGCGGTCGCTCCCGCCCTGGAGCTGCGGGACGCCGCCGACAGTGAGCACCGGGGGGCGGCGGTCGCGGAAGCGAGCGCGCGTGCCCTGCTGCCACAGGTCCTCGCCGACGCGGGTGCCGCCGGGCTTGCCGCCGCCGCCCGCCGGGCCGCCGAGGAACTGGGCGGACTCGACTCCGCCCGCCGCGCCGAACGACGCCGCGCCGAACTGGTCGAGGAGCGGGCCGGCCTCGACCGCCAGGAACGCGCCGACGACGAGGTCCGGCAGGAGGCGGAGACCTGGCTCGCCGGCTGGGAGGCCACCCGCACCGGACTCCAGAGCCGCGTCGACTCCGCGCAGGAAGCCGCCACCCGCGCCGAACAGCTCGCCCTGCAGCGCGAACCGGCGCGGCGCAGGCTCGAGGCCGCCCGGCAGCGCGACCGGCTCACCGACGACACCGAAGACGCGCGGCGGCGGGTGCTCGCCGCGGCGGAGGACGCCGTCGAGGCCCGCGTCCACTGGCTCGACCTCAAGGAACAGCGGCTGCACGGCATCGCCGCCGAACTCGCCGCGAACCTCACCGACGGCGCACCCTGCGCGGTGTGCGGCGCCACCGAGCACCCCGCCCCCGCGCGCAAGACCGCCGGGCACGTCGACCGCGACGCGGAGGAACGCGCCCTGGCCGGCCACCAGACCGCCGACGAACGGCGCGTGAAGGCCGAACGGCACCTGGGCACCGTACGGGAGGCGCTCGCCGCCGCCGCGGCGGAAGCCGGTGACGCGGCCACCGACCGGCTGGCCGAAGAGGCCGAGGAACTGGAGGGGGCGTACGCGCGGGCGCGGGCGACCGCTTCCACCCTGCACGCGGCGCAGGAGGAGCTGCGGCGGGCCGAGGGCGAACGCGAGCAGCGTGTCGCCGCCCAGCAGCAGGCCGTCGTACGGTCCGCCTCCCGGGTCGCGGGCCGGGACCGGTTGGAGCAGGAACAGGCGTCGCTGGAGGAGGAGTTGACGCGGGCGCGGGGCGGCGCCGAGAGCGTGACGGCGCGGGCGGCGCAACTGGAGCGACAGGCGGCGCTGCTCACCCGGGCCGCCGAGACCGCCCGCGTCGCCGAGGACACCGCCCAGCGGCTCAAGGACGCCGACGCCCGGCTCGCCGACGCCGCCTTCCGGGCCCGTTTCGACACACCGGCGGACGCGGCCGCCGCCCTGCTCGACGACACCGCCCACCGCGAACTGCAACGCCGGATCGACGCCTGGCAGTCGGAGGACGCCGCTGTCCGTGCGGTACTGGGCGAGGCCGACACCGCCGACGCGGCCCGGCGACCGCCCGCCGACCTCGCCACGGCGGAGCGCGCCGCCGCCGACGCGGGCCGGCGTCTGCGCGAGGCCGCCTCGGCCCGCGACGCCGCCGCCCGGTGCTGCGCCGAGCTGGACCGGCTGTCCGCGCACGCCACCACCTCCGTGCGCCGGCTCGCCCCGCTGCGCGAGGAGCACACCCGGGTCGCCCGCCTCGCCGCGCTCGCCGCGGGCACCTCGGCGGACAACGAACGCCGGATGCGCCTGGAGTCGTACGTACTGGCCGCCCGCCTCGAACAGGTCGCCGCCGCGGCCACCGCCCGCCTGCTGCGCATGTCCTCCGGCCGCTACACCCTCGTCCACTCCGACGGCCGCACCGGCCGCGGCCGCAGCGGCCTCGGCCTGCACGTCGTCGACGCCTGGACCGGACGCGAGCGCGACACGGCCACGCTGTCCGGCGGCGAGACGTTCTTCGCCTCGCTCGCCCTCGCGCTCGGCCTCGCCGACGTCGTCACCGACGAAGCGGGCGGCGTCCGCCTGGACACCCTCTTCATCGACGAGGGCTTCGGCAGCCTCGACGACCAGACCCTCGACGAGGTCCTCGACGTCCTGGACGCCCTGCGCGAGCGGGACCGCAGCGTCGGCATCGTCAGCCACGTCGCCGACCTGCGCCGCCGCGTCCACGCCCAACTCGAGGTCGTGAAGGGGCGGTCGGGATCGGTACTGCGGCAGCGGGGCGCCGGCTGAGCAAGGCCGTCCCGGTGGTGGCCCCGGCGGCCCTCAGCGGCCCAGCGGGCGGCGGGGGAGCGGTGAGGAGTAGACGACGCTCGTAGTGACCGAACCGAGGGCGCTGATCCGGCCGGACACCTCCTCCAGGTGCCGCATCGAACGGGCCGCGACCTTGATGACGAAGCAGTCGTCGCCCGTGACGTGGTGCGCCTCCAGGATCTCCGGCGTGACCGCGACCAGGTCGTGGAACGGCTTGTAGTTGGCGACCGGGTAGCGCAGCCGCACGAACGCCAGGATCGGCAGGCCCAGCCGCTCGGGATCGACGACCGCCGCGTACCCCTGGATGATCCCCGCCTCCTCCAGCCGCCGCACGCGCTCCGTCACCGCGCTCGCGGACATCGAGACGGCACGGGCCAGTTCGGCGAAGCCGGCCCGCCCGTCCCGCTGGAGGGCGTCGAGGATGCGCCAGTCGGTGGCGTCCAGGGAATGCTCGGTCATCCGGCAGAGATAGCACGGATTCCCCGGTGGAACAAGCAGTGGGCCGGGGAATCACCCTTCAGGCGGCGCGTCGGGGTGCATAGATTTCTGGCTGGAAGATTCACCGAGGAGAGGCCCCACCATGAGCGTCACCAGCACCGCCGTCGGGCACGTCAACCCCGTCCTGCGCGTAGCCCCCGCGCCGCCCGCCGAGGCCGCCGCGTACTTCCGGGCCGGCCTCGCCTTCCACACCGACGTCTCCGACGTCGCCGACGCCCTCGCGGCCGGCGGCGACCCGGGGTTCGTGCTTCTCGACTGCCGTTCCACCGAGTCCTGGGACCAGGGCCACGTGCCGGGCGCCGTCCACCTGCCCACCGCGCTCGTCCCCGAGCGGGCCGGGGAACTCCTCGACCCCGCGGTGCCGGTGGTGACGTACTGCTGGGGCCCCGCCTGCAACGGCGCGACCCGCGCCGCCCTCGCCCTCGCCGAACTCGGGTACGCGGTCAAGGAGATGCTCGGCGGCTTCGAGTACTGGGTGCGTGAGGGCTTCGAGTTCGAGACGTGGCAGGGCGCCGAGCGACGCGCCGCCGACCCCCTGACCGTTCCGGTGGACGCGGCCGACTGCGGTTGCTGAACGGCGTGTAGGTTCTGCCGCATGGTGCGATACGCGGAGCCGGGCGCGGTGGAGTGGGTCGAGTCGGGCGGAGGACCGCTGATCGCGGTACCCGAGACGGTCCTGCCGTTCTGGACCGGCGCCGACGGCGAGGAGACGGACTCCGACTACGACCGGGCCTGCGAGGTCGACGGCCACGTCGGACTGCTCCCGGTCGGCGACTCCACCGCCCTGGTGCTCGGCGACGAACCCGCCTCCACCGCCTACCTCCCCGACCACGGCGCCTTCGTCCGCTGGTGCGCCGCGGACTCCGAGGACGAGGTACTGGCGAGGGTTCCCGCCGCCCTCGACGACGCCGAGTGGCAGCCCGAGGTGTCCTGGCACGTGTCCGGCCCCGTGCTCCTGTTCGACGCCGCCTGGCCCGGCAGCGCATCGGACCGCGCCCCCGACCGGGTACGGGTCGCCCTGGAACCCGGCCGGTACGCGGTGCGCGCGGCCGAGGTGCGCCCGGGGCCGGAGACCTGGCTGAGCCTCGTACATCTGCGGCGGCTCGCCGACCGGTAGCCGCGGCGATATTCGCGTGCGGGGCGGCCGCGGCCCGCCCATCATGGGTGCCCATGCCACGACTTCCCCAGCCCGCCCCCGAAGACCTGCGCCGCGACCCGCTGCCCCTGCGCGGCCGCACCGCCCTCGTCACCGGAGCCAGCCGGCGCGGCGGCATCGGCCACGCCGTGGCCCGGCGGCTCGCCGCGTACGGGGCGAGCGTCTACCTGCACCACCACGTCCCGCACGACGCCGCCATGCCCTGGGGCGCCGACCGGGTGGACGACGTGGTCGACTCCGTCCGTGCGGCGCTCGGCGACCCGGACGCCGCCGTGCACGCGGGCCCCGGCGACCTCACCCGCCCCGGCGCCCCCGGCGAACTCGTCGCCAGCGCCGCCGAAGCGCTCGGCGGACGGCTGGACATCCTCGTCGCCAACCACGCGCTCAGCGGGTCCGACGGCACCCTCGACACCATCGACGCCGCCATGCTCGACGCGCACTGGCAGGTCGACACCCGGTCGGTGCTGCTGCTGATCCAGGCCTACGCCCGCCGTCGCGCCGCCCTGCCGCCGCGCACGCCCGGCGGACGGGTCGTGATGATGACCTCCGGCCAGGACATCGCCGGCGGCATGCCCGGCGAGATCGCCTACGCGCTCCAGAAGGGCGCACTCGCCTCCGTCACGCGCTCCCTGGCGACGACCCTCGCCGAGCACGCCGTCACCGTGAACGCGGTCAACCCCGGCCCGGTGGACACCGGTTACCTGACCGGCGAGGACCACGACGCCGTCGCCGCGGGGTTCCCCGGCGGACGCTGGGGCATGCCCGACGACCCCGCCCGCCTCGTCGCGTGGCTCGCCACGGACGAGGCCGAGTGGGTCACCGGTCAGGTCGTCGACTCGGAGGGCGGGTTCAGACGGTGAGGCGAGCGGCGGGGTGCGCGGTGGGGTGCGCGGGAGTCACAGCCGCGACAGCTCGTCCACCAGGTCGTCCAGGCCCAGCGAGCCCTGGGAGAGGGCCGCCATGTGCCACGCCTTCGGGTCGAAGGCGTCGCCGTGCCGCTCGCGGGCCTTCTCCCGGCCGAGCAGCCAGGCCCGCTCACCGAGCTTGTAGCCGATCGCCTGGCCCGGGATCGTCAGGTACCGGGTCAGCTCGCTCTCCACGAAGTCCGCCGGGCGGCTGCTGTGCGCGCCGAAGAACTCCTGGGCCAGCTTCGGCGTCCAGCGCTCACCCGGGTGGAACGGCGAGTCCGCCGGGATCTGAAGCTCCAGGTGCATGCCGATGTCCACGATGACCCGGGCGGCCCGCATCATCTGGGCGTCCAGGTAGCCGAGGCGCTGCTCCGCGTCCGTGAGGTAACCCAGCTCGTCCATCAGCCGCTCCGCGTACAGCGCCCAGCCCTCGGCGTTGGCGCTGACCATGCCGACCGAGGCCTGGTAGCGGGAGAGGTCCTCCGCCACGTGCGTCCACTGGGCGAGCTGGAGGTGGTGGCCGGGGACGCCCTCGTGGTACCAGGTCGACACCAGGTCGTACACGGGGAAGCGGGTCTGGCCCATCGTCGGCAGCCAGGTGCGGCCGGGGCGGGAGAAGTCCTCCGACGGGGACGTGTAGTACGGCGCCGCCGCGCTGCCGGGCGGGGCGATGCGCGACTCCACCCTCCGTACCCGCTCGGCGAGTTCGAAGTGCGTGCCGTCCAGCTGCTCGATCGCCTGGTCCATCAGGCCCTGCAGCCAGTCGCGGACCTCGTCGACGCCCTCGATGTGCCTGCCGTGCTCGTCCAGGTGAGCCAGCGCCACCCACGGAGTCTCGGCGCCCGGCAGGATCTTCTCGGCCTCCGCCTTCATCTCGGCCAGCAGGCGGTGGTACTCGGCCCAGCCGTACGCGTACGCCTCGTCCAGGTCCAGGTCCGTGCCGTTGTAGTAGCGCGACCAGCGGGCGTAGCGCTCCCGGCCCACCGTGTTCGGGGCGCCCTCGACGGCCGGGGCGTACACGTCGCGCATCCAGTCGCGCAGTTCGACCACGGCGGCGGTCGCACCCCGGGCTGCCTCGTCCAGCTCCGCGCGCAGCGCCTCGGGCCCGTCGGCGGCGAAGTCCTCGAACCAGCCGCGTCCTTCGCCCGTGTCCGCCCACTCGCCGAGCTGCTCGACGAAGGTGGCGGTCGGCCGCGGAGCCGCGTACAGCTCGCGCTGCAGGCCCAGCGACAGGGACGCCCGGTAGCCCGCGAACGCCGCCGGGACCGCCCGCAGCCGCTCCGCGATCCGGGCCCAGTCCTCGTCGGTCCCGGTCGGGGTGAGGGTGAAGACCTCGCGCACCGAGTGGGCGGCGGTGCCCATGTTGCCGACCGAACGCAGGCCCTCGTCGGCCTCGTGCACCGCGATCTCGGCGGTGAGGCGCTCACGCAGCAGCCGGGCGCAGCGCCGCTCCACGTCGCTGTCACCGCCCGGCCGGCGCTCCGCCTCGTCCAGCCGGGCGAGGGTGGTGCGGGCCAGCTCCGCGAGGGCCTCCTGCCCGGCGGGTGAGAAGTCGGGCAGACGGCTGGAACTCTCCGCGACACCGAGATACGTACCGGTGACCGGGTCGAGGGCGATGAGCTCGTCGACGTACGCGTCGGCGACCTCGCGGGGCAGCGGGCTCTTGGTCTCTGACATGCGGACATCCTCATACGGATACCGGTGCCGCGTCAGCCCGGTGGGCCGGGCCCGGCCGTGCGGGCGGCCGGATTTCGCTCAGGGCGTGGCCGCGGGCGTCACCGTCGAGGCCGGTGCGGCCGCGGGCGCGGCCGGCGGCAGCAGGGGGCCGCACTCCCACTGCTGGAAGATCAGCCGGGTCTCGACGCGGGCCACCTCCCGCCGGGACGTGAACCCGTCCAGGACCAGGCGCTGGAGGTCCGCCATGTCCGCCACCGCGACATGCACCAGGTAGTCGTCCGGGCCGGTGAGGTGGAAGACGGTGCGCGACTCCGGCAGCGCCCGGATCCGCTCCACGAACGGTCCCACCAGCTCCCGCCGGTGCGGGCGCACCTGCACCAGCAGCAGCGCCTGGAGACCGCGCCCCAGCTTCGCCGGGTCCAGTTCGAGCCGGTGGCCGAGGATCACCCCGGCCCGCCGCAGCCGGGCCACCCGGTCCAGACACGTCGACGGGGCGACGCCGACCTGGGCGGCGAGATCGCGGTAGGTGGTCCGGGCGTCGTTCTGCAGCAGCCGCAGCAGATGGAGATCCACCGGATCCAGTACGACGGAATCGACCATGGCCCGAACGTAGCACGGAGTACGACCCCGCTGTCCCGGTCGGTGTTCACCCTTCGGCCATGGACTCAGCGCGCACGCACACGTCACCACCCGACGACGTACGCTCCACCGCACCCACGGGCAGGGCACTGGCCACCGAAGCCGTGCACGCCGGCCGCGACGACCTCGCCGCCCGGGGACTGCACGCCCCGCCCATCGACCTGTCCACGACCTACCCGTCGTACGACAGCCGCGGCGAGGCCGCCCGCATCGACGCGTTCGCCGCCACCGGTGCCGAGCCGGACGGGCCGCCGGTCTACGGCCGCCTCGGCAACCCGACCGTCGCCCGCTTCGAGACGGCGCTGGCCCGCCTGGAGGGGACCGAGGCCGCCGTCGCCTTCGCCAGCGGCATGGCCGCGCTGAGCGCGGTCCTGCTGGTCCGCGGCTCGATGGGGCTGCGGCACGTCGTCGCCGTACGGCCCCTGTACGGCTGCAGCGACCACCTGCTCACCGCCGGCCTGCTCGGCTCCGAGGTCACCTGGACCGACCCGGCGGGCGTCGCGGACGCGCTGCGCCCGGACACCGGACTGGTGCTCGTGGAGTCGCCGGCCAACCCGACGCTGGCCGAGGTCGACCTGCGGGCCGTCGCCCACGCCTGCGGGTCGGTGCCGCTGCTCGTGGACAACACCTTCGCCACGCCCGTGCTCCAGCGCCCCGCCGAACACGGCGCCCGGCTGGTGCTGCACAGCGCCACCAAGTACCTGGGCGGGCACGGGGACGTGCTGGCGGGCGTGGTCGCCTGTGACGAGGAGTTCGCCGGGCGGCTGCGGCAGGTCCGCTTCGCCACGGGCGGAGTGCTGCACCCGCTGGCCGGTTACCTCCTGCTGCGGGGGCTGTCCACCCTGCCCGTCCGGGTACGGGCCGCCTCCGCGGGCGCCGCCGAACTGGCCGGGCGGCTGGCCGCGGACCCGCGGGTGGCCCGCGTCCACTATCCGCGCATCGGCGGTGCGATGGTCTCCTTCGAGGTCCACGGCGACCCGCACGCGGTCATCGGCGGCGTCCGGCTGATCACCCCGGCCGTGAGCCTCGGCAGCGTCGACACGCTCATCCAGCACCCGGCCTCCATCAGCCACCGCATCGTGGACGCGGACGACCGGCGGGGGGCCGGGGTCGGCGACCGGCTGCTGCGGCTGTCGGTCGGCCTGGAGGACGTCGACGACCTGTGGGCCGACCTGGACCGGGCTCTGGGGGAGCGGGCGGCCGGGGCCGTCCCGCCGCGGGAGGCGCTGTCGCGGGCCGACTGACCGCGCCACCGCGCCTGCCGCACGTCACTCCCGGCCGATCCGCTCCGCCTGCGGCAGCCGTGCCGCGGAGCGGCTGGACGGGTCCAGGCGGGCCGTGACGACCAGGGTCCCCTCCTCGATCTGGTAGTCGAGGGGGAGGCCCAGGCCACGCATCGCGGCGACCATGCCGGTGTTCGACGCCTGTGTGATCGCGTACACGCTCTCGCAGCCCGCGTCGGCCGCCATCGTCACGAGCCGGGCCAGGAGTTCGCCGCCGATGCCGCGGCGCTGCCACCCGTCCTCGACGAGCAGCGCGACCTCCGTCTCGTCCCCGTCCCACAACAGGTGGCCGAGCCCGACGATCCGCCCCGAGGCGGTCTGCACGGCGAGGGTGCGGCCGAAGCGGGGGCTGAGCAGGTGGTTGAGGTACCGGTCTGCGTCCCCGACCGGGCCGTGGTAGCGCATCCCCAGCGTCCGCGCCGAGCAGCGCTCGTGCATCGCCTTCGCGGCCGGCACGTCACGTGTGTCGGCCCGGCGGACCGTGATGTCGCTGCCCTCGGGCAGCGTCAGCACGTCCCGGCCGCGCGGGACCCGCGGGCCGAGCCGGGCGTCCAGCTCGACCAGCGCCCGTGCTCGCGCGAACTCGGCCGGGGTGAACGGCAGATGGGGCCGCTCCACGCTGATCACCCCGCCCTCGGGAGCGCGCAGCCGCAGCACGGTGTCCTCCAGCGCGCCCTCCGGCGGTACGGCGTCCGCCGCTCGAGCCCCCGCCCCGTCGCCCGCGGGCGCCGGAAGGGACCTGATGGTGCAGCGGCCCAGCAACTGACGCAGTGCCAGCGGGAGTTCCGCCGCGTCCAGGGCGGTGCGGGCGGCCAGGCCCAGCACCCGGGTGGGCGCGTCGACCAGGTCGTGGGCGTCCGCCCGCTCGGTCCACGTCCGGGCACCGCCCGCCGTCGTCACCACGTCGGCCAGCTCGGCCCCGCTCAGCTCACCCGGGGCACGGAGCAGGAACTCGTCCACCGTGCCCTCGGTCAGCGGGTGCGTCTGCAGGCTCAGGATGTCGATCCGCCGGTCGGCGAGGGCCGCGCAGAGCACGGCCAGCGACCCCGGCGTGTCCCGCACCGTCGTGCGCATCCGCCACAGCGCGCTCTCACCGCCGGGCTCGCTGCCGGCCGGTCCCGTCCCGGCCGGCCGCTCGGCGGTCGGCGGCCGGGCGCCGGTATCGTCCGCCGGTGGCGCCTGGCCGTGGCGTCGTGACCACCGGGTGTGGAAACCCGCCGTGGCGACCAGCGCGGCCAGCGAGGCCAGCACCAGGGCGGGCACCGCGGCGCCGTGCTCGACGAGGTGCGCCACGGCGTCCGTCACATCAGACATGTCTCGACTCATGCACCCACTGTGAAGGAACGGTGTTGCGTGATCACGAACGCTCTGTGACCGGTGGGTAAAGAAGACTTCTGGGGTGTTCCTTCCTTTCAGGTCGTTATGGGTGTCAGGCGGCCGCGGGTGCCGCCACCAGTGCCTCCCGCAGCCGCCGGGCCTGCGTCACCAACCGTGACGTGCCGCGCCGGCCCGCCGCCGCCGACAGGTGCGGCAGATCCCCCTGGGCGCCCGTCCGTTCGGCGCACTCGGCCGCCACCGCCAGCAGCTCACCGAGCCCACGGGGCGAGGGTGAGGCCGCGCCGCCGGTGGCGAGGTCGGCGAGCAGTACGGGCAGCGCCCGACGGAGGACCGCCCACACGGTGGCGTTCGCACCCGTCGCCGCGGCGGTGCGCACCGCGTCGGCGAGCCGCGCCGGCTTCACGGCGCCGCGCCGCACCAGCTGTCCGAGGTCCGCGCCCAGCCGGTCCGGGTCGAGCCGACCGCGCGCCGCCAGCACCAACAGGGCGTCCACGGCGGCGAGCCGGTCCTCGGCGTGCCGCGCGCCCAGACCGTACGCCACGCAGAGATGCGCGGCCTCGCCCGCCTCGCCGTCCGCGTCGGCCAGCTGGGGCAGCACCGCGGCGGCGGCGCCCCGCTGGTCGTCCACGGCCACCTCGGACACGTCGCGCAGCAGCCGCGCGGCCACCAGCTCCGGTCGCTCGGGCAGCAGGGCGAACCAGTGCGCGCGCATCCCGCCGCTCCAGTGGCTGCAGTACCAGTGCTCCGAGCCCGGGCTCACCGGACGCCCCAACAGCCGCAGGGCGGCGGGGAACTCCTCCGCCCGGAGGTCGGGCACCTCACCGAGTTCCACCAGGATCCGGGTGTCCGCCGTCCACCGGGTGGCGGACGGGTCGGTCCGCTCGGTCATCAGCCGGCGCGCGAGACGCTGCCCCTCCTCGGTCCCCAGCGCCGCCGCGCGGTCCGCCGCCGCGAGTGCCGCCGTGCGGTCGTCCCGCCGCACCCGCAGCAGCGCCTGGCCGAAGTCGACCGCCGCGACCCGGGCGCCCGCGCGGCGGTAGGCGTCCAGACGGTCCACCAGCTCGCCGGGTTCGAGCAGACCCGTGCCCCAGGTAGGGGTGGCCAGCAGGAACGGCTGGGGGTCGGTGCGCAGCCGGTGGGCCACCTCCCACACGCGGGCCTCGAAGGGGCGGGCCAGTGAGTTGTGCGCACAGCCGGAGTTGGTCAACCCGTCCCGGACCACCCGGTGCAAGGTGTCCGTCCGGACCTTCCCGCACAAGGTCGCGAGGAGCAGGTCGAAGGCGCGCGCGTCGTCGAACAGTTCGTGGCGGCGGGCGAAGAAGTCGTCCGGCCGATGGCCGTACCGCGGCTCCCCCTCGGCCCACCAGCGGCGGGCGACCACCGGTTCGAGGGCCGCCAGCAGGGCTTCCCGGTCCCGGTGGGCGTGCCGGACCAGCCCGTCCAGGGCCCGCTCGAAGGCGGACACGTCACCTCCGGAGGCCAGCAGCGCGCTGACCTCCTCGGCGACTTCGACGGCCGCCGCGGGAACGGGGGCCAGGCGCACCGGCTGCGGCGACGGAGGCAGTACCTCCTCGTGGCCCGCGGTCCGGGCGTCCAGCGGCGTCGCCCCCAGGGTGCGTACCGCCCGGGCGCGCAGCGCGGGGATCAACTGCTCCGCCGCCCCGGCCAGTTCCTCCCGGACTTCCGCGGTGGCGACCTTGCCGACGTGCCGCTCGACCAGCTTCAGCGCCCGCTCCTGCGAGTCGGAGTCCTCGTGCCCGAACGCCCCGGCGGCGGCCGGCAGCAACTCATCGGCCGCGGTGGGGTGCTTGGTGAGTACCTTGCCGAGCAGCACGAGCTGGGCCCGCACCAGCTTCTTCTCGGTGCGGAACAGCACCGCGTCGGTCACCTCCGCCAGCTGCCGCGGCGCCAGCTCCCCGGCCAGGGCCAGGGCGCCCAGCACCGACTGGGCGTGGGAGGCCACCGTCGGCATCGCGTCCGCGGCGAGCGCCGTCCAGTCGGCCGTCCGCTCGCGCTCCTCCGCGCGGGTGAGCGCGACATCGTGCAGCAGGCGCAGGAAAACCCGGAGCTCGGCCGGTGCGCCCCCGCGCAGCAGCCGTGCCACGCACGCGTCGACCACGGCCCGCCGGTCGAGCGCGCCCTCGTCGGTCAGCCGTGCCAGGGCGCTGGTCCAGCTCTCGGGTCCGTCGCCGGACAGCCATCCAAGTTGCGCGCCGACGCCTTCGGTGCGGAAGAGGGCGGCGACGAGCTCCGCGAGATGCGGGTCCTGGCGCAGGCGGTCGCAGACCGTGCCGGCGCGCTGCCAACTCCCGCCGATGTGGAGCAGCCAGCCCCGGACGTAGGCCTCCGTCGTCGGCACCGGGCAGCCGGACAACCGCACCAGGCCGGCCATCAGCTCGTACGACACGTTGGAAGATGCCGGTCGCTGGGCGAGGCGGTGCGCCACGTCGGCCAGCCACCCGCGATCGCGGTCGCCCAGCACGTGCAGCAGGAGCGCCGGTGAGGCCTGCGACCAGCGCATGTCGACGGCCGCGAGCCAGTTCGCCACGGCCGCGGCGCCGGTCTGGCAGGCCGCCCCCGCCGCGTGCAGCGCGGGGTGGGCCCGGCGGGACTCCGCGGACCAGCGGGCCGTCCTCAGCTCCTGGCGGACGGCCTTCAACTGGGGGAAGCAAGCGCGCCGTTCGGTGTCCGTCATGCCGTCGAGCAGCGACACGACCTCGGCCGTCCGACCCGCTCGCACCGCCCCCACCAGCAGCCCCGTCGTGTCCGCAGTCCCGGTCACAGTCGCAGTCGCATCCGTCACCGTTGTCCTCGTCGTCATCGCGCACCCCCGTCGATCCGAACCGTTGCCTGCGCCTCGCCGGCGCCCCTGCGTACCATCCGTACCGCCAGTGCGTGCTTGCACGGGCCGCGCCCGCCCCGGTACTTGGCCCACCACAGGCAGCTGCACGAGAGCACCCCCGCCTCCTCGCGCACCCGGTGCACATGACCGTCCTCGGCCGTGACCGTCCCGATCCGGCCGTCCAGGGCGACCGCGCCCGCCGCCACCAGAGCCTGGGCCGAACGCAGCCGCGGATTGTGGCGCTCCACGCGCCCCGCGTCGTACGGCAGCTCCCGGTGGAAGTAGGCCGCTTCGGCGGTGTCGTACCCGACGCGCCCCGACGTGCCGAGTCGGACCAGCGCCGCACGCACCCGCTCGGCGGTCAGGCCCGAGGCGGCGGCCAGGTCGGCGATGTCGATCCGTGGCTCCCAGGCGAGGAGCACCGAGATCAGCTCGGCGTCCGCGGCCGCCTCGTCGGTGGCGAGCGCGTCGAGGACACCGCCCTCCCCGGAGAACCCGCGCGCGGCGTCGGGGGACAGGGTGAGGGTGAGCCGCATGCCCGGCAGGAGCACCTCCCAGGCGGAGGCCGTGGCGGCGGCCCCCGGGGCGACCGCCGGACCGTAGACCCGCAGGGCCGTGGCGTGCCGCAGTACGCGCTGCAGCGCGACCAGCCGCTCCGGACCGGGCAGGCACACCGCGCCGGGCACCGCACGCGTCGTCGGCCGCAGCGAACGCCCGGACGGCACCACCCACCGGGGGCCGGCCGCCCCGCTCCGGCCGCCGCGGGGCAGTGCGCGCAGGAAGCGCACCGCCTCGGCCGCGTCCAGTTCGGCCCGCAGGTCGAAACCGGCGGCTATGACCTGGGCCTCGGCGAAACCGCGCAGCCACCGGTCGGGCAGCGGCACCTTCTTCTCCACGACCGGGCCGTCCAGCGTGGTCACGGCCATGTCCTCGGGGCCCACCCGCAGATGCAGCGGGTCGTCGGCACCGATCCGGGACAGGGCCTCGCGCAAGGGGTTGTTGACGTCGACGTTCGTCGTGCCGTGTCCGACCTCGCCGCCGTCGAGACCCGCCTCCAGCACGTCCAGGCGGGCGTAGACCCCGCCGCAGCCGGAGAAGGACTCGAAACGGAGCCGGTCGCCGCTGCCCGTCACCACCGGGTCGAGCGAGGCCCGCAGCTGCGGCTGGTAGTACCGCGCGGCTGCCACGTCGGCCACCGCGAGCAGCGCCGCGGAGGCCTTCTGAGGAGACGTCAGGAAGCCCGCGAAGAACCGCGGATGGTCCACGGCACCGGCGGGCGTCGCACCCCGGGAGGTCTCCAGCCCCAGGTGCCGTCCGCCCGCCGCGGATTCCAGCACGGAGGGTCGTCGATAGGCCACGGCCTGCAAAGATCGCGTCATGGAAAAACCGTAGAGGCGCCCACTGACAATCGCCTTGACCTGCGGATACGACCGCTCCGGAGGGGAAGTTGAAGCACCTGCCGCAGGACCGCGGCGCAGGGCCGCGCACCGGGGGATGACGCCGGTGCGCGGCACACCCGACAGGCTACGGGACTACTGGCCCACCCGGCCCGGCCGCAGCACCTTCGTGAACAGCACCGTGCCGTCCTGCTCGCGCAGCCGCACCGTCATCTCGGCGCTGCCGCCGTCGATGTCGACCTCGCCGAAGAACTGGTAGCCGCCCGCGGGGGAGACGTTCGAGGCGGTCGGCGCCTTCACGAAGACCCGTTCGGGACCGAAGGTGCCGTCCAGCTCGCTGGCCGGGAAGGCGCCCGCGTTGAGCGGCCCGGACACGAACTCCCAGAACGGCTCGAAGTCACCGAAGGCGGCCCGTGACGGCTGGTAGTGCTGGGCCGAGGTGTGGTGCACGTCGGCCGTCAGCCACACGGTGCCGGTGATCCCGCGGTGCTTGACGAAGCGCAGCAGTTCGGCGATCTGCAGCTCGCGGCCCAGGGGTGCGCCGGGGTCGCCCTGCGCGATCGCCTCGATGTGGGGTGCGCCCTCGGTGGTGTCCGGCACGACAAGCCCGATCGGCATGTCCGCCGCGATGACCTTCCACACCGCACGCGACCGCGCCAGCTCCCGCTTGAGCCACTCCAGCTGCTCGCGGCCCAGGATGCCCTGCGGGTCCACGGACTGTCCGCCGGGGGAGTTGGCGTTGCGGTACGTCCGCATGTCCAGGACGAACACGTCGAGCAACGGGCCCTGGCGCAGTACCCGGTGCACACGTCCCTCGCGTGCGCCGGGGCGCAGGGTGGAGACCGGGAAGTACTCGCCGAACGCGCGCCGGGCGCGGGCGGCCAGGACGTCGACGCTCTTCTCGGTGTACCGGTCGTCCGTGTCCGCGATCACCTGGCCCGGGTACCAGTTGTTGCGCACCTCGTGGTCGTCCCACTGGACGATCGACGGGACCTGCGCGTTGAAGCGCCGCAGGTTCTCGTCGAGCAGGTTGTAGCGGAAGTTGCCGCGGAACTCGGCCAGGGTTTCGGCGACCTTGGACTTCTCCTCGGTCGTGATGTTCCGCCAGGTGCCGCCGTCGGGCAGGACGGCCGTCTCCGCGATGGGGCCGTCGGCGTAGATGTTGTCGCCGCTGCACAGGAAGAAGTCCGGGTCCAGGGCGCCCATGGCGTCGTAGATGCGGTAGCCGCCGAGGTCGGGGTTGATGCCCCAGCCCTGGCCCGCGAGGTCGCCGGACCACACGAAGCGCACGCCGTCGCGCCGGCGGACCGGCACGGTGCGGAAGGTTCCGGTGACCGGCTCGCCGGTGCGGCGCGGGTCGTCCGGGTCGGCGAGAAGCACGCGGTAGTGGATCTGCTCGCCCGGCGGCAGGCCGCGCAGCCGGGTGGTGCCGGTGAAGTCGGTGTCGCGCCCGAGCAGCGGACCGTGCCGGCGGTGGGGGTGGCGGAACGACTCGGTCGCGGACGTCTCGACGATCATCCGGGCCGGCCGGTCGGACCGCACCCACACGAGACCGGAGTGGGAGGTCACGTCTCCCGTCTGCACGCCCCAGCCCGCGCCCGGCCGCCCGGAACGGGCGAACGCGGGCGCCGCGCCGAGGGCGGTGGGCAGGGTCAGGGCGGCCGACGCGGCGAGCGAACCGCGCAGCACGCTGCGACGGCCGGGCAACGGACGGTGTGACATGGATGCGCCTCCAGGGACGTCCAGGGACGGGATCCGGCCGGTGATCGGGCCAGTGTGCAGAGCCAGACCTACTGGTGCGGCGCGGCGACCGCGGAAATTCCGGGTGAACAACCGGCCGCCCGCGCGCGTGCAAGCACCTCACCCGGCCCGCATCACGCAGCCCCGCCCATCATCTCCGCCCCCGCACGAATGCGGGCCGGTGTCAGGTGCGCGTACCCCAGCACCAGCCGCACCTCCTTCGCCGCCGCCTCGTCGCCACCCGCCCCGTGCCGGTACTCCGCCAGCGAACGCACGGCGACCCCGGCCTCCCGCACGCGCGCGAGGAAGC
The DNA here is from genome assembly GCF_055635195.1 of Streptomyces sp. NPDC111628. Classification (NCBI taxonomy): domain Bacteria; kingdom Bacillati; phylum Actinomycetota; class Actinomycetes; order Kitasatosporales; family Streptomycetaceae; genus Streptomyces; species Streptomyces sp. NPDC111628. Next base: position 1,418,628 of record NZ_JBVKBZ010000003.1, on the reverse strand, counting down.
GCTCCTCGGGGCCGTACCGCCCGGGGAGTGTGGCGATGGCGTGGAGTCCGGCGGCGATGCCGGACACCTGGGAGCCGGGAAAGTGCTCCTCCAGGGCGTCGACCATGGCGTCGCGCCGCTCACGGTAGGCGCGCTGACAGACGCGCAGTTGGCGGTCGTAGTCGCCGCGCTCCACGAAGCGGGCGAAGAGTGCCTGGTCGAGGGCCGGATGCCCGAGGTCCGTGGTGCGTTTGCGCTCGACCACGTCGTCCGCCAGCCACTCCGGCACCAGCAGCCAGCCCAGCCGCAGCCCCGGCGCGAGGGACTTGCTGACCGAACCCGTGTAGGCGACGCGTTCCGGATCGAGCCCCTGGAGTGCGCCCACGGGGGCACGGTCGTACCGGAAGTCGCCGTCGTAGTCGTCCTCCAGGACGAGGCCGTCCACGGACCGTGCCCAGTCCAGCAGCTCGCCGCGCCGCCGCGCGGAGTAGGCGATCCCGGTGGGGAACTGGTGGGCCGGAGTGGTCACGACGGCCCGAACGCCCGAGGCGTGCAACGGGCCGACGGCGAGTCCCTCGTCGTCCAGCGGCAGCGGCACGGTGTCCACGCCCGCCGACGCGTACAGAGCGTCGTGCTGCGGGCTGCCGGGGTTCTCGACGCCGGTGGCGCGCACCCCGCGCGCGTGGAGCACGCTCGCGAGCAGCGCCGTCGCCTGCGCCACCCCGGAGACCACCATGATCCGCTCCGGGTCGGCCACCACACCCCGGCGCCGCGCGAGCAGCTCGGCCAGCGCGGTCCGCAGCCGGGGCAGCCCGCGAGGGTCGGGGTAGCCGAGGCTCTCGTGCGGCAGCTCCGCCAGCACGCCCCGCTGAGCGGCGGCCCAGGCCGAGCGCGGGAAGAGCGAGAGATCCGGCGTCCCCGGCACGAAGTCGACGCGGTCGGCGTGGGAGCGCGGAGCGAGATCACGCGCGCGCGGACGGGCGGCCCGCGCGGCGTCCCCCACCCAGGTCCCCGCGCCCTGCCCGCTGCGCAGATAGCCCTCGGCCGTCAGCTGCTCGTACGCCTCCGTCACCAGCCCCCGCGACACCCCGAGATCGGCCGCCAGGTCCCGGCTGGACGGGAGGCGGGTGCCCGGCGTGAGTCTGCCCGAGCGGACCGCGTCGCGCAGCGCCGCCTGAAGCGCGCGCCCACGCGCGCGTGCCGGCGCCGAGGCGGCGGGCAGCAGCAACTCCCAGGCGGCGCTGCTGTCGGCGCCGCGGCGGGCGCTGCGATGGGCATCTCGGTCGGCGGAGCCCGGACGGCCGCCCTGACCGGTCGACGGCGTCATGAAAGCAGTCCCCCCAGCATCGTGTCTATCAATCACCCCCATTTTACGAGGGGTTGGGCCCGCCGGTGCGTAAACCAGAGTGACAGACCACAGCGAGGGGGCAGAGCGAGGTCGCGCCCCGGAATCGTACGCGCAATCCAGGAGCGCCCGTGGACTCCAAGAACCGTTTCGAGACGAAGACCACCTTCGCTCTCTCCCGACTCGAATGGCTTGGCTTTCTCACCGTATCTGTCGTGCTCGCATTCCAGCACCTCACGGAAATCCGCTGGGCCGTCTTCGTGCTGCTGTTCGCGGTGATCGACGTCGTCGGATACCTGCCCGGCGCGATCGCCTTCCGGCGCAGCCCGGACGGACACGTGCCGCGCGGCTGCTACGTGGCCTACAACACGATGCACAGCCTGGTCACAGCGGGTGTCCTGGCGGGGGCGTGGGCGCTGTTCGTCCGGCCGGAATGGGCACTGCTGGCCCTCCCGATCCACCTCATGGGCGACCGCGCCCTCTTCGGGAACTCCCTCAAACCCTTCGGTGTCGCCTTCGAACCGGAAACCACGCCGGAGTTCCGGAGGTTCGAGCAGCGTTACCACTCGGCGGCGGATTCCGGCACAAACGCCGCCGCGCGGACTTCCGTGGAGGACACCGATGCCGTCCGTGCTTGACACACTCGCCGCACACAGTGACAACCCCAGTTCCTTTCTCGCCCTCAACAGCGGGAACGCGTACTTCCACGACGGCGGGTTCGACGGCGCCTGCGCCTATCGCACCTCGGGCCGCTACGTACTGCAATTCGGCGGCCCGTTCACCGCGCCGGAACACCGTGCACGTCTGCTGGACGCGTTCGCCGCCCACGCCGGCCGCCGCCTGGTCGCCGTGCAACTGCAGCGGGCGGACGCCGAGCTGTACGCGGCGCACGGCTTCACGGTCAACCAGCTCGGGGCGTCGTACGCGGTCGACCTGAGCCGTTTCACGCTGCGCGGCTCACGGTTCGTCCGGCTGCGGAACAAGATCTCGCGCGCCCGGCGGGCGGGCCTGGAGGTCGCCGAGGTCACGGCCGGCGACGACTGCGCCGAACTGGACCGGATCGACCAGTGCTGGCTGCGGGACAAGGGCCGGCACGCCAAGGAGCTGCGCTTCCTCATCGGCCAGCGCAACGGGAGCCTGCAGCGGCACCGCCGTCTGTTCGTCGGCCGGATCGACGGCGAGACGGCCGGCTACATCAACTACTCGCCGGTCTACGGCAGCCGCCCCGGCTGGCTGCACGACCTCAGCCGGCGCCGCCCCGACGCTCCGCCCGGCGTGATGGAGGCGCTCAACGCCACCGTCATGGAACGGCTGACCGCCGACGGAGCGGGCTGGCTGCACTTCGGGTTCACCCCGTTCACCGGGCTCGACCCGGAGCACGAACTACCCGGTGCCAGCCGTATGTTCACCCGGTTCGCCCGTCTCCTGGCCGAGCGCGGCGACATGATCTACCCGGCGGCCTCCCAGCTCGAGTACAAGCAGAAGTGGGCCCCGCACGTGGTCCTGCCGGAGTACATCGCCTTCCGCGGCAGGCCCCGCCCCGGCGCGGTCTGGCAGCTGCTGCGCGCCACCAACGCCCTCTGAGCCAGCGCGGCCACGGCCGTGCGAGTGCCGCGCCGATTCCGCATTCATCCCACCCTGGAGGACCGCACGCCCATGAGATTCCTAGAGCGTGAACGCGCCACCCTCGCGAAGCTGCTGCCCGAACTGGACCCCGCCCTGCGCGAGGCCCCGCTGATGGAACTGGAGCGGCCGGGCAGCCCGGGCATCCGGCACTTCCGGGACAGCGGCGGTCCAGGACTGCTCGTCCCCGAGTCCCACCAGGGCCGGGGCGCCACCGCGCTCGACGCCCTGCGCGTGCAGCGGGCCATCGGCAGCCGCTCGCCGTCCCTGGCCGCGGCCACCACCATGCACCACTTCTCCATGGCCACCCTGGTCGGGATCGGCGGCCTCGGCGACGGCCTGGAGTGGTTGCTGATCGAGGGCGTGGCCTCGTCCAACCGCGTGATCGCCTCCGGCTTCGCCGAGGGCCGCAGCGGCGCGGGCATCCTCGACCCGTCGATGACCGCCACGGTGACCGCGGACGGTGTCCGGATCAACGGCGTCAAACGGCCGTGCAGCCTGGCCCACTCCATGGACGTGCTCACCGCCAGCGTGATGATCCCGCGCGAGGACGGGCAGGGCGACGAACTCGCCGTAGCCCTCGTGCCCGCGGAGAGCGAGGGTATGAGCGTCAGCGGTTTCTGGTCCAGTGCCTTCCTCGCCGGGGCCGAGAGCGAACAGGTCACGCTCACCGACGTCCTCGTACCGCCGGAACTCCTGCTGCGCACCGCGACGACCTCCGGTGAACAGCTCGACGAACTTCAGACGGCCGGTCTGATCTGGTTCCAGACGCTGATGACGGGCAGCTACCTCGGCGCCGCGAGCGCGCTGGTGGAGCGGGTGCTGCTGAACGACCGCATCCCCGAGCACGAGCGCGTACGCCTCTTCGTCGAGACCGAGGCCGCCATGGCCACCGCCGAGGGCGTCGCCCGGCGTATCGACGCCGGTGACCTCGACGAGTCGGCGCTCGCACAGGCGTTGTACGTGCGCTACGGCGTCCAGGACGCCATCGCCCGGGTCGTCCCGCGCGCGGTCGAACTCCTCGGCGGCCTCAACTTCATGACGTCCGACGAGGTGGGCCACCTGGCGGCCTGCGCCAACGGACTCTCCCTGCACCCGCCGTCGCGCTCCCGGATGACCGGCCCGTTCTCCGCGTACCTGGCCGACCGGCCACTCGCCATCGCCTGACCCCGCCCCGCCCCACCGTCCATCGGTGGGCCGAGACCCGTTGGGAGAACACACCCCCCATGCCGTCAGACAACCAGCGTCTCGCCCTCCTGCCCGTCGGCCGTACGGGACGGCGCGACCGCCCCTCCCTGCTGCTCACCGGCGGTTCCGGAGTGCTCGGACGTGCCCTGATCGACGAGCTGTCACCCGACTTCGACCTGTTGTGCCTCCGTCGCAACACACCGTTGCGCGATCCGCGGGTGCGCGAGCTCCAGGGCGACCTGGTCGCTCCCCGACTCGGCCTGGGCCCTCTGGCCTGGCACGAACTGGCCCTTGAGGTGGACGTGGTGCTGCACTCCGCCGCCGAGACCAACTGGCGTACTCCGCCACAGGACATCACGCGCACCAACCTGCGCGGTGCCGACACCATGCTCGACCTGGCGGCCCGGGCCGACGCCCCGCTGTACCTGGTGAGTACCGCGTTCGTTGCCAACACCCCCACCGAGGAGGACCGCCGGCGCTTCCCGGGTGCCGCCGCCTACCTCGACTCCAAGGCCAGAGCCGAACAGATGACACGCGAGGCGGGCGTGCCCGGCGCCATCGTCCGGCCCTCGGTCGTCATGGGCGACTCCGTCAGCGGGCGGATCGCCGGTCAGCAGGGGCTGACCAAGACGATCGGCTCGATGCTCCTGGGGCAGGCCCCGGTGCTGCCCGGAGCCCCCGAGGTCCGGATCGACATGGTGCCCCAGGACTATGTCTCGCGGGCCATCGGCGACCTGGTCCGGGGCGGTGTGGCCGACGGCGAGTACTGGCTGACGGCCGGCAAGGAGGCCATCGACCTGCGGGAGTTCGCCGACGTCTGCGCGGACGTCGCCGTACGCCACGGCCTTCCCCGGCCCCAGCGGCCCCGGCTCATCCCCGTCGAGGCCGTGCACCGGCTGCTCCTGCCCATGCTGGAGGGCACTTCGCTGCCCGCGCCCCTGAGGCGGCGGCTGGAGTACTACGCGGAACTGCTGCTGGTGTTCCAGCGGGAGCTGCCGTTCGACACGTCCCTCGGCGAACCCGACTGCGGCACCCGCCTGACCCGGACCGACATCAGGGCCGCGCTGGTACGCAACGCGGAGAGCTGGGCCGAAGACAGGGCCGGCCTGCTCACCCGGAACCGGACCGCCGCGGCGGCTCCGATGGAGGTGGCGTCATGACCGTGTCGCCCCCGTCCACCGGTACCACCAGGCCGTCCTCCGGGGCCTCCGCGTCGTCCTCCGGGGCTGCCGGGTCCGCCTCCGGGGCTGCCGGACCGCGCTCCGAGACCCCCACGCCGTCCGCCGGGTCCCGCGCCCCGGCTTCCGAGTCCTCCACCCCGCGCGCCGGGGCCGCCGCGCCGACCGACCGGCCCGGCATCGTGGACCTCTACCTCAAGCACATCGGCTCCGGCCGTGCCGTGATGGGCCGTGTCATGGGCGGCATGGCCGAGGTCCGCTCCGAAGGGGGCTGGATCCACACCGACGACGGCCGCCGCTTCCTGGACTTCGGCGGCTACGGCGTCTTCATCATGGGCCACCGCCACCCTGCCGTCGTCGAAGCGGTGCACCGGCAGATCGACACCCACCCGCTGGCCAGCCGCGTCCTCCTCGAACCCGTCGCCGCCCTGGCCGCCCAGGCCCTGGCCGCCCACACCCCGCCCGGCCTCGACTACGTCCACTTCGTCAACTCCGGCGCCGAGGCCACCGAAGCGGCCCTGAAACTGGCCCGCGCCCACGGACTCACCTCGGTGATCACCACCCGCAGCGGCTTCCACGGCAAGACCCTCGGCGCGCTGAGCGTCACCGCCAACGCCACGTACCAGACGCCCTTCCAGCCCCTGCTCCCGGACGTCACCCAGGTCGCCTACGACGACCCGGCCGACCTCGAACAGGCGCTGGCCGCCCACCGCGACCGGGCCTGCGTCATCGTCGAACCCGTCCAGGGCGAGGGCGGCGTACGCATCCCCCGCGACGGCTACCTCAGCCAGGTGCGGGCGCTGTGCCGGGCGTACGGCGCGCTGCTCGTCGTCGACGAGATCCAGACCGGCATGGGACGGCTGGGCACCTGGTGGGGCGTCGACGCCGAGGACGTGCGTCCGGACGTGCTGCTCGTCGGCAAGGGACTCAGCGGCGGTGTCGTACCGGTCGCCGCGATGGTCGCCACCGCGGAGGCCTACGCCCCCTTCAGCCGCGACCCCTACCTGCACACCTCCACCTTCGGCGCCTCGCCGATCGCCTGCGCCGCCGCCCTCGCCACCGTACGGGCGATGGAGGAGGAGGACACCGTGGTCCGGGCCGCCGCGCTCGGCCCGCGCATCCTCACCGCCGTACAGGCCGTGTGCGCGCCGTACGAGGGCGGACTGGTCCGCGAAGTGCGCGGCCGGGGTCTGCTGATCGGTATCGAGTTCGCGGAAGAACAGGCGGTCGGCGAACTCCTGCTGGAACTGATCTCCCGCGGTGTGCTCGTCAACAACTCCCTCAACTCCACCCGGGTGCTGCGGCTGACCCCGCCGGCCGTGGTCGAGGACTCCGCGCTCGACCTGTTCCTCACCACCCTCGGCGCGGCCCTGCGCAGCACGGCCGACCGTATGACCAGCTGACACCAGCTCCGGACACCAGCGTCCGGAAACCCTCCGGGAAGGAACCGAACGACCCATGCGCCACGTGGTCCTGCACGCCCTCGCCGACGGACTGGCACCCGCCGACGTCTACGCCCGCATCAGCGACTTCCGCCGCTATCCCGAGTACAGCGACACCTTCCGCGAGGTGAACGTCGAGCCTTCGCAGCCCGACGGCTCCACGGTCTCTGACTGGACCGTCGAGTTCCGGGGCGGCCTGATGCGGTGGCGGGAACGCGACACCTACTCGCCCGAGACGTACTCCCTCGCCTTCGAACAGGTCAGCGGCGACTTCCAGGCCTTCGAGGGGAGCTGGCGCTGCGAAGCGAGGGACGGCGGCACGCTCGTCGTCTACACCGCGGCCTTCGACCTCGGCATCCCGTCCATGGCCGAGATCCTCGACCCGGTGGCCGAGTCGACCCTGCGGACCAACATCGCCCGCGTGCTGCGGGGCCTTGCGGGCGCGGAGGTGATCGATGAGCGCGCGGCTGCAGCTGGTGACTGACCGGGCGGCCGTCGCGGGCGCCCCGCTCCCGGCCGCCGATCCGCCGCACGAGGAGCCGCTGCACGAGGAACCGGGGCCGGGCGCCGCCCGCTGTCTCGGCCTGTACGCCAAGCTGGCCGCCGGCGTGACCGTCGTGACCGCCCGCGGCGAGGACGGGCCGCTGGGCATGACGGTGTCCGCCGTCACCTCGCTCTCCGCCCGCCCGCCGCTGCTGCTCGCCTGTCTGCGCGACGGCTCCCGCACCCTCGCCGCCGTCCGCGGCCGGCGGGCCTTCGCCGTGCACCTGCTGCGCGAGGAACAGCGGGAGCTCGCGGGCCGGTTCGCGTCCCCGGCGACGACCGCGGCCGAGCGGTTCGCCGGGACGGACACCCGGCAGGTGCTGGGCGTCCCCGTGCTGGCCGACGCGCTCGCCTGGTCGGTGTGCCTGACCGAGGACGTACGCCGCTACGGCGACCACCACCTCGTCGTCGGCCGGGTCGCCGCCGTGCACGTGGGCGGCGGACGCCCGCTGCTGTGGCACGACCGCCGGTTCGGGGCGCTGACCGAGCCGGTGCCGGACGCCGCCGGATGACCAGGCCAGCGGCCGGGACGCCGTACTGGGACCCCGCGGAACTGCCGACGCAGCCCCAGCTGCACGGCGTGGTCACCGCCGACGTGGCCGTCGTCGGGGCCGGCTTGGCCGGGTTGTCCTGCGCCTACCACCTGGCGGAACGCGCCCCCGGGCTCGACATCGCGGTGGTGGACGCCGAGCACCCGGCCGCCGGCGCCAGCGGCCGGGGCACCGGTCTGCTGGGGCCCCGGGCCGGTCCCGCGGTCGACCGCGCGGTGCGCCGCTTCGGCCCGCAGACGGCGCGCAGGATGCACCGGGCCAGCGAGCGGGCGGTGCGGGACGTCCTCGACCTGTGCTCCCGGCTCGACGTGCCCTGCGGGCTGCGGCTCGGCGAGCAACTGGTGGCCACGCGGTCGTCCGCGGGCCTGGTGGCACTCGCCCGCCAGGCCCGCGCCTGCCGCGAACTCGGTCTGGACATCCCCGTCCTCACCCCGGCCGGCATCCGCGACCGGGTCGGCGTGCCCTACCGGGCGGCGCTCCTGCACCGCCCCGCCGCGACCCTCGACCCGGCCGCCCTGACCTGCGCCCTCGCCCGTGCCTGTGCCGACAAGGGCGTGCGGTTCTACGGCCGCAGCCCGCTGCTGGCCCTCCGCCCCGGCGACCTGGTCGGCCCCGAGCTGGTCCTCCCGCACGGCAGGCTCTACGCCGGTCAGGCGGTGCTGGCCGTCAACTCCGCCGCGCAGGCACTGGACCTGCCGGTCGGCACCGTCCTGCCGCTCGAGGTGTACGCCGTCGCCACCGAACCGCTGAGCGCCCCGGCCTACGAGGCCCTGGGCGGGCGCGCCGGACACTCCGTCGTCGACGCCGTCCCGATGGCGCCGTATTTCCGGCTGCTCCCGGACCGGGGCCTGGTGGCGGGCGGCGGTACCGCCACGGTCCCGGCGGGTATGGGCGCTCCCCGTCTTCAGGCCGTCAGGGAGCGTGCCTGGGCCCGGCTGGAGAGGTGGCTGCGGTCCCTGCATCCGGACCTCGCCCGGGTACGGGTCACCCACCGCTGGTCCGGCCGCATCGGCATGACGGGCGACGACCTGCCGGTGGTGGGGCCGGTGCCGGGCTTCGACGACGTCTGGTACATCGGCGGCTGCTGCGGGCACGGACTCGCCCTGTCCGTGGCGCACGGCGCGCACGTGGCCGCGGCCCTGCTGGGTGAGCCGGAACCCGGCGAACCGCTCCCGTGGCACCGCTCCCGTGCGCCGCGCCTGCCCGCACGCGGACCCGTGCGGCCCCTGCTGCGGGCGTACGTGGACGTGACGGGTCGAATCGCGCGGCATGCATGCTGACGGCGGGCGCGGCCCGCATCCGTACCCCAGCTCCGCAGAACGCGGACTCCAGCCCCGCAGACCGCAGCCCCGCAGCCCCTCAGAACCCGACCAGGAGGTTCCACCATGCGACCCGACTTCGGTACGGACGGCCGCCTGCCGCCGTCCCTGTCCATGGGAACCGTAGATGTCGCCTTCCACCTGGCGACGGGCGGCAGCCCCGTTCCGCTCGCGTTGACGTTCGGGTTCGAGGGTCGTGCCCCCACCCTGGACTCCGTACGCGCGCGGGTCGCCGAACGCGCCCACCGCGTCCCGACGTTGCGCTACCGCATCGCGCGGGACCGCAGGAGATTCCGGCGAGTGGACCGGATCGCCGTGGACCGGCATGTCCACGAGGCGTGGCTGCCCGAGGACACCGACGGGTCGGCGACCAGCCGCCTGATGCTGTCCCGGCCGATGAGCACGGACGACGGGCCGCCGTGGGACGTGTGGCTGGTCCACGGCCCGGCGGACCGCCACACCCTGGTCTACCGAACCGACCACACCTTCCAGGACGGCATGGGCGCCGCCTACACCGCCCGCGCCCTCCTCGGAGACCACCCCGAGGGCGCACCGGCTCCACAGCGTCCCGCCCGGCCCACCGCACAGGGCCTCGCGGACGCCATGGGCGAGGTGGTGGCCGCCTTCCGCGCTCCCACCCCGAAACCCGCGTTCGACGGAGAATCCACGGGCCGCGTCGACGTCTGCCACGCCGACACCCCGCTGGCCCGGCTGCGCGCCATCGCCCGCGCCCACGGCGGCACGGTCACGGACGTCTATCTCGCGGCCCTGTCCCACGCCGTCCGCACCTGGTACCTGAAGGACACCGGCTCGGCCCATCCGCCGCTGCCCGTGTCGATCCCGATGTCGGTCCGGGCCCCGGGGGAGGAGTACGCCCCGGGCAACCGCATGGTCACCGCCCGGCTCCTGCTGCCCTGCGACGAGGAGTCGCCCCAGCGGGCCCTGGCCCGGGTCGTCGCCCGCACGGGCCGGCTGCGGGAGAGCCGGCGGCGCGACGCCATGCGCCTGCTGCTGTCCGCCGCCCCGCGGACGCTCGGCGCCACCGTCGGTACCCGCCTGGTCCGCGGGTCGTTCGTGGCCGGCCCGGTGAGCAGCGTGAACTTCGGTACGGCCCTGGTCCATCAGGGGGTCGCGGCCCGTCGCGCCGCCGCCTTCGCCGGTGTCGCGTCGGGCATCCGGTGTGTGACGACGCTGACGAGCCAGCACGACACCGCGTGCCTGACCGTCGTTCACGACGAGGCCCTGGCGACCGCGGACGAACTCCCCGACCTGTGGCTCGCGGCGCTGCTTGAGCTGGAGCGGCCGTAGCCACAGCACCGCGTGCGGGCCCCGGACGCACCGTCCGGGGCCCGCACGTGGTGCCGTGTCAGGGAGTGCCGCGCAGCGTCCCGGTGGTGAGGAAGACGCTCTCTGCGGCGGCCGTGCCGATCAGCGGCAGATACGGGGAGAGGCGCTCGACCGCGTACGGCAGCGTGTACAGGTCGGCGGCGGCCGCGTCCCAGCCGTGCTCCGCCCACCAGCGCCCCGGATCGGCGATCTGCCAGTTCCAGGCCAGTCCGATCGTCGCCAGGGCGTCCATGAAGGGCGCGACGAGCGGGGAGGACGTCGTCGCGGAGTTCACGCACTCGGCCGCGAACATGCTGCCGGGCGCGGAGAGTTCGGTCATCGCTGCGACGACGGCCTTCACCTCCGGGGGCCGAAGGAAGTACAGGGGTGCCTCCCAGAGCCATGCGGTGGGCCTGCCGGGATCGAATCCCACCGCCCTGAGTTCCTCACTCCAGGATGCCGTGCCGTCGGCTTCGACGACGGTGCGGCGTCCGCAGGAGAGCCGGCTCAAGTCCAGTACCCGTTCCTTGAAGGCATGTACGGCCGCGTCCTCCACCTCGAAGACGTGCACCCCGGTCGGCCAGTCGAGCCGGAAGGCACGGGTGTCGAGTCCGGCGCCGAGCAGCACCACCTGGCGGCAGCCCGAACGGGCCGCGGTGAGAAGGTAGTCGTCGAAGAAGCGGGTGCGTACCACCTGGTAGTCGGGCAGCATGCGCTGCATCGGTCCGTCACCGGGCGGGCCCCCGTCGAACCCGGCCGCGTGGAGGAAGTCGGCGGCCCACGGGTCGCGGACGACAGGCGCGGGCCGGGAGCTCTCCGCCGCGTGTGCGGCGGCCGTCCAGAGCGCCGCGCGGGAAATGCCGTGCGGGGTCGCGGCGGCCGGCGCGAACGGTGACTGCGGACGTGTGGATTCCGGCATGGATCTCCTTGAAATGGGGCGGGTGGCTGCGCGGACCCGGATCATCCGGAGCGGCGACGGCCCAGCAGGAAGGCCGCGGCGCCCAGCGCGAGCAGGCTTTTGGAGGGGCGGGTGGGCCGCTGGCCGCCCATCGCGGCGGGGGTGCGCGGCTCGTGGATGTTCAGTGCGAACTGACGGTTGGCCACGTCGGAGAGGACGCCCCGGACCTGTTCGGGACTGGTGACGGCGGCCAGCAGAAGCTCCATGGAGTTCCGGGCGAACTGGTTGCGGCCGAGGAAATCGCGGCCCAGTGCGAAAAGGATCTTCGGCACCTCCGCCTGGAACACCTCGGGCAGTGTGATCTCGGGAGCCAGGCACCGCACCGAACCGTCGAGGTTCGCGAAGGACTTGCCCAGCAGGGAGACGGCCGGCGGCGAACCGATCCCGCGCTTGGTCGCCTTGGCCAGCACGGTGGTGAGCGCGACGCCGAAGTTCATGTCCTCCAGTGAGAGATGGGAGACCGTGGGCACGAACGCGGCCATGTCGGCGGCGAAGGCGGGCATGTTGGCCCATGGCGTCAGCCGGCCCATCTCCGCCCAGTGCTGCGCCAGTCCGGCCCCGTCGTTCTGTGCCATGGCCATGAACAGCGGCAGCAGCTGAAGACTGGTCCTGCGGTCCAGGCGGCCGACCATGCCCCAGTCGATCAGCGTCGCGGGTCCGCCGGGAGCGGCGAAGACGTTGCCGGCGTGCGGGTCGGCGTGGAAGAAGCGATGGACGAAGTACCCGTGGTACATGAACCGCAGCAGGTCCTTGCCGATCTCCACGCGTTCGTCGTCCGTGAAGTGGGCGCGGTCGACGTGCCGCACCGACTTCCCGTCGGCCAGCGACTGGACCAGGACCCGGGGGCTGGCGTGCAGGACCCGGGGCACCTCCAGGGAGCGGAACGGGCGGACGTGGTCACGGGCCTCGTCCATGTTGCGGGCCTCGCCGGTGAAGTCCAGCTCCGGCTCCATGGCGTCGAAGACCGAGCCGAGCATCGCCTCGATGTCGATGACCTCGTTGAACCGGGGAGCCACACGGGCCACGATCTTCGACGCCCGGCGCATCAGGGCCATGTCCGCGAGCACGCCCTCGCGGATGCCGGGCCGCTGGATCTTCACCACGGCCGCGCGCCCGCCGGGCAGCGTCACGCGGTAGACCTGGGCGAGGGACGCCGCCCCCAGCGGGGCGACGGTCTCGATGTCGTCGAAGCGCAGCTTCCAGTTCGGCCCGAGGTCCCGGGCCAGTACCGGCTCGAACTCCGAGAACGGCTGGACGTCGACCTCGTCGTGCAGGTTCTGCAGTTCGTCCCGGATGGACTGGGGGACCATGTCGGGCCGGGTGGAGAGGACCTGGCCGAGCTTCACATAGAAGGGGCCGAGGCTCTCCAGGGCGTGCCGTACCGCCTTGGCGCGGCGCTGCTCCGCCCCGGCGGTGGCCTCGGCCGCGGACCCGGCGGAGACATCGGTGTCCTCCGCCGGGGACCGCGTGTCCCGCTTCGTACCCCTCCGCAGCCGGGTCGCCCGTCCCACCTCGTCGGCCACGAGGCTGCCCAGGACCCTGACCACGAGACGCAGCCGATCGCCGACGACAGACGTCATCCTGTGTGATCCTCCTCAGATCGGGACCGGGGTACGGAGCGGCGGTCGGCGTACACCACGGAGACGGCCGGACGGGACGGTGGCACGGCCGGTCAGCGCGAGGTCGAGGACTGTCCGCCCTCGGACGGCTTTCCGCCCTGCCCCTGCTGACCGGTCAGACCCTGCAGGGCCGCCAGCCCCTGCTGACCTGCCTGGGCCGGCAGGTTGGTCAGGTTCTGCAGGCCCTGGACCGCCTCCAGGAGCTTGGGGAGCACCTGGGTGAGCTGGGCGAGCTGGGACGGGAGGGCCATCAGGTCGCCCGCCCCGCTCGCCGCGTGTCCGAGGCCTCCGGCCAGCTGACCGAGCCCGCCGAGCGCACCGGCCGCGCCGCCGACCGCGGCGAGCGGATTGGCCGCCCCGCCCAGCGCGGCCAGGGGGTTGCCGGCCCCGCCCAGCGCGGCCGCGAGCGGGTTGCCGCCGCCCGCGGCACCGGTGAGCGCGGCCAGGGGGTTCTGTGCTGTGAGGCCGGCGAGCGGGTTGCCGGCCGCGCCGACCCCGCCGAGGGCGGCCAGCGGATTGGTGACACCCGCGAGCGCGGTCGCCGGGTTGACGGCCCCGGCCAGTGCGGCGAGGGCGTTCGGGGGCAGCCCGGCCAGTGTGTCGACGGCGTTGCCGGAGCCGCGCGACGATCCTGAGCCGCGCGACGATCCTGAGTCGTCGTCCCGGTTCAGGAGGTCGTCGAAGGCATCCTTCCAGCTGTCGGTCATATCACCGACCAAATCCTTGAAGATGTCCTGGACGTTCTTGCTGTTGCCCATGAGTGGGGTCCCTTTCCGTTTCTCTGCGATGGGAGAGGTGCGGTTTTCGGGTGTTATCGGGCGCAGCCTTCCAAGGCTTTCGCGCAGACGTTCTTCAATCGTGCGCGGCCCCTGGTGAAGGCGGCTTCGGCCGCCTTGACGGAGATGTTGTGTATGCGGGCGAATTCCGCAGTGGAAATACCCTTGGCGCGGGCGAGTATGACCTCTTGCTCCCGCCCCCGCAGGTGTTGCACTTGGCCCAGAAGCCATCTGCCGAAGTCCTCGTCGCAGACGTCCTCCTCGGTCGTGCCCGGGGTTTCCGCGAGCGCCGCACGCTGGAGAAGTCTGCTGCGACGGTCCATGTCGCGGTAGAAGTCGATGCAGAGGCGAAGCGCCACGGACGTCAGAAAGGCACCGAGTCGATTCCTGTCCAACGCGGCGTGGGCGGCTGCCCGGGCCATGGTTTCCTGAACGCAGTCCTCGGCGTCCTGAAAACTTGGTAGTCTTCGCCGAACCAGCCGCATGAGGCGGTCCTGATGCTGGAAGATCTCTTCCCAGGAGCATTCAGCGGGCGATTGGCAGGTGGAATGTCGCACCATCGTGGATTGCAGCCCGTTGTCTCTCGGATTGAGCAGGGAGAACCACGGCCGACTTTCCATTTGTCGGCCATGTGGTTTTCCTACCCGAGGCCCTGGAGCGGCAAACCGGAATATGTTCCTCCGCCGGTCGGCAGGAATGTTTTTTCGCGCTCATTTCCGAGGAGCGGGCCGCCGCGTCCAGTCGCGGTTCCAGTTGAGCCACATGTCCCGTACGGTCTGGTGCACTTGGGAGCCGCCGGCGCGCAGCTCGGTGGTGAACGCCTGGACCGCTTCCCTGCCCACCAGCCGCGCCCCGCCGGTGAAGTAGGAGCCCCGGACGTGCCGCGGTGAGCGGTACTTGCCCCACAGCAGGATCTTCATCAGCGGCCAGAGGGTGAACACCCCGGACGGACAGCGGTCGTCGGGGTCCAGGGTCCCCCACACCGCCGGGACGAGGCCGCTCTCGCCCAGCACCTCGTAGATGCGCGCGATCGCCTGCTCCTTCGTCAACTCGCCCGCGCGGTAGGCGAGTACGGCGTCCCGTGCCTGGTCGAACATCCGCTCCACCCAGGGATTGTCCATACCCTGGAGACCTCGGTACGGCGGCAGCTCCAGCGTGTCGAAACAGGCCGGGTCGTGCGTCTTCTCGAACGTCACGGCGGTCTGGTTCTGCGCGTTCGTGCCGTACAGCGTGGTGATGGTCCACACGCGGTTCCAGGCGTTCCACAGGTCGAAGTCGTCGAACGCGATGTAGCTGCAGGACACCAGGTCGTCGTAGAACCGGAACATGCGCTTGGTCCAGTGGTCCAGGTACGCGAACCGGGAGGTGTCGAAGTCGTCCTGGCGCACCGCGTCGATGAGCCGGTGACCCAGCGCGTTCAGCGCCATCACGGTGACGGCGAGACCGCTGGAGAAGAGCGGGTCGATGAAGTCACTGGCGTGCGGCAGCAGGCACCACCGGTCGCCGACCACCTTCTGCGACGCGAACTGGGTGCGGTCGGTGGACACGTACGGCCGGACCGCCCGCGCCCCCTCGAACTGCCGGGCCACACTGGGGAACCGGCGCACGTACCGCCAGAACTCCTCCTCCGCCGAGATGTCCTCCGGCCGGGGGTGCTGGTCGAGATCGAGGTTGAGGCCGACGCTGCACAACTGGCTCGTGCCGGCCGTCTGGTTGTCGAACGGGATGACCCAGAACCAGCCGCCCGGGAACATGTGGTGGAGCGTTCCCTGACTGAACGGACTGGGCATGCCGTGCTGTTCACGCGAAGGCGCCACGGCGTCGAAGGGGCGCACGTCCACCATGTGCGTGAAGATCGTGCGCGACCGTGTGCGGTAGGGCGGTTCCTGCCGCAGCCCGAGGCGCTCGGGCAGAACCGCCCGCATGCCGCCGGCGTCGACCACGTACGAGGCCCGGAAGGTGCCCCGGTCCCGGGTGACGAGAGTCGCGCCGTCCTCCTCGAACTTCACGTCGTCGACCATGGTGTGGGTGTACGCGGTCACGCCGTAGGACACGGCGACGTGGAACATGTACGCGTCCACGTCCTGCCGGAAGTAGTGCGAGTCGGGACCGAGCGGAGGTCCCCAGGTGGGGTACTGGGTGCACTCGTCGGGCCGGGTGGGCTCACCTTCCCGGTGGTAGATGAAGCTGAAGTTTCGCTTGACCCCGCTGTTCGACGACACGTGGCGGCGCAGTGCCGCGTTGGTCGCCAGGTGCTCGAGCTCCGGGACGTCGTAGCGGCGGGCCAGGACCCGGAGCCCGAACGTGGTCTCGGGGACGGTGGACTCTCCGATGGCGAACCGGGGGTGGCCGCTGCCTTCGAGCAGCAGCACGCGCACGCCGTGACGTGCGAGTACGGTCCCCAGCATCGTCCCGCCGATGCCGCCTCCGACGATGGCGACATCGAAAACACGCTGGTCTTCTTGCATGTCTGCGGTTCCTTTCGCGACGGGAAGAGCGAGTCGCCGGGCTCCCCGGTCACCGGTGGGTGACCGGGGAGCCCGGCAACACCCGGCGCAGCCCGCAGGCCACCAACCGGGCGGAGAAGGACACGGCGAACCAGGGGGTGGGCGCCAGCCCGGCCAACAGGCGCCGGTCACCAGGCACTTTCCGCTCGCCGCGCCCGGTGACGTCCAGCCACACGCCGAAGTGCAGCAGTCGCGCCTCGGGCCCGGCGTCGCGAGCGGGGAACGGCCGCATGTGCTCGCGCACCGCACGCGTGAGGGTCGTGCGCCGCCCCATGCCCACCTGGTTCCGGGCCAGGAAGTGGTCGAGCAACTGGGCGGAACGGTACGGGAATCCACCGCGACCGAGCGGACTGCGCCCTACCAGCCCGGCGTCGTGGAACGCCGCGGCGGCCAGCAGGCCGACCCGGTCGTAGGCGGTCCCGTGGGTCCGCGCACAGGCGTCGGCCAGCAGGAACGTCCGCAGGGAGTGCACGGCGACGTGGGGTGGCAGGAGCCGGCACATCTCCGTCAGCGCGGCGCCCGCGAGAGGGTGCCCGAGCAGCTCCGCGAGGGCCGGGCGGCCGAGCAGAGGCTGCCATGCCTCGGGCAACGCCTTCGGTGGAACGGAGCGTGAATTCGCCCCGCCCCCAACGGGATCGGGGACCTCCGGCATCTCAGGCCCTGCGGCCATGGCTCAACCCCCCTTGCCTCGGCACTCATTGGCTGTGTCCTTCTCATCTGTCTTTACGCTCGGGCCGCCCCCCGCCCCCCGACCCCCGTTTCGCAACACTCCGTCCGCGTAAGCGCGTTGGCGTGCAACCAACGGCGCGCGAAACCGGCAACGCGCTCCGGGCGTACGTTCCGGCCGTCCATTCGGAGCCGTGGTCTGTTCGAATGAATGAGCCCTACTCACCCGTGGTAGTGGTGCGGGAGCGGGTGACGGCCGGGAGGATGCGCCCTGTGCTCCCACTGGTGGAAGATTTCTGTAGTAGACCTCGTGAGGTGCGGGGAGTGTTCAGGGCAGGACCGAATCTCGCCTGTGCTGAAATGCGGTGTTGGTATGGCCAGTTTTCCGATCAGCGACGATTTGCGACTTCCGGCGGAAATCGATGCGTCGGCTCTGCCGGATGTTCCCGAAGGGCCGCCTGAGAGAATTCTGCTGACGGGAGCCACGGGATTCCTCGGCGGTTTCCTGCTCGCCGACCTGCTGGAGGCCACCGACGCTCGAATCCATTGCCTGGTGAGAGCGGAGTGGGCGGCTCAGGCCCGGGAGCGGATCGCCGGTCAGTTGCGCGCCCGGGATGTGCCGGAGCACCACATGTCCCGGGTCGACGTCGTGGTCGGCAGCCTGGCGAAGCCGCGGTTCGGCCTGACCGACGAGGAGTTCTCCGACCTCTCGCGCGGCATCGACGTCATTTACCACTGCGGTGCCTGGGTCAATCTTCTGGCGAGTTACCCGATCCTACGCGGCTGCAATGTGTCGGGAACCCAGGAAATCCTGAGACTGGCGACCCGGACCCGCCGAATTCCCGTGCATTACATTTCGACGATGGGGGTGATCCCGGCGGCCCGAGAGGCCGGGACCGGCGTCTCCGGTTACTGCGCCACCAAATGGGTCGCCGAGCAGTTGGTCGCGCAGGCCGCGGACCGCGGATCACCCACGATGGTGCACCGGCCCGGTGTCATCCTGGCGGACTCGCGCACCGGCCTGGTGGGGAAGTCGGACTGGTTCGTCCACCTGACGACGGCGAGCATCCGCGCCGGCTGTGCCCCCGACCACCCCGGTCTCCTGCCGGTGGGCACGGTCGACTTCACCAGCCGCGCCATCGTCGACCTGTCCCTGAGCCGACGTGCCCGAGGACAGGTGTTCCACGTGATCGATCCCGAACCGCTGCCCTTCCGGTCGTACTTCCAGGGCTTCGCGGACGCGGGTGTCGACCTTCCGCTCGTTCCGTTCGACACCTGGCTGGAGCGGCTTCGCGACCTGGGCGACGAGGTCCCCCGCAGCACCCTGCGGCTGGCCGGCGAGACCCTCCGGCAGATGATCCCGGCCCCGGGGCAGGACACCGCCGGCCCCACCGCGGCGTCCGGGCACCGCGCCCCGCCCGTGCTCGACTCCGACTACTTCCGCAGGGTGCTCGCCTTCCTGAGCCGCGACGTCGTGCTGCCCGCCCAGTGACCCACGCGCGGTCCTCCCCTCCCCTCCCGTCCCTCACCGCACCCGCATCTCATCAGCTGGAGTTTCCGCATGTCCCCTTTCACCCTGGAAGACCTGACCGCGATGGTGGCCGAGATCGCCGGCGCCGAAGCGGCCCGGGCGATCTCGGAGCAGCCGGCCGACGCACCCTTCACGTCGTTGGGGTTCGACTCGATGGCCGTCATCGAACTGGCCGAGCGGATCCAGGAGCGCTGCGGCGTTCCCATCCCGGACGAGGCGGTGCACGACCTGCGCACCGTCCGGCGGACCCTCGACTACGTGAACGGCCAGGCAGCCGTCGCCGCGGCGGACGGAGCCCACTGATGGCCCGGGGCGCGGGACGGCTGACCGGCATCGGAACCTACCGCCCCGGTGGCCTGCTCACCAGCGCCGAACTCGACACCAGGTTCGGCCACGAGGAAGGCTGGATCCAGCAGATCACCGGAATCCGGACCAGGCTGAAGGCCGACCCCGACGACACCTTCGTCGAGATGGCCGCGCAGGCGGCGGACAAGGCCCTGGCCCACGCGGGAGTGCCGGCCGAGGACCTGGACTGTGTCGTGTTCTCCTCCGCCAGCAGCGTGGGCCAGGCATCGTGCCGGGCGGCGAGTCTCACCCACCGCATCGGAGCCGGCCGGGCCGGCGGGTTCGACGTCAACGGCGGGTGCGCCGGGTTCAGTTACGGGCTGACCCTGGCCTCCGGACTCATCGCCGCACAACAGGCGCGTCAGATCCTGGTCGTCGCCGCCGAGCGGCTGAGCGACATCACCGACCCCGACGACTGCGGGACCGTCATGCTCTTCGGCGATGCCGCCGGGGCCGCGGTGGTCAGCGCCGCGGAGCACGCCGGGATCGGACCGACGGTGTGGGGAACCCACGGCCCCGGTGAACCCTGGATGACCAGCGCCCCGCCCAAACCCGATGCCGCCCGCCCGTACATGCACATGGACGGCACCCGGGTGGTCCGCTGGTTCGGTTCGCACATGCCGCAAGTGGCCCGGGACGCACTCGACGCGGCCGGGCTCACCTGGGACGACATCGGCGCCTTCGTGCCGCACCAGTGCAACGGGCGGCTGATCGACGCGATGGTGCGCCGACTGCGCCCGCCCGCGCACGTGGCGATCGCCCGCAGCATCGTCACCGACGGCAACACCAGTTCGGCGTCCATCCCGCTGGCCCTGGAGTCGCTGCTCGCCTCGGCCACCGTACGGCCCGGCGACAAGGCGCTGCTCCTGGGCTTCGGCGCCGGGCTGACCTGGTGCGCCCAGGTGGTCGAACTTCCGTAAGGAGCACCTCATGAACGTCACGTCCGCGTCCCCCGCGGTCGACCTCGGGCCCGCCGGCGCACCCGAAGCCGGTGTCGTGGCCCGTCCCCTGTCGCGTCTGTCCGACGCCGATCTCGACACCCTGCTGATGATCCGCCACTTCGAACTGGCCGTCCTTGAGCTGTTCTCCCAGGGCCGGCTGCACGGCACCACGCACACCTGCCTCGGCCAGGAGTACATCCCCGTCGCGCTCTACCCGCTGCTGGACGAGGGCGACTACGTCTTCAGCAACCACCGCGGGCACGGCCACTACCTGGCCCGCTTCCACGACCCGCACGGTCTGCTCGCGGAGATCATGGGGCGGGCCGGTGCCGTCTGCCACGGCGTGGGCGGCAGCCAGCACATCTACCGCGACCGCTACCTGTCGACCGGCGTACAGGGCCAGAGCCTGCCCGTCGCCGTGGGAGTCGGCCTGCACCTGAAGCGGGCCGAGCCGGGCCGGATCGCGGTGGTCCACATCGGCGACGGCACCTGGGGCGAGGGCGCCGTGTACGAGGCGCTCAACATGGCGCAGCTGTGGCAGGTCCCGGTGCTCGTCGTGGTGGAGCACAACGGGATCGCCCAGTCGACACCGACCGAGCGGCAGATGTCCGGCACCGTCGCGACCCGGGCGGCGGCCTTCGGCGTCGGCCACCTGCGGATCGACTCCGTGGACGTGACCGACGTACGCGCCGCCCTCGCCCCCGTGGTCGAACAGGTCCGCGACCGGCACCTGCCGTACGTGGTCGAGTGCGTCACCCACCGCGTGGGCCCGCACAGCAAGGGGGACGACACCCGCGCGGCCGAGGTCCGTGAGCGAGCGGCCCGGCACGACTGGTACCGCCGCTACCGACAGGACCATCCCGCACAGTTCGCCGCCGCCGACCAGGCACGGGCAGCGGCCGTCGCCGCCGTCGTACGAGAGGTCGGCGCGCGTCCGGCGTCCCGATGGGAGGCCCGATGACCAGGCGCCAGCGCGTGGCCGAGAACCTCAACAGCGCACTGCACCACCTCCTCGGCGCCCACTCCGGCACCTATCTGATCGGCGAGGACGTCGCCGACCCCTACGGTGGGGCGTTCAAGGTGACCCGGGGGCTCTCCGACCGTTTCCCGGACCGGGTGCTCTCCTCACCGCTGAGCGAAGGCGGCATCGCCGGCGTGGGCGCGGGCCTGGCCCTGGCCGGCAACCGGTCCGTGGTCGAGATGATGTTCTCGGACTTCGCCGCGCTGGCCTTCGACCCGCTGCTGAACTTCGCCGCCAAGTCCGTGTCGATGTACGGCCGCAGGGTCCCGATGAGCATGGTCGTCCGCTGCCCCACCGGCGGCAACCGGGGGTACGGCCCGACGCACAGCCAGAGCCTGCAGAAGCACTTCCTCGGCATTCCCTCGCTGCACCTGCGGGAAGTCTCCCCGTTCCACGACAACCGGCGCGTACTGACCGCGATGCTCGACCGCGAGGAGCCCGGTGTGCTCTTCGAGGACAAGGTGCTCTACACCCGCTCCATGTACCAGGCCGGGGTCGTGGACGACCTCTTCCGCTACGAGGTGCTGGCCGATCCCAGCGAGACCGCCCGGGTGTTCGCGCCGGACTGCGGGCCCCCCGACTGGATCGTCCTGGCCCCGGGCGGGCTCACCGAACGGGCCGTCACCGCCCTGCGCACCCTGCTCCTCGAAGAGGAGATCACGTGCGAACTGCTGGTGCCCTCCCAGCTCTACCCCTTCGACAGCAAGGCGCTGCTCCCGGTGCTGTCCCGTGCCGACCGCATCTGTGTCATGGAGGACTCCACGGCCGACGGAACCTGGGGCGAGCTGCTCGCACAGCAACTCCACGAGCAGCTGTGGAGCCGACTGGCCCGCCCGGTACTGCCGTTGAGTGCCGAGCTGAGCATCGTGCCGACCGCGGCGCACCTGGAGCACGACGTGCTGCTCCAGTCGTCCACCATCCACCGCGCGATCATGGAGGCGACGAAGTGATCGGCATCGAGCTGCCCACGCTCAACACGAACGACTCCAGCTACACCCTGGTCGAGTGGCTCGTCCCCGACGGCAGCAGCATCGAGGGCGAGGCACCGCTGGCGGTCGTGGAGACCTCCAAGGCCAGTGAGGAGATCGAGAGCACCGGCCCCGGAATCCTGCACGTCCTCGTCGGCGGCGGCCAGGACTGCCGGCCGGGGCAGACCATCGCCTACCTCTTCGAGTCGGCCGACGAGCGCGACTCCTACCGGGCGTCGGCCGCCACCCCGGCGGCGACATCCGCACCCCCCGGGGCGGAGCTGAGCATCACCAACGCGGCCCGTGAGCTCGCCGACCGCCACGGCGTCTCCGAGGCCGAGCTGCGCGGTCTCGGACGCACGGTCGTCCGTACGGCCGACGTCGAGGCCCTGGTGCGGCGGGCCGCGTCCGCGCCCGCCTCCGCCGAGCGTCAACTGTCCAAGCGGCAGCGGACGGTGGGGGCGGTGGTGACCGAGTCGATGCGGACCGTTCCGGCCGCGGCCGCCTACGCCAAGGTCGACGTCGGACAGGCGGAGGAACTGGCCCGGCAGCTGTCCGAGCGCACCGGCAGTTTCGTCTCCCTGCCCGTCCTGCTGATCAAGGCGGTGGCGCGCCGGCACGCGGCACATCCCCTGATGTTCGCCGCGCTCACCGACGACGGCGCGGTGCGCGAGAGCGAACGGGCCCATGTGGGCGTCACCATGGACGCGGGCCGAGGTCTGTACACCCCGGTGGTGCACGACGCCGCCGAGCTGAGCGGCGACCGGATCGCCGACCTGCTGACCGGCTTCCGGAGCAAGGCGTTCCGGGGCACCTTCCAGGCCGCCGAACTCGCCGGGGCCACCATCATGGTCGCCCCGCACACCACCGAGGGCATGGTCCTGGCCACGCCCATCGTCTTCCCCGGCCAGACCTGCGTGATCTCCGTCGGCGCCGTCGACGACCAGGTGCTCCTGGACGCGCAGGGCACCCCTCGCACCCACCGGTTCGTCCACCTCGGCCTGGTCTACGACCACCGGGTGGTCAACGGCAGGGACGCGATGGCCCTGCTCAAGGACGTCAAGGACGAGCTGGAGGCACCGGCCGCGCTCGGCTGACCGCCGACCCGCCACCACGGAACCCCGCCACCGCGGAACCCGCCACACGGAACCCCACCATCCCGGGGTACCGCCCGTCGGACTGGAAAGGACACCCCTGACATGACCACCGACACCACGCCCCACAGCCGCGCCTACGACCTGCTCGCCTCGGTTCTCAGCAACAAGTTCGAAGTGCCCGCCGAGGCCATCGTCCCCACCGCGACCTTCGAGCAGCTGGACCTCGACTCGCTGGCCGTGGTGGAGCTCTTCGTCGTACTCACCGAGGAACTCGGCATCGAAGTACAGGACGGCGAGGCCGACCCGGACCTCACCCTGGCCGGCGTGGCCGACCTCATCGCCGAGGCCGTCAAGCCGTGACCGGCGCCCGTCCCGACGTCGCCGTCACCGGGATCGGCCTGGTCACTCCGGCCGGCACCGGCCGCGAGGCCACCTGGGACGGCGTGTGCGCGGGCCGCCCCACCGCCCGGCACGTCCCCGAGCTCAAGGGCCTAGAGGTCGACTTCGCCTGCCTCGTACCGGACTTCTCCCCCCGCGATCACGTCCCCGGCTCACGCCCCTGGCAGTACGACCGCTTCACCCAGTTCGCCCTCTACGCCGCCCTGGAAGCGGTCCGTGACGCCGGTCTGGACCCGGCCGACTGGGACGCGGACCGCGTCGCGGTGGTCTTCGGCAGCTCGGCCGGCGGCACCGGCACCATGCTGGAACAGCACCGCAAACTGCTCGAAGTGGGCACGGCACGTGTCTCACCGCTGCTGCTGCCGATGTTCCTGCCCAACATGGCCACCGGACAGCTCACCATCCACCTGCGGGCCCGGGGCCCGGCGCTGTGCACGGTCACCGCCTGCGCCTCCGGCGCCACCGCCATCGGCACCGCCCTGCAACTCCTGCGCTCCGGGGCCTGCGACATCGCCGTCGCGGGCGCCTCCGACGCGGTCGTACAGCCCTTCTGGGTCACCGGCTTCGACCGGATGGGCGCGCTGTCCCGGCGCGGCGACGACCCGCAAGCCGCCTCCCGGCCCTTCGACACCGCCCGGGACGGCTTCGTCATGGCGGAGGGCGGTGCGGCCCTGGTCCTGGAGCCGGCGAGTGCGGCCAGGGCCCGCGGACGCCCCGGCTACGCCCTGCTGGCGGGCTACGGAGCATCGTCCGACGCCCACCACCCCGTGGCCCCCGACCCCGAGGGCAAGGGCGCCGCCCTCGCCGTGCGGCGGGCCCTCGACGACGCCGGCGCCCGCCCCGCGGACGTGCAGCACATCAACGCGCACGGCACCAGCACGCCGCTCAACGACGCCGCCGAGGCCCGTCTGATCCGTCGCCTCTTCCCTCACCAGCCCTCCGTGACCTCGGTCAAGGGCACCCTGGGCCACCTGCTCGGCGCGGCCGGGGCGGTCGAAGCGGCGATCACCGCCCTGTCCGTGGCCCACCGCCGGGTGCCTCCCGTGGCCAACCTCGAAAAGCAGGAAGGGGACGCCGAGATCAACGCCGTCACCGGCACCAGCCGGGCGCAGCCCGTCGACCTCGCCCTGAGCCATTCCTTCGGTTTCGGCGGCCACAACGCCGTACTCGCCTTCAGAAGCTGCCCCACCGAACCGGCCCGGGAGCCGGCCGCCCCTTCACCGGCAACCATGCCCGCAGACACCCCGCCATCTCGTTGACCAGCTTCACACACCAACGAAAGCGAGAAGACCATGAGTTTTCTCAACCCCCGTATCCCCGGTCCCAACTCGGACGACGTCGTCACGGACGTCACCGAGGCCCCGCACCGCCTGAGTGCGGTCGCCCAGGCCGGCGGAGCGCAGATCATCGCGACCGTCGACGTACCGGCGGGAGAGGACGACTGGAACGTCCCGCCCACCGAGGAGCATCCGCGTCCGGTGGTGCTCGTGCACGGCACCTTCGGCAACCGGGGCTACACCTGGAACACGGCGACACCGCTGCTACGGCAGCACGGTCACCGGGTCTTCCGGCTCGACTACGGCCAGCACGGCAACCCCGTGATCTTCGGCCTGGGGGACATCAAGCACTCCGCCCGGCAGCTCGCGGACTTCGTCGACGAGGTGCTGCGGCGGACCGGCGCCCAGGAGGTCGACTTGGTCGGCTTCTCGCAGGGCGGCATGATGCCGCGCTACTACCTGAACGCCCTGGGCGGAGGGCCCAAGGTGCGCAACTTCGTCGGCATCTCGCCCAGCAACCACGGCGTCACGGCCCAGGGTCTGATGAACCTCGCCCGCCAGATCCCCGGCGCGGTGGAACTCCTCGAACAGGGCGCCGTCGGGGAGGTCGTGCCGGCCTGGCCGCAACTCCAGCACGAACACCCCTTCCAGCGCGAGCTGGCCGATCTCGGCGAGACGACGGAGGGCGTCCGCCACACCGTCATCGCCACCCAGTACGACGACGTGGTCACTCCGTACACGTCGTGCGCCCTCGCGAAGACCGAGGGCCGCTACGTCAACAACATCGTCCTGCAGGACATCGACCCGGACGACCACACCCCGCACGTGAGCATGCCCTACAACGCGACCGTGCTGAACGAGGTCCTCAAGGCCCTGGCCGACTGAGCGCTGCTGCCGTCCAGGAGAACGCGGGCGACCAGCGCCGGGTCGTCGTTCATCGGGACGTGGCCGCAGCCGGGCAGCCGCACCAGCCGGGCGCGCGGAACGGCCCGCTTGGCCCGTATGCCCTGCCGGGGCAGGAGCAACCGGTCCCGGCTGCCCCACGCCACGGTGACGGGGATGCCGGGCACGTCGTCCGTGAACAGCACGCTCCGGCCGGCCCGCAGCGTCTCGGTGAACCCCTCGGCGCGCGCGAGCGCCAGCGTCTCGGCGACCACGGCCTCGGGGGAGCGCCGGCCGGGACGGGCGTAGATCGTGCTGGTCAGCGCGGTGCGGCCGACGGCCGTGCGGGACAACCGCTCGACCAGCGGGAGCGGCAGGCCGCGCGCAGTGCGGCGCATGCCGGTCAGGAGACCGAAGGCGTAGCGGCGCTCGGCCCGCGTCCAGAACCCGGCCGGGGACAGGGCCGTCACCGACCGCACCAGGTGCTCCCGGCCCAGCTCCAGGGCGAGCAGGCCGCCCAGCGAGTTGCCCGCCACGTGCGGGCGGTCCAGGCCCAGGGCCGCGAAGAAGGCGCCCAGCACCGCGTTCGTCGTCGGCAGGTCGTGCGGCAGCCCGGGCGGCAGCGCGGACGACTCCCCGAACCCCGGCAGGTCCACGGCTATCACGTCGCGTTCGGTGGCGAGGATGTCGACCACCGGGTCCCAGGCCTGCCGGTGATGACCGATGCCGTGCAGCAGGACCAGCGGCGCACCGGTGCCCACGCGCGCGTAGGCCAGCGTGACGTCCTGCGGACCGCGGGCGGTGGGTGCCGTGAAGGAGAGCGTTGCGGACATGGGGCTCCTTGTCGGGAACACGTGTTCCGGGAAAGCGTGTTCCGGGAACGCGCGAACGATGAGGACGTTGCGTAGACAGCTTGTCAGTAAGAGCTACCGGCGGGTAGTCCCGGCACCGGGTGTGGGCGATGTCGCCTGGACACCACCGGACGCGTCCGCTGGGATGGAGCGGTGACCACCGACACCGCGACCGACGTCTTCGAAGAGCACCGGCCCGTCCTCCTGGGCGTCGCCTACCGCATGCTCGGCCGCCTGGCCGACGCGGAGGACGTGGTCCAGGAGGCGTGGCTGCGCTGGTCCGGTGCCGACCGCACCGCCGTGCGCGAACCCCGCGGATACCTGGTGCGCATCACCACCAGGCTCGCCATCGACCGGCTGCGCCAGGTCAAGTCACGCGGCGAGACCTACGTGGGCCCGTGGCTGCCCGAGCCCTACGTCACCGACTTCGGGAACGCGGTGCCGGACACCGCCGAGCGGGCCGTCCTCGCCGACTCCGTGTCCCTCGCCGTCCTCGTCGTCCTGGAGTCGCTGTCGCCGCTGGAACGGGCGGTGTTCGTCCTCAGGGAGGCCTTCGGCTACCCGTACGCGGAGATCGCCGCCATGCTGGAGCGCGGCGAGGCCGCGGTGCGCCAGCTCGCCGGACGCGCCCGCAAGCACGTCGAGGAGCGGCGGCCCCGCTACGACGTCGACCCGGCGCAGCGCCGCGACCTCACCGAGCGCTTCCTCGCCGCCGCGGCCGAGGGCGATCTGGCCGGCCTGCTGGCCACGCTCGCGCCGGACGTCCGGCTGGTGGGCGACAGCGGCGGCCGGTCCAAGGCGCCGCTGCGCGTGCTGGAGAGCTCCGACAAGGTGGGCCGCTTCCTGCTCGGTGTCGCGCGGCAGGGCATTCCCGACGCCACCTTCCACTTCCTGGAGCTCAACGGCGGCCCGGCCCTCCTGATCCGCTCGGGCGGCAAGCCGGACTCCGTCGTCCAGGTGGACGTCGTCGACGGCCGCATCCAGTCGATGTACATCATCCGCAACCCGGACAAACTGGTGTCTCTGGCCGGCATTCTCTAACCCCGCGCCGTCTTCCGTCCGCCATCCCACGGCCCCGGCCCCCGTCCCGCGACGGGGGCCGGGGCCGTTCCGTCGCGGGATTGGTCTTGACCAAGGGGATGGGGCGTTTTATGGTCGCAGAGAACTGCAACAACCTTTAATAAACAAGGGCGTCAAAACGCCGCCGGACCACGGCGATTGCGGAGGACAGGGTGGGGACCACGCAGTTGGAATCGGTGCCGGAGCCCAAGTACTGGCACCTCAGGACCGTGCTGAGCGCGGCACTGGACTCGGAGTTCGAGGTGGGCGAGATCCTGCCCAACGAACGCGACCTCGCCGCCCGCTTCGGCGTCGCCCGCGCGACCCTGCGCCAGGCCCTGGAGCAGCTCGAGCTGGAGGGCAGGCTCCAGCGCCGCCGCGGCGTCGGTACGACCGTGGCGCCGCCGCGCGTCGGCGTGGCCGTCGGCACTCGGGAGCACGCCTGGCCCGGGGCGGCCGACGACGCCTGGCAGCCGGCCGACTGCGTCCTCGCGGCACCTCCCGCGGCCGTGGCCGACGCCCTGGAGACCGACCGCGACGAGCCGGTTCACACCGTCCGCCGCTCCCGCGTGAGCCACGGCCAGCCCGTCGCCGCGGAACTGCTGTACGTCCCGGCGTCCTCGGTGCCCGACCTCACCGCCATCGACGCGCCCTCCGGCCCCGCACGCGCGCGTGCCGTCCTGCGTGAACTGCAGCGCGGCGACCTGGAGCGGCAGGAGAGCGCCGTCGAGCTGGGCTCGGCCGGCGCGGACGACGCGAAGGAGCTGGACCGTCTCCCGGGCGCGCCCGTCCTCGTGGTCACCACCCGCTACCTCGCCGCGGGCCGCACCGCCGCCCTCTCCGTGGCCACCTACCGCGCGGACACCTGCCGGCTGACCTTCGGCGACTCGGGCGACGTGGAGATCCACCACGGCCCCGAGACCCGGGCCTCCTGACCGACCCGCCCCCGCCGCGGCCCCACCACCGCCTGTGGATCAGCGGCGGGCCGTCGCGCCCTCGACCGCGAAGAGCTGCTCCTCCACATGGTCGAGGGCCAGCCGCAGCGCCCCCGTCGCCACGGCGGCCTCGCCGAGCAGCGACAGGGCCACCCGCGGCGGACGCAGGCAGTAGCGGGCCAGCTCCCGGCGCAACGGCTCCAGTACGCCGTCGAGCCCGGCCGCCCAGCCGCCGATGACGACCATCTCGGGATCGAGCGCCAGCGCCAGCGCCGCCACGTCGTGCACCAGCCGCTGGATGAAACGCTCGACGGCCGCACGGGCCCGCTCGTCGCCCTCCCGGGCCTCGGCGAAGACCTTGGCGACCGCCTGCTCGTCCAGCGGGTGCAGCGGCTGGTCCGTGGTGGACAGCAGCGTCTCCGGCGTCACGTCCCGGCCCAGCAGGTGCAGCGCGCCGATCTCCCCGGCCGCCCCGCCGTACCCCCGGTGCAGCCGCCCGCCGATCAGCGCCCCCGCCCCGGGGCTGAGCCCCGCCAGCACGAACACGATGTCGTCGCACTCGGTGGCGGTCCCCTTCCAGTGCTCGGCCACCGCCGCCGCGTTCGCGTCGTTCTCCACCAGCACCGGGCACTTGAAGGAACGGCTCAGCCGCTCACCCAGGCCAAGACCCGTCCACCCGGGCAGCGCGGTGCCCAGACGGACCGTGCCGTCCGCCTCGACGATGCCGGGCGTGGCCGCGCCGACCGCCCGCAGCGAGCCGCGCGCCACACCGGCCCGGCGCAGCAGCTCCGCCACGGCCGTACGCAGCCGCTCCAGCCGCTCGTCGGCCGGCGCGTTCTCGTCCACGTCCTTGGCCTGGGCGCCGATCACCCGCCCGTCCAGGTCGGACAGGAGCGCGGCCACGCGGTGCGGACCGATCTCCAGGCCCAGCAGGTGTCCGGCCTCCGCCCGGAACCGGAACCGCCGCGCGGGCCGCCCCTGCCGCCGGGCCGTCCCCTCGTCGGCGGCCGCCTCGACGACCAGACCGGCCTCTATCAGCCCCTCGACGACGCCCTCGACGGTCGGCCTGGACAGGCCCGTCACCCGGGTGATCTCGGTCAGCGTCGCGGAGTCCGTCGCACGCAACGCGTGCAGCACCACAGCGGAATTGATCCTCCGCAACAGCGAAGGGTCCCCGCCGGTCAGGCCTGCCAAGGTCCGTCCTCCCAGCTCGTGCGCGTGTGGGCCGGATGGTACTCGGCCCGCCGGACCCCGGCGAGTTCCGGTCCGCCGTCCCCGCTCCCCGCAGCGCCCTCAGCCGGGCGCCACGAACCCCGACTCGTACGCCGTGATCACCGCCTGGGTGCGGTCGCGCGCCCCCAGCTTCGCCAGGACGGCGCTCACGTGCGACTTCACCGTCTCCGTGCCGACCACCAGCCGCGCGGCGATCTCCGCGTTCGACAGCCCCCGCGCCATCAGCCGGAGCACCTCGCCCTCCCGCTCGGTCAGCCGGGCGCGGGCCAACTCGGCGCGGGCCGCGCGGTTCCCGCCGCCGTCGCCGTACTCGGCGGCCAGCTGCCGCACCGAGGCGGGGAACAGCAGGGACTCGCCCTCGGCGATCAGCCGCACCGCGTGCACGATCTCGGCCGGCCGGGCCCGCTTGAGCAGGAAGCCGTCGGCGCCCGCGCGCAGCGCCTCGTACACGTACTCGTCGTTCTCGAAGGTCGTCACCACGAGGATCTTCGGCGGGTCGGCCACCGTCCGCAGCAGCGCGCGCGTGGCCTCGATCCCGTCAAGCAGCGGCATCCGGACGTCCATGGCGACCACGTCCGGCCGCACCTGCCGCACCAGCGGGATGACCGCCGCCCCGTCGGCCGCCTCACCGACCACCTCGATGTCCGGCTGCGCCTCCAGCACGGCCCGCAGACCGGCGCGCACCAGGGGTTCGTCGTCGACGAGGAGCACTGTGACCGGCATCCGCCCAGCGTAGATCAGCCGAGCGGCAGCTCGACGCGCACCTGCCAGTCACCGGCCCCGTCCGGCCCCGTGCGGGCCCGCCCGCCCAGCAGCGCGGCCCGCTCCCGTATGCCGCGCAGACCGCTCCCGCGGCCCGGGGCGGCCCGGTCGTCCGGCAGCGGATTGCGCACCTCCAGGGTGAGCTTCCCGTCCGCGACCCCGACATGGACCAGGGCCGGCACCGGACCCGCGTGCCGCAGCACGTTGGTCAGCGCCTCCTGGAGGATGCGGTAGCCCTCCCGGGAGACCGGGCCCGGCAGGCTCTCCAGTGGACCCGTGACCTCGGCGTCGACCTTGGCCCCGGCGGCGCGCGCGGACTCCAGGAGCCGGTCGGCGTCCGTGAGCGTCGGCCGGGCGCTCACCGGCCGCTCCGCCTCCCGCAGCACCCCGAGCACCCGCTCCAGGTCCTCCAGGGCCGCCCGGCCGGTCTCCTCGATCGCCGTCAGGGCCCGGTCGGTGAACTCCGGGCTGTTCGCCGCGCGAGCGGCCCCCGCCTGGACGACGGCCACGGTCAGCGCGTGGCCGATGGAGTCGTGCAGCTCGCGGGCGATGCGGGTGCGTTCCAACAGCTGCTCGGTGCGCTCCTCGAGGGCCGTGAGGCGTTCGGCGGCCGAGGGGCCGAGCAGGCGCCGGGCGGCGGCGGTGAGCACCTCGCCGAGGCCCACCACGACCGCGTACAGCGCGAGGAGCGCGAGCGGCGCCAGCAGGCCGTACAGCCACTGCGGTTCGCCCGACAGGCCGGGCAGGTCCTCGGTCTCGTGCCCCACCGTGCGGGCGGCCAGGGCGTACGCCACGATCGGCAGCCAGATCGTGAGGTAGGCGGCCACCCCGCCCAGCAGCGTCCTCACCTCCAGCCAGAGCACCGTCCGCCAGCGGTCCCGCCAGGCCGTGGCGGGCAGCGTGGCGAAGTCCGGCTCCGCCTCGTCCGGTGTCAGCAGCAGCCGGGCCTGCATCACCTCGCCCACCCGCACCGCCGGGATCAGACCCACCGGCACCAGCACGAGCAGCGGCACCCAGGGCAGCTCCGGTGCGACCCACCACCACACGCTGAGCGCGGCCACCGGCACCCACAGGTGCAGCAGCCGGGTGTACGTCCTCCCGCGTACCAGCGGGCGCAGCAGGCGAACCATCCCGTCATCGTGTCATCCGGCACCGACGGCGCGGCTCCCCCGCACGGGGGAGGCACCGTCCACCGGCGGGGGAGGCCCCCGCGCGGTGCGGTCCGCCACGCTGTTGCCATGACCAGCATCGACGTCCGCGAACTCACCAAGGAGTACGGCACCCGACGAGCCGTCGACGACCTCTCCTTCACCGTGCGCCCCGGCCGGGTCACCGGCTTCCTCGGCCCCAACGGCGCCGGGAAGTCCACCACCATGCGGCTCGTCCTCGGCCTCGACCGGCCGACCGCCGGGACCGCGACCGTGGGCGGCCGCCCCTACGCCGCCCTGGAGGAACCCCTGCGGCTCGTCGGCGCCCTGCTCGACGCGGACTGCGCCCACGGCTCGCGCACCGCACGGGACCACCTGCGCGTCCTGGCGGCGAGCAACCGCCTTCCGGCCCGCCGGGTCGACGAGGTGATGGAGCAGACGGGCATCGCCGCGGTGGCCCGCCGCCGGGTGAAGACGTACTCCCTGGGCATGCGTCAGCGCCTGGGCATCGCCGCCGCGCTGCTGGGCGATCCCGAGGTGGTGCTGCTGGACGAGCCCTCCAACGGCCTGGATCCCGAGGGCATCATCTGGATCCGCGGACTGCTGCGCGGGCTCGCCGCCGAGGGGCGCACGGTGCTGGTCTCCAGCCACCTGATGAACGAGACCGCGTCCTTCGTCGACCACCTCGTCGTCCTCGGCCGCGGCCGGCTCCTCGCCGACACGCCGATGCGGGAGTTCATCGACGCGCGCGTGCGCCCGCGTGTTCGCGTCCGCACCTCGGACGCCGCCGCCCTGCGGACGGTCCTCGCCCGGCTCGGCCACGAGGCCGTGGAACACGCCGACGGCCACTGGACCGTGCACCACGCGAGCGTGGAGGCCGTCGGCCGGGCCCTGTCCGACGCGGGCGTACCGGTCCTCGAACTCGCCGCGGACGAGGGAACCCTGGAAGAGGCCTACCTCGACCTGACGGCCGCCGAGGCCGAGTTCACCGCGCCCGCACCCGCACCCGCACCGCGCCAGGAGGCCTGACGATGCCGTTCACGCCCGTACTCCGCGCGGAGGCGCTCAAGGTCCGCACCCTGCGCTCCCTGTCCTGCACCCTGCTGGCCGTGTTCGTGGTCGTCACGGCGTTCTCGGCGCTGGCCGGCGGTTCCGACCCGTCCGATCCGGACTTCGACCCGCTGTTCACGGCGCTGTCCGGCATCTGGCCCGGCCAGATCGCGGCGATCGCCTACGGGGCCCTGGCCGTGTCGTCCGAGTACCACGGCAACGGGATCCGGCTCTCCCTGGCCGCGGTTCCGCAGCGCGGCCGGTGGTTCGCGGCGAAGCTCACGGTCGTCGCCGTACCGGTCCTGCTGGTGGGGCTCGGCACCGGGCTCGCGGCACTGTGGACGGCGCGCGCCGTGCTTGGCACCGCGGCGGACGGGCTCAGCACCGGCGAACAGGTCCGCGGCGTCGTGGGCTGCGGGGTCTACCTCATGCTCATCGCCCTGTTCGCGGCCGGGCTCACCGCCCTCTTCCGCAGCGGAGTGGCCACCCTGTCCACCCTGATCCCGTTCATCCTCATCGTCTCCTTCGTGATCGGGGACGCGGCGGGCGCCGCCGCCGACTTCCTGCCGGACCAGGCCGGTCAGATCGTCCTGTACCAGACGCACGAGGGGACCCTGGGGCCCTGGACGGGGCTCGCGGTGACCGCGCTGTGGGCGGCGGCCGCGCTCCTCGCGGGATTCTGGCGGCTGCGCCGCCGGGACGCCTGACCACGGACGATTGGCGGGGCGGCTGACGCCCCGCCAATTGTCAGTGGCGCCGGGTTTACTGGAGGCATGAACATCGCGCGGCACCTCGCCCTCATCGACGAGCTGTGCTTCCGGCCCTTCCCGGCGGAGCACGGCCCGTCGGGCGGGGGCACCGCGGCGCCCGGGTACTTCACGGCGGTGCTGGAGAGCAGCCACGGCCTGGGCGGACGCGATCCGGGGGAGCGGGCGGCGACGGTCGAGCAGTACGAGAAGGACCGGGACGCGCTCTACGAGCGGCTCGCCACGCGCTGGGGGCCGACGGACCCGTTCAACCTGCAGACGGTCCTGCTGCGGACCGAGCGCGAGGAGATACCCGAGCCGTGGGCCGGGCTGAGCGCCGGCGCGCGGGTGGCGTGCCTCTGGGACGCCGAGGGCACCGGCCGCTGGGTCGCTCTGGCCGTCGCCGACCGCGACGAGGCGGACGAGGTGCGGCTGCTGGCGGTGGTCACCCAGGAGGCACCACCGTGACCGCGGCCACCGCCTAGGCCTGCGCCCCAGTCCCGTGCGCCTCAGGCCCGTGTGCACCCGTCCCGTGCGCCGCCTCCCGCAGCCGGGCGTACTCCTGCGCCATCGTCTGCGCCGTCCAGTGCGCGTTGAGCCCGCTGGGGTTGGGCAGCACCCACACGCGGGTGCTCCCGAACGTCCGGTCCTGCGGCCCCACCCTGGCCTTCGGCTCGTCGAAGGCGGCCCGGTACGCGGTGACACCCACCACCGCCAGCCAACCGGGCCGCAGCCGCGCCACCTTCCGCGCCAGCAGCCGGCCGCCCTCCCGGTACTCCTCGGCGGTCAGTTCGTCCGCCCGCGCGCTGGCCCGCGCCACGACGTTCGTGATGCCGAGCCCGTACGACGGCAACTCGTCCTGCTCGGACGGCTTCAGCAGTCGGGGCGTGAACCCGGACAGATGCAGGACCGGCCAGAAGCGGTTGCCGGGACGCGCGAAGTGGTGGCCGGTCACCGCCGTCATCAGGCCGGGGTTGATGCCGCAGAACAGCACGCGGAGGCCGTCCGCGACGACGTCCGGTACGAGACGGTCGCGGGCGGCCTCCAGCTCGGCCCGGGTGAAGCGGGTCAGAGGATCGCTCCGGGGGTGTAGCCCGCGGCCTGGGGGTGCTGCTTCACGATGTCCTCGATCCGGCCGACGACGGCACCGACCTGGCCGGCCGCGGCGCCGGTGAAGGAGAGCTTGTCGGCCATCAGCGCGTCCAGCGCGGCACGGTCCAGCGGGATGCGGTCGTCGGCTGCCAGCTTGTCGAGGAGCTCGTTGCGCTCGGCGCCCTGCTCGCGCATGGCCAGCGCGGAGGCGACCGCGTTCTCCTTGATCGCCTCGTGCGCGACCTCGCGGCCCACACCGCCCCGCACCGCGCCCATCAGCACCTTGGTGGTGGCCAGGAACGGCAGGTAGCGGTCCAGCTCCCGGGCCACGACGGCCGGGAAGGCACCGAACTCGTCGAGCACGGTCAGGAACGTCTCCAGAAGCCCGTCCAGCGCGAAGAACGCGTCGGGGAGCGCCACCCGGCGCACCACCGAGCAGGACACGTCGCCCTCGTTCCACTGGTCGCCCGCCAGCTCGCCGGTCATCGAGGCGTAGCCGCGCAGGATCACCGTCAGGCCGTTGACCCGCTCGCAGGAACGGGTGTTCATCTTGTGCGGCATCGCGGACGAGCCGACCTGGCCGGGCTTGAAGCCCTCGGTGACCAGCTCGTGCCCGGCCATCAGCCGGATCGTCTTGGCCAGCGAGGACGGCGCGGCGGCGAGCTGCACCAGCGCGGTGACGACCTCGTAGTCCAGGGAGCGCGGGTAGACCTGGCCGACCGAGGTGAACGCCTGCGAGAAGCCGAGGTGCCCGGCGATCCGCTGCTCCAGCTCGGCGAGCCGGTCGGCGTCGCCGCCGAGCAGGTCCAGCATGTCCTGGGCGGTGCCGACCGGGCCCTTGATGCCGCGCAGCGGGTAGCGGCCGAGCAGCTCCTCCACCCGGCCGTACGCCACGAGCAGCTCGTCGGCGGCGGTGGCGAACCGCTTGCCCAGCGTCGTCGCCTGCGCCGCCACGTTGTGCGAGCGGCCGGCCATGACCAGCTCGCCGTACTCGCCGGCCAGCTTGCCGAGGCGGGCCAGGACGGCCACCGAACGGTCCCGGACCAGCTCCAGCGAGAGCCGGATCTGGAGCTGCTCGACGTTCTCCGTCAGGTCGCGGGAGGTCATGCCCTTGTGGACGTGCTCGTGCCCGGCGAGGTCGTTGAACTCCTCGATCCGCGCCTTCACGTCGTGCCGCGTGACCTTCTCGCGCTCGGCGATCGAGGCCAGGTCGACCTGGTCCAGGACGCGCTCGTAGTCGGCGATCGCGGCGTCGGGCACCTCGATGCCCAGGTCCTTCTGGGCCCGCAGCACGGCGAGCCAGAGCTGCCGCTCGAGCCTCACCTTCTGCTCGGGCGACCAGAGGGTGGCGAGCTCGGCGGAGGCGTAGCGTCCGGCGAGGACGTTCGGGATGCGGGGCTTGGCGGGAGCGGAAGTCACGTGGACGGATTCTACTGGCGATTCGTGCAGGTCGGCGCCGCGGGGCCGTTCGTCGGAACCTACGAAGGGCCCGCGGTGCCGGGGATCACCGCGCGGGGTCCTCGTAGGGCAGCAGGTCCGGGCGCTTGGGCGGCAGGCCGTCCCCGGACGAGCGGCCGGTCAGCCTGCGGCCTATCCAGGGCAGCAGGTACTGCCGGGCGAACCGGACGTCGGCGGTCCTGCGCGTCACCCAGCCCGGCGGCGGCGTCGCCGGGACCGGCGCGTGCCACTCGGGGTCCTCGGGCTCGTGGCCGAGCGACTGCCACACCGCCTCCGCGACCCGGCGGTGGCCCTCGGCGGTCAGGTGCAGCCGGTCCACGTCCCACATCCGCGGGTCGGCCAGCGACTGGGCCCCGTACAGGTCGACGACCACGGCGCCGTGCCGCCCGGCCAGGTCGTCGATCACGGCGAACAAGGCCTCCATGCGGGGCCGGAAGCGCTCCAGCACCGGTCCCTGCCGGCCGGGACTGCGCATCAGCACCAGCTGCTCGCAGTGCGGGGCGAGCCGCTCCACGGCCTGGGTCAGCAGGTCCCGCACCCGGGCCATGTCGCACTTGGGCCGCAGCGTGTCGTTGAGCCCGCCGACCAGCGTGATCACGTCGGCGCCCATGGCGGCGGCCACGTCCACCTGCTCGTCGACGATCTGTCCGATCAGCTTCCCGCGCACCGCCAGGTTGGCGTACCGGAAGCCGGGGGAGCGGGCCGCCATCCGCGTGGCGAGGAGGTCGGCCCAGCCACGGTAGGAGCCGTCGGGCAGCAGGTCCGACATGCCCTCGGTGAAGGAGTCGCCGACGGCGACGAGGCTGGTGTACGTGGAATTCGTCTGCATGGCGACGGAAATGGTATCCCCTGCACATACCCGCCGGTCGGTCGCCCTCCGCGGCGCCCTCCCCGACGGCCCGTGCGCCCGCCGGACGCCGGGCTCACGTCCGTTGCCCGAACAGCTCCCGCAGCACGTCCTCCATGGTCACCAGACCCGCCAGCCGTCCGTCGGAGCCGAGCACCGCCGCCAGGTGCGTACGGCTGCGACGCATGGCGGTGAGCACGTCGTCCAGCGGGGTGCGCTCGCGCACCCGGGCGATGGGGCGCATGTCCCGCAGCCGGAACGGCAGGTCCCGCGGCGAGGCGTCCAGGGCGTCCTTCACGTGCAGGTAGCCGACGATCCGCCGCCCGTCGTCCACCACCGGGAAACGGGAGAACCCCGACTGCGCCGACAGCCGCTCCAACTGCTCCGGGGTGATGCCCACGCGCGCGTGCACGACGCGCTCCAGCGGCAGTACCACGTCCCGCACCGGCCGGCGGCCCAGCTCCAGGGCGTCGCGCAGCCGCTCCCTGGCCCGGTCGTCGATCAGTCCGGCCTCGCCCGCGTCCTTGACGATCTCCGCCAGCTCCGCGTCCGTGAAGGTCGCCGCCACCTCGTTCTTGGCCTCGACCCTGAGCAGTTTGAGCAGTCCGTTCGCGAAGGCGTTGACCGTGAAGATCACCGGGCGCAGTGCCCGGGACAGCGCCACCAGTGGCGGCCCGAGGATCAGCGCGCTGCGCACCGGCTCGGCCAGCGCGATGTTCTTCGGCACCATCTCGCCGAGCAGCATGTGCAGATACGTCGCCAGCGCGAGGGCGATCACGAAGGACACCGCGTGCCCGGCGCCCGACGGCACGCCCACCGCGTGGAACACCGGCTCCAGCAGGTGCGCGATCGCCGGTTCCGCGACGATGCCGAGGACCAGCGTGCACAGCGTGATGCCGAGCTGCGCCGCCGCCAGCAGGGCCGACACGTGCTCGAGCCCCCACAGCACGCGCTTGGCCCGGGTGTCGCCCTCCTCGGCGTACGGCTCCACCTGGCTGCGGCGCACGGAGATCAGCGCGAACTCGGCGCCCACGAAGAACGCGTTGACGACCAGGGTCGCCAGACCGATCAGCAGCTGTACCGCGGTCACCGGCCCGCCTCCCCTTCGTCCTCCCCGCCGCCCGGGCCGGGCTCGGCGGTGTCGGCTCCGTCCTCAAGGGGGGCGTGCATCAGCACCCGGGCAGCCCTGCGCCCCGTGCCGTCCACGACGTCCAGCCGCCAGCCGGCGACATCGAGGCTGTCGCCGACGACGGGGATGTGCCCGAGACCGGCCGCCACCAGCCCCGCGACCGTCTCGTACGGCCCCTCGGGCACCCGCAGGCCCAGCCGCTCGAGCCGGTCCACGCGCGCGGAGCCGTCGGCCCAGTACAGCGCGTGCCCCGCTTCGTCCGTGCCGGCCGGATCGAGGTCGGGCGTCTCGTGCGGATCGTGCTCGTCCCGCACCTGGCCGACCACCTCCTCGACGATGTCCTCCAGCGTGGCCACCCCGGCCGTACCGCCGTACTCGTCGATCACCACGGCCATCGTGCGCCGCCCCGAGAGCCGGTCCAGGAGCCGGTCCACGGTCAGCGACTCGGGGACCAGCAGCGGCTCGCGCATCAGGTCGGCGACCGGCATCCCGGGCCGCCGCTCGGCCGGTACCGCCAGGACGTCCTTGACGTGCGCCGTCCCGACCACGGCGTCGAGGCTGTCCTGATAGACCGGGAACCGGGACAACCCGGTCGCCCGCGTCGCGTTCGCCACGTCCTCGCACGTCGCCCGGACGTCGAGGGCCACGACCTGGACGCGCGGGGTCATCACCTGCTGCGCCGTCAGGTCGGCCAGGTTCAGGGTGCGCACGAACAACTCGGCGGTGTCGGCCTCCAGCGCGCCCTCCTTGGCCGAGTGCCGGGCGAGCGCCGCCAGCTCCTGCGGGCCGCGTGCGGACGCCAGTTCCTCGGCGGGCTCCACGCCGAAACGGCGCACGATGCGGTTGGCGGTGTTGTTCAGATGGGTGATGAAGGGCCGGAAGACCGCGCTGAACCAGCGTTGCGGGCCGCCCACCCGCTTGGCCACGGCCAGCGGCGAGGAGATCGCCCAGTTCTTCGGCACCAGCTCCCCGACGATCATCAGGAAGACCGTCGACAGGGCGGTGCCCAGCACCAGCGCCAGTGAGGACGACGCCGAACGCGACACCCCGAGGTCCTCCAGCGGCCCCGCGATCAGCGCCGCGACCGACGGCTCGGCGAGCATGCCGACCACCAGGTTGGTGACCGTGATGCCGAGCTGGGCGCCGGAGAGCTGGAAGGTCAGGTTCCGTACGCCCTTGAGGGCACTCGCCGCGCCCCGCTCGCCCCGCGCCGCGGCGCGCTCCAGTTCGCCGCGCTCGACGGTGGTCAGCGAGAACTCGGCCGCGACGAAGGCGCCGCAGGCGAGGGAGAGCAGGATCGCCACCAGCAGCAGGAGCACTTCGGTCATCGGGTCACCTCGGACCCATGATCGGCCAGGACCCGGAGGTTCGCCCGATGTTCAAGCCTTCAACCTTTCGCCTCGCGGCGGCTCAGTCGGTGAGGTGCTTCACCCAGCGCCGCCACTGCTCCTGCGGCTCGTACCCGGCGGCCCGCCAGGCATGCTGGGCCCGCTCGTTGCGCACCAGCACCATCGCGTCACCGCGGCGCCCGCCGAGCCGGACGAAGCGCTCGTCGGCGGCCGTGAGCAGGGCCGAGCCGATGCCACGGCGCCGGTGGTCCGGGTGCACCGCCAGCCGGTACAGATGACAGCGCCAGCCGTCGAAGCCCGCGATCACCGTGCCCACCAGCTCCCCCTCGCGCTCGGCCAGGAGCAGTGCCTCGGGGTCGCGCGCCACCAGACGCTCCACGCCGTCCCGGTCGTCGCTGATGCTCGTCCCCTCGGCGGCCGTCTTCCAGAAGGCCAGCACGGCGTCCAGGTCCTCGGGCGCGGCGGGCCGTATGCGCAGATCCGTCATGCCGCGATCCCACCACGAGCGCCGGGCACCCGTGCGGTTGTTTCGGGATGCGGACGGACGCGGCACGCCCTTGCCGCTGCTAGCGTTCCGGCGCTAGCTTCAAGGTATGGCGAAGACCCGGAAGGCCCAGCTGAACGTGCGGGTGGACGAGGGCACGGCCCAGGCTGCCCGTGAGAAGGCCCTGGCCCGGGGGGTGAGCGTCAACCGCTACATCGAGGAACTGGTCCGGCAGGACACCGGCGAGGCGGGCCGCACCTTCGTGGAGGCCGCCGCCGACTTCATGCGGCAGTACGAGAAGGTGTTCGCCGAGGAGGCCGGCGAGGGCCGTCGCTGAGCCGTCGCACGCGTTCCGGATGAACGACCTCACCATCGACCTCGCCTGGCTGCTGATGCTCGCCGAGCGGCGCACTCCCGGTGACCCGCAGGTCACCGACTGGGGAGCGCTCGTCGCGGCCGTCGCCCGCCACCGGGCCGAGATATTCGACACCCCGGTCTACGACACCCCGCACGCCCGCGCCGCCGCGCTGCTCCAGCTGCTGATCCACGTCCCGGCGCTGGAGCGCTCCAACGCCCTGTTCGCCTCCGCGGTCGCCTACGCCTACCTGGTTGCCGGCGGGGTCGAGGTCGTCACCACGCCGGAGCGGGTGCGGGACCTCGCGCTGCTCGTGAAGAAGGGCGAGGCGTCGGTCGAGGAGATCGCGGACGAACTGCGCGGCTGGAGCCGGTGACCGCACCGGTCGCCCCGCTGTTCAGGACGGTCGCCAGGCCGTGCCCAGGACGCAGTACGAACTCGGCAGGGCCGGCCCGTGCTCCGGCATCATCACCTGTCGGTAGGGCCCGAGGACGAACCCCGCCTCCCGCAGCGCGGCCACCGGTTCGCGGGACAGGTGGCAGCCGCCCGACAGGGGAGGCCACAGCGTCCGGTCCAGCGCCCGCTGGGTGAAGGTCATCGCCCGCCCGCCGCCCCGGCCGTGCTCGAAGAACCGCACCTGTCCGCCCGGCCGCAGGACGCGCCGCAGCTCCGCGAGCGCGCGCGGCACGTCCCGGACACTGCACAGCACCAGCGAGACCACGGCCGCGTCGAAGGCCTCGCTCTTGACCGGCAGGGCCTCCGCCGCGCCGGGCGCCACGTCCACCGGAACCTCGGCGCGCAGCGCGGCCTCCACCGCCAACTGCCGCAGCACCCGCTCCGGTTCGATGGCGACGACCTCGGACACGGTGCCCGGATAGTGCGAGAAGTTCAGCCCGTTGCCCGCGCCGACCTCGATCACCCGCCCGGACAGTCCGGCGAGCAGCCGTTGGCGCACGCGGGCCATGCCCATCCGGGTCTCGGCGCCCACACTGATACGGGCGTAGTACCGGGCGAACAGCGGATGGTGCACGGTGTCCCGCGGCACCCCGCGGGCACGGGCGGATCGCAACGGCATGGGACCTCCCTCACGAGGCGACGCCTTACCGCGATTCTCCCCCGCGCGGGCCCGGTGCACCCACCGCGCGAGCGATTCGCCCGGAGCGCCCTCGACCGACCGCGCGGCCCCGGCCCGCTGCGGCGGCCGGGACGACTCGCTCAGGGCGAACGTGTCCGCGCCGCGACGTTGTCCGCAGTTGGGTGCCGCCGAGCGGCGCGCTCCCGCACCCTCCCGGACGCTCCCGCGTCCTCCCGTGCCCGGATCGCCTCGGCGGCGCGTGGTCCGTCGCCGCGCGCTCCCGTGCCGCCCGTCCCGAGCACCCCGCCGGTCACGGGCCGTGCCGGTCGCCGAACGCGTCCGCGTCCCAGGTGCCGTCCAAGGGCGGCGCCAGCCAGCTCGGTGCCGTCGAGCGGAAGGCGGCCGGGCTGAGGGACCCCGCCCCGGCCGGGACCGCGCCGAGGAGCGGAACGCCGGACACGTCCGGGAGGTCCGCGAGGTTGCAGCGGGCGGCGAGGTCCGGGGCCCCGGGCCAGCTGCCGATCACCAGCCCGGGCAGCTCCAGCCCCCGGGAACGCAGCTCGCGCGCCGTCAGCTCCGTGGTGTTCAGCGTGCCCAGCCCCGCCGACGTCACCAGCAGCACCGGTGCGCCCAGCACACCGGCGACGTCCGCCAGCGTCCCGCCCTCCGCGTCGAAGCGTACGAGCAGTCCGCCCGCGCCCTCGACCAGCACCAGATCGTGCTCCGTGGCCAGTTTGGCCGCGGCATCGGCCACCTCCCACGGACGCACCGGTGCCCGCCCGGCCCGGCGCGCGGCCGTGCCCGGCGCCAACGGCTCGGGGAACCGGGCCACTTCGGCGACCGTCACGTTCCCGGCCAGGCGGGCCACTTCCTGGGCGTCCCCGGCCTCGTCCGGCCCGACGCCCGTCTGCGCCGCCTTGAGCACGGCCACCGTCCGGCCGCCCGTCAGGGCCGCCGCGGCCACTGCGGCGGTCACGACCGTCTTGCCGACCTCCGTACCCGTGCCCGTGATCACCAGTACCGTCATGTCATCCCTCCCGTGCCGCCGCGCACACCGCGCGGGCGATGCGTGCCACGTCCGCGTCGCCCGTGACGTACGGCGGCATGGTGTAGACCAGGTCGCGGAACGGGCGCAGCCACACGCCCTCGCGCACGGCCGCCTCCGTGGCCGCCCGCATGTCGACGGCACGGTCGAGCTGCACCACCCCGATCGCGCCGAGCACCCGCACGTCCCGTACGCCGGGCAGCTCGGCGGCGGGTGCGAGCCCCTCGGTGAGACCCGCCTCGATGCGCTTGACCTCCGCGCGCCAGTCCTGGCCGAGCAGCAGTCCGATCGACGCGCACGCCACGGCCGCGGCCAGCGGATTGCCCATGAACGTCGGCCCGTGGGCCAGCACCGGCACCTCGCCCCGCGAGATGCCCTCGGCCACCCGCGACGTGCACAGCGTGGCCGCCATCGTCAGGTAACCGCCGGTCAGTGCCTTGCCCACGCACATCACGTCCGGCGTCACCGCCGCGTGCTCCGCGGCGAACAACGCCCCCGTGCGTCCGAATCCGGTGGCGATCTCGTCGAACACCAGCAGCACGCCGTGTGCGTCGCAGGCCTCGCGCAGCACCCGCAGATACGCGGGGGAGTGGAAGCGCATCCCGCCCGCGCCCTGCACCACCGGCTCGACGATCACCGCGGCCAGTTCGTCGGCGTGCCGCTCGACCATCGACCGCAGGTGGTCGGCGTACGTCTCCTCGTACTCCGCCGGCGGCGCGTCCGCGAAGACCTGGCGCGGCAGGACGCCGGACCACAGCTCGTGCATGCCGCCCTCGGGGTCGCACACCGACATGGGCTGCCAGGTGTCGCCGTGGTAGCCGCCGCGCCAGGTGAGCAGACGGCGCTTGCCGGGGCGGCCGAGCGAGCGCCAGTACTGCAGGCACATCTTCACGGCGACCTCGACCGACACCGACCCGGAGTCGGCGAGAAACACGTGCTCCAGGCCCTCGGGAGACATGTCGACAAGGAGCTTCGCCAGCCGTACGGCGGGCTCGTGGGTGAGCCCGCCGAACATCACGTGGCTCATCCGCTCCAACTGCTCGCGCGCGGCCGCGTTCAGCACCGGGTGGTTGTAGCCGTGGATCGCCGACCACCAGGACGACATCCCGTCGACCAGTTCCCCGGAGCCGTCGGCCGGCCGCAGCCGGACCCCGCTCGCCGACTCCACGACCAGCGGATCCTGCCGGCCGGGCATGGGCCCGTACGGGTGCCAGACGTGCCGCCGGTCCAGGGCCAGCAGTTCGGCGACGTTCAGCGCGGGCTCAGGCATTGGGCGCGAGGTCCGTCCCGGCGCCGCGGCGGCGTACCGCCACCAGGTCCGTGCGGGGCTCCTCGGCGGGGCGCGGCGTCGCGGACGCGGGGGCGCACGCTTCACCACCGGCGTGCGAGCCGCAGCCCGCGTCGCCGTCGGCGCCCGCGTGCGAGCCGCAGCCACCACCACCCTCGTGCGAGCCGCAGCCCCCGCCCCGCACCGATGCGCGGTGCTCCGGCAGGGTGACCTCGCCCGCGCCCTCCACCTCGAAGCCGGCGTCCGCGATCATCTCCAGGTCCGCGTGGCCCGCCTGGCCCTCGCTGGTGAGGTAGTCGCCGAGGAAGACCGAGTTGGCCAGGTGCAGCGCGAGCGGCTGCATCGTGCGCAGATGGACCTCGCGCCCGCCGGCGATGCGCACCTCGACGTCCGGGCAGACGAACCGCGTCATCGCCAGGATGCGCAGGCACCGCTGCGGGGTGAGGTGCCACTCCTTGGCCAGCGGCGTGCCCTCCATCGGGATCAGGAAGTTGACCGGCACCGAGTCCGGGTCCAGCTCGCGCAGCGAGAAGACCACGTCGACCAGGTCCTCGTCGCTCTCGCCCATGCCCGCGATGAGCCCCGAGCAGGCGGACAGCCCGGCCGCGTGCGCCTTGTTCACGGTGTCCACCCGGTCGGCGTACGTGTGCGTGGTGGTGATGTCGCCGTACGTCGACTCGGAGGTGTTGAGGTTGTGGTTGTAGGCGTCGGCCCCGGCCTCGCGCAGCCGCTCCGCCTGGCCGTCGGAGAGCAGCCCGAGGCAGGCGCAGACCTCCACGGCCTCGTTCTGCTCCTTGATGGCTTTGATGGTGTCCGAGACGCGGTCCACGTCCCGGTCGGTCGGACCGCGTCCGCTGGCCACCAGGCACACGCGCTTGGCACCCCCGGACACTCCGGCCGCGGCGGCCGCCGAGGCCTGGTCGGGCTTGAGCCAGGTGTACTTGAGGATCTCCGCCTTGGAGCCCAGCCGCTGCGAGCAGTAGGAGCAGTCCTCGGGGCACAGGCCCGACTTGAGGTTGACGAGATAGTTGAGTTTCACCCGTCGGCCGAACCAGTGGCGGCGCACCTTTCCGGCCGCGGCCACCACGTCGAGCAGGTCGTCGTCGGAAGTGGCGAGGACGGCGAGCGCCTCCTCGCGGGTCGGCGACTCGCGCCGAAGCCCCTTGTCCACCAGCGTGTTCAGCAGGTCCATGAGAGCCGATCCTGTCCTAAGGGGCCGTCCGCGGCCAAGGAGACTTTGCACAACACTGACAGATCGACGTGTGGGTATTGCCACACCTCGCGGGGGTGGCCGGACCGCTAATGTCTGTTCATTGCCTACAAAACCCGGAGGGCCGCCGCATGGCGTTCGGCTGGATCGACGAGCAGGACCGGGCGCGCCGCGAGGCCGGACTCGTACGGGTGCTGCGCCCCCGCCCGGCGGCGTCGCC
Source organism: Streptomyces sp. NPDC111628 (assembly GCF_055635195.1). NCBI lineage: Bacteria > Bacillati > Actinomycetota > Actinomycetes > Kitasatosporales > Streptomycetaceae > Streptomyces > Streptomyces sp. NPDC111628. The sequence goes on along the minus strand of NZ_JBVKBZ010000003.1, from coordinate 1,373,811 downwards.
GCTGCTGGACCTGGCGAGCAACGACTACCTGGGTCTCGCCCGGCACCCGGAGGTCGTCGAAGGCGCGGCCTCGGCCGCTCGGACCTGGGGCGGCGGCGCCACCGGCTCGCGGCTGGTGACCGGCACGACCGCGCTGCACGCCGAACTCGAGCGCGAACTGGCCGAGTTCTGCGGGTTCGAGGCCGCGCTCGTCTTCTCCTCCGGCTACGCGGCCAACCTCGCCGCGGTCACCGCGCTGGCGCCGCACGGCAGCCTCGTCGTCTCCGACGCGGGCAACCACGCCTCGCTGATCGACGGTTGCCGGCTCGCCCGCGGCACCACCCAGGTGGTGGGGCACGCCGATCCGGAGGCCGTGCGCAAGGCGCTGGCGACGCACGACGGACCCGCCGTGGCCGTCTCCGACACGGTCTTCTCGGTCGACGGCGACGCCGCGCCCCTGACCGCGCTCGCCGAGGCGTGCCGGGAGCACGGCGCCGGACTGGTCGTCGACGACGCCCACGGTCTCGGCGTCCTCGGTGACGGCGGCCGGGGTGCCCCGCAGGGGGCGGGACTCGCGGGCCGTGACGACGTCGTCGTGACCGTCACGCTGTCCAAGTCGCTCGGCGCCCAGGGCGGCGCCGTGCTGGGCCCCGCCCGGGTGATCGACCACCTGGTCAACGCGGCCCGCACGTTCATCTTCGACACGGGACTCGCCCCCGCCGCCGCGGGGGCGGCCCTCGCGGCGCTCAGGCTGCTCGTCCGCGAGCCGGAGCGTGCGGCGCGGGCCCGAGCCGTCGCCGCCGAACTGCACGGACGCCTGACCGCCGCGGGTCTGGACGCGGTACGTCCGGACGCCGCGGTCGTCTCGGTGCGCGCACCCTCCCCGGAGGAGGCCGTGCGGTGGGCGGCCGACTGCCGGGCGGCCGGCCTGTCCGTGGGCTGCTTCCGCCCTCCTTCCGTGCCCGACGGCATCTCACGGCTCAGGCTGACCGCCCGCGGGGACCTCTCCGGGGAACAGATCGAGCGCGCTGTACGGGTGATCGGCGAAACGCGGCCATGAGTCGGCGGGACACGGCCGTGCGTCGTCCGGTGTCCGGCGTGGTCAGCCGCGGCCGACGCCGGCGGTGAACGCCGTCCAGCTCCCGGGGGAGAAGAGCAGGGCGGGTCCGGCCGGGATCTTGGAGTCGCGCACGGCGAGCAGTCCGGCACCGGGGCCGGCCGACGGACGGGCCGTCTCGACGCAGTTGTTCGCTCCGGTGCTGTAGCTGCTGCGCAGCCACCGGACACCGGGCATATCGGTGCTGACAGGGATGTTCCGGGGAAGTGCGGACATGGAGCCTGACATGGTGCCTCCTTACGCGCCTGCCGCGGTCGCGGCGATGAAGTCCAACGAGTCCTCGGGCGAAAGGGCATGGATCAGAAGGGCGTTGAAGGCCTCGGTGTAGGCCTCTAGGTCTTCTTTCCGTTCGAGGTGCAAGCTACTCGTCAAGTGGTCGAGAACAACCACGTCCAGATCAGAAGTGCTCGAAAATGAGAAGATTACGAAAGGGCCGGTGACACCGATGTGCGCCCCGGCGGCAAACGGCAGCACCTGGAGCCGGACATGGGGGAGCTGCGCCGCCTCGACGAGCCTGGCCAGTTGACGGGCCATCACGCCGGGCCCGCCCACCACCCGGCGCAGCACCGCCTCGTCCAGGACCGCGCTCAGCTCCAGCGGCGGCTCGCCCCGCAGCACGTCCTGCCGGGCCAGCCGGACCTCCACGAGCGTGTCCAGCCGTTCCGCCGGCATCCCGTCCACGGCGGCGCGCGTCACCGCGCGGGCGTACTCCGGCGTCTGGAGCAGGCCGGGCACCACCGTGGTCTCCAGCGTGCGCATCGCGGAGGCCTGCGACTCCAGGCTGATGAAGTCGCGGTAGGTCGGCGGCAGCACCCCGCGGTACGCGTGCCACCAGTGGTTGCGTCCCCCCGCGTCCTCGGAGCGCGCCAGCATCACCAGCAGCCCCCGCAGCTGCTCGTCGGCCACGCCGTAGGCGTCCAGCAGTAACCGCACGTCGGCCGGTTTCGCCCCGCTCGTCCCGGTCTCGATCCGGCTGACCTTCGACTGGTGCCAGCCCACGAGCCGGGCCGCCTCACCGCTGGTGATGCCCGCCGACGTGCGCAGGGCGCGCAGTTCCGCGCCCAGCTTCCGGCGGCGCACCACGGGACCGTGCTGCATGGGACAACTCCCTTACTCCTTATGAGTCGCCCAAATACGCTCTGCCGTCGCAGAGTTCACCGCTTCGAGCGACAGATATATGCATATCTTGGTGGATCGCCGCCCTTCACAGGTCCGGTGATGGCAGTCTGGCGGCGAAGCACCAGTCCGGGACCGTACTCGAACCATCCGCTCCGTGTCGGGTCGCGGTCCCGTGAGAAAGGGACGGCGTCGCCATGGCAGACCATCTGGAAGCATCCGTCACTCTGCCGAGCGATCCCGCCTCGGTGGCCGCCGCGCGCACCTATGTGGTGGGCACCCTGGCGGAGTGGGGACTGCCGGGCGACGCCGACCTGTCGGACACGGTGCGGCTCATCGTCTCCGAACTGGCGACCAATGCGGTCCAGCACACGTTCGGGCAGTCGCCCACCTTCACGGTGGACCTCGTCCTCGACCGCGACGAGCGGCTGCGCCTCGGCGTCACCGACAGCCATCCGCGCTTCCCCAAGCGTCTGCCCGCCGCCGTCCAGCAGGACAACGGCCGGGGCATGGTGATCATTCGCTGGCTGACCGCCGAGTGCGGCGGCAAGCTGAGAGTCAGGCCGACCCGCGAGGGCGGCAAGACCGTCTCCATCGAACTGCCCTGGGCGCCCCCGGGCGCAGCGGCCGCGCCCGCGGGGGTGACGGCGGGACAGAGCGCCGCCACCCCCGCGGGCGGGCTACTTGACCCGGCCGTACCAGACGCTTGAGGTCCAGATCTTCTCCAGGCGCACCACGGCGCCGGTCTTCGGCGCGTGCCAGATCCTGCCCTTCCCGGCGTAGATGCCGACGTGGTAGACGCTGCTGCCGGAGTGGAAGAACACGAGGTCTCCGGCCTTGCGGTTCCGCACGGAGACCCGGCTGGTCCTGTTGTACTGCTGGGCCGCGGTGCGGGGCAGTTTCTTGCCGGCCTTCTTGAACGAGTACAGGGTCAGGCCGGAGCAGTCGAACCGGTGCGGGCCGGTGGCACCCCAGCGGTACGGGGCGCCCTTCTTGGAGGCCGCGATCTTGAGGGCTTTCGTCGCATGGCTCGCCGCGGCCGCCTCGGAGGCGACACCGGGGACCACGACGGAGCCGCCCACGGCGGCGAGGGTGAGAGCCGAGGCCGTACCGGCACGGGCCATCAGCGACGGGACACGATTGAGCGCGGACATGCGCAACCCTTCGTCAGCCGCCTGTGAAGGATGACCTGTCGGATTCGGGCTGGCGAAGTTGCCCGGCCGCGGTGTGCGGCTTCACCCCAAGGACCGCTGGGCCCGGTGCCTCGCGCGGAGGCGGCCGTGCCGGCGACCCGTCGTGCTCGGGTCCTCCACTCCTGCCGATCCACTTCCCTTGCGACCGGTCGTCCGGACGGCGGCAGGACTCGGCGTCCGCCCGGACCGCCCCGCCGCTGCGGCGGGGGCTTGTCGTCAGTCACGGATCTTGTCCCGCCCCGAGGGGAATTCCCAACGGAACGTGCCCTTTGTGTTGTTACGTGCCACTCACCCGTTCGGGTCGACACCCTCCTGTTCGAAGCGCCGCCACACGCGGTGGCGGCCCCGGGACCAGCGGCGCAGTGGGGTGCCGCAGCGGCGGAGCGCACGGGTGCCGCAACTTCGACCGGTCGCGAATCGGAGGTGTTCCTACGCCGAAAGGGGGTACGCCGTTTGGTCCGTTTCGGCCCGGGGCCGATGCGTCCTGGTGTGAAGCGTCAGGATGCGATGCGGGGTTCCTCACCTCTCGGAAGCCGGCGGGAGACCGACCCGCGCCGTCCGCCGCTCACCGTCGAGCACGCGCAGCGCCCGGGCCAGGGTCGCGGCGTGCACCTCCGTCTCGCCCCGCCGGTGCATCAGCGTCAGCGCGTCACGCAGCGCCGCCGCCTTGCCGACCAGCGCCTGGGCGGCCCGCAACCCGCGGTAGGTGTCGCCCTCCCGCCCGGGGTTGATGCGTCCGAGCAGGTCGACGACGTCCAGATAGCGGTCGATGACCTCGGCCTCGGCGCGGGTCAGCGCGGGCAGCGGGGGCAACTCGGGTGGCAGCACGGGCGGATCACCTCGCGCCGGACGAGGCGGGCGGGGTCCTGCGGCCCGGCACGATCCGGTCCACCAGCCCGTACTCCAGCGCCTGTCGGGCGTCCAGGACCGTGTCCCGCTCGATGTCCGCGGTCACCTGCTCCGGGGTGCGGCCGGTGTGCCGCACGAGGATCTCCTCCAGGCGGGCGCGGATGCGGACCAGTTCCTCGGCGTGGACGGCCAGGTCGCTCGCCTGCCCCTGCACCGGTTCGGTGAGCGCCGGCTGGTGGAGCACCACCCGGGCGCCCGGCAGGACGGCGCGCTTGCCGGGGGTGCCCGCCGCCAGCAGCACCGCGGCGGACGAACCGGCCTGCCCGAGGCAGGTCGTGGCCACGTCGCAGGCGACGTAGCGCATCGTGTCGTAGATCGCGGTCATGGCGGTGAAGGAGCCGCCGGGCGAGTTGACGTAGAGCTCGATGTCCCGGTCCGGTGCCTGGTGCTCCAGGTACATGAACTGCGCCATCACGTCGTTCGCGGAGGTCTCGTCGACCGGTGTCCCGAGGAAGACGATCCGCTCCTGGAGCAGCTTGGAGTACGGGTCCAGCGTGCGGGCTCCGGCGCTCGTGCGCTCGGTGAACTCCGGCAGGACATGGCGGGCGGACGGCCGGGTCATGACGAACCCCTCCTCGTGGCAGAACCGACTTCGGCTGCGCTGTCTCTGTAAAAAATGTACAGGACGTACGCTTGATGGGAGTGGATTCGGGCGAAACCGTAAGCTGGGGTCATGGCCTACGAGATTCCGGTGACGCAAGCCAGGGCCGAGCTGGCCGACCTGATCAACCGGGTGGTGTACGGCGGCGAGCGCGTCGTCGTGACGCGGCACGGCAAGCCTCTCGTCGCCCTCGTCTCCGCCGCCGACCTCGAGCGGCTGGAGGAGGTCCAGGAATCCCGGGACGCCCAGGTGATCACCTCGGTCGCCGCGGTCCACGACGCGGCCGCCGCCTCGGCGCCCCGCGAGCATCACCGCTTCGGCATCGCCGCGGAGCACCGGGGGCCGAACCCGTCCTAGGGCGGCCGGATGTCCGGGATGCGGGCATGCGGGCATGCGCGAAGTCACCGACGGCATCGGTAATCAATCGGTCAAAACCGGGTGACCTGGCCGTAACACTGTAGCCCTAGTCTGCACCCCGATCCACCTGCGGTTTCTTCGGCACCGGTGGGTGCATTCCGGCCCATTCATGTGTGTTACATCTAGAGCCGTCGCGGTGGCCGCGGCAGCCGGACCGTCCGGTCCTGGCGTGATGCCCTGTGAGGTGGTACATGCAACTGACCCCGCACGAGCAGGAGAGACTGCTCATCCATGTGGCCGCGGACGTGGCGGAGAAGCGCCGCGCACGAGGTGTCAAGCTCAATCATCCCGAGGTCGTCGCGCTGATCACCGCGCACATCCTCGAAGGCGCCCGAGACGGGCGCAGCGTCGGCGAACTCATGTCCTCCGGGCGCAAGCTGATCCAGCGCGACGAGGTCATGGAGGGCATCCCCGAGATGATCCACGACGTGCAGGTCGAAGCCACCTTCCCCGACGGCACCAAGCTGGTCACCGTCCACGAACCGATCATCTGACGGGGAGACAGCCGTGATCCCCGGAGAGATCCTCTTCGCCGACGAGCCGGTCGCCTTCAACGAAGGCCGCGCAGTCATCCGCCTGACCGTGCTCAACACCGCCGACCGGCCCGTCCAGGTCGGTTCCCACTACCACTTCGCCGAGGCCAACCCCGGTCTCGAGTTCGACCGCGCCGCGGCGCACGGCAGGCGGCTGGACATCGCCGCCGGCACCGCCGTCCGGTTCGAGCCCGGCGTCCCGGTCGACGTGCGGCTGATCCCCCTCGGGGGCGCCCGTGTCGTCGTCGGTCTGCGCGGCGCGACCGGAGGTGCCCTCGATGCCTGAACTGTCCCGCACCGCCTACGCCGACCTGTTCGGCCCGACCACCGGCGACCGTGTCCGCCTCGCCGACACCGACCTCTTCGTCGAGATCGAGGAGGACCTCTCCGGCGGTCCCGGCCGCTCCGGCGACGAAGCCGTCTTCGGCGGCGGCAAGGTGCTGCGCGAGTCCATGGGGCAGTCGCGCACCACCCGCGCCCAGGGCGCCCCCGACACCGTGATCACCGGAGCCCTGATCATCGATCACTGGGGGATCGTCAAGGCCGACATCGGCATCCGCGACGGACGGATCACCGGCATCGGCAAGGCCGGGAACCCGGACACCATGGACGGCGTCCACCCCGACCTCGTCATCGGCCCCGAGACGGAGATCGTCGCGGGCAACGGCAAGATCGTCACCGCGGGCGGCATCGACACCCACGTCCACTTCATCGCGCCGGGCGCCGTCGACGAGGCCCTGGCGTCCGGCGTCACCACCCTCATCGGCGGCGGCACCGGCCCGGCCGAGGGCAGCAAGGCGACCACCGTCACGCCCGGCGCCTGGCACCTCGCGTGGATGTTCGCCGCCCTGGAGTCGAGCCCCGTCAACATCGGCTTCCTCGGCAAGGGCAGCACCATGTCGAAGGAGTCCATGCGCGACCAACTGCGGGCCGGCGTCCTCGGCTTCAAGATCCACGAGGACTGGGGCGCGACCCCCGCCGTCATCTCCGCGTGCCTGGACGTGTGCGAGGAGTCGGGCGTCCAGCTCGCCGTGCACTCCGACACCCTGAACGAGGCAGGCTTCGTCGGCGACACCTTCGACGCGGTCGCGGGCCGCACCCTGCACGCCTTCCACGTCGAGGGCGCCGGCGGCGGCCACGCACCTGACATGATCACGGCGGTATCGCTGCCCAACATGCTGCCGGCGTCCACCAACCCGACCCGGCCGCACACCGTCAACACCGTCGAGGAACACCTCGACATGCTGATGGTCTGCCACCACCTCAACCCGGCCGTCCCCGAGGACCTCGCCTTCGCCGAGTCCCGGATCCGGCCCAGCACCATCGCGGCCGAGGACATCCTGCACGACATGGGCGCGATCTCGATCATGTCGTCGGACGCCCAGGCCATGGGCCGCATCGGCGAGGTGATCCTGCGGACCTGGCAGACCGCGCACGTGATGAAGCACAGGCGTGGCCTCCTGCCCGGCGACACCCGCGCGGACAACCTCCGTGCCCGTCGCTATGTCGCCAAGTACACGATCAACCCCGCCGTCGCCCAGGGCATCGAGCACGAGGTCGGCTCCGTCGAGACCGGCAAGCTCGCCGACCTGGTGCTCTGGGACCCCCGCTTCTTCGGCGTGAAGCCGCAGCTCGTCATCAAGGGCGGCCAGATCGCGTACGCGCAGGTGGGCGACGCCAACGCCTCCATTCCCACGCCCCAGCCGGTGCTGCCGCGCCCGATGTACGGGGCGCTCGGAAGCGCTCCCGCCACCAACTCGGTCAACTTCGTCTCCGAGCAGGCCGTCGAGGACGGGCTGGCGGAACGGCTCGGGCTCGGGCGGGCGTTCGTGCCCATCCGGTCCACGCGCGGCCGGACCAAGGCCGACATGCGGCAGAACGACGCGCTGCCCTGCGTGGAGGTCGCCGCGGACTCCTTCGCGGTGACCATCGACGGCGAACTCGTCGAACCCGCTCCCGTCGCCGAACTGCCGCTGGCCCAGCGGTACTTCCTCTTCTGAGCGCGGAGATGAGCCGCGCAGCACTGCTCGTCCTCGCGGACGGCCGCTTCCCCGCCGGAGGGCACGCCCACTCCGGCGGGGCGGAGGCCGCCGTCCGGGCGGGACGTATCACGGATGCCGCGAGCCTGGAGGCGTTCTGCCGGGGCCGCCTGCACACCAGCGGGGTCGTCGCGGCGTGCGTCGCGGCGGCCTCCGCCCTCGGTGCCGACCCCGGGGAACTCGACCGGGCCGCCGACGCCCGCACCCCGTCGCCCGCCCTGCGGGTGGCGGCGCGCAGACTGGGGCGGCAGCTGATGCGGGCCGCCCGGGCGACCTGGCCGAGCCCTGAACTCGACGCCCTGGCCTCACTGTTCCCCAAGGGAGCGCATCAGCCCGTCGTGCTCGGGCTCGCCGCGCGTGCGGCCGGGCTCGGGGCGCTCGACGCGGCGTACTGCTCCCTCTACGAGGGGGTGAGCGGACCCGCGACGGCCGTCGTGCGGCTGCTCGGTCTCGATCCGCTCGACGCGACGGGGGTGCTGGCGCGGCTCGCGGGTGAGCTCGACCGGGTCGCCGTGGACGCCGTGGAGGTGGCGGAGCGGGTGATGGCCGACGGGGTTGGGGTGCTGCCCGCGCGGTCGGCGCCGTTGCTGGAGATCGGGGCGGAGGCGCATGCCGCTTGGGCTGTGCGGTTGTTCGCCTCCTAGGTGGGTTCGCCCCCGCCGCCCCTTCCCGTCCCGAACCCAGGGGCTCTGCCCCTTCGACCCTGCCAGGGGGCTGTGCCCCCTGGACCCCCTTCGGCCTGAACGGCCTCGTCCTCAAGCGCCGGACGGGCTGGCAGGCCGCCCCCAACTTTGACAGGAGCCGTTCATGCATCTTGACCATCACCTCGAACCTTCCGCCGCCGTCTCGGCCGATGCCCGTCGGCCCGATGGGAGTCGCCGCGCGCTGCGGATCGGGCTCGGTGGGCCCGTCGGGTCCGGGAAGACCGCCACCGTCGCCGCGTTGTGCCGGGCGCTTCGGGAGGAGTTGTCGCTGGCCGTGGTGACCAACGACATCTACACCCGGGAGGACGCCGAGTTCCTGCTCCGTGAGGCGGTGCTGCCGCCCGAGCGGATCACTGCCGTGGAGACCGGCGCCTGCCCGCACACCGCGATCCGGGACGACATCTCCGCCAACCTGGAGGCCGTCGAGGACCTGGAGGACGAGGTCGGTCCGCTCGACCTTGTCCTCGTGGAGTCGGGTGGGGACAATCTCACCGCCACCTTCTCCAGGGGACTCGTCGACGCACAGGTGTTCGTGATCGACGTGGCGGGCGGCGACGACATCCCGCGCAAGGGCGGGCCCGGAGTCGCCACCGCCGACCTGCTCATCGTCAACAAGACCGACCTCGCGCCGTACGTCGGCTCCGACCTCGCGCGCATGGCCGCCGACGCCAAGGCGGTGCGCGGTGAACTGCCCGTCGTCCTGCAGTCGCTGCGCGGCGCGGACGGGGTGCGGGAGGTCGCTGACTGGGTGCGGGAGCGGATCGCCGCGTGGACCGCGTGACCACCGCCGCGGGCGGCGTCCGGGCGAGCGCCCGCGTCCTCGCCCGCGGTGACGGGCGCGGGGGCACCGTGCTGCCCGTCCTGGAGGGCGAGGGGCCCCTCGCCGTGCGGCGGACCCGGGGGAGCGCGGCCGAGGCCCGGGTGATGCTGGTCGGCGCGATGAGCGGGCCGCTCGGCGGCGACCACTTCGAGGTCGGGGTCCACGCCGGGAACGGCGCCCGGTTGCGGGTCGGCTCGGCCGCCGCCACCCTCGCCCTGCCGGGGCAGGACAAGGCCGCCGCCCGCTACGACGTCCGGCTCACCGTCGACGACGACGCGGAACTGTACTGGCTCCCGGAGCAGTTGATCTCCGCGGGCGGCAGCGATCTCACCGTCACCACGTCCGTCGACCTCGCCGCGGGCGCGCGGCTGCTGCTGCGCGAGGAGCAGGTGCTCGGGCGGGCCGGGGAGGAACCGGGGCGCCTGACCAGCCGTCTCACCCTGCGGATCGACGGGCAGTGCGTCCTCGACCAGGAGTTGTCGTGCGGGCCCGGTGCGCCGGGCGGCTGGGACGGACCCGCCGGGCTGGCGGGACACCGTGCGGTCGGCCAGTTGGTCGTCGTCCGGCCCGGCTTCGCCACCGAGCCACCGGCGGCCCGCGTGTTCGAGGAGGGCGCGGCCGTCATGCCGCTCGCGGGGCCCGCAGCACTGGTGACCGCCGTGGCCCCGGATGCGCTCCGGCTGCGACGACTGCTGGACGGGGCGCTGGCCTCGCTGGACTGAGTCTGCGTCGACCGGTCGGCCGACGGGTCGGCCGACGGCCCCGCCGACCGAACGCCCTTCTCCGTTTATCGGATTGGCAAAGAAGTAGTACTGGCCCTGTTCTCAGGAAACCCACAGCGGCGAGGATCCCCGTACTTGTCGCGAACACGTACGGGGAGGGCCACTTGAGGAAGAGCAGCATACGGCGGAGGGCGACCGCGTTCGGCACGGCCGGAGCGCTGGTCACCGCCACGCTGATAGCCGGCGCGGTCGCGGCACCCGCCGCGAGCGCCACCCCGGCCGACGGCCACGGGCACGGGCGGGGCTGGGACCGGGAGGCGCGCGGTGCCGCCGTCGCCGCCGCCCGCGCCGCCCGGGCCGGCATCGACTGGCAGGACTGCGCCGCCGACTGGAACCTGCCCAAGCCCATCCAGTGCGGCTACGTCACGGTGCCGATGGACTACGCCAAGCCGTACGGCAAGCAGATCAAGCTCGCCGTCGACCGCATCGGCAACACCGGCACCAGGAGCGAGCGCCAGGGGGCGCTCCTCTACAACCCCGGCGGCCCCGGCGGCTCCGGCCTGCGCTTCCCGGCCCGTGTCACGAGCAAGAGCGCGGTGTGGGCCAACACGGCCAAGGCCTACGACTTCGTCGGCTTCGACCCGCGCGGCGTCGGCCACTCCGCGCCCATCTCCTGCGTCGACCCGCAGGAGTTCGTCAAGGCGCCCAAGGCCGACCCCGTGCCCGGGTCCGAGGCCGACAAGCTCGCCCAGCGCAAGCTCGCCCGCGAGTACGCCGAGGGCTGCTTCGAGCGCAGCGGCGACATGCTCCCGCACATGACCACGCCGAACACCGCGCGCGACCTCGACGTCATCCGCGCCGCCCTCGGCGAGAAGAAGCTCAACTACCTCGGCGTCTCCTACGGCACCTACCTCGGCGCCGTCTACGGCACCCTCTTCCCGGACCACGTCCGCCGCATGGTCGTCGACAGCGTCGTCAACCCGTCCCGCGACAAGATCTGGTACCAGGCCAACCTGGACCAGGACGTCGCCTTCGAGGGCCGCTGGAAGGACTGGCAGGACTGGGTCGCCGCGAACGACGCCGCCTACCACCTCGGCGACACCCGCGCCGAGGTCCAGGACCAGTGGCTGAAGCTGCGCGCCACCGCCGCGAAAAAGCCGCTGGGCGGCGTCGTCGGACCGGCCGAGCTGATCTCCTTCTTCCAGAGCGCCCCGTACTACGACTCCGCCTGGGCGCCGACCGCGGAGATCTTCAGCAAGTACGTCGCCGGTGACACCCAGGCGCTGGTCGACGCCGCCGCACCGGACCTCTCCGACACCGCGGGCAACGCCTCCGCGGAGAACGGCAACGCCGTCTACACGGCCGTCGAGTGCACCGACGCCAAGTGGCCGACCAACTGGCGCACCTGGGACCGGGACAACACCCGGCTCCACCGCGACCACCCGTTCATGACCTGGGCCAACGCCTGGATGAACCTGCCCTGCGCCACCTGGCCGGTCAAGCAGCAGACCCCGCTGAACGTGAAGACCGGCAAGGGGCTGCCGCCGGTCCTGATCGTCCAGTCCGAGCGGGACGCCGCCACCCCGTACGAGGGCGCCGTCGAACTGCACCAGCGGTTCAGGGGCTCCCGGCTCATCACCGAGCGGGACGCCGGCTCGCACGGCGTCACCGGACTGGTCAACCCGTGCATCAACGACCGGGTCGACACCTACCTGCTCACCGGCAAGGTGGACGCCCGCGACGTGACCTGCGCGCCGCACGCCACGCCCAAGCCGTAACCCGGCGCACACGAAGGGAGGGGGCGGCCGGTCCGACCGGTCGCCCCCTCCCCGTGTCGCTACCGCCCCTCGGCCCAGGCGTCCTCCGCCGCGTAGTCGAAGAGGTCGCCGTACGCCTCGAACATCTTCGGGTAGGCCTCCCGCCAGTCCCGCCCGGCCAGCCGCTCCTCGATGAAGGCCACCGTCTCCGGCAGGGCGTCGGCGTACCGGACCACCGGACGATAGCCCAGCTGCTCCCGGGCCGCGTCCATGTCGCACACCACGGGCGCGGGCACGGTCCACGGAGTGTCGCCCACGCCGTCCACCGGCGGGCCGTCCAGCAGTACGTCCTGCGTCTCGACGCCCATCACCGCGTCGATGGCCGCCGCGATCTCCGCCACCGTCGGGGCGTCCGGATCCACCGCGTTCAGGACGCGCGTGCCCGGCCGCGGGGCGGCCAGCCGGATCAGCTCGGCGATGTTGCGCACGCCCGCCGGGTGGAAGCGGCTCGCACCGCCGTACGCGAGCACGCGCCGGCGCCTGCCGTCGAGGTTGCGCTTGACGAAGTACAGCTCGCGCGGAGTCCGGCAGTACGGGCCGTGGATCGCGCCCGCCCGCAGCAGTGTCACCGGCAACCGGTCGCCCGCCGCGAGGAGTTCCCGCTCCAGCGCCGCCTTGCCGGTGCTGTACGAGCCGTCGCCCGGGCGGACGGTGCGCTGCGCCTCCGTGATCGGCACCGGGTACGCGGGGAAGCCGTCGGGCTCGGCCTGGGTGTCGAAGTTGCGGCCCCTGTCGTCCTCGTAGACCGAGACGCTGGAGATCACCACCGCCGAGCCGACCCGCCCGGCGAGCGAGACCAACTGCCGCGCCTCCCGCTCCCCGTAGGCCACCATGTCCACCAGGACGTCGCAGCCCTCGCCCACCGCCGCCGACAGCGCCGCGTCGTCCTCCCGGTCGGCGCGTGCCACCCGTACGTCCTTTGGCCACCGCGCGTCCCGGTCGCCGCCCCGCGAGACGGCCGTCACCTCCCAGCCGTCCCGGGCCAGCGCGTCGACCGCCGCCCGCCCGATCTGTCCCGTCGCCCCGATCACCACTGCACGTGTCATACGGCGACGGTAGGCGCCCGGCCGCCCGCCGGGCACGCCCTTCTGCCGACGGCAGAGGGGGCCGTCCCGGCTAGCGGTGCGGCAGCCGGGGGAACCTGCGGCCCTGTGCCGCCCGCTCGGCCTCCTCGGCCTTCACGTCCGCCGCGTACCGGTCGACGTACTCCTGACCGGAGAGGGAGAGGATCGCGTAGACGATCTCGTCGGTGACGGCGCGCAGCACGGCCTTCTCGCCCTCCATGCCCGCGTAGCGGGAGAAGTCGAGGGGTTCGCCGAAGCGGATGACCACCGGGTGCAGCTTCGGGATCTTCCGGCCCGGCGGCTGCGCCTCGAAGGTGCCGATCATCGCGCACGGCACGACCGGCACTCCGGCCCTGAGCGCCATCACCGCCACACCGACCTTGCCCTTGTACAGCCGGCCGTCGTGCGAGCGGGTGCCCTCCGGATAGATGCCGAGCAACTCGCCCCTGCCCAGCACGCCGAGCCCCTCGCGGATCGCGGCCTGCCCCGCCTCCTTGCCCGAGCGGTCCACAGGGATCTGCCCCGCGCTGCGGAAGAAGAAGGCGGTCAGTCTGCCCTTCAGGCCCGGCCCGGTGAAGTACTCGGCCTTGGCCAGGAAGGTGATGCGGCGCTTGAGCACCGCGGGCATGAGGAAGTGGTCCGAGAAGGAGAGGTGGTTGCCCGCGACGATGGCAGCCCCCGCCCCCGGCACGCGGTCGAGCCCCTCGATCCGGGGGCGGAAGACGACCCTCAGCAGCGGGCCCAGCAGTACGTACTTGAGCACGTAGTAGAACACGGTGTGTCTCCCAGTTCTCCGGGCTCCCGGCCGGTCGTCCGCGGCCGGTGATCGATCGTAGCCCGACCTCGCCGAAACCGGCCGGGACCGGTTCGGCCGCTCTTCGGTCAACTCGATTGACGCGGCACCGCCGCTCCTCTGTGCTGTCCGGTAGTGGAGGCGCGAAGCCCGGGCGGCGCACGGCCCGCGGCGGGGCGCGACCGGGGGGAGGGCGGATGACCGGTTCATCGGCACGGGCGGCCGGACCTGCACGGGCGGCACGGGCGACAGGACCGGCGGGGGCGGCCGGGGCTCCGTGGGCCGAGTTCGGGCGGCAGTTGCGCTCCCTGCGCAGGGCGGCCGGACTCACCCAGCTGCAACTCGGCCTGCGCGTGGGCTACCACCACTCCGCCGTGAGCAAACTCGAGGCGGGCCTGCGCGAACCGCCCGTGGGGCTGGTGCGAAGACTCGACGCGGTGCTGGAGACGGGCGGCGAGCTGGCCGCGACCGTCGCCGCGCCGCGCGAGGTGCCGCCCGGACCGGGCCGCTTCCCGGCCGACCCGGCGCTGTTCACACCGCTGCCCGGCGTGGACGCCCCCGTGGGGCAGGGCGCGCCGGATCCCCGGATGTGGCCCGCGCGGCTGCCCGCCGAGGGGCTGGCGTGTCCGCTGCACGGCACCGCGGGGTGCGCGGTGCCCGATCCGGGTGAGTTACCGGCGCTGCTCGACGGGCCGGGTCCGGCGGGCGGTCCGGCCCCGTCGTGGGGGACCGGCGCCACAGCGGCGGTCGCCGAGACGGAGTTGCTGCACGGCCTCACCGCGGTGCTCGCCTGCCTGATCCGGGAGGCGTTCGGGCACGAGGGCCGCGTGACGGCCGTCGAGGGGCTGCTGCGGGCCCTGGCCCGCTGGGCGGGCGAGGTCAACTCCGCCGGGCGGCTGCCCTACGGGCAGTTGCGGCTCGGCGCGCAGTACGCCCAGGTCGCCGGCCGGCTGCGGATGGAGCGCGGGCAGATCGGCGTGGCCATGGCCTGGTTCGGCCACGGACTGCGCTGGGCGGACGCGGTCCAGGACGCCTCGGCCCGCGCGACCCTGCTCAGCGACATGTGCACCCTGGTCCGGCTCGACGGGGACCCCTCCCTGATGCTCGGGTACGCGCAGGGCATCGGCGCGGTGGACGCCCGACGCCGGTGGATGGCCACCCTCTCGGACCTCTATCAGGCGCGCGGCCACGCCCTGGCGGGCGACCCGGCGGCGTGCCGTCGGCACATCTCCCTGGCCCGGCGGGGCTTCGCCCGCCTCGGTCCGCAGGACCACCTGGAAGCGCCCTGGATGGCCGGGGCCGAGGGCGCGATGCGGGTGGACTCGGCTATCGGCGGCGCCCTGCGCGACCTGGCCGTCGCGACCGGCGACCGGGCGGCGGCCCGACGCGCGGTCGACGCCACCGCACGCTCGCGCGCACAGGTGCCGCCCCAGATGCGCGGTGCCCGCCTGCTGCTCACCCTGCGTCTGGCGGACAGCTGGGCGTGTGCGGGCGATCCCGGCGCCGCCGTCGCCCTCGCCTCGGAGGTCCTGCCGGAGGCGGTGCGCTCGCGCGAGTCGATGGTCACCGCCGAACTGCGCGGCCTGCACAGCCGGCTCACCGGGCAGTGGGCCGACCTGCCGGAGGTCAGGGCCTACCGCGAGCGGCTGCTGGACGCGGGGGAGTGAGACGGGGGAGGGCTCCGGATGCGCACGGGGCAGTGAGGCACGCGGCACCTCCGCGACGCGCACGCGTACTTGCCGGATTTTGACAGGTCTGGACCAAGCCCGCGGAGCCGTTGAATCCGGGGCGGCGGGGTGTGAGGGTTCCGCCAGCCCGCGACATGACATGCAAATGACACCCAAAGGTTCGACGGACGCGTCTCCGCACCCCAGGCTGCGCGTCCGGCATGTCGTGGCCCGGGCCGGCCCGCAAGGAGCCCCCCACTCTCACAAGGAGCCACGATGCTCAGACAGACCGCGGTGGCCGGGACAGTCCTGGCCATGACACTCGCAGGGGTGGTGGTACCGACCTCCCTCGCCTCGGCCTCGGAGCGGTCCGCGCCCTCCGCGGCGGAACCCAGTCCCGTCGAGAGGGCCGTGGCCGCGGCCGACCAGGCCGTACGCAGCGGCCTGGACGCCCTCGTCGCCGGCGGCCCCGACGAGCAGTACGACCGCCACCAGGTCACCCCCTGGGACAAGAACCTGTTCTCCGTCGCCTACGAGCGCACCTACAACGGCCTGCCGGTGGTCGGCGGCGACGCCGTCGTCCTCGCCGACGGCAAGGGCAGGGTCCGCGCCGTCCGGTCCGCCACCGAGGCCGCGATAGCCGTACCCACCGAGGCCGGTATCAAGGCCGGGCAGGCGGTGAAGACCAGCCGCGAACGGCTCGCGAACGTCGACAAGGTCGACTCCAAGCGCCTGGTGGTCCGCGTCAAGGACGAGGTCCAGACCCTCGCCTGGGAGACCGTGCTCGTCGGCACGACCACGGACCATGTGCCCAGCAAGCTGCACGTCTTCGTCGACGCCCGCACCGGCAAGGTCGTCGACAGCTACGACGACGTGAAGGCCGGCACCGGCCACAGCGAGTGGAACGGCCCCGACCCGCTGACCATCGACACCTCCCGCTCCGGCAGCCAGTACGCCCTGCGCGACACCACCCGCCCCGGCCTGCAGTGCTCGGACTACAACGGCGGCCTCTTCACCGGCCCGGACGACGACTGGGGCACCGGCAACGCGGCCAGCCGTGAGACCGGCTGCGTCGACGTCATGTACGCGGCGCAGAAGGAGTCGGACATGCTCCGCGACTGGCTCGGCCGCAACGGCCACAACGGCAACGGCGGCAGCTGGCCGGTCCTCGTCGGCCTCAACCAGCTCAACGCCTACTGGGACGGCTCACGCGTCACCATCGGCCACAACAGCGCCAACAAGTGGATCGCCGGCATGGACGTGGTGGGCCACGAGTTCGGCCACGGCATCGACAGCTACACCCCCGGCGGCGCCAACCACGAGAGCGGCCTGGGCGAGGCCACCGGCGACATCATGGGCGCCCTGACCGAGGCCTACGCGAACCAGCCGGCCCCGTACGACACCCCCGACTTCACCGTCGGCGAGGAGATCAACCTCCAGGGCCGCGGCCCGATCCGCAACATGTACAACCCCCAGCTCGTCAACAACGACCCCAACTGCTACTCCTCCGCCATCCCGCGGACCGAGGAGCACGCGGCCGCCGGGCCGATGAACCACTGGTTCTACCTGCTCGCCGAGGGCTCCAACCCCGGTGGCGGCAAGCCCTCCAGCCCCACCTGCGACGGCAGCCGGGTGACCGGCATCGGCATCCAGAACGCCGGAAAGATCTTCTACGGCGGGATGCTGCTCAAGACCAGCGGCATGACCTACAAGCGCTACCGCTCCGCCACCCTCACCGCGGCCAAGAACCTGGACGCCTCCTGCGACCTGTTCGACGCCACCAGGGCCGCCTGGAACGCGATCGACATCCCGGCCCAGGGCGGCGACCCGACCTGCACCCGGCAGGAGACCGACTTCTCGCTGGCCCTCAGCCCGGCGAGCGGCAACGTCGAGGCCGGTTCCGCGGTCGACGCCACGGTCAACACCACCACTGTCACCGGCAGCGCCCAGCAGGTGTCGCTGACCGCCACCGGCACCCCGCCCGGTGTCAGCGTCTCCTTCAGCCCGTCGACGGTCACCTCCGGCTCCAGCTCGACGATGCGTGTCTCCACCACCTCGGGCACCGCCGCCGGAACCTACTCGCTCACGGTCAAGGGCACGGCGGGCAGCAAGAGCCACACCGCCCAGTACACCCTCACCGTCGGCGGCGGCAACAACCCCGGCACGCCGCCCGACGTCGACGTCGCCCAGGTGCAGGCCCACCTGGCGCAGTTCGGCTCGATCGCCGCGCAGAACGGCGGCAACCGCCGGTCCACCGGCTCCGGCTACGACGCCTCGCTCTCGTACGTGAAGGGCAAGCTGCAGGCGGCCGGCTACACCGTCACCGAGCAGACCTGCACCTCCGGCTGCTCCGCCGGCGCGGGCAACAACCTGATCGCCGAGTGGCCGAAGGGCGACGCGAACAGCGTCTACATGTTCGGCGCCCACCTCGACGGCGTCTCGGCAGGACCCGGCATCAACGACAACGGCTCCGGTTCCGCCGCGCTCCTGGAGACAGCGCTGACCCTGGCCGAGCAGAATCCGACCATGGAGAACCGCGTCCGCTTCGCCTGGTGGACCGACGAGGAGCAGGGTCTCAACGGCTCCGACTTCTACGCCCGGAACCTCTCCACCACCGACCGCTCCCGGATCAAGGCGTACTACAACTTCGACATGGTCGCCTCCGTCAACGGCGGCTACTTCATCAACAACCTGTCCTCCTCGGCCTCCGCCCCGATGCGGGAGTACTGGACCTCCCTCGGCCTCGCCCCGCAGGAGAACGTCGAGGGCCAGGGCCGCTCCGACGACTACTCCTTCCAGCAGGTGGGCATCCCGACCTCGGGCTACGCCACCGGCGCCTCCGCGATCAAGTCGTCCTCGGAGGCCGCCAAGTGGGGCGGCACCGCGGGCCGGTCCTACGACCCCTGCTACCACTCCGCCTGCGACACCACCGCCAACATCAGCGCCACCGCGCTGAACCGCAGCGCCGACGGCATCGCGTACACGATCTGGAAGACCGCCGTCGGAGACGCACCGAACCCGCAGGACGACTTCTCGATCTCCGCCAACCCGTCCTCGGGCACCGTCGACCCGGGCAGCTCCGCGTCCGTCACCGTGAACACCGCCACGACCGGCGGCGACGCGCAGAACGTGCGGCTGTCGGCGTCCGGCGCGCCGACCGGTGTGAGCGTCGGCTTCAGCCCGGACTCGGTCACCTCCGGCCAGTCCTCGACCGCCACGGTCCAGGTCGCCGCGGGCACGGCCGGCGGCACCTACACCCTGACCTTCACGGGTGCGGGCACCGTCACCCACACCACCACGTACACCCTCACCGTGTCCGGCGACGACGGCGGTGAGACCACCTGGCAGCTGGGAGCCACCTACGCCGCCGGTGACGTGGTGAGCTACGACGGCGTCAGCTACCGGTGCATCCAGGGCCACACCGCCTACCCCGGCTGGGAGCCGCCGAACGTCCCCGCCCTGTGGCAGCGCCTGTGACACGCGGCTGAGAAGGACGTCTGACACGCCTGACACGCCGACGGGCGGTGAGGTTCGCACCGAACCCCACCGCCCGTCGGCGCGTGCCCGTGACCGCGGCGTCAGAACTTCGGCGTCGGGGCCTGCGCCTCCACCATCTCCGCCGCCTCCTCCTCGGTCTGCACCGAGGGCGGGGAGCCCGCCAGCGGCTGCTGGGCCGTCTCCTTCATGCAGGCCACGGCCACCACACCGATCAGGGCCGCCGCCATCGAGTAGTAGGCGGGCATCATGTCGGAGCCGGTCACACTGATCAGCGCGGTGATCACCAGCGGCGTGGTCCCGCCGAACAGCGACGCCGACAGGTTGTAGCCGACCGACAGGGACCCGTACCGCACGTTGGTCGGGAACATCGCCGGGAGCGCCGCCGACATCGTGCCCAGCAGACAGACCAGCGACAGGCCGAGCATCAGCATGCCGCCCGAGACGGCGAGCAGACTGCCCTCCTGCACCAGCACGAAGGCCGGTGCGGACAGCACGAAGAACCCGATCATGCCGGTCATCAGGACGGGCTTGCGGCCGAAGTGGTCGGACAGCCGGCCGACCTGGTTGATGATCAGCATCAGCAGCACCATCGTCGCCACCAGGATCATCAGGCCGTGGCTCTCGCTGTAGTCCAGCTCGTCCGACAGGTACGTCGGCATGTACGACAGCAGCATGTAGTCGGTGATGTTGTAGGCGCCGACCAGCGCGATGCACAGCACCAGCGCCCGCCAGTGGGTGCGGAAGATCTTGGCGAGGTCGCCCCGGGCGGTGGTCTCCACCGCCGTCGCGGCCTCCGAGACGTGGACGTTGGAGTCCTCCAGCTTCAGGTACGCGGGCGTGTCGTCGAGCCGCAGCCGCAGATAGATACCGATCATGCCGAGCGGAAGCGCGGCGAGGAACGGGACGCGCCAGCCCCAGGAGTCCATGCCGTCGCTGCCCAGAACCGCGGTCAGCGCGGTGACCAGGCCGGCGGCGGCGGTGTACCCGGCCAGCGTTCCCAGCTCCAGGAAGCTGCCGAAGAACCCGCGCCGCTTGTCCGGCGCGTACTCGGCGATGAAGGTGGACGCACCGCCGTACTCGCCGCCGGTGGAGAAGCCCTGGAGCAGGCGGAACAGGATCAGCAGCAGCGGCGACCAGAAGCCGATGGAGTCGTAGCTGGGGATGAACCCGATGGCGGCCGTGCCGATCGCCATGAGGATCATCGTCAGCGCCAGCACCTTCTTGCGGCCGATCTTGTCGCCCATCGGGCCGAAGACCATGCCGCCGATCGGCCGCACCAGGAACGCCACGGCGAACGTGGCGAACGAGGAGAGCAACTGCGCGGTGTCGCTCCCGGACGGGAAGAACACCCGGCCGATCGTGCCCGCCAGATAGGCGTAGATGCCGAAGTCGAACCACTCCATGGCATTGCCGAGAGAGGCCGCCTTGACGGCACGCTTGACCGCGGCCTCGTCCGTGACGGTGATGTCCGACCGGCGCAGCCGGGGGTTCTGCCGGCGCTTGATCGCCCGGAAGAGGGCGGGGTGGCGGCGCACCGCCGCGGCGTCGGTCTCCGGTCCGTTCTCGGTGGGGGACGTGGCGGCCTCCCTTTCCACGCGCAGACACTCCGGTCGGAGCGCTGCTCGGTCGTACGTCTCTCAGCTCGTACCCGTTCCCCCGATCATCGTGGGTATGGTCGTGACTTCGGTCATGTGACTGGGCCGATGAGGTGAGCCACCGGTGAGTACGCTTCGCACATGCGTATCTCCGTCTCCTCCGACATGGACGAACCCGTGGCCCGGCTCCTCGTCGAGGAACTGCGCGCCCGCGGCCACGAGGTGCACGCGCACGGCGCACTGAGCCCCGGGGCGGACCCGCGGTGGGCCGCCTGTTCCGAGCGGGCGGCGCGCGAGGTCGCCGAGGGCCGGGCCGACCAGGCCGTCGTGTGCTGCTGGACCGGCACCGGCGCGTCCATCGCCGCCAACAAGGTGCCGGGCGTCCGCGCGGCCCTGTGCACCGACGCGTACACCGCCGACGGGGCCCGCCGCTGGAACGACGCCAACGTGCTCGCGATCGGCCTGCGGCTGACGTCCGGGCCGCTGCTGCGCGAGATCCTCGACGCCTGGTTCGCGGGCGGTCCGAGCGAGGACGCCGAGGACCGGGACAACGTCGCCCACGTGGAGCGGCTCGACGAGGACCGCCGAGCCGCTCGGTGAACCCCGCAGGGCCGGTCAGGAGGTCAGGACCTCGCAGGGCCGGTCAGGAGGTCAGGACCTTCTCCAGCGTCCCGAGGGCGCCCGTCAGCTCCTCGGCCGTGACGGTCAGCGGCGGGGCCAGGCGGATCGTGGAGCCGTGGGTGTCCTTGACCAGGATGCCCTCGCGCATCAGCCGCTCACTGATCTCGCGTCCGCTGCCCAGTGCCGGGTCCACGTCCACGCCCGCCCACAGCCCCCGCGCCCGGAAGCCGACGACGCCCCTGCCGACCAGGGCGGCCAGCCCCTCGCGCAGCACCGCGCCCAGCTCGGCCGCCCGGCGCTGGAACTCGCCGGTCTCCAGCAGCTCCACCACCGCCGTGCCCACCGCTGCGGCCAGCGGATTGCCGCCGAACGTCGAACCGTGCTCGCCCGGATGCAGCACACCCAGCACGTCACGCCGGCCGACCACCGCCGACACGGGGACGATGCCGCCGCCCAGCGCCTTGCCGAGCAGCACCACGTCCGGCACCACCGACTCGTGCCCGACGGCCAGCGTGTGCCCCGTGCGGCCCAGGCCGGACTGGATCTCGTCCGCGACGAACAGACAGCCCTTGCGCCGGGTCAGCTCCCGCACCCCGGCCAGATAGCCGTCGTCCGGGATCAGCACGCCCGCCTCGCCCTGGATCGGCTCGATCAGCACGGCCGCCGTCGTCTCGTCGACCGCCGCCTCCATCGCCGCGAGGTCGTTGTACGGCACGATCCGGAAGCCCGGGGTGAAGGGGCCGAAGCCGGAGCGGGCACTCTCGTCGGTGGAGAAGCTCACGATCGTCGTGGTACGGCCGTGGAAGTTGTCCGCCGCGACCACGATCGTCGCCCGGTCGGCCGGGACGCCCTTGACGTCGTAGGCCCACTTGCGGGCCACCTTGATGCCGCTCTCCACCGCCTCCGCGCCGGTGTTCATGGGCAGCACCATGTCCGTGCCGGTCAGGGCGGCCAGCCGCTCGGCGAAGCCCGCGAGCCGGTCGTTGTGGAAGGCGCGTGAGGTGAGCGTGAGCCGGTCCAGCTGCCGGTGGGCGGCCTCGATCAGTGCCGGGTGGCGGTGGCCGAAGTTGAGCGCCGAGTAGCCGGCCAGCATGTCCAGGTAGCGGCGGCCCTCGACGTCCTCGACCCAGGCACCCTCGGCGCGGGCCACCACGACGGGCAGCGGGTGGTAGTTGTGCGCGAGGACGGGCTCCTCCGCGCGGATCAGTTCCTCGGAGCCGCGGTCGGTGCGGGCGGGTGCGGTCATGAGCGGGTCTCCCGGATCTCCTGGGTGCAGCACTTGATGCCGCCACCGGCCTTGTGGAACTCGGACAGGTCGACGGGGACCGGCACGTAGCCGAGACCGTCGAGTCGCTCGGCCAGCCCCCCGGCCTCCGGAGCGATGAACACGTGCCGTCCGTCGGACACCGAGTTCAGCCCGAACGCCAGCGCGTCCTCGCGGGTGGCGAGCACCGCGTCCGGGTAGAGCCGCTCCAGCACCTCGCGGCTGCCCGGCGAGAAGGCACCGGGGTAGTAGGCGATGTTCCCGCCGTCCGCGTCCGACCCCTCCTCCAGCACGAACAGCGCCGTGTCCAGGTGGTAGAAGTACGGGTCCACGAGGGTCAGCGAGATCACCGGCACGCCGAAGAACTCCTGCACCTCGCGGTGCGCCGCACGGGTGGTGCGAAACCCCGTGCCGGCCAGGATCCAGCGGCCGGCCGGCACCAGGTCGCCCTCGCCCTCGCAGACCGACTCGGGATGGTGGACCTCGAAGCCCTCCGTCTTGAACCACGCCTCGAAGGGCACGGACTCCGGACGGCGCTCGGGCGCGTGGAAGAGGGAGCCGAAGACCCGGCCCTCGACCACGACCGCGCAGTTCGCGGCGAAGACCATGTCGGGCAGGCCGGGGACCGGCGCGACGGTGTCCACGGTGTGGCCGTGGGCACGGTAGGTGTCGACCAGCGCCTGCCACTGGTCGAGGGCGCGGATGACGTCGACCGGTCGGCCGGTGCTCATCCACGGGTTGATCGCGTACTGCACGGCGAAGTGTCTGGGTTCGCAGACCACGAAGCGCCGCCGGCGCGGCACACGGGATTCGGTCACAGAGGGGTACCTCCGCTTTTCACGGTGTGTGACGATGTGTTGACACCACGGTAAGAAGGGGTGACCGCGCCCGACAAGCGACGAAAGCTGCGTGTTCCCGCAGGATCGCTGCGTTGTTCCCCTGGTCAGCGCACGTCCGCTGCGTCCTTTGGGGCGAGCAGGGCCGCCCCTGCCTCCGGACTGTCCGGGATCAGGTGGGACAGCACCATCACGCTGATCGTCTTCCGGATGAACGGCTCCGCACGAATCCGCTCCAGCACCTCCTCGAAGTGCTCCACGTCGCGCGCCCGCACGTGCAGCAGCGCATCCGCGCCGCCGGTCACCGTCATCGCCGCGGTGATCTCCGGATAGCCCCGCACCACCTCCGCGAGCCGCCGCGGCGGCGCCGCCCCCTCGCAGTACACCTCCACGTACGCCTCCGTGCGCCACCCCAGCGCGGAGGGCCGCACCGTGGCGGTGAACCCGGTGATCACGTCCGTCTCGCGCAGCCGGTCCACCCGGCGCTTGACCGCTGTCGAGGACAGTCCGATCTCAGCGCCGATCTCGGCGAAGGACGTCCTGGCGTTCTCCATCAGGGCGGTGACGATCTTTCGGTCGAGTTCGTCGAACGAAGCGGGCCTGCTGCTCATGCGGGCACTGTATCCAGGGGATACGTCCACGCCGGGCCCGTGTGCAGGCGTACGGATTACTCCTACACTCCAGCCTCATGCTGCGCGCCCTGGCTGTCGACGACGAACGCCCCACCCTCGAGGAACTCGTGTACCTGCTGAACGCCGATCCCCGCATCGGCGCGGCGGAGGGCGCGAGCGACGCGACCGAGGCGCTGCGCCGCATCAACCGGGCGCTGGAGTCGGGCCCCGACGGCCCCGACGCCATCGACGTGGTCTTCCTCGACATCCAGATGCCGGGCCTCGACGGACTGGACCTCGCCCGGCTGCTGACCGGGTTCGCGCGCCCTCCGCTCGTCGTGTTCGTCACCGCGCACGAGGACTTCGCCGTCCAGGCCTTCGACCTGGACGCCGTGGACTACGTCCTGAAACCCGTGCGCCGGGAGCGGCTGGCCGAGGCGGTGCGCCGCGCCGCCGAGCAACGTGGCGCGGCCCTCCCCTCGCCGCGGATACCCGTGCACGAACCCGACCTCGACCACATCACCGTGGAACTCGGCGGCGTCGCCCGCTTCGTCCCCGTGGACGACATCACCCACGTCGAGGCCCAGGGCGACTACGCCCGACTGCACACCGACAAGGGCAGCCACCTCGTCCGCATCCCCCTGGCCACCCTGGAGGAACGCTGGCGGGCGCGCGGCTTCGTCCGCATCCACCGCCGCCACCTCGTCGCCCTGCGCCACATCGGCGAACTCCGCCTGGACGCCGGCACCGTCAGCGTCCTGGTCGGCACCGAGGAACTCCAGGTCAGCCGGCGCCACGCCCGGGAGCTGCGGGACCTGCTCATGCGGAGGCCGTGACCCCATGCCCCAGGACCCCGCCGAACGGCGCGTCACCGTCACCGGCCCGCCCAGGCGCGCACGCCGGGCCTCCGGCTACTACCGCCCGCGCACCGAGATCGACGAGCAGACCACCCTCGGCCACACCTACGTCCGCTCCCTCATGCGCAGCCAGCTGCGCGCCGGCCTCACCGCCCTCGCGGTCCTCGGCCTCCTCGTCGGACCGCTGCCCCTGCTCTTCGCGGCGCTGCCCGACGCCCGCGGCCTGGAGTGGGTCGTCCTCGGCTTCGGCCTGTACGCCCCCCTGGTCCTCCTCGCCCGCTGGTACGTGCGCCGCGCCGAGCGCAACGAACGCGACTTCGTGCGGCTCGTCGAGGACCGATGAACTCCAGCTACGCGATACCCGCCGTCGCCCTCGTCGTCGTGGCCACCGTCCTCGTCGGCGCCTTCGGCCTGCGCATCTCCCGCACCACCTCCGACTTCTACGTCGCCTCCCGCACCGTCGGCCCCCGCCTCAACGCCGCCGCCATCAGCGGCGAGTACCTCTCCGCCGCGTCCTTCCTCGGCATCGCGGGCCTGGTCCTCGTCCAGGGCCCCGACATGCTCTGGTACCCGGTCGGCTACACCGCCGGCTACCTCGTCCTGCTGCTGTTCGTCGCGGCCCCGCTGCGCCGCTCGGGCGCCTACACGCTGCCCGACTTCGCCGAGGCCCGGCTCGCCTCCCAGGGGGTGCGGCGGCTGGCGGGGGCCTTCGTCGTCGGGGTCGGCTGGCTGTACCTGCTGCCCCAGCTCCAGGGCGCCGGGCTGACGCTGACCGTGCTCAGCGGGGCGCCCGACTGGCTGGGCGGGGTGATCGTCGCCGTCGTCGTCACCGCCATCGTCGCCGCCGGCGGCATGCGCAGCATCACCTTCGTCCAGGCCTTCCAGTTCTGGCTCAAACTCACCGCCCTGCTCGTCCCCGCCCTCTTCCTGGTGCTGGCCTGGCAGGGCGACGGCGCCCCCGGCCGCCCCTTCGACGAACCCGCCACCTTCCGGGAGCAGCGTTCCGTCCGGGTCGACGACAGCCTCACCCTCACACTGGAGGAGCCGCTCACCGTCACCGTCGACGGCACCGTGGACGGCCGCGTCCACGACGGCGACCGCGTCGCCCTGCCCGCCGGCACCCACCGCATCGAGGCCGGCGCCCGCCTCACCTTCGCCGCGCACACCCCCGTCCCGGCCGCCGGACGAGGCGCCGACGACGCCCTGTCCCCCTCCCGGGCCGAGAGCCGCACGGAACGCCCGCTGTACGCCACGTACGGCCTGATCCTCGCCACCTTCCTGGGCACCATGGGCCTGCCGCACGTCGTGGTCCGCTTCTACACCAGCCCGACCGGTGTCGCCGCCCGCCGCACCACCGTCGCCGTGCTCGGCCTCATCGGCGCCTTCTACCTGCTGCCGCCCCTCTACGGCGCCCTCGGCCGCCTCTACGCCCCCGAGCTGACCCTCACCGGGGACGCCGACGCCGCGGTCCTGCTGCTGCCCGACCGGGTGATCGGGGGAGTGGGCGGCGACCTGCTCGGCGCGCTGGTCGCGGGCGGTGCCTTCGCCGCATTCCTGTCCACCGCGTCGGGGCTCACCATGGCCGTCGCGGGCGTCCTCACCCAGGACGTGCTGCCGTCCCGCGCCGTGCCGCACTTCCGGCTCGGCACCCTGCTCGCCATGGCCGTGCCGCTGGCGGCGAGCGCGCTGGTCGGCGGGCTGCCGGTCGCCGACGCCGTCGGTCTCGCCTTCGCCGTGTCGGCGTCCTCCTTCTGCCCGCTGCTCGTCCTCGGCATCTGGTGGCGACGGCTCACCCCGCCGGGCGCGGCCGCCGGGATGCTGGTGGGCGGCGGTTCCGCACTGCTCGCCGTCGCTGCCACCATGGGCGGCTTCCCGGGCGGCGGGGGGTCCCTGCACGCGCTGCTGGCCTGGCCCGCGCTGTGGTCGGTGCCGCTGGGCTTCCTCACCATGGTGCTGGTGTCCCTCGCCACCCCGGGCCGGGTACCGGCCGGGACGGCGGCGATCCTGGCCCGCTTCCACCTGCCGGAGGAACTGCACGCGGAGGAACTGCGCACGGAAGACCTGCGCGAGGTGCGCGAGGTGCGCGAGGTGCGCCAGGTGCGCGAGGAGCCGACGCGGTGAGCGGCTCCGTGGGCGGTTTCCTGGCGGGCCTCGCCGTGGCCCTGCTCCCGCTGCTGGCCGCCGGATTCTGGCTGGGGCGGCGCACGGCCCGCCCGCAGAACCTCGGCGGCCTGGGCACCCCGGTCGAGCACGCCACCTTCCAGACCCTGCACACCGCGTCCCTGGCCACGCCCCCGCTGCGGGCGGGCCTGACCGAGGAGACCGCCGGGAAGTCGGCCCGCAAGCTGCGCTCCCTGCTGGGCACGGACGCACTGTGTCTGACCGACCTCGAAGAGGTCCTGGTCTGGGACGGCGTGGGCACCCACCACCGCACCGAGATCATGGAACGCCTCGCGGGACCGCTGAGCACCGGCCGCGGCGAGGCCTTCCGGCTCTCCTGCGACACCCCGGACTGCACGGTCCGCTGGGCCGTCGTCGCCCCGCTCACCGTCGACGACCGGGTGCACGGCGCCCTCGTCGCCTGCGCGCCCCGCGAGTCCGCCGTCCTGGTCCGCGCCGCCGGGGAGGTGGCCCGCTGGGTCTCCGTCCAGCTGGAGCTGGCCGACCTCGACCAGTCCCGCACCCGGCTCATCGAGGCCGAGATCAAGGCACTGCGCGCCCAGATCTCCCCGCACTTCATCTTCAACTCGCTCGCGGTCATCGCGTCCTTCGTGCGCACCGACCCCGAGCGCGCCCGCGAGCTGCTCCTGGAGTTCGCCGACTTCACCCGCTACTCGTTCCGCAGGCACGGCGACTTCACCACCCTCGCCGACGAGCTGCACGCCATCGACCACTACCTGGCGCTCGTGCGGGCCCGCTTCGGCGACCGGCTCGCCGTCACCCTCCAGGTCGCCCCCGAGGTGCTGCCGGTCGCGCTGCCCTTCCTCTGCCTCCAGCCGCTCGTCGAGAACGCCGTCAAGCACGGCCTGGAGGGCAAGGCGGACCGATGCCGCATCCAGATCACCGCCCAGGACGCGGGCGCCGAGGCCCTGGTCGTCATCGAGGACGACGGCGCCGGAATGGACCCCGACCTGCTGCGCCGCATCCTCGCGCGCGAGGTCAGCCCGTCGGGCGGCATCGGACTGTCCAACGTCGACGACCGCCTCCGCCAGGTCTACGGAGACGACCACGGCCTCGTCATCGAGACGGCCGTCGGCGCGGGCATGAAGATCACGGTCCGGCTGCCGAAGTACCAGCCGGGCGTGCACTCGGCGGGCCGGCTCGGTCGCGACTGAGCCGGCCCGCCGAGTGACGGGGGCACCCCGCGCGGGGGCTCAGGCGCTGCGCGTCGCCACCAGCCCCAGCGTGATCAGACCGAGCACGACCCAGCCGAACCACAGCCAGCCGTTGCTCCCGAGCGCCACCGTGTACGCCGTCACCGCGACGAGGCCGCCGATGGTGAGCGCCCCCATCGTCTTCGTCGAACTGTCCGTGGAACCGGGCATCGCAACACCCTCCTCGTGTCCGTTGCCCTCCATGGTGCCCCGTTCAGCCGCCGCGTGTGTTCAGTGAGGCGAGGTAGGCGTTGTAGGCCGCCAGTTCCTTGTCGCCGTCGCGGTCGGCGGCCCGGTCGCTGCGCCGGGCCTGGCGCTCCTCCGAGGCGTACCACTGGAAGAGCAGCGCGAGCAGCACCAGCACGGACGGGACCTCGCTGAACGCCCAGGCGATGCCGCCGGCCGCGTTCTGGTCGGAGAGGGCGTCGATGCCGAGCGAGGCGGGCGGGTTCTTGAACGTCTCGACCATCGGGGAGGTGGCCATCATCAGCGCGATGCCGAAGAACGCGTGGAACGGCATGCCGGCGAACAGCTCCAGCATCCGCATCAGGTAGCCCGGCCGGTGCGGGCCCGGGTCCACGCCCATGATCGGCCAGAAGAACACCACACCCACGGCGAGGAAGTGCACCATCATCGCGATGTGACCGGCCTGCGAGCCCATCAGGGTGTCGAAGAGGGGGGTGAAGTACAGCCCGTACAGGCTCGCGATGAACAGCGGAATGGTGAACGCCGGATGCGTGATGATCCGCATGTAGCGGCTGTGCAGCAGCATCAGCAGCAGCTCGCGGGGGCCCTTGCGGCCACGGCCCGCCGGGGGCAGGGCGCGCAGGGCCAGCGTGATCGGGGCGCCGAGCAGCAGCAGGATCGGCGACACCATGCTGATCACCATGTGCTGCACCATGTGCACGCTGAACATGACCATGCCGTAGTCGTTGAGCTTGGTGCACATCATCAGGGCGACGCTCAGCACACCGGCCACGAAGGCCACGGTCCGGCTGACCGGCCACTTGTCACCGCGCCGCATGAGACGCACGACGCCCCACCCGTACAGCGCCAGTCCCAGGACGCAGGCGATCAGGAAGAACGGATCCGCCGACCAGGCGAGCCCCCGCCCCAGCGTGAACGGCGGCAGATCCATCGTCATGCCGTGCCCGCTGTGATCCATCCGCCCGCTCCTGTTTCGTGGGGGTTGAGCGCGGTTGAACGCCGCTTGTCCGAAGCAAGACTAGAACCGCCCCCAGCCGCACTTGTGACCGGGGGCAGGACAGCTGGCCTCAGGGGCGCGGGGAACTGCGCGAGCAACCACGTACCAGCCGCAGACGGCGTACTACAGCAACCTCAAAGAACACATTCCGCTTCCGCGTACCGCGCATCGGGCACCGTCTTCAAAGACTCCACCGCGTCGGCGAGCGACACCATCTCGATGTCCGTCCCGCGCAGGGCCGTCATCTTCCCGAACTCCCCACGGTGCACCGCCTCCACCGCGTGCCACCCGAACCGCGTCGCCAGCACCCGGTCGTACGCCGTCGGCGTCCCGCCGCGCTGGACGTGCCCGAGTATCACCGGCCGGGCCTCCTTGCCGAGCCGCTCCTCCAGCTCGATGGAGAGCTGGCGGGCGATCCCGGCGAAGCGCTCGTGGCCGTAGACGTCCTTGCCGCCCTCGTCGAAGTCCATGGTCCCGGCCTTCGGCTTGGCACCCTCCGCCGCCACCACGATCGCGAACCGCTTGCCCGCGGAGAAGCGCTCGCCGACCTTCGCGGTCAGCTCGTCGATGTCGAAGGGCCGTTCCGGGACGACGACGGCGTGCGCACCGGCCGCCATGCCCGAGTGCAGGGCGATCCAGCCGGTGTGCCGGCCCATGACCTCGACGATCAGCACCCGCTGGTGCGACTCGGCGGTGGTCTTCAGCCGGTCCAGGGCCTCGGTGGCGACGGTCACCGCGGTGTCGAAGCCGAAGGTGACGTCGGTGACCGCTATGTCGTTGTCGATGGTCTTCGGCACGCCCACGATCGGCAGGCCGTTGTCGGACAGCAGCCGGGCCGCCTTCAGCGTGCCCTCGCCGCCGATGGGGATGATCGCGTCGAGGCCGAGTTCCTCGACGTGTCCCCGGGCCCGCTCGACGCCGTCCCGCAGATGCTCGGGGCGGACCCGGGAGGAGCCGAGGATGGTGCCGCCGCGGGCCAGGATGCCGCCGACCGCGTCGAGGTCGAGCTTGAGGTAGTCGCACTCCAGGAGGCCCTTCCAGCCGTCCCGGAAACCGATGACCTCGTCGCCGTGGTCGACGACGGCACGGTGCACGACGGACCGGATGACGGCGTTCAGGCCGGGGCAGTCGCCGCCGGACGTGAGGACACCAATGCGCATAGCCCGAAATACCTTCTCAACGTGGCACGGGTCCGGACCGCGCTGTCCGGCTCGATCCCCGCCACCCTAGCGGCATCGGGGGGCGGGACCGAACCGTGCGTCCGCCTACTGGACGTGCCCGCTCACCTGTGCGGATGACGCATCAGACGGGCCACCGGGACGAGCGTCACGCAGGCTGCTGCGCAGCTGTACCTACGCAGGCTGCTGCGCAACTGTACCTACGCAGGCTGCTGCGCAGCCGCGATGCGCTCGTTGCGGAGCGCCTCGTACCAGCGGTCGTCGGTCGGCGGCAGTGCGTTCACGTCGAGGGCCAGCTTGAGCAGCAGGTCCGCGATCAGCGGGTTGCGCGCCAGCACGGGGCCGTGCATGTACGTGCCGAAGACCGTGTCGTTGTACGCGCCCTCCGTGCCGTCCCCAGCGCCGTTGCCGTTGCCGAAGCGGACCTGGGCGAGCGGACGGGCGCCCGGCCCGACGTGGGTGACGCCCTGGTGGTTCTCGAAGCCGGTCAGCGGCGGCAGACCGAGGCGCGGGTCGATGTCGCCGAGGACGTCGCCGACGCACCGCGCGCCCTCGCCGCGGGTGGAGACCACGTCGAGCAGGCCGAGGCCCGGCTCGCGCTGGCCGAGGTCGTTGATGAACTCGTGGCCCAGGATCTGGTAGCCGGCGCAGACCGAGAAGACGATCGCGCCGTTCTCCACCGCCCGGTACAGGCCGCCGTCGCGGCGCAGCCGCTCGGCCGCGAGCCGCTGCGGCCGGTCCTCGCCGCCGCCGACGAGGTAGATGTCGCCGGAGGTCGGGATGGGCTGGTCGCTGCGCACGTCGAGGCGGGCCACGTCGAGGCCGCGCTGGCGGGCCCGGCGCTCCACGACGAGGGCGTTGCCCTGGTCGCCGTACGTGCTGAGCAGGTCCGGGTAGATCCAGACGATCCGCAGTTGGTTGTCGCTCACGAAAATCCCCTGAAGTCTCGCGGTCAGTTGCCGACGCGGCGGCGCAGGTCCTGGAAGGCGGTGTAGTTGGCGATGACCTCGATGCGTCCCGGCGGGCACAGCTGCACCGCCTGGTCGAGGTCCTCGCACACCTGGAACTGCTGGTTCGCGACCTCCAGGCGCACCGCGAGGTCCAGCTTCCGGTCGCCGACCACGCAGATCGGGTGTCCGGACAGCCGGGTGTAGTCCACGTCCCACAGCCAGGAGGTGTCGGTGCCGTCGGCGCCGCGCGCGTTCACCGAGAGGATCACCGGGGCCGGCGGCGGGTCGATCAGGGAGAAGGTCTCCAGCCAGCCCGCCGGGTTCTTGGCGAGCAGCAGGCGCAGGTCGCGGCCCTGGAACTGGACGACGTCGTAGCGCCCGGCGACCGCCTGCACCTGGTACATGCGCTCCAGCGCGACCTGCGGCGGCACCCCGAAGACGGCGGCGACGGCGGCCGAGGAGGCGGCGTTGGCCTTGTTGGCGCGGCCCGGCAGCTGGAGGTGGATGGGCCAGGCGGAGCCGTGCGGGTCGAGCACGTGGTCGCCGGACAGGGCCCAGCTCGGCGTGGGACGGCGGAAGCCGCACTCGCCGCAGAACCAGTCGTCGCCCGGGCGCTGCATGACGCCGCCGCAGGACGGGCAGGACCAGGCGTCGTCCTTCCACATCTGGCCTGCGGCGACCCAGATCACGTTCGGGGAGGAGGACGCGGCCCACACGACCAGCGGGTCGTCGGCGTTGGCGACGACCACGGCCTTCGAGCCGGCCAGGCCCTCGCGCCAGTTCTCGGCGAGCATGCGGGTCTCGGCGGCGCGGTCCAGCTGGTCGCGGGAGAGGTTGAGCAGCGCGATGCACTTCGGTTCGGTGGCCTGGGCGACGCCGACGAGGTACTTCTCGTCGACCTCGATGACCCCGTAGCGGGCGTCCGCGCCGCCCGCGAGCGCCGAGGTGATGCCGGCCGGCATGTTGGCGCCGAGCGCGTTGGAGACGACCGGACCGGCCGCCTTGAGCGCCTCGGCGATGAGCCGGGTGGTGGTGGTCTTGCCGTTGGTCGCCGAGACGAGGGTCACGTCCAGGTGCCCGGCGAGCCGGTGGAGGAGGTCGGGGTCGAGTTTCAGCGCGACCCGGCCGCCGATCACCGAACCGCTGCCGCGCCCCGCGGCGCGGGACGCCGCCGCGACCGCCTTGCCCGCGGTCACGGCGATCTTGGCCCGCGGCGTGAGCGGGTCCGAGTTGCCTGCCATCAGTTCTCGATCCTCCTTGCCGTACGCGCCGCGCCTGAAGCCTGTGAAGCCTGACGGCCACGTGGTGTGGACCTCAGCCTATCGAGATCCATTCGCACTCCCGAATCGCGGCACCGGCCACCGGTTCCGGCGGTGGGCGCGTGCCGCCGGGGGACACAGGGACCTTACTCTGGCCGCCATGCGACAAGGCTCCATCCCGGGCGCCCACGGGCGCGTCCGTCCCCTCGGCCTCCTCGGCGACCCCGTCCTGCACGCCCCCTGCGCGGAGGTGACGGACTTCGGCCCGGAACTCGCGGCGCTCGTGGAGGACTTGTTCGCGACCATGTACGCCGCCCACGGCGTGGGCCTGGCCGCGAACCAGATCGGCGAGGCGCTGCGCGTCTTCGTGTACGACTGCCCGGACGACGAGGACGAGCGGCACCTCGGGCACGTGGTGAACCCCCGGCTGGTGGAGACCGGCGGCGTGGTGGTGCGGGGTCCGGAGGGCTGTCTGTCGCTGCCGGGTCTGGAGGCGGGGACCGAGCGGCACGACGAGGCGGTGGTGACGGGCTTCACGGTGACCGGTGAGGCGGTCACTGTGCGCGGGACGGGGTTCTTCGCCCGGTGCCTCCAGCACGAGTGCGACCACCTGGAGGGGCGGGTCTACGCCGATCG
The DNA here is from genome assembly GCF_055635195.1 of Streptomyces sp. NPDC111628. Lineage (NCBI taxonomy): Bacteria > Bacillati > Actinomycetota > Actinomycetes > Kitasatosporales > Streptomycetaceae > Streptomyces > Streptomyces sp. NPDC111628. The sequence continues at coordinate 1,340,437 of NZ_JBVKBZ010000003.1, read as the reverse complement.
CCTGACCGGCCGGCGGCACCGGAAGCTGATGCGCCAGGTGGCCCGGGCGTCCTGGCACCGCTGAGCGCTCTCACCGGCGCCGGGCCGGGGCACGCAGCGGCCGGGGGTCAGAACCCGGGACCGCCCGCCTTGTCGCCGGCCTCGGCGAGGCGGCCCCACAGCAGGTCGGCCAGGGTGCGCACCAATTCCTCCCGGGGGCAGGGGCGTTCGCCCAGCCACCAGTCCCCGGCGGCGTGCATCATGCCGACGATGCCGTGCCCCCAGACCCGGGCCAGCTGCTGGGTGCCCGGCCCGACGTCGAGGCGCTCCTCGATGACCTGGGCCAGCTCCTCGCCCATGCGGCGCAGCAGCGGCGCCGAGTGCTTGCCGACGTCGAAGCCCTGCTCGGACTGGTCGCCAGGGGTGCCGGCGCTCTCCGCCGGATGCATCAGGAACCGGTACACCTGCGGGCGGGCCTCGATGGCCGCCAGATAGGTGTCCAGGGTGGCCTCGACGCGCTGCCGACGCTGGGCCGGGGCGTCCAGGGCGGCCCGCAGCGAGGCGAGGAGGGCGTCCGTGTGGCGGACGGCGAGGGCGGCGTAGAGTCCGCCCTTGTCGCCGAAGTGGCGGTACAGGATCGGCTTGGTGATGCCCGCCTCGGCGGCGATGGCGTTCATCGAGGCGTGTGGACCGTCGCGCAGCACCACCCGGTCGGCGGCCTCGAGCAGCTCGCGCCGTCTGCGGTCGGCGGATGTCTGCTGATCGGCCCGCTGCGTGGTGTTCATGTGCTCTCCCCACCCGTGCTGTTTCGGTGACGCCTGCGCAAACTAACACTCACGGGACGAGGGCCCTCGAACGGGAGGGCGAGGGGGGTCCGGGAGTTGACTTTTCTTACCCGTGGGTAACACACTCGGTGTTACCGCAAGTAACATGCACGGGCGTCACTGGAGGGGACATGGCCGAGTTCACCATGGAGCTGAGCGACGAACAGAAGGAGGTCCGGGACTGGCTGCACGGCTTCGCCGCCGACGTCATCCGCCCCGCGGCCGCCGAATGGGACGAGCGCGAGGAGACCCCCTGGCCGGTCATCCAGGAGGCCGCCAAGGTCGGCATCTACTCCCTGGACTTCTACGCCCAGCAGTACTTCGACTCCACCGGCCTCGGCATCCCCATGGCGATGGAGGAGCTGTTCTGGGGCGACGCGGGCATCGCCCTGTCGATCGTCGGCACCGGCCTCGCCGCCGTCGGCGTCCTCGCCAACGGCACCGAGGAGCAGATCGGCACCTGGATCCCGCAGATGTACGGCGACGCCAACGACGTCAAGGTCGCCGCCTTCTGCTCCTCCGAGCCCGACGCCGGCTCCGACGTGGCCTCCATGCGCACCCGTGCCGTGTACGACGAGGCCAAGGACGAGTGGGTGCTCAACGGCACCAAGACCTGGGCGACCAACGGCGGCATCGCCAACGTGCACGTCGTCGTCGCGGTCGTCGACCCGGACCTGGGCTCCAAGGGCCACGCCTCCTTCATCGTCCCGCCGAGCACGCCGGGGCTGTCCCAGGGCCAGAAGTTCAAGAAGCACGGCATCCGCGCCTCGCACACCGCCGAGGTCGTCCTCGACAACGTGCGCGTGCCCGGCTCCTGCCTGCTCGGCGGCAAGGAGAAGCTGGACGCCCGCCTCGCCCGCGCCCGGGAGAAGGCCAAGAAGGGCGGCGAGCGGGTGAAGAACGCGGCGATGGCCACCTTCGAGGCGTCCCGCCCGGCGGTCGGCGCGATGGCGGTGGGCACGGCCCGTGCCGCCTACGAGGTGGCGCTGGAGTACGCGCAGACCCGGGAGCAGTTCGGACGCCCCATCATCGACAACCAGGGCGTCGCCTTCCAGCTCGCGGACATGCGCACGTCCATCGACGCGGCGCGGCTGCTGGTGTGGCGGGCGTCCTGGATGGCGATCAACGGCAAGCCGTTCACGGCGGCCGAGGGCTCGATGTCCAAGCTGTTCGCGAGCGAGACCGCGAAGAAGGTGACCGCCCAGGCGGTCCAGATCCTGGGCGGCAACGGCTACACGCGGGAGTACCCGGTGGAGCGGATGCACCGGGACTCCGCGATCTACACGATCTTCGAAGGCACGAGCGAGATCCAGCGGCTGGTGATCGCGCGGACGCTGGCGGGGATGCCGATCCGTTAACCGTGTCGCAGCGGCGTGAGCTGCTCGATGTCGTACTTCGCCCGCAGCGCCTCGATGGCCTCGTGGTCCGGGGGTCCCCCTTCTCCGAGGATCTCCAGCAGTTCCTCGAAGTAGCGCTCGTGGTCCGGGGGCGGGCTGGCCTGGAAGAACATCTTGGCCGGCTCGCCCGTCGGGTTCGCGAAGGCGTGCGGACAACCGGGGGGTACGACGATGACCGTGCCGGGGGTGGCGCGCACCACGCGGTTGCCCGAACTCGACTCCCACCTCCGCCAGCTGTCCGGCGTACGGATCCTCGGTTCGAAGGCGAGCACGTCCAGCTCGCCCTCCAGCACGTAGAACAGCTCCTCGCTGCGGGTGTGCACATGGGCGCCGACGTCGAACCCCGGCGGCACGATCACCTCGAAGGTGGACGCCATGCGCGAATGCGAACCGGTCACCTTGAAGGTCACGTGCTGGGCCGGCGCCTGCACCACCCTGCCCTGACCGGGCGGCACCAGCAGGCCCTCGGCCGCCGCGACCAGGCCGCTCACCAGGTCACCGGCAGGGCCTCGGGCCCGCGGATCAGCGCACCCTTCTTGAAGGGCACGTCCTCGGGCGCCACCGCGAGCTTCAGCCCCGGCACCCGGTCCAGGACCGCGTCGAGGAGCAGCTCCGACTCCAGCCGGGCGAGCATGCCGCCGGGGCAGTAGTGCGGGCCGAAGCCGAAGGACACGTGCGGGTTGGGCGAGCGCTCGAAGTCGATCGTGTCCGGGTCGGGGAAGACCTCCGGGTCGCGGTTGGCGGCCAGGTACGAGACGTAGATCGCGTCGCCCGCGCGGATCCGCACCCCCTTGATCTCCACGTCCTCAAGGGCGATCCGGGACAGCCCCACGGCGTTGCGGTGCGGGATCCAGCGCAGCAGCTCGTCGATGGCCCGAGGGCGGATCCCCGGCTCGGAGCGCAGGCGTTCGGCCAGTTCCGGGCGGGTCAGCAGCAAATGGAACATCTGCCCGCTGTTGTTGGTGACCGCCTCGCCGCCGATCTGGAGCAGCACCGCGAGCCCGACGGCCTCCGACAGCGTGATCTCGTCCCGCCCCACGGCGGCACCCAGCAGTGAGGTGACGTCCTCATCCGCGCTGTCGGACCGGAGCCCGATGAGATCCGAGAAGTAGGCGTTCATCTCGTTCTTGGCCCGCTCACTGACCTCGGCGCCGTGCGAGGAGGACAGGATCAGCTGGGTCCAGGTGTGCATGGCGTGCCGGTCGGTGGCCGGCACACCCATCAGCTCGCAGATCACCGCGATGGGGAACGGGCTCAGCACCGCCTCGGTGAGGTCGGCGGGCGGACCGGCCCGCAGCATGGCGTCGACCAGTTCGTCGAGCATGCCCCGGGACCGCTCGCGTACGCGCTCCACGCCCCGCGCGGTGAAGGCGGCGGCCACCGAGCGGCGCAGCCGGGTGTGGTCGGGCGGGTCCAGGAAGCCGACCGCGCCGCGCGCCGGGATGAAGTGCGGGGCCAGCCGGGTGACCTGCCGGTCCATGACGGCCTCGCGCCCGAACCGGGGGTCGTTGGTGACCAGCCGGACGTCGTCGTGACGGGTCACGAGCCAGGCCCAGCCCTCGCCGTTGGGCAGCGAGATCCGGGTGACGGGACCCTCGCGCATCAGCTCGGTCAGCACCGGGTCGAAGTCGCTGCCGGGCAGGTCGACGGCCGGCCAGTCCCGGACGGGCGGCACGGTCCGGGAGATCGTCTCTTCGCTCATGTCTGCCTCACACTTCGTGTCACACCCCGTGCCGCGGTCCGCGTCACGTCCTGTCGCACGCCCCGCCGCACGTCCGCGGTCTGCCAGCAGCCCAGGGACATCTCCGCGGTGATGCCGGGACCGAAGCCGGCCAGCAGCCCGCGTGCCCCCTCCTCGACGGCGCCCTCGTCGAAGAGCCGGCGCAGCGCGTCCAGGACGACGGCGCTGGCGATGTTGCCGTACTCGGTGAGCGTGGCCCGGCTGAACCGGAAGGCGTGCGGGTCCACCTGAAGGAACGTGCTGAGATCGTCGAGGATCCGGGGGCCGCCCGCGTGCACGATGTAGAAGTCCAGGTCGGCGGCGTCCCAACCGTGCTCTCCGGCCAGCCCCTTGAGCGCCGGTGCGAGCGGCTCCATGGTGGCCGGCACCCGCTTGTCCAGCAGGAAGTGGAAACCGGTCGCCTTCACGTCGTACATGATCCAGTCCTCGGTCTTGGGGATCAGGTACGAGCCGTTGCGCTCCAGGCGCACTCCGGTGCCGCCCCGGCCGCGGACCACCGCGGCGGCGATGCCGTCGCCGAAGAGACCGTTGCAGAGCAGGGAGCCCACGCCGAGGTCGGTGGGCTGGTAGCACAGCGAGCAGAACTCGCAGGCCACGATGAGCGCGTTGGCCTCGGGGTAGGCGGTGCAGAAGTCGTGGGCGCGGTTGATCGCGGCACCGCCGGCCGCACAGCCCAGCTGGGCGATGGGTATCTGGCGCGTGGTGCTGTCGAAACCCATCTCGTTGATCAGCCACGCCGTGAGCGACGGCATCATGAAGCCCGTGCAGGAGACGTAGATGATCACGTCGATGTCGGTGGTGAGCAGCTCCGCGTCGTCCAGAGCACGCTGGATCACGGCCGGGACCCGGGACTTCGCCTCCCGTTCGTAGACCTTGTTGCGGTCCTCGAAGCCGGGGTGCTCCAGTGTGTCCTCGATCGGCTGCACGATGTGCCGGGTGCGGACCCCGGTGTTCTCTATCAGCCGGAGCGCGAGCGGCAGTTGAGGATGGTCGGTGTGACGCCGACGCGCCAGCTCCAGCGTCTCCTCCATCGTGATCACGTGCTCCGGGACGGACACCGAGGGTCTGCACAAAGTCGCCATGAACCGTGCCTGCTTTCGCCTCGCGGAAGGCTTGCGCCCCCCGGCCGGAAAGTGCTGCACCTTTTCAGGGGTGCCCATCCACGATCACTCACCGGGGCGGCGATCTCTCGCGGGGTTACTCCGTCTCGGGGAGCCGGGCGGCAGGCGGCAGGCGGCAGGCGCGTCAGGAGGAGGGGCCGCTGCTGTGGGCGATGCACGCCACGTCGATCCGGTCGGCCAGCTTGGCCAGCTCGATGGTGAGGGCCGCGACGGTGTCCTCGTCCAGGCTCTCCTCGCCGGTCTCCACCAGCCGCAGCCACCGCCCGCCGACCGTGCGCAGCAGCTTGCTCACGTCGGACGCGGCGACCTGGAGCGTGCCGCGGTCGTCGACGATCAGAGGCAGGGTCACTTCGCGGTTCACAAAGGGGATCGTAGTCGCGGAAGGCTCACGCTCCGTGCCATACGGTGGTGATGTTGCAGAACTCGCGGATTCCGTGCCCGGACAGCTCACGCCCGTAGCCCGACCGCTTGACCCCGCCGAACGGGAACGCCGGGTGGGACGCCGTCATCCCGTTGACGTACACACCGCCCGCCTCCAGGTCCCGGACGAAACGGTCCACGTCCGCGTCGTCGCGCGTCCACACGTTCGAACTGAGCCCGAAGAGCGTGTCGTTGGCGATCAGCACCGCCTCGTCCAGGTCGGCCGCCCGGTAGAGCGTGGCGACCGGTCCGAAGGCCTCCTCGCGGTGGATGCGCAGCTCACGGGTGACGTCCGCGAGGACGGTCGGCGGGTAGTACCAGCCCGGCCCGTCCGGGCGTTCGCCGCCGCACAGCACCGTCGCGCCGCCGCGCACCGCGTCGTCGACCAGCTCCACCAGGTCGCTGCGGCCCTGCTCGCTGGAGAGCGGGCCGACCTCCGTCCCCTCGTCCATCGGGTCGCCCACCTTGAGGGCCCGCATGCCCTCCGTGAAACGCTCGGCGAAGGCGTCGTACACGTCCGTGTGCACGATGAACCGCTTGGCGGCGATGCACGACTGCCCGGCGTTCTGGGTGCGCGCGGTCACCGCCACCTCGGCGGCCCGCTCGACGTCGGCGGACGGCATGACGACGAACGGGTCGCTGCCACCCAGCTCCAGCACCGTCTTCTTGATCATCTCCCCGGCGGTGGAGGCCACCGCGCGGCCCGCGGGCTCGCTGCCGGTGAGGGTGGCGGCCCGCACCCGCTCGTCGCGCAGGATGTCGTCGACCTGGGCGGAGCCGATGAGCAGGGTCTGGAAGCAGCCCTCGGGGAAGCCCGCCCGGTGGAACAGGTCCTCCAGGTACAGGGCGGTCTGCGGCACGTTCGAGGCGTGCTTGAGCAGCCCGACGTTGCCCGCCATCAGCGCGGGCGCCGCGAACCTGATCACCTGCCAGAGCGGGAAGTTCCACGGCATCACCGCGAGCACCGGGCCGAGCGGCCGGTAGCGGACCAGGGCCCGGGAGGCGCCGGAGTCCTTCACGTCGGCCTCCGCCGGCTCCTCGTCGGCCAGCAGCTCCGCGGCGTGGTCGGCGTACCAGCGCATCGCCTTGGCGCACTTGGCCGCCTCCGCGCGGGCCTGTGTGACCGGCTTGCCCATCTCCGTGGTGATGACCTTGCCGATCTCCTTCCGGTCCGCCTCCAGGAGGTCGGCGGCCCGGCGCATCAGCCCGGCCCGCTCGTAGAACCCCGTGGTCCGGTAGGTGCGGAAGGTGGCCTCCGCGAGCTCGATCCGGCGCTCGATCTCCTCCTCGCCCATGGCCTCGTACGTCCTGAGCGTCTCGCCGTTCGCCGGGTTCACCGTCGCGATGGGCATGGCCGACCTCCCTGGGTGCGCAATCGTGCTTCGACCTTGGCGCGCGGCGCGCGGTGCCGCAACGCGGACGGGTCGCGTCGTTCCTCGTGGTGTCTCGTCAGTGCGAGTGCTCCGCCAGGCGGTCGAGAAACGCGGCCTGCGCCTTCACGATCACCTCGCGGGCCCGGCCAAGGCCGAACCAGGCCACCCGGTCCAGCTCGGGGAACTCCTCGGTCCGCCCCGACCTCGGCGGCCACTGCATGGTGAAGGTGCCGGGGACGACCGTCGCCGGATCGAGGTCGGCCTCGACGGCCCAGACCGTGACGAGCTTCCCGCCCGCCTGGCGGACCTCGCCGAGCGGGACGGCCTCGCCCTCGGGCGGCGGCAGCCCCAGCTCCTCCTCGAACTCCCGCCGGGCCGCCTCCCACGCCGGTTCCCCGGCGTCGTACTCGCCCTTGGGAACGGTCCATGCCCCGGCGTCCCGGCGGGTGTAGAACGGGCCGCCCATGTGGCCGAGGAGCACCTGGAGCTCCCCGCCGGGAGCGCGCCGGTGCAGCAGCAGGCCCGCGCTGCGCCTCACGGGGCCACCCCGGGGTGTGCGGCGAGCAGGGTGTCCACGGTGTCCGCGTCCTCGGGGCGCTTGTCGTCGCGGTAGCGGACCACGCGCGCGAAGCGGAGGGTGACGCCGGCCGGGTAGCGGGTGGAGCGCTGGAGGCCGTCGTAGGCGATCTCGACGACGAGTTCTGGGCGTACGGTCACGCCCCAGCCGTGCTCCTCGACGGCCAGTTCCTTCAGGCGCTCGGTCTGCCAGGCCAGCAGCGCGTCGGTCATGCCCTTGAAGGTCTTGCCGAGCATCGCGAAGGAGCCGTCGGCGGTGCGGGCGCCCAGGTGGAGGTTGGAGAGCCTGCCGGTGCGGCGGCCGTGGCCCCACTCGGCGGCCAGCACCACCAGGTCGAGCGTGTGGACCGGCTTGACCTTCAGCCAGGACGCGCCGCGCCGTCCCGCGCTGTAGGCGGCGTCGAGCCCCTTGACGACGACGCCCTCGTGCCCGCGCGCCAGGGTCTCGGCGAGGAACTCCTCCGCGGTCCCGGTCTCCTCGGGGCCGTGCACCAGCGTGCGCCGCACCCGCAGCGGCTCGGGGACCAGCCGGGCCAGCTCCGCGTGCCGTTCGGTCAGCGGCAGGTCGAGCAGGTCGCGCCCGTCGACCGAGAGCGCGTCGAAGAACACCACCGAGACCGGGACCGCCCGCGCCGCCGTGGCCACGTCGGTGCGGGAGCCGACCCGGCCGGCGGTCTCCTGGAAGGAGCGGGGGCGTCCGTCCGTGTCGAGGGAGATCGCCTCGCCGTCCAGGATGAACCGCTCGCCGGGCAGCGCCAGGGCCGCCTCGGTGACCTCGGGCAGCCGGTCGGTGATGTCGTCCAGGGTGCGGGTGTAGAGCCGTACCGTGCCGCCGTCCCGGTGCACCTGGACGCGGATGCCGTCCAGCTTCTCCTCCACGGCCGCGCCGCCCAGCTTGCCGACCGCCTCGGCGACCGAGGACGCGCTGTGCGCCAGCATCGGCAGCACGGGCCGTCCTACGGTGAGCCGGAACCGGTCGAGGGCGCCGGGCCCGTCGGCCAGCAGGGCTTCGGCCACCGTCTGGAGCGACCCCGCGAGCATCACCGCGCGCCGTACGTCCGCCGGGGGAGCGTCCGTCGCCGCGGCCAGGCCCTCGACGGCGGCCGCGTCCAGGGCGCCCTGGCGGACCTCCCCGGTGAGCAGCCCGATCAGGAAGCGCTGCTCGTCCTCCGTGGCGGCGCCCATCAGCTCGCCGACCAGCCGGGTCCGCTCGGCCTGCGAACCGGCGCCGGAGACCGCGCCGAGCCGGGTGAGACGGGCGTCCACGTCACGTACGGTCAGGGTCGGTGCGTCCGCGGGCGGGACACGGCGGCTCAGCACCTTCCAGCCGACGCCGATCCGGCCCTGCGGGAGCCGTCCCGCCAGGTACGGGATGACGACCGGCACGTCCGCCGCCTCCGCCTCACGGAACAGCTCCGCGAGCAGGACGGTCTTCCGGGACCGCGCCGACGTGGCGGCGACCTCCCGGGACACCTGGGCCAATCGGGCAAGCAGCATGCAGTCATGGTGCACCGCAGCGGGCGGGCGTACACCCCGCGACTGCCGCGCGAGGCCGTGTACGCCCTCCCCGGGTGCTGCGGAGTGCCCTCACTCCGCGAGGGCGGCGTCCAGGTCCGACATGATCAGGTCGCCGACGACCGCCGACGCCGCGCGGTACCCGCCGCTCGCCGCGTGGACGACCTGCTCGGCGAATCCCATCGCGTTGCCGGCGGTCCACACGCCCGGCACGCTGGTCCGGCCCGTCGGGTCCACCACCGGGTAGGCGCCGAACGGCGTCTCCTGCAGCTGGGCCCCCAGCCGCTCCATCAGGCCAGTCTGCGGGACCGCCTTCGGGGCGACGAACACCACCGTGCGGTCGTGTGCCGTGCCGTCCGCCAGCCGCACCCCGGTCAGCCGGTCGTCCTCGACCCGCAGGGCGGCCACCTCGCCGGGCACCACCTTGACCCCGGCCGCGGCGAGCCGCCGCAGGTCGTCGTCGGACAGCTCCCGCTCCGCGACGGTGTGCAGGAAGAGCGTCACGTCGTCCGACCAGCCGGACACCATCAGGGCCTGGTGCACGCTGAGCGGGTTGGTGGCGAGGACCCCGAAGCGTTCGTCCCGCACCTCCCAGCCGTGGCAGAACGGGCAGTGCAGCACGTCCCGGCCGTACCGCTCGGCGACTCCGGCCACAGTCGGCAGCTCGTCCCTGAGACCGGTGGTGACGATCAGCCGACGGGCGTGCACGGTGTCCCCGCCGGCCAGCTCCACCGCGAAGTCCTCGCCCCGGGACACGTCCACCGCCCGGTCGCGGACCAGCTCCACTCCGTAGCGGGCGATCTCCTCCCGGCCGAGGGCCAGGAAGTCGGCGGGGGACATGCCGTCCCGGGTCAGGTAGCCCTGCATGTGGTCCGAGGGCGCGTTGCGCGGCTCACCGGCATCGACCACCAGGGTGCGCAGCCGGGAGCGGCCCAGGACGAGCGCGGCGGAGAGCCCGGCCGCCCCGCCGCCGACGACCACCACGTCGTACCTCCCGGACGGGTCCTTCGGATCCATCAGGTCCTTCAGGTTCGTGTTCTGGGTCATGGTGACCACCTCCACGTAGAAGGTCGCTCGGATCCCACGGGATTGACAAATATGTTTGCCGGAACTGCAATAAATGCATGACGACCCCAGACGACGTCCTCGCCGGTGTCGGGCCGAGGCTCCGCCAGGTGCGCAAGGAGCGGGAGGTGACCCTGGCCGCGCTGTCCGAGGCGACCGGCATCTCGGTCAGCACCCTGTCGCGGCTGGAGTCGGGCCTGCGCAGACCGAGCCTCGAACTGCTGCTGCCGATCGCCCAGGCCCACCAGGTGCCGCTGGACGAACTGGTCGGCGCGCCACCGGTCGGTGACCCCCGGGTGCGCGCCAAGCCCATCGTGCGCCACGGCCGTACCCACTGGCCGCTCACCCGCCAGGCGGGCGGCCTCCAGGCGTTCAAGGTGCTGGAGCCCCAGCGCCGGGAGGAGCCGGACCCGCGCACCCACGAGGGGTACGAGTGGCTGTACGTCCTCTCGGGGCGGCTGCGGCTCGTGCTCGGCGAGCACGACGTGGTGCTGTCGGCGGGGGAGGCGGCGGAGTTCGACACCCGGGTACCGCACTGGTTCGGGTCGACGGGGGAGGGGCCGGCCGAGTTCCTCAGCCTCTTCGGTCCGCAGGGCGAGCGGATGCATGTACGAGCGCGGCCCTCGCAGGCGTGACCCCTCACCCTGTTCCCTGATCCCACCCTGTTCCCTGATCGGCAAGCGACCGCTTAGTATGCGAGTGACCCGGTCGGACGACGCAGTCGGTGGAGGCCCCGCATGCAGGCATGGCAGGTGCACGAGAACGGCGAGCCGGGCGAGGTGATGCGCCTCGCGGACGTGCCGCGGCCGACGCCCGGCGAGGGCCAGGTCCTGCTGAGGGTCCGCGCCGCCAACATCAACTTCCCGGACGCCCTGCTGTGCCGGGGGCAGTACCAGGTCCGGCCGCCGCTGCCGTTCACGCCGGGCGTGGAGATCTGCGGCGAGACCGAGGACGGCCGCCGCGTCATCGCCAACCCCGCGCTGCCGCACGGCGGCTTCGCCGAGTACGCCCTCGCCGACGCCCGCGCCCTGCTGCCCGCGCCGGACTCCCTGGACGACGCCGAGGTGGCCGCCCTGCACATCGGCTACCAGACCGGCTGGTTCGGCCTGCACCGCCGGGCCCGGCTGGAAGCCGGCGAGACGCTGCTCGTCCACGCCGCCGCGGGCGGCGTCGGCAGCGCCGCCGTGCAGCTCGGCAAGGCGGCCGGCGCCACCGTCGTCGGCGTCGTCGGCGGCCCGGAGAAGGCGGCCGTCGCCCGCGAACTGGGCTGCGACGTGGTCGTCGACCGGCACGCCGAGGACGTCGTCGCGGCCGTGAAGGAGGCCACCGGCGGCCGGGGCGCCGACGTGATCTACGACCCCGTCGGCGGCCAGGCCTACGCCCAGTCCGCCAAGGCCGTCGCCTTCGAGGGCCGGATCGTCGTCGTCGGCTTCGCGAGCGGCACGATCCCCAGCCCGGCGCTGAACCACGCGCTGGTGAAGAACTACACGATCCTCGGCCTGCACTGGGGCCTGTACAACACCAAGAACCCGAAGCTGGTCCGGCACTGCCACGAACAGCTCACCGAACTGGCCGCACAGGGCGCCGTCAAGCCGCTGGTGAGCGAGCGCGTCCCGTTCGACGGGGCGGCGGACGCCGTGCAGCGCGTCGCCGACGGCAGGACGACCGGCCGGGTGGCCGTCGTACCCGAGAAGGCAGTACCGCAGACCAAGGACAAGGGAGCCGCCGCATGACCGACGCAGCGGAACTGCGCCGCCGTACCCAGGAGTTGCTGGCCGCCCACCCGCCGGCGACCATCGATCGCCTGGACTTCCTGCGCGCCCGCTTCGACGCGGGACTCGCCTGGGTGCACTACCCGGAGGGCCTCGGCGGCCTCGGCGCCCCGCGCGCCCTCCAGGCCGTCGTGGACGCCGAGCTGGCGGCGGAGGGCGCCCCCGACAACGACCCCCGGCGCATCGGCATCGGCCTCGGCATGGCCGCCCCGACCATCCTCCAGTACGGCACCGAGGAGCAGAAGCGCCGGCTGCTGCGCCCGCTGTGGACCGGCGAGGAGGTCTGGTGCCAGCTCTTCAGCGAGCCGGGTGCCGGGTCCGACCTGGCCGCCCTCGGCACGCGCGCGGTACGGGACGGCGAGGACTGGGTCGTCAACGGACAGAAGGTGTGGACCTCCAGCGCCCACCTCGCCCGCTGGGCCATCCTCATCGCCCGCACCGACCCGGACGTCCCCAAGCACCGAGGCATCACGTACTTCGTGTGCGACATGACCGACCCCGGCGTCGAGGTGCGGCCGCTGCGCCAGATCACCGGCGAGGCCGAGTTCAACGAGGTGTTCCTCACCGACGTCCGCATCCCCGACTCCCGCCGCCTGGGCGAGATCGGCGACGGCTGGCGGGTCGCGCAGACCACGCTGAACAACGAACGCGTCGCCATCGGCGGCACTCCGATCCCCCGCGAGGGCGGCATGATCGGCAAGATCGCCGAGACCTGGCGGGAACGCCCCGAACTGCGCACCCACGACCTGCACCAGCGGCTGCTCGGACTGTGGGTCGAGGCCGAGGTCGCCCGCCTCACCGGCGTACGCCTGCGCCAGCAACTGGCGGCCGGCCAGCCCGGCCCCGAGGGCGCCGGCATGAAGCTGAACTTCGCCCGGCTCAACCAGGAGATCAGCGGCCTGGAGGTCGAACTCCTCGGCGCGGACGGCCTGCTCTACGACGACTGGACCATGCGCCGCCCCGAACTGGTCGACTTCACCGGCCGCGACGCCGGATACCGCTACCTGCGATCCAAGGGCAACAGCATCGAGGGCGGGACCAGCGAGGTCCTGCTGAACATCGTCGCCGAGCGCGTCCTCGGCCTGCCCGCCGAGCCGCGCACCGACAAGGACGTCGCATGGAAGGACCTCGCCCGATGAGCGCACAGCCGGAACCCGCTCTGCTCCCCTCGGAGGAGGAAGAGGCGCTGCGCGCCGCCGTCCGGGACCTGCTCACCGACCACTGCGACCCGGCGGGCGTCATCACCCGCACCGAGTCGGCCGCCCGCCACGACGTGGCGCTGTGGAAGGCCCTCGCCGACTCGATGGGCCTCGCGGGCCTGCTGATCCCGGAGGAGCTGGGCGGTCAGGGCGCCACCCCCCGCGAAGCCGCCGTGGTCGTGGAGGAACTGGGCCGTGCGGTCGCGCCGGTCCCGTACCTCACGAGTGCCGTCGTCGCCACCGAGGCGCTGCTGGCCTGCGGGGCCGACGACCTGCTCGGCGAGCTGGCGTCCGCCACGACCGTCGCCGTGCTCGCCGTCGGGCTGCACGTCGCACCGGGCGGCCCCGTCCCGCACATGCGCCTCGAAGGGGGCGTGCTGCACGGGGAGTCGACCGGCATCGCCGACGCGTCCGTCGCCGACGTGCTGCTCGTGCCCGCGGACGACGGGGGCCTGTACGCGGTCGGCGCCGCCGACGCCACGGTCACCGAGCAGGTGTCGCTCGACTCCACCCGGCCGCTGGCACGCGTGAGCCTCGACGGCGCCCCGGGGCGTCGCCTCGGTGACGCGGAACCGGCCGTACGCCGTGCCCTGCGGACCGGTGCCGGGCTGCTCGCCTCCGAACAGCTGGGCCTCGCCGACTGGTTGCTGACCGAGACGGTCCGCTACCTCAAGGAACGCAAGCAGTTCAACCGCCAGGTCGGCGGCTTCCAGGCGCTCAAGCACCGGCTGGCCCGGCTGTGGCTGGAGGTGGCGGGCCTGCGCGCCGCCGCCCGGAACGCGGCCGACGCCCTGGCGACCGGCGCGGACACCGACGTGGCCGTGGCCGTGGCCCAGGCGTACGCGGCCCAGGTCGCCGTGCACGCCGCCGAGGAGGCGTTGCAACTGCACGGCGGCATCGGCATGACGTGGGAACACCCGGTCCACCTGTACCTCAAGCGGGCCAAGGCCGACTCGATCGCCTACGGAGCGGCGGGCACCCACCGCGCGGCGCTGGCCCAACTGGTCGACCTGAGGGCTCCCTGACGCACCCGGCCGCGGTGAGGTGAACGGCCGGCGGCGGTCCGGCCAACTCGCCGCACGGCTCTGCTCCCTGGGGCCGTCGGGACCCCATACTCACAGGCGTCCCGTACGGCATTTCCAGGGAGGCAGAGCATGGCCCTCACCACCCGACGCAGAGCCCTCACCACCCTCGGCGCCGCCCTCGCGGGCGCGGTCGCCCTGCCCGCCGGCACCGCGCTGGCGTCCGAAGGCAGGCACGGACCGCGCCCGCTGTGGCGCGCGCACGCCCACAACGACTACGAGCACCCCCGGCCCCTCCTGGACGCCCTCGGCCACCGCTTCGGCAGCGTCGAGGCCGACATCTACCTGGTCGGCGGCCAACTCCTGGTCGCCCACGACCCCGAGGACCTGGACCCGTCCCGCACTCTGGAGTCCCTCTACCTCGACCCGCTAGCCGCCCGCGTCCGCGCGCACCACGGCCGGGTCTACCGGCGGGACCGCGGCTCCCTGCAACTCCTGATCGACATCAAGACCGAGGGCGAGGCGACCTACCTCGAACTCGACCGCCGACTGCGCCGCTACAAGCACCTGTTCACCTCCTACGCCCACGGACGGGTCTTCCCGGGCGCGGTCACGGCGGTCGTCTCCGGCGACCGGGCGGCCCGTGCGCCCATGGCGGCCCAGCGCAGCCGCCGCGCCTTCTACGACGGCCGCCTCACCGACCTCGGCACCACCGCACCGGCCTCGTTCGTCCCGCTGATCAGCGACAACTGGACGCTCAACTTCACCTGGCAGGGCGTCGGCACCTTCCCGGCGGCCGAGCGGCGCAGACTGCGGGACATCGTGGGCGCGGCACACGCGCGCGGGCAGCGGGTGCGCTTCTGGGCCACCCCCGACGTGGCGGGGTCCGCGCGGGACGCCGTGTGGGCCGAACTGCTCGCCGCCGGTGTCGACCACCTCAACACCGACGACCTCGGGGGCCTCGAAGCGTTCCTCGACGCGCACCGGGACGCGTAGGGCAGCGTCGGAACACCACTCGTTCGGAGGACAGGTCAGCCGCCCGGACGAACCCTCCGCTACGCCACACTTACGGCCGAACGCCGCGAAGTGGACGTGGCGGAGGAGGTTGACGATGGCCGTTTCCATCTCTGTGGTGCTCTTGCTGTCCATCCTGGCGGTGCTCTTCCTGCGCAACGGCGGGCTGAAGGTCTCGCACGCCCTGGTGTGCCTGCTGCTCGGCTTCTATCTGGCGAGCACGAGCATCGCCCCGACCATCAACAGCGGACTGACCGCCACGGCGGACATCGTGGGCAGCCTCAGACCGTAGGGCGGTGCCTCCGCGAACTCGGTGGCCCTAGACGTCGATCACACGGGAGCGGATGAGGAAGCGCACCCCCTCGGGCGCCTCCAGCGAGAAGCCGCTGCCCCGGCCCGGGACCACGTCGACGGTCAGCCGGGTGTGGCGCCACGCCTCGTACTGGCTGCGCGACATCCAGAACTCCACCGACTCCTCGACGCCGTCGACGGCCAGTTCGCCGAGCAGGACGTCCGAGGCGCCGGTGCGGAACTCGCCGGCCGGGTAGCACATGGGTGCGCTGCCGTCGCAGCAACCGCCGGACTGGTGGAACATCAACGGGCCGTGCGCCTCGCGGAGCCGCCGCAGCAGTACGGACGCCTCGGGGGTCAGCTCGACGCGCGGGGTCTCCTCGTATGTGTCGCCCATACCGCCCATGCCAGCACGGAGAACGTTGCGAGTGCGTTGCGCGGCACGCGTGGCGGGCGGCCGCCTCCTTCGCACGATACCTCTTTTGACATACCTATCTGACCATATCTATTGTCTCCGGGTGACCGACTCCAGCACCCCTCGCCGGGACATCGACCGCATGGCCTCCGGCCTCGCGGCGTGCCTTCCCGTCCTGCACCGGGCGCTGGACCGGCAGGTCACCGCCCGGTACCCGCACCCCAAGCCCCCCGAGGGGCAGCTCGCCCTGCTGCGGTACGTCGCGCAGCACGAGGGCGTCACGGTGCGCGAGGCCGCCGAGGCCCTGCTGATGAAGCCGAACAACGTCAGTGCCCTCGTCTCCCAGCTCGTCGAGCAGGGTGACCTGGAGCGCCGGCGGGACAGCGCCGACAAGCGGGTCGCCCACCTCCACCTCACGGCCACGGCCCGTGAGCGGGTGTCCGAGGTGCGGGAACTGGAGACCGCGTTCATCCGCCACGCCCTGACCTCCCTCACCGAGGGCCAGCAGGGCGCGCTCGGCTCCGCCCTGGATGCCCTCGACGCGTTGACGCGGCACCTCCACCCCGGCGCCCGCTGACCCGTGTGCCCGCCCTCGCGGCGCGCCGTTCCCTTCCCGCACCACCCCTGAAACCGGAAGAGAAGCTCCTCCATGCCCTCCACGTCCGTGGATCACCCCGCCATGCCCGCGGCCGGGACCGCCCCCGCCCCGGGGGCCTCCGGCCGCCTGCGGTCCAACCCGTGGCTGACCCTCCTCGCCGTCGCGTTCGGCCTGTTCATGGTCCAGCTCGACGGTTCCGTCGTCGCCATCGCCAACCCCGAGATCGGCAGCGACCTGCACGCGTCCACGGCCCAGCTCCAGTGGGTGACCAACGCCTACCTGCTGGCCCTCGCCGCGACCCTCATCCTGGGCGGCAAGCTCGGTGACCGCTTCGGCCGCCGTACCTACTACCTGGTGGGCGTCGCCGGATTCACCCTCGCCTCCGTCGCCATCGGCCTGTCCGGTTCGATCGAGGGCGTCGTCGCCTTCCGCGCCCTCCAAGGCGCCTTCGGCGGACTGCTGATGCCCAACACCCTCGGACTGCTCCGCTCCGTGTTCCCGCCCAAGAAGTTCGGCATGGCCGTCGGCATCTGGGCCATGGTCTCCGCCGTCGCCACGGCCCTCGGGCCCATCGTCGGCGGCCTCCTCGTGGAGCACGTCGACTGGGAGTCCGTCTTCTACGTCAACGCCCCCATCGGTGTCGCCGCCATCGCCTTCGGCGCCCTCGTCCTCCCGGAGAGCCGGAACGCCGCGGGCCGCGAGCGCTTCGACATACCCGGGCTCGTCCTGCTCGCCCTCGGCCTCCTGGCCGTCGTCTTCGGCGTCGTCAAGGGCGAGACCTGGGGCTGGACCTCCGCCGGCACCCTCGGCGCCGTCGCCGCCGGTCTCCTGCTCCTGCTCGTGTTCGGCCGGTACGAGACCCGCGTGGAGCACCCGCTGCTGCCGATGCGCCTGTTCCGCAGCCGCGCGCTGACCATCGGCGCGATCGTCACCGCGCTGAACTTCTTCGTGATGCTCGGCGTGATCTTCTTCGTCATGCTCTACCTGCAGAACGTGCGCGGCTTCACGCCGGTCGAGGCGGGCGTGCGCACGCTTCCGCTCAGCCTCGCCTCGCTGGTCGCCTCGCCGCTGGGCGCGGCCCTGACCCAGCGCTTCGGGCCCCGGCTGACCATGCCGCTGGGCATGCTGCTCCAGGCCGCCTCCTGCTTCGGCATGCTCACCTGGCAGACCGACTCCGCCTACGCCACGATGTGGCCGCCGTTCATCGCGCTCGGCCTCGGCGTCGGCATGGTGATGGCCGCCTCCTCCGACGCCATCGTGGGCAACGCCCCCGTCCGGGACGGCGGAGTGGCGGGAGGTCTCCAGGCGACGACCCTGCAGATCGGCGGCGCGCTCGGCACGTCCGTGCTGGTCTCCCTGATCAGCGCCAAGGTGGGCGCCACCCTCACCGGTGAGCTGACCGGCGCGGGCGTGCCCCCGGCCGTGGCCCACGGTCTCCAGGAGGCCCGGGACGCCGTGGCCATGGGCGTGGCGCCCGTCTCCGGCGAGATGCCGGCCGGGCTGCGGGCCGCCGTGGTGGAGGGCAGCGGGCAGGCGTTCATGAACGGCGTGCACGTGGCCGTGGTCGTCACCGGCGTCCTCTGCGTGCTCGGCGCTGTGCTGGCGGCGGCCGGACTCAGGCCTCCCCGGCCGCGGCACGCGGAAGCACCGTGACCCGGTGGTAGTTGCACCCCGGGGGCACCGACAGCACCGTCGGCCCGGGTGGACCCGCGGCGAGGTCGGCCGGGGGCCGGGACTGATGGGCCTTCAGGGCGATGCTCACCAGGCTCAACAGCAGATCCACGTCCGCGTCGCAGTCCAGGTGCACGGTCACCCAACGGGAGCCGGGCACCAGACGGATGGCGGTGGAGCCGCCCAGGTCGTACTGGAAGCGCTGGATGGCCCGGTGGGTGAGGTGGAGGTCCACGTCCCGGTCCGAGTGGAAGTGGACGATCTCGTCGCGGACGGAGCACAGTGCCCGTCCGGTTCCGCAACTGGCCGGACCCGCCGAGAGGTCGGGCCAGGCTTGCAGCCGCTCGAAGGCGCGCTGGGCCGGAGTCATGGCCCTATCGTCGCCCGCTCACCGCTTCGCAACCAGAGGTTGAGCGATTTGTAACCGGCACGTGAGGTCGGCGGGAGCCCTGGCTGCCCCCGCCGACCGGGTCCCGACGCACGTCCCGACGCCTTTCGGGCGGGCGTCGGGGCGTGTGTCGGCGCGTGTGCCGGGGCGTGCGTCAGGGTGCCACGCAGCCGATCGAGTCGACCGGGAAGTCATTGCCCGTCGACGTGGCGGTGAAGCCGAAGGTCACGCTCCCGTCCGGTGGTACGACGCGGTTGTGGTCCACATTCCGGACCGTGACCGTGCCGTCGGTGCCGCTGGTCAGCGAACCGTTCCACACCCCGCCGAGCGTGGTCCCGCTGCCCGGCTGCCACTGCACGGCCCAGCCGTTGAGCGGCTCGGTGCCGTGGTTCATCACCTCGACCGAACCCTGGAAGCCGCCGCCCCAGGAGTTCTCCACCGAGTACACGGCCATGCAGGAGCCGGTGTGCGTGGGCGGCGTGGTCGGGTCCGTCGGGGTCGGTGTCGGATCCGGGTCCGGGGTGCTGCCGGAACCGCGGATGCCGGTGACCTCTCCGTTGCCGCCGTCGAAGACGACGTCCGAGCAGGAGAAGAAGTTCTCCTGGCTGTCCGAACGCACCCACTGCATGAAGATCAGCGCGTTGCCCGAGCGGCCCGAGGGCAGCGCGAGGTCCCAGTAGTAGTGGCCCCCGTCGGTGCCCGGCGAGCCCTGCTGGGGCGGGTCGGTCACCGTCTGGATCAGCTCCAGGTCGTCCCAGCCCAGCTCGGACGTGGGCGACCAGCCCGGCTTGGTCAGGTACACCCGGAAGTCACCGGGGTGGGCCGCCCAGTTGCTGTACTGCACCGGGATCGTCGCGCCCGACGTCAGGTGCGTGCGGGGCCAGTCCGAGCGGGCGGCGTTGTAGCCGGAGAAGTCGTAGGGGGAACGGTCGCCTGCGCTGCACAGGGTGCCGTCCGGCACGTAACCGGCCCCGCGGCCACCCGCGTTGGAGTCGAGCACGGCGAACCAGTTGTACAGGGCCGTCGCCCCGCTCTGGTCGAGGGCGGCCTGACAGGCGGGGTTCGTCGGGTCGAGGGCGCCGGTGCCGGTCTTGGCGTCCAGCTGGCACAGGTAGGTGCGGGAGCCGGGCATCATCGCCACGCCGTGCGCCTCGGCCCGCCCCTGCCCCAGCAGAAGGGTCACGCCGAGCGAGCCGAGCAGGGTGGCCAGCACCGCCGCGAGGGTGAGGAGTCTGGTGCGTCGAACCATAGGGGTCTCCTGGTTCCGGTCCGTGAGTGGGCTGACAAGTGTCTGGATGCGTGTCTGAACGAGTGTCTGAATGAGCAGGTCATGACAAGATCGGGAGGGAATCCCGTGGAACCCCCGCCCGTCCGGGGCGGGCGCTTCGACCGGACGGGCGGGGAGGCGGGGTCGCTACGCCGTGGTGCAGGCGGTGTCGTTCAGGCGGAAGCCGGCCGGCTCGGCGAAGGCGCCGCCGTAGGTGCCCTGGAAGCCGAACGACAGGCTGCCGCCCGATGCGATCCGGGCGTTGTGGCTCGCGCCGGTCGCCGTGACGGCGCCCGAGGACGGCGCCACGGACGCGTTCCAGGCGTTGGTGATCCGCTGGCCGGAGGGCAGGGTGAAGGCCAGCTGCCAGCCGTCGACGGGAGCCGTACCGGTGTTGGTGACGGTGACGTCCGCGGTGAACCCGTCCTGCCAGACGTTCGTGCCGTACGACACCGCACAGGCCGTCGTGGCGCCCGGGTCACCGGGATCGGGGTCGGGGTCGGTGCCGCCGGGGGTGCCGCCGGTCTCGACGGTGGAGGAGAAGGAGTTCACGGCCAGTCCGGCGCCGTTCTGCCAGGGTTCGAACCCCGCCTGAACGCTCGTCAGGTACCAGTCGTCCTCGGCGAGTCTGCGCGCGACGGTCGCCCGGACGAAGTCCATGACGTCGAAGCTCCAGCCGGTGATCGCCGACGGTGCCACGAACGACAGCACGTCGTTCGATCCGTTGCCGCCGCTCCACACCTCCCAGCTCCGGCCGCCGACGGAGGCCGTGCCCACCGGTGAGCCGATGGGCTGGATCGGGCCCACCCGGTTGAACCAGATCATGATCTCGGTCTGATTGACTCCGTCGGTGCGGGCCGTCGGGTCCAGCCAAATGTCGTACGAGGCGTTGTAGACGGCGTCGTCGACGAAACCGTACGAGATGCTGGACGGCGCCTCGGAGACGGTGTCGAGGCGGACGGGGAGGGCGGTGCCCGGCGAACAGGTCGTGTAGTGGCAGCCGTTGAAGACCGACGGGTACGACTTCGGCGCCCCGTTGGTCGGTGCCGATCCGTCGGCCTGCGTGACCCGGAAGCCGGTGTCGGTGGCGGTGACGCACTGGGTGGCGGTGGAGCCCCAGCGGTTGTTCTGGACGACGTACCGGCCCTGGATCGTCGTCGTCCCGAAGGGTTCGCAGATCGTGGTGTCCGCCTGGGCCGGCGCGGCGGCGGCCACGAGGGACGCGACGAGGGCGAAGGCCGCGAAGGCCGCGCCCAGGGCCGCTAAGAGGCCGCGAGGGGCGCGGGCCTGGGGCCGTAACGTTCGCATGGGGGCCTCTCCGGGAGGGTGCGGGGGGAAGGAGGGGCCGGTGCGGGAGCGCTCCCAACTCCCCACTGATGGGAGCGCTCCCACTTACCGGTTGATTGAGGACTGTAGGAGCGGTTCATGTTCCTGACAAGGCTGTGCGCGCCAGAGTTGTCGAACGAATCTCGAAGCCGCAGGTGGGAGAGGTCCCGGTCCGGGAGCGCTCCCGGCGGCCGGGTCGCTCAGGCGGAGTCCCGGAGCACCAGTTCCGTACGGAGGATGACGTGCCGCCAGGCGACCGGGGTGTCCTCCATCTCCTCCAGCAGCAGCCGCACCATCGTGCGGCCGATCTCCTCCAGCGGCTGCCGGACGGTCGTCAGCGGCGGGTCCGTGGGACGGGCCGGGTGGAAGTCGTCGAAGCCGATCACGGCGACGTCCTGCGGCACTCGCCGGCCCGCGGCGCGCAGCGCGTTGAGCGCCCCGGCGGCCAGCGTGTCCGAGGCGGCGAAGACCGCGTCGAGGTCCGGGCGCCGGGCCAGCAGGTCGGTCATCGCCCGGTGCCCGCTCTCCTCCGTGAAGTCGCTCCCCTCGACGACCAGGGACGCCCCCGCCGCCACTCCCGCCGCCTCCAGGGCCTCCCGGTACCCGCGCAGTCGGCACTGGGCGACGTACATGTCGAGCGGTCCGCTGATGGCCCCGATCGTGCTCCGGCCGCCGTCCAGCAGATACGTCACCGCGCCGCGCGCACCGCCCGCGTTGTCCGCGTCGACGTAGGTGACGCACTCCTCGCCGGAACGCCGCCCCAGCATGACGGTGGGCAGCCCCGCCTCGGCGAGCATGTCGGGCAGCGGATCCTCGGCGTGCACGGACATGAGCAGCACCCCGTCGACCCGGCCGCCGCGCGCGTACTCCACGAAACGCCGCCGCTCGGTGTCCGTGCGGACCAGGGTGAGCAGCAGCTGCAACGGGGTGTCGGTGAGGGCGTCGCCGACGGCGTGGACGATCTCCGTGAAGAACGGCTCCCCGAACAGCCGCCAGTCCGGCTCCGTCATCACCAGCGCGACGGCGTCGGCACGGTGGCCCGCCAGGGAACGGGCCGCGAGATTCGGCACGTACCCCAGTTCGGCGATGGCCCGCTGCACGGCGCGGCGCGTCGAGTCGCGCACGCCGGCCGCGTTGTTGACGACCCTTGAGACGGTGCCTCGCCCCACGCCTGCGCGGGCGGCCACCTCCTCCAGCGTCGGCGTACCGGGACGCTGCCTGCCCATGTCCGCCCGCCTTCCCCCACGAGATCATCCGATACTACGGTGATCCGCCGGGTTGCTTGCCTGCCGGGACGGCTGATCACACAGAGGTGAGGCCGGGGAGCCTCGCGCCCCACGCGGCGGCGCACAGGGCACGGTCCACCTCCTCCGCGTAGACGGCCGCGCCCAGCCACGCGTGGGCGAAGCGACCGGTGTCGGCCGGGAGTAGCCGGCCGAAGGGGTCGCGCGCCCGTTCCGCGGCGGTGGCGTGCAACTCGGCGAGCAGCTCACCGGCGGTGCCGAGGCCGTACCGGCGCAGGCGCGTGGCGCCGGACTCCCGGCTCCCGGGGAAGGCCAGCACGCGGCGGCCACCGGACGCGGCCTGGTGTACCCGGCGCCGCAGCAGATGCACGGGAGCCTCGTCCGTGGCGGTCGCCGCCGGTACGGACGGCGTGGTCCGCGCCTCGCCCGCGGGGCCCGACGCCGCATCCGAGGGCAGGTCCGCCCGGCGGAGCCGGTCGAGGCCGAGGTCGACGCGGCCGTCCGGATCGGTGGGACGGCTCGCCGCCAGCAGCAACGCGCGGGGCTGGGGGGCGGGCGTGAGCCGGGCGACCACGCGGAGCCGGGCACTGCGCGCGGACGTGAGCCGAGCCAGGAGGCGCAGGTTCTCACGGTGGGGCAACGCGGGGTCGTCGTGGGCGGCGGCCAGTCGGACCGTCAGCCCGTCGCAGTCGGCGAGCAGACACTCGCCCGCCGCCTCGCGGACCGTGCCGACGAGCGTGACGTCGAGGAACAGCAGGTCCTGACCGTCCCGAGCGGTGCCTTCAGCAGCGACGGCGAGGTTCTGGGCGTCGTGGGCGTCTTCGGTCCTCCCTGCGTCCAGGACGCTCGCCAGGGCCCGGGAGACCTGCTCGGCCACCGGCACCGCCCACAGCCGGTCCAGCGGCTCGGCGTGCCACGAGGTGCCCGGTGCGCGCACGGCCCGTACGCCCGCCCCCGCGCCCAGGCGGCCGGTCGGGGAGACCGTCGCCCCCGACACGGCGAGCCCCGCGCGGGAGAGTTCGCGATGCGTCAGGGACGTGTCGCCGATGCGCACGGCACGGTCCGCCGAGCCCGTGGCCCGTTCGGCGCCGCCCGGGGCCACGTCCGGGACCGTGTAGAGCCGCCCCGCGCCATCGGCGGTCCAGGTGACGGTGCCCCCGTAGCCGGTCGTCGTGAGGACCGGCTCGGCGAAGAGCCCGTACAGGCGCAGCGACCCGTCCGGTGAGTACGGCTGGCGTACGCTGCCGCGCAGCCCGGCGAGCTCGGGCCCCGTGGCGTGCGGGAGGCGGTGCGCGAGGAGGAGGACGTCGCGCAGTGCGGCGCTGAGATCGCTCAGGCGGTGGGCGGGGTCGGCGGCACGGGCCGCGCGCAACGCCGTGACCACGGCGACGGCACGGCCGGACGCGCGCGGGAGGCCCGCGAGTCGCGCGGTGTGCGCGGCCCGCAGCAGCTCCGCCTGGAGCACGGCCCCGGCACCTTCGATGCCTGCCTCCAGCACGGCGGCCGCCGCGTCGTGCAGCGCCGCCGAGGCGGTGCACTGGGCGGGGGTGGCCGACTCCGGGGCGGGGGCGTCGCCGGGAGCGGCGCCCAAGGCCTGGGCAGCGGGCCGGGCAAGGGCCGGGGCGGGTGTTGAGGCGGGTGTGGAGGCCCCGGCCGGTGCCGGAGGTGCCGTCTGCGGTGGCTCCGTGGGCGACGGCGCACCGACTGCCGGTTCCGTGGGATCGGCGACCGGGGCCGCCGATGCCGCGGCGGCCCGGTGAAGGCAGTCGGGCGCCAGCAGGCACCCGCAGCGGATCGCCTCGGCACTGGACACGACCCCGTCGGGAGCGTGCAGTTCGAGGTCGGTTTCGTCGTCGACCGCGATGCGTACGATGTCGCCGTCCCGGATCGCCGGCCGCCCCGAGACCTTGGCGACCCCCGCGTCCAGCCGCTTGCGCAGCCGGGGTGTGAGCGCGGCGACGAGCTCGGCGGTCACCGAGGGGCTGACCGGCGGAAGGAGTGGGCTCATGCGATCTTCTCCCCTACCCAGCGGGCGAGTTCGAGCGGGCTGAGCGCGGCGACCGGCATGCCCGCGGCGACGAGCTGTCCCGCCACCCCGGTGGAGTAGCGCGGGCGGCCCGCGTCGTCGAGGCTCGCGCAGCCCAGCACATGGCAGCCGGCGCCGACCAGGGCGCGGACCTCGGCGAGCAGTCCGCCCAGCGGATAGCCCTCCTCGAAGTCGCTGACGACGACCACGAGGGTGCGGGACGGCACGGTGACCAGCTCACGGGCGTGCCGCAGCCCCGCGGCGATGTGCGTGCCGCCGCCCACGCTGACCTCGAGCAGCAGGGACAGCGGATCGTCGACGTGGTCGGTGAGGTCCATGACCTCCGTGGAGAAGGCCAGGAAGTGCGTGGACAGGGTGGGCACCCCCGCCAGCACCGACGCGGTGAGGGCGGCCCAGACCGTGGACGCCTCCATGGACCCCGACACGTCCGTCACCAGGACCAGTCGCCAGTCGGGGGATCTCCTGGCCCGGGTGCGGAAGACGGGGTGCTCCGGGACCACCCGGACCGTGCCGTCCGGACCGCGGTGCGCCGAGGCCAGGTTGGCGCGCAGGGTGCGGGGGAGGTCGAGGCCACCGCCCGGCCGGCGGCTGGGGCGCGGCACCACGGTCCCGTGCAGCGCGGGGCGCAACCGGGTGGCCAACTCCCGGGTCAGGGCCTCGACCAGGCGCCGCACGAGCGGCCGGAGCGCGGCCAGCCGTGCCTCGGGCAGGCCTCCCGCATGCCGCAGCACGGTGCGCAGCAGATCGACGGAGGGCCGCACGCTGTCCGGGTCGAGTTCGGCCAGGACGTCCGGCCGGCCCGAGGAGGCCGCGGCCGCCAGGACCTCCTCACGGATGCCCGGCCCGAACAGCGCCGCGAGTTCCTCCGACCACTCGCGCACACTCGGATACGACGGCTCCCGGCCGCCGCCCGGGCCGCCCCGGCCTCGCCCGGTCAGGTCACCCCGGCTGCCCTCGCCGCGTCCGCTGCCGTACAGCTCGTCCAAGGCGGTGGCTGCCCGGGCCGCCGCAAGGGACAGCCGGTCGGTACGGCGACCGAGCACGAGCCGCCAGCGGTCGGCGGGCGTGAGGCGGTGATCCCCGGCGCCGACGGACGGGGTGCCGACGGCAGCCGTGGCCGTGGCCTGGGGCGGGTCGGCGTCGTCGGCCGGGGCCTGGAGCCGGTCCGGATCCGGGGCCGGCGCCGGGGCCGGGGCCGGGGGCAGCAGTCCCAACCCGTCGAGGGCGGCCCGCGCCATGAGGTCGGCGCGGGTCCACAGGGCGAGCGCCGTGGGATCCACCCCGCCGGTGTCGGCCGGCCGGTCCACGCCGACGCGCTCCTCGACGACGGACAGCAGCCGGTCGCGGGCGGCCGGGCTCAGGGTGTCGAAGCCGCCGCGCAAGGCCGGCAGCCGGTCCAGGAACTCCCGGTCGGCCAACTCCGACACCCGGTCGAGAAGCGGCTCGAGCGCCGGGGCCGCCGACTCCAGCAGCGGCCCCGCGGCCGTCAGCAGCCCGGTGAGCCGGGCGGTGAGCGCGGAGCGGGACGCGCGGTCGCGGGCCCCGTCGACCCAGGACGCGACACGCTCGCCGAGTACGTCGGGATCCTCGTGCCCGAGGAGCACCCGGACGGCTCCGGCGGCGCCGCGCATCAGGGGCGAACCCTCGCGGGCCAACCGGGCCAGCGCATCGGCCAGCCGGACGCCGCCGAGCACGTCCGCGCGGTGGGCGAGTTCCAGCAGGGCGTGCGCGTCCGCCGGGTCCTCGGCACCGCTCAGCCCGTCCACCTGGCGCACCGCCGCGGCGGTGAGCAGCTCGGCCACGGCGGTGGCCCGGAGCGCACGGTCCTCGTCGGCACCGAGCCCGGGGACGTGCCCCGCCCGCAACCGGTCCAACAGGCCGAGGCCGGTGAGAAGTTCGGGCAGCGCGGCGGCACCGGGCAGCACGTCGGCGGCCTCCGTGAGCCGGGCGTCCGCCAGGTCCGGCAGACCGCACTCGGCCGCCTGCCGGAGTCCGTCCAGGGTCTGCGCGGCGGTGGGGCCGCCCTCGTCCCGCTCCGTCCGCCACCGCTCGCGCAGCACCCCCTCGGCGGCCTGGGCGGGCGTGACACCGTGCACGCCGAGCGCGGACAGCATCGCCGCGGTGGCCGGCGTCCAGCGCACCTCCCACCGTGTCGTCAACGTCTCGGCGCCGCCCGCACCGACGGCACCCCGCGCCTCGGCGTACGGCACGCCGCACACCGTCAGGCGGCGAAGCAACAGGTCGCGCGCGCGGTCGAGGCCGGACCGGAGGGGGTCCAGCCGCAGATCCCTGGCGGTCGTCGACGCGGTGCCCCCCGAGGCGCCGCTGCCCCGTGCGGTGTTGCCCGTCCCCGTCGGCCCGCCGCCGGCCGAACCCGGACCGGGCAGCCCCAGGGCCGTGAGCTCGGCCTCGACCGCCGGAGCGAGGCCGCTGCGCGGTGCGTCCGGGGCGGGGCGGCCGCTGCGGGTGCCGACGAGCACCTGTTCCATCGCCCTGGCGACGGCCCGCCCCCTGCCGTACGGCTCGCCCTGCGTGAGTACGGTCTGCACCGCCTCGACCAGCTCCCCCCGGCCGGCCGCCGGCAGCCCGCGCAGCCGTGCCAGGTCCGAGGCCAACCGTACGATCTCGCGCGCGTCGGCCGGACCCGACGGATGCCCTAGGCCGCGCAGCGCCGCACACACGCGTACGGCCGCGTGCGTCAGTGCCTCCTCCAGCGCCCCCGGATCACCGGCCGCGCGCAGCACCAGATGCTGCCACTCGGGATCCCGGATGCCGGCCGGGTAACCGGACCGCTCGTCCAGGAGGGCGTACGTGTACGGGATGAGGGACGTGATCCACCCGGGCCGGCCGGTCGACCCGGCGGGGGCTCCGGAGCCGTCCTGTCCGGGTTCGGCCGCGACGGCCGGGGAGACGAGTGCCGGCGCGTGGAAGGCGCCCACGACCAGGGCGGCCCGCGCACCGTTCGCGGTGGCGGCGGCGAGCCGGGAGCGCATCCACGCCTCGCGTCGCAGGTCCAGCTCGGGTACGCCTCCGGAGGCCATGGCCTCCTCGCGCAGGGCCCAGCCGGTCAGGAGCGCGGCGCGGCGCAACGCCTCCGGCCCGGACCCCGGAGCCGTGGCCTCGACGAGGCGGTCCCACAGATCCTCACCGGGACGACCGGTGAGCCGCGCCCGCAGTGCCTTGCTGAGGCCGGAACGGTCCGAGAGGTCCCGCTGCGGCTGCGGCTGCGGCTGCGACTCCGGCGCGACGGGTGCCGTGCGCGGGGCGGTGGGCGCGGTGGACTCGGTGGACTCGGTGGGCGTGGCGGGGGCAGCCGAGCGCTTCCCTTCGTGCCACGCCCGGTCCGCCAGCGGCAGGTCACAGGCGACGACCGGCACCCCCTGCCGGGCGGCCCAGCGCACGGCGGCCAGCTCGGGGGAGAAGTCGGCGAACGGATAGAAGGCCGGTCCCGACCCCTCCTCCGCGCCGGCCGCGGCCAGCGCGACCGGCGCCCGCGTCTCCTCGTGGCCCAGCCATGGGAGCCACTCCTGCATCTCGGCGGGCAGCTCGACCAGCAGGACGTCCGGGGCGGCCCGGTCGAGCAGCGTCGGCACGGCCGCGGCCAGGGACGGCGCGTGATGCCGTACGCCCACGAGGAACGGCACCCCGGGGCCGGTGAGCGCCGCGACCGCCTGGTCCGCGGACAGGGGCGAGGAGGGGGAGTGGCAGCCGGGGGAGGACGGGGAGCGGGACACGGCGGTCAGCCCTCCAGGACCGTGCGCAGGTCCCACAGGGTGCGCCAGGTGGCGGAACCCTGCTCGGCGCGGCGCCGGACCGGACCGTCCCAGTACCCGCGCAGCCGCGCCGCGTCCGCGGGATCGTCCTTGCGGACCACACCGAGGAGATGCCCCGGCAGCAGGCCCAGCACATCGCGGTCCCCGGGGAAGTACGCCGCGGCCAGCCCCAGCGCGCCCGCGACCGACACCGCCTCCGCGGTGCTCATGACCGTGGAGGGGCGCTCGACCTCCCAGCCCTCCGCCGACCGGCCCTCGCGCAGGTCGCGGAAGGCGACGACCAGCGCCTCCAGGACCGCCTCGTCGACCTTGAAGGGCGCGCCGGCCCGTTCGACCGAGGCCCGGGCCTGGCTGCGGACCAGGGCCGTCTCGGCGTCGAGGTCCGGAATGGGGCCGACCGTCTCGAAGTTGAAACGGCGCTTCAGCGCGGCGGACATCTCGGAGACGCCCTTGTCGCGGAGGTTCGCGGTGGCGATGAGGTTGAAGCCGGGTGCGGCGTGCGCCAGGGCGTCGTCGGTGCCCGAGAGTTCGGGAACGGCGATGCGCCGCTCGGAGAGCAGGGAGACCAGGGCGTCCTGCACCTCCGGCAGACAGCGCGTCACCTCCTCGACGCGGGCGATGCCGCCCCGGGCCATCGCGGTCAAAACGGGAGAGGGCACGAGAGCCGTCCGGCTGGGGCCCTGGGCGAGCAGCAGGGCGTAGTTCCAGCCGTACTTCAGCTGGTCCTCGGTCGTGCCCGCCGTGCCCTGCACCACCAGGCCACTGGTGCCGCACACGGCCGCCGACAGCAGTTCGGACAGCATGGACTTGGCGGTGCCGGGCTCTCCGACGAGCAGCAGTCCGCGCTCCCCGGCGAGGGTGACGACGCACCGCTCGACCAGCGACCGGTCGCCCACGAACTTGCCCTCCACCGGCAGCCGGCGGGGCACGCCCTCGGGTGTCTCGGCGCCCTCGGGCAGCCGCAGGGCACGGCCGTCGCTGCCCATGACGAAGGTGACCACGGCGCGGGGGGTGAGCCGCCAGGCGGGCGGGCGCGGACCGTCGTCGTAGGCGGCGAGGAAGGCCAGTTCGGCGGCGTACCGCTCCTCGGGCGGCACGATCTGGCGGGCGGTGTCGGGGGAGAGGGTGGTGGTCATCGACGGATCTTCCGGTCGGGTCGGGCGGCGGTCACTGGGGCGTCGTGCGGGGTCATCGGCGGCGGCCCCCGCGCGTGGCACGGGTGGTGAGCTCCTCGTAGGCGGGCGCGTCCCCGTCGCGCACCCGGGCCCAGGCGCGGGTGAACAGCTCGGGCACCGGGAGCAGGGGAACGGAACGGAATCCCTCGCCGACCGGGTACAGCCCCTCCTTCCACGTCTCCACCGGCAGGGCGGGCGACTTGAGATCGCGCCAGCCGCAGGGCAGGAAGAGGGAACGGCCGGCCCGCGGCCGTTTGGCCTCGACGACCAGGTTCGTGGCGGCCAGCTCGGCCCGGGCCTTCTTCGACCGCGCGGGCCTCCAGCCGGTCCAACGGGCGCAGTTGCGGTCGGTCGGGTCGGGCAGGACGAGCAACTGCAGGTAGAGCGCCGCCGCGTCCTCGCTCAGGCCGTGGGTCCGCGCCACCTCGACGACGAGCGCCGGAACACTGACCGTGGGGTCCTGGGCCGGTCCGTCGGCCTCCTCGGGATCCGGCCCGGCGCCGACGCTGCGCTCCAGGTCGTCGCCGAAAATCGTGCGCAGGGCCCGCACCCCGGTGCCGCGCGCGGCGCCCACGAGCCCTTCGAGCAGTCCGAACACGGCGTCGTCCGGGCCGGTGAGACCGGCCGGCCGCACCAGGACGGTCTCCCGGTCGCCGTGCCTGGGGCGCAGGACCAAAGCCTCACCGACCCGCGTCGTGCCCTGCGCGTCGGCGCCGCCGGTGGCGGGAAGCCCGTACGCCTTGCGGAGTTCGGCGGCGGTGGTGCCGCCCTTCTCCGTCCACTCCACGTCCAGGTCGAGCAGCAGTCCCGGATCGGTGAGACGGCGGCGCAGCGCCGCCAGCCCCTCGGGCAGGGCCGCGCGCAACGGGTGGCCGTGGGGGAGGGCGTAGGCGAGCGAGGCGAGGGCGTCGACGGCGCCGGTCAGGGTGTGACGGTGCGGTACGGCGGCGGGGTCCTCCGCGACCAGCCGCCCGTTCTTGTCCGGTCGTTGGACCGTGGTGCGGCTGAGCCAAGGGGTGCGCTCGGGATTGAGCACGGCCTCGGCGGAACCGACCGGCAGGCCGTCGAGCGTGCCGGCCAGGTCCTCGGGCAGGCGGACGAGGGAACCCAGGCGCTCGGACCAGACCCGGCCCACGGCGCCCGTGTCCGGTCCCGTCGTCCACAGCTCGGCCGGATCGTCGGGCAGGAGGGCGCCGATGAGCGCGGCCCGGTCGGTGGCGAGGAGGGAGTTCAGCATGCGGTTGCCCGCGTCCAGTTGCCGGGGCTTGAGTCCGGTCGTGGCGAGGGCGCCGGTGTCGAGGCGCTCCGGTTGCGCGGCGAGGAGCACGGTGGCCTGGAGCGGTCCGACGCCATGGGCGGTGGCCGCGGCGAGCTCGGCCGGCGCCTCGGGCTGCCAGGGCGGGGCGCCCTTGTCGCGGGTCAGCCGGGCGACCGCGGGGAGTGCGCCGGCGGGGAGCGCCGGGGCGTGCCGGGTCTCCTTCTCCAGCGTGAAGTGGGCGACGGCGCCGAAGACGCCTGCCGGATCGTGTTCGAGCGCCAGCCAGTTGACGCGGTCCCGGGCCATGTCGACGTTCTGGCAGCCGAGAACGACCACGGTGCGGCCCTCGCGTCGCAGTACCTGCCCCGCACGCTCCCGCTGCCGGTGCTTGTCGTACGGCTCGCCCAGGACGATCTCCCGGATACCGTCCCCGGGTGCGGCGAGCGGTCCTTCGGCGAGCGCCTCGAACAGGAGGAGCAGCGCCTCCCGTTCCGCCGCCGGCAGGGTCGGTGCCGTGGCCCGGTAGGCCAGCGGCCGCAGCACGCCCAGCAGCTCCGGCCAGATCATGCCGATGCGGGGGACGGTGTGCTCGTCGCTGTGCCACCCGTCGTCGAGCGCGGACCTCCGGGTGCGCTCGGGCAGGCGCATGCCGTCGGCGGGCTTGCCCGAGAGCACGTGGTTCACGCCACGGATCTGCCGCAGCGCGGTCCACTGGCTCTCGCCGCCCCACGACCCCCACATGCGAGCCAGGCCGTCGGCGGCCGCGCGCAGGGTGCGGTCGTCACCGTGCTCGGGCCGGTAGTCCGCGAACATCCCCTCGGTCCGCTTCCGTTGCGGATTCGGCTGCTCCACCGGCGGGGTGACGAAGCGGGCGACCGCGTCGGCGATCTGGGCCGTGGTGCGGACCAGAGCCGTCACACCCACGAGGAGCCGCTTGTCGGTGAGTCCGGGAAGCGCATGGGTCACGATCCGCCGTACCACCTCGTCGGCGGTCGGCACCACGGGCCTGTTCGCCGCGGACGACCCGTCGGCTGCCCCGGTGGCCGTGGCCGCTCCGGAGTCGGCGTCGCGCTCACCGGCCGCATCGTCCGCGGCCTTCGCCGCGCTCACCTGCGCCTGGCGCTCCGCCAGCGCCCGTACCGCCGCGCGCAGCAGGTCGGCCGCCTCGTCGTCGGTGAAGGCACGCAGGACGGCCGACGACCCCTCGTCCCGGGGGCGCAGCGCGTGCCAGAAGGAGACCGGCGGGACGAACGGGGTGCCCGCGGCGAATTCCCCGCCCCGCTCGTTCGGTGTCACCCGGCCGAGCACGCCCGCGTCGCCGCCGTCCTCCGGCGCGCACAGGGCGACCTGGCGTCGCGTGCGCACCACGACGGGCGCGGCGCCGCCGGGCAGGCGCAGCGCACCGAGCGGGGTGCCGCGTTCGCCGCGCCCGGAGGCGCGCAGCGTGACGGTCCGGCCGTCGGGCGTTCCCGCCGTGGTCAGTGCCTCGCCCGCCGCTTCCTCGGCGCGCACCCAACGCCCGAGCACGGTGCCGTCGGTGCCGAACGGGCTCTGTTCCAGACCGGGTTGCAGCGGCAGCACCTCGCACTGGTCCTGGAGCAGCGTCGTGTCGTCGCCGATGCCGGAGCGGAGGAAGGCGGGCAGCGACGCGCGACCGTGCGTGCCCGTCGCCGGGTCGTACTCCAGCCACACGTGCTGCCTGCCCTGCCTGCCCTGCCGCCAGTACGACGTGCCGTCGCCGATGACGGGCCTGCTCGCGGGCAGGACGGTGTCGCCGGCGTGCAGGGTGCGCCCGCCGGAGGCCCGGCCGCCGTCGGGCAGCGGGATGGACGGGGCGGCCTCGTCGTTGCGCCACCAGTGGGAGATCTGCTCGCCCGTGAGCGCGAGGACCTCGGACGGCCGGGTGGACCAGTAGCCGCGCTGCTTGCCGTCCTGCCACCACACCACGAGCAGCTCCCCGTCGGCGTAGCGGAACTGCGGGCGCTGCCAGCGGTCCAGGTCGGCCGGGAGCCGCAGATCGTGTTCGAGCAGAATCCCGTCCGGGCCGACGACGACCGCCTTGTGACCGCGGCTGAGGATCAGGCAGGGCCAGGCCTCGTTCACGATCAGCGCGGTGTCGCGGTCCCCGCGGGTCCTGGCCCCGCTGCTGCTGCTGCTGCTGCCGCTGCCGTTGCGGGCCCGGGTCTCGGCGTCGAGCAGCCGCAGGGCTTCGTCCAGGGCGGGCCAGCCCAGTTCGTCCAGGAGGCCGGTCCGCAGGGTACGCCCGAGCAGCGGAGCCGCCTCGTACCCGGCGGCACGGGCGACGGCCTCGGGATTGACCCGGGGGGCCACCGACCGGTAGGGGCTCAGCCGGTTCAGCGCCTCGCGGACTCCGGGCAGGCCCACCGCGCCGGCCAGTTCACCGACGGCGCCGTCGAGCCACTCGCGCAGCACCCCGCTCAGGACGCGATGGTCGGCGAGATGGTCCAGTACCCCGTTCGACCGCCGCTCGTGGCCTGCGGCACCGACGGCCCGCAGCAGCAGGGGGCGCAGCCGTGGGTCCGCGGCGACGGCGGCCAGCTCACGCCGCTCCGGCCGGGTGTCGAGCACCCAGCGGTCCAGTCCGAGGTGGACCTCGGCGTCGGCGTCGGGCAGGGCGAGGGGAATGTCCTCCGCGGCGCACAGGTCGAGCAGGGCGATGTCGACGCCCACGTGCCGACGGCCGGTGAACAGGTCGACGGCCCGTCCGTCGGCGCGCAACCGGGGCGCCATCCGTGCGACGAGGCCGAGCGTGGCCGGGGAGCCGTCGCACACCGTGGCGCCGCGCTTGCGATGGGCGGCCCAACGGCTCAGCCAGTCCGCCGCGTCGACACCGCCCGAGGCCTCGGCCACCGCGCCGTCATCGGCCGCCGTCCCACCGTCCTCGCCGGTCAGCAGCCGGTCGGCACCGCACTCGGCCAGCAACTCGAGCCAGAACTCGTCACTCTTGGTGCCGTGCTCCAGCCCGGCCGGCATGATCTCCAGCAGCCGTTCCCGGACCGCGGGCCGCCGCTCGGCGAGGACGGCGAGCGTCGCCCGGTAGGCGGTCCAGAAGGAGGCGGGCGCCCGGACGGCGGCGGGCGAGGCGACCAGGTCGGCGACGAGGTCGCACTCGGCCTCCACGCGGTCCAGCCCGGCCGCCTTGATCAGCACGCGCGCGTCCTGCGGCAGCGACGCGTACGGCGGCATACCGGCCGCACAGCGTTCCACGGCCAGCTGACGGAACTGGGCCCAGGCCTCGGCGGCGTCCAGCCTGGCGGCCAGGTCCCTCACATGCTGCTTCAGCGCCTTGACCGTCAGCGCCCCGGCGAAGGCGAACTCCAGGAACACGGCGCGCTGCCGCTGCTCGTCGACGGCGAGCGCGTGCACCCGCTCCGCCTCCCGCGCCTTGCCGAAGAAGGCGGCGGCGTAGGTGGTGTTGTCGAACTGCAGGAAGATCCGCGCGGCCTGCTCGTAGAAGGTCGGCAGGAAGTGCGGCACGGCCCGGCCGAGCCGGTCGCCGAGCTGCTCGAAGCCCTCCTTGGCGGTGCCCGGGCGGGACTTGGCCTGGCGGGCGAGCCGCTCGACGTCCTTGACCAGGGCCAGCGCGTGGTGCCCGTTGGCCGGGTCGTTGACCAGGGCCCAGGCCGGGAAGCCGAGAGTCTCCCGCCTGACCTGCCCGACCTCGGGAGTCTCCGCGTCCCGCACGAGGCCGAGGAAGTCCAGAGCGAGGTCCTCGGCCTCACCGAGGGTGCCCGGCACCAGCCGGACGACGCTGCGCTCGCCGAGCGCGGCATGCGTGTACGTACGGACGGTGAGGGCGTCGGCGTCCTCCCGGCCGCTGCTGCCGGGCGGCAGGAGCGCGCCGGCCTCGAGCAGCGCCGAGGCGGTGGCGTCGTCGAGGCCGGTGACCTCGCGCGCGCCGGGGGCGCCGTGGGGCGCGGTGGTGGTGTCCATGGCGTTCACGCGGCCCGCTCCTCGTCCTCGATGTCGCGACCGGCGTACAGCGCGGCAGCCATGCGCATGCCCTCCGACCAGGCGACCGGACCGACCCGGCCCAGCTTCAGCACCCGCCCGGCGGCGTCGGTCCACATGAGGGGGCCGGTCTCCGTCTCCTCGTAGCCGTCGTAGTCGCCGACCCAGACGCGGGCCTCCACGGCCCGGCCGTCCTCCCAGGCGGAGCAGACCGCGTATCCGCCCCGTACACGGTGGCCGAGCTGGGTGACCCGGCCGTGCAGGAAGCGCAGCTCCTTGAAGGCGCCGCCCGCGTACTCCTCGACCGAGGAGGCCTCGGCGTCGAGTCCGGCGGGGCGGTGCCACACCTCGCGGAAGAGCTGCTGAGCGCGCTGTTCGACGCCGAGCTCGACGGCGAACTCCCGCAGCTCCTCCAGGTCTTCGAGGAGCACGGGATGCGGGAGACGGACGAGAGCGGGGGCGACACGGACCGTGTCACCGTCGAGGTCGACGAGGCCGAGGCCGCGCTCGGGGTCGGCGTCGCGGAGGAATCCCGCGACCTCGCCGTCGGCACCGGTGACCACGAGGTCGCGCAGGGCGGACCGCCAGGCAGGGTCGGGCCACACGCGGGTGAGCACGGCGAGGGGCACGGGCAGCGATCGCACCATCCACCGCTCCACGTCGCTCAGGCACTGGCGTTCGTGCCGCTCCAGCCACTCGACGAGCTGCCGCAGTCCGACCACCGCGGGATCGTCCGCGAGCTTGGCCGGCACCGACTTCAGCCGTCGTCCGGTGGCGTTGCGGCACACCACCTTCCCCTCGTCCAGGGCGACCTCGTAGTCCCCGGCCGTCACCCACCCCATGAGTGCCTCCCCGCACCGCAGTGATCAAGTGCTGACGACTGTAAGCGAGCCCACTGACAACGCCGTCGGCGCGGGGGACGCAGGGTGGGGGAGGGGCACGGGGCGGGCGACCGGAGAGCCGTCAGTCGTCCAGGCGGACCGGCATCAGCAGCGAGAACGCCCCCTCGTCGTCCGCCCGGCGGATCGCCAGTGGCGCGGTGGGGGCGGGCCCGAACTCCAGGACCAGCCGGTCCCGGTCCGCGGCGGCGAGCGCGTCCAGCAGGTACCCGCGGTCGACACCGACGCGGTGCCCGGCCCCGTCCGCGTCGCTGTCCGGGTCGCCGTCCCCGCAGACGATCACCGTGCCGTCGTCCACCGTCGAGAGCACGCTGACGTCGCGGGCGGACCGACCCGGCTCGCCGTGTTCGGCCGTGCGGACCGGGCCGGTCTCCAACGCCTCCCGGAACTCGGGCACATCGACGACGACGCGCCGCCCCGGCGGCAGCTGGACGAGACGGCGGTAGTCGGGGAAGTCGTGGGCCAGGCGCCGCCCCGACGCCTGGCGCTCCCCTGCCTCCAGCGTCACGCGGTCGGTCTCCACGGTGAAACGGGCGGGCTCGTCGTCGCTCAGCAGCGCGCGCATCGCGTCGACGAGCGGTGCGGGCACGACGACCTGCTCGCGCGGTCCCCCGTGTCCGACGGCGGCCAGGCGTGCGACGGCCATCCGGTAGCGGTCGGTGGCCACGACGTGGAGCGCGTCGCCCTCGACGTCGAACAGGACGCCGCCGAGCATCGGCAGCTCGGGATCCCGGCCCGCGGCGAAGCGGACCGCGGCGAGCGCGCCCGCCAGCGCGGGTGCGGGAAGGGACAGGTGGACGGTGCCGGTACGCGGCCAGGTGGTCATGGGATTCTCCCTGTGATCGAGTAGCGCTTCGAGCGTGGAGAACTCGCTGCGGGCCTCGGCCAGCCCCCGCTCCAGACGGCGCAGGTGTGCCCGGAGCAGACCTCGCACCAGGTCGGCGTCCGCCCCGGACCAGCCGGCCAGCACCAGCCGGATGTCCGCCAGCGGCATACCCGCCCGCCGCAGCCGGACCAGCACCCGGGCCTCCTCGAGCTGGCCGGGGGCGTACCACCGGTAGCCACTCGCCGGATCGACCCAGGCGGGGACCAGCACCCCGGCACGGTCGTAGAACCGCAGGGCGCTCACGCCCAGTCCGCTGTCGCGGGCCATCTCCCCAATGCTGCGCATCTCGTTCTCCACGTCGGGGACTCTGCTCCCTGGACCAGGTCGAGGGTCAATCATGCGGGGACTCCGGCAGGAGCGGCCGACCGGCCGGACGTACGGCCCGCTCCTCTCGGGCCGTACGTCCGCCCCCCTCGGGCCGCTCCGCCCGACCGTCTGCCATCCTTGCGCCGTGCAGAAGCCCAGCGCCGTCACCCCGGACGCCCCCGCGGCGATACGGACGCCGCTCCTCACCCAGGAGTGGCTCGACCTCGCCTTCATCCACTGGGCCGTCGAGCCCGCCGCCGTGGCGGGACTGATGCCGCGCGGCACCGTCCCCGACACGCACGACGGACTCACCTACGTCGGGCTCGTCGCGTTCCGCATGCACCGGGTGGGATGGTTCCGGCTGCCCGGGATCCCGTACTTCGGCTCGTTCCCGGAGACCAACGTGCGTCTGTACAGCGTGGACGCGCACGGGCGGCGCGGCGTGGTCTTCCGGTCGATGGACGCCTCGCGGCTGATACCGGTGGTGATGGGGCGCGTCGGCTTCCGGCTGCCGTACCTGTGGTCCCGCATGACCGTCCGCTCCGTGGGCGACACCGTGACCTACACCAGCTCCCGCCGCTGGCCGGGTCCGCGCGGCGCCCACAGCCGCATCACCCTGCGGACCGGCGAACGCATCCACGAGCCCACGGCCCTGGAGCACTTCCTCACCGCCCGCTGGGGCATGCACAACATGTTCTTCGGCGGAGCGGCGTACCTGCCCAACCACCATCCCCGCTGGCCCCTGCACCGAGCCCGACTCGTCTCGTGCGACGAGGACCTGGTCGCGAGTGCCGGGATACCGGCGACGGGAGAGGGCCCGGTCAGCGTCCTCTACTCGCCCGGGGTCCCGGTCCGTCTCGGTCGTCCCGCCCTGCCGGTCTCCGCCGTCCCGGCCGGCCCTTGACCTCAAGCGTGGTTGAGGCACCACGGTGATCCGCATGAACACACAGGGCTCACCCACGGAAGCCGACACCGAGGACATCAAGGCCATCGAGCTGGTGGTGGCCACCGTCGAACGCACCCAGCGCGACAAGGACGCCGAAGGGTTCCTCACCCTCTTCCGGCCCGACGCCCTCTGGACGACCGGGCACGGCAAGGTGCTCCTGGGCCTCGACGCGATCGCCGAGTTCACCCGCGCGGTACTGCCCCAGGCCGTGTGGGACGGCGACGTCACCTACGAGGTGATCCACACGCAGTTCCTGCGCCCGGACGTGGCGGCGGTCAAGGTCCGGCAGGTCTACCACTCGGCCGAGGGAGACACGGAGGGCGCGCCGCTGTACGTCATGACCAAGCAGGACGACGGACGCTGGCTGCTGCACGCCTGCCAGAACACCGAAGTCCGGAGCGGGTGAGGCGGCGGCGCGGGGGCGGCCCAGCGAGCCGGTGCACCACGATCTCCGCCCGCCCCCTGGACGCCGTTGATCGAAGCGTTCAATGATGGTGGGACAGGTACGGCCCGCGGGTCCTCACCCGGCAACGCCCCATCGCGCAGCGGACGACGCCAGAGCCACGGGAGTGACCGCATGACCGACGATCCGAGGACGAGTCGCCGCAGCCAGGCGTGGTTCGGCGCCCAGGGCCGCAGCGGCATGGTGTACCGCTCCTGGATGCGCAGCCAGGGCTTCGGACACGAGGTGTTCGACGGGCGCCCCGTCATCGGCATCGCGACCAGTGCCTCCGAACTCGCCCCGTGCAATGCCCACCTCACCCGCGTCGCCGAGGCCGTCAAGCGCGGTGTGTGGCAGGCCGGCGGCTTCCCGCTCCAGTTCCCCACCATGGCCACCGGCGAGACGCTGATGCGCCCCACCGCCATGCTGTACCGCAACCTCATGGCCATGGAGGTCGAGGAGCTGGTCCGGGCCAATCCGCTCGACGGTGTCGTGTTGCTGTCGGGCTGCGACAAGACGACCCCCGCCATGCTCATGGGCGCCGCCAGTGTCGACCTGCCCGCCGTCATGGTCACCGGCGGGCCGATGCTCAACGGAAAGTACCGGGGACAGGACGTGGGGTCCGGCACCCACGTGTGGAAGTTCGAGGAGGACCTGAAGACCGGCCGGATGACCGAGGAGGAGTGCTTCTTCGCGGAAGGCTGCATGGCCCGTTCCAACGGGCACTGCATGACGATGGGTACCGCCTCGACGATGGCCTGCCTGGCCGAGGCGCTCGGCATGCAGCTGCCGGGTTCGGCGGCCTGGCCCGCGGTCGACTCCAGGCGGATGGAAACCGCGCAGGCGGCGGGGCAGCGCATCGTGGGGATGGTGGAGGAGGAGCTGCGCCCCTCGGGGATCCTGACCCGGGCGGCGTTCGAGAACGCCGTCCGGGTCAACGCGGCCATCGGCGGCTCCACGAACGCCGTCATCCACCTCCTGGCCCTCGCCGGGCGCGTCGGCGTCGAGTTGAGCCTGCGGGACTTCGACGACCTGGCCCGCGCGGTGCCGACGCTGGTCAACCTGATGCCCAGCGGCACGTACCTCATGGAGGACTTCTGCTACGCGGGCGGCCTGCCCGCCGTCCTGACCGAACTGCTCAGCGGCGGGCTGCTGCACGGCAACCAGATCACGGTCACCGGACGCACCATCGCCGAGAACACGAGGGGCACCGGAGACATCGGAGACACCGGGGACACCGAACGGGTCGACTCCGACTCCGACGTCATCACCCGCCTCGACACCCCCTTCCAGCCGGCCGGCACCGGGATCGCCGTCCTCCGCGGCAACCTGTGCCCCGACGGCGCCGTGATCAAGCAGTCCGCCGCGTCACCGCACCTGCTCACCCACCGCGGCCCCGCGCGTGTCTTCGACTCTCCCGAGGCGTATCACGACGTGGCCGACGACCCGGATCTCGACATCGACGAGAACACCGTCGTCGTCATCCGCAACGCCGGCCCCAAGGGCTACCCCGGCATGCCCGAGGTCTCCAACGTCCCCCTGCCCGCCAAGCTGCTGAAGGCCGGCGTCAAGGACATGGTGCGCGTCTGCGACGGCCGGATGAGCGGCACCGGGTACGGGACGGTGGTCCTGCACGTGGCGCCCGAGGCCGCCGTCGGCGGACCCCTCGCCCTGGTCCACGACGGGGACCCGGTCGTCCTCGACGTCCCGAACCGCACCCTGCGCCTGGACGTCGACGACGCCGAGCTCACGCGACGCAGGCAGGCGTGGCGGGCGCCCGCCGAACGGCACGCCGGCGGCTACGCCTGGCTCTACACCCAGCACGTGGAACAGGCAGACCGGGGCGCCGACTTCGGATTCCTGCGCGGAAACCGCGGACACGAGGTCCCCCGCGACTCCCACTGAGGGCGCCCACTCGGAGCGGCCCCGGACCGGCCATGTGACGCAGCGAACACTGCGTTTATGTTGCAGTTGTCGCTGCTTTTTGGGCTACCCTCATGCCCTAAAGGCAACGATCACTGCGAGGTCTTCATGTCTTGGTACGCCCTCCGCACCCCCGTCACCCCCGTCACCCGCGCCGTGGTCGACCGCCCCAGCGGTGAGCCGCACCGCCCGCACCATTCGCCGGCCGAGGGGCCGCGGCGCACACCGGGGAACGGCTCGTACCGGCCGCCGCCGGAGCGGAAGCCCCGCCGCGGCGGTACGGGTGCCTTCACCGCGGTCGCCGCCGTACTCGTCCTCTTCCTGGCCGCCTCCAGCGCACCGTCCCCGCTGTACGTCATCTACCAGCAGCAATGGGGCTTCTCCGCCTGGGTGCTGACCGTCGTGTTCGCCCTCTACGTGGTCGGGCTGCTCGGCGCGCTGCTTACCGTCGGCGGGCTCTCCGACCACCTCGGCCGACGGCCGGTCCTGGCCGGGGCGATCGCCCTGGAGATGATCGCGCTCGTCCTGTTCCTCACCGCCGGGAACGTGGTCGTACTGTCCGTCGCCCGGGTGCTGCAGGGCATCGCGACCGGTGCCGCGACCACGACCCTGAGCGCCGCCCTCGTCGACCTGGAACCGGCCCGTGCCCGTGGCCGGGCCGGCGTCATCAACTCGGTCACCCCGTTGACCGGCCTCGCCTTCGGAGCGCTCGGCTCCGGCGTCCTGGTGGAGTACGGCCCCGCCCCGACCCGTCTCGTCTACGGGATGCTGTTCGGCGGCATGGTCCTCGCCGCGCTGTTCGTGACCCGGATGCCGGAGACCTCGCAGCGCCGGCCCGGCGCCCTGGCCTCGCTGCGTCCGAAGGTCGCCATGCCCTCCCATCTGCGGGCGGAGATCGTCCCGGTGATCCCGGCCATGATCGCCGGCTGGGCACTGGCCGGGATGTACCTCTCTCTCGGCCCGTCCGTCGCGGCCCAGCTCCTCGGTCTGCACAGCCACCTGACCGGCGGTGTCGTCGTCACACTGCTGGCCGGTTCCGGAGCGCTCGCGATCTCCCTGCTCCGTTCCCGCCCCGCGTCCGGACTGCTCGCTCCCGCGTCCGCCCTGCTGGGTCTCGGCACCCTGGTCTCGCTGGCCGGCGTGACCCAGAGCCAGGCCCTGCTCTCGGCCGCCGGAACCGTCGTCGCCGGATTCGGCCTCGGCGCCTCGGTCCTGGCCGCCTTCGGCACCTTCACCCGCATCGCCCGCCCGCACGAGCGCAGCGCGGTCTTCACCCTGGCCAACATCATCAACTACCTGGGCAACAGCGTGCCCGCCGTCCTCGGCGGCATCGCCGTCACTCTCCTCGGCCTGCGGACCGCCACCGAGTTCTACGCGACCGCCATCGCGGTCATCACCTTCGCCGCCCTCGCCCTGCGCCTCAATCGGCTGCGCACCGGGCGCCGCACCGCCGAGGCACCGGTCGAGTGAGCCCCCGGCCCATCCCGCCGCCCACCACGAACCGTTCCGCGACAGGGGCGGCATACGTCGCCCGTCACCGAGGAGACACGCACACCATGACGACGGAAACCAACGCAGGGCAGCACTTCGAGGTCCAGCGCGGCGACCACACAACGATCCGGTACACGGCGAGCGGCCCGGCCGACGGCCCCACGCTGGTCCTGGTCCACGGCTGGGCCCTCAACCGCGGCGACTACGACGAGGTAACCCGCCATCTGCCGCAGGACTACCGGGTGCTCGCGGTCGACCTGGCCGAGCACGGTGAGTCCCGCTCCACGCGGGACACCTGGACGATCGAGGAGTTCGCCCACGACGTGGCTGCCGTGCTGGAGGCGGAGTCGGTCGGCTCGGCCGTGGTCGCCGGACACTCCATGGGCGGCGCCGTCGCCGTCGAGCTCGGCCGGCTGCTGCCCGACACCGTCTCGCACATCGTCGCCCTGGACGCCCTGCACTACCTGGGCCTGTTCCCGGTACAGCGCGACGAGGAGGCGGAGGCGGCACGACGTGCCTTCCGGGAGGACTTCAACGGTGCGGTACGAGGTCTCGTTGAGGGCGGCACGCCGGCCGGCACCGATCCCGCCCTCGGCGAGGTGTACTTCGGCAAGATGTCAGCCGTGCGACAGCCCGCCGGACGGCTGGCGATCGAGGGTCTGATCGACTGGGACATGGACGCCGTCCTGCGCGAGACCAGGCAGCCCATCACCGTCTTCGCGATCCGCGCGCTCACCGGCCAGGACGCGCTCGAGCGCTACCGGCAGCGCTTCGACATCGTCCTGACGGACCTCGGCAGCCACCACTTCCCCGTCGAGGCCCCCGAGGCGACCGCCAAGCTCCTCGCCGACGTGGTGGCCCGGTAACGGGTCCCCGACGCGGCGACGGCCGCGCCGGGCGAACTCGCCGCGGGGCAGGCTTGTCACTCCGGCAGCAGGTGGGAGACGAGGTCGCGGGCCCATCGGGGGGTGAGGGGCTCGTTGGTGAAGACGGCCCGGTAGTACAGGGGGGCGAGCACGGCGTCCGTGGTGCGTTCCAGCGTCGGCGGCCGTCCGCCGCGGGCCTTCTCCCGTTCGAGTATGGCTTCGAGGCCCGCCTCGCGCTCGCCGCGACAGGCCGCCGCGCCCTGTTCGCCGCCGGTGCCGATGGTGGCGCGGACCAGTGCGAGGGTGTCCGGGTCGCAGAGGTCCCGGGCCAGGTCGTAGGCGTAGCGCTCCAGGTCCTCTCGCAGGCTCTTGGTGTCCGGTACCACGATGTCGCCGCTGAAGCGACTGGTGGCGACGTCCGCCAGCAGATCGCCCATGGAGCCCCACCGGCGGTACACCGTGGTGGCGTGCACCCCGGCGCGGGCGGCCACCACCGGGATCGTCAGCACATCGGTGTTGTCCTCCCTCACGAGTTCCTGGACGGCCCGGTGGACGGCCGCGCGGACTTTGGCGGAGCGGCCGCCGGGACGGGTGCCGGCGTTGGGCGAGGACGGGGTCGACGGCGTCATGAGGCCATTGTCGCACTGATCATTGCTTTTTTAGCGCATCGATCACTGCATTTATCTCCAGGCCTCGGGGCGCAAGGGATCGCACCAGCTTCCGTGGGTGGGGGAGGGGCAGAACGGCTCGGTGGGCCCGTCCGACGGCGGCTGGGAGACGATCGGGGCGACAGCGGCCGCCTTCGGTGACCTGCGCGCCCCCCGCCCGGCGTCCCACGCCGCACTCGACGAGGTGGTCGGCGCCTTCGCCCACGCCACCCGGATGGCCGACCTGGCGGGGTACGGCGCCGTCGAGATCCAGGGAGCGCACGGTTACCTCCTGCACGAGTTCCTCTCCCCGCTGACCAACCACCGCGCGGACGAGTACGGCGGCAGCCTGGAGAACCGGATGCGGCTGCCCTTGCGTGCCGCCCGCGCGGTGCGCGAGGCGGTCCACGTCGACCTGGCGAACACGCTGCGGCGGGCCTCGGGACTGCCGATCGCCCCGGTCGGCCAGATCGGCGAACTGTCCTCGGCCTACGCACTCGTGGCGGACGGACGGGCGGATGCGGTGATGCTGGGCCGCGCGCTGTGATCCCGGTGCCGGCGCAGCCCCTCAGGCGGTGAAGCCCTGCGGGTTGACGGATACCGTGCCGTGCGGGAGGCCGGTCCGGGCCCGATGACCCTGGAGCGGCTGCCAAAGGTCCGGGCCGAGGACGCCGCGGAGGTGCCGACGCTCGACGAGTTGCGGCGGGGGCGGGCGGTTCGAGGTGACTTCGCGCTCGGTTCCGGGGGCGTCGGGTACTTCCGAGGCCGAGCGGGTGGGGGCGTCGCTGATCTCGGCACGGTACCGGCTCGCGCCGGAGCATCGCATCCGGCACCGCTCGACGACGTCTACGCCGGGCTGCTGTGGACCGCTGAGCACGCGGCCGAACTCGGCTTGGACGCGGACCGGATCGTCGTCGCGGGGACGAGCGCCGGCGGTGGCCTGGCCGCCGCGCCGAGCTTGTCCGTGCGTGACAAGGGCGGTCCGCGGCTGGTCGGGCAGATGCTGATGTGCCCGTGTGTGGTCCGGCGGCTACCACACGTTCGACCTGGTGGTCCCGGACGCGGTGATCAGCCGGGCCGCGTGGCAGGCCCGCCGTTCCTGGCTGGAGCGGGTGCTGGCGGCGGACTGAGGTCCCGCTCGGGTCCCGAGCGGGAGGATTCGGCGCGCCCGCGACCAGGCGGTCCCATTCCTACTCCTCCCCGGGTGCACACGCCTGAGGTCGCACGTCGGCAAGGGCGAGGGCAGCGTCGAAGTGCATTCTCTTCGGGAAATC
The DNA here is from genome assembly GCF_055635195.1 of Streptomyces sp. NPDC111628. Lineage (NCBI taxonomy): Bacteria > Bacillati > Actinomycetota > Actinomycetes > Kitasatosporales > Streptomycetaceae > Streptomyces > Streptomyces sp. NPDC111628. The sequence goes on along the minus strand of NZ_JBVKBZ010000003.1, from coordinate 1,296,314 downwards.
GGCTCCACGGTAGCCTGGCCGGCGTGGCAGAACAGGTGCGCGACACAGGTGACAGCCGACTGACCGAGCGTGGGCGAGCGACTCGGGAGCGCATCCTCAGGGCAGCTGCCGACATGATGCGTGTCCGGGGTGTCGCTCTCACAACCCTGGACGACGTCCGGGCGGCCAGCGGAACGAGCAAGTCCCAGCTCTATCGCCATTACCCCGACAAGGACGCCCTGGTGCGGGACGTTGTGGCCCTACGGGCCACGGAAGTGCTCGAACGTCAGCACCAGCAACTGCGGCGGCTCAACTCTTTCCGAGGGCTGGAACGCTGGCGCGATGCGCTGATCGAACGAAATGCGCTGCACAACGGCGCTTACGGCTGTCCGCTAGGCTCCCTGGCCGGCGAGCTGGCCGACCAGGACGAGGAGGCGCGCCAGGCGATCGCCCGCCACTTCGCCACCTGGGAGGGGCTGCTCGCGGCGGGGCTCGCGAGGATGAGGGACTCGGGGATCCTTGTGCGAAACGCCGACACCGAAAAGCTTGCCACCGGCCTGATGGCAGCCGTGCAGGGGGGCTATCTCCTGGCCCAGACCGCGCAGGACGTTGCGCCCATGAGGATCGCCATCGACATGGCGATCGCCCACGTCGAGAGATACGCCGCACCCGTCGGGGAGCAGACCGGCAGCGAGTGAGCGGGGCGCACTTCCAATGCGCGGTGTTCGGCACAATTGTTTCCGCCATATTGCGGGCCCTGCCGCGGACACGGAGCGCCGAGGAGGTCATGGAATTCGAGGGCAAGAAGCTCTCCTCGGCCCGGCGGGCAAGGGGGACCATCCGTGGTAGATGACCCGTCGACGCCCCACCCCTTGACTGGAGCCGTCCACCCCGCCGCGGCCCGAAGGGGCATCGGCGTTCACCTCGCTCCGTTCATGGCATGGAGGCCGTAATGACTGCTTCTGACGATTTCCCCTCCTCCGAGGACGACCCCTCGGCCTCCAACCCGCTCCGGTCGCAGGAGGGCTACGACGAGGACGAGCTCGGCGAGGACGTTCTCGACCGGGGCTACTCGCCGGCGGAATCACCCTTCGCGGTCACCGACTGGGGACTCACCGCGAGAGAGGGGGCTTCCCACGAGGACCTCACGCACCGGCTGCGGCGGGAGCTCCCGGAGAACGACCCGTCCGACGACGGCGACGGGCTCGGCGACACGGTCGGTACGGACGGAGAGCTCATCGACGACCAGGTCGGCGACAAGCGGGCGGGGCGCCTCCTGGGCTGGGACACCGGCACCACGACCACCGGCTACGACGGTGACGACTACTGGGCGCGGGACGTCGGCATCGACGGCGGCGCGTCCTCCGCGGAGGAGGCGGCCGTCCATATCGTGCCGGACGCGCCCGACGACTTCTGAACGCGACCCCGACAGGCCGCCAGCGGCGGCGCCTGCCCGGCAGCCCGGGTAGCGTGGAAGGGGGCAGACCCACAAAACCGCATGAGCAGGCTGTCACGTCAGGGCTGGAACAGGACGCACCGGGTCTCGCGGGCGGCGTGAGGTAAGAAGCCACCGCCCGCCGACGCGTATCCCACAGGGCCGTCACGACGGCATCGACAACCGACAGCGAAGGACGGCGGGCATGGCCATCATCTCGCGAGGTTTCCACGGCCGAAGGCCGCTCGACAGTGCCAGACTGCCGCCCGGTCAGTACGAGACCACCAGTTTCCCCGTGCTGTCGGCCGGGCCCACCCCTCGTGTGCCACGGGAGACCTGGGAGCTGTCCGTCACCACGGAGACCGGGCAGCGGCACACATGGGACTGGGACGGCCTGATGGCCCTGTCGGCGGAGTCCCCGACGGTCGACCTGCACTGCGTGACCAAATGGTCGAAGTTCGGCACCGAATGGCGGGGCGTCTCCCTGGACGTCCTGCTGGCGGACGTGGAGACCGCGGCGGAGCACGTCCTTGTCGGCTCCTACGGCGGCTACACCACCAACGTTCCGCTCGCCGATCTGCTCGACGGCAAGGCATGGATCGCCTACGGATACGGCGGCGGCGACCTGACGCCCGAGCACGGAGGGCCGGCACGGCTCCTCGTCCCGCACCTGTACCTGTGGAAGTCCGCGAAGTGGGTGCGCGACATCCAGCTGAAAGAGAGCGACGTCCCCGGCTTCTGGGAAGGCGCCGGCTATCACAACTACGGAGACCCATGGCGGGAACAGCGGTACCAGGGAGACTAGGAGAGCGGCTTCGGTGGCGGGTCGCCGAGGTGACCGGCCGCCGGGCGGAATCCGCCACAGCCGTGACCCTGGAGCTCGACGTGCCCGACTGGCCCGGGCACACGGCCGGCCAGCACGTGGACGTGCGGCTGACCGCGGAGGACGGGTACAGCACCCAGCGCAGCTACTCCATCGCCTCCGCGCCCGGGGAAGGACGCATCGAGCTCACTGTCCAACGCCTGCCCGACGGCGAGGTGTCGCCCTACCTGGTCGACGAACTCGCCCCCGGTGACCAGCTCGAACTGCGCGGCCCGGTCGGTGGCTGGTTCGTCTGGCACCACAGGCAGCCGGAGCCGGTACTGCTCGTGGCAGGCGGCTCCGGTCTCGTGCCGCTGATGAGCATGGTCCGCGCTCGGGAGGCAGCCGGCAGCAGGGCGCCGTTTCGGCTCCTGTACTCCGTGAGGACCCCCGAGGACCTGTTGTACGGCTCCGAGCTCCGTATGGGGGCGCCGGGGCTGGACACCGCCTATCTCTACACCCGGGAGACACCCGCGGAGGCGCCGCGTCCTGCCGGTCGCATCACGCCCGACGATCTTGCACGAAAGGGCTGGCCGCCCGACTTCGAGCCGACCTGCTATGTGTGCGGGCCCACGGGATTCGTCGAGAAGGCGGCCGCCTATCTGGTGTTGCTCGGACACGCGCCGGAGCGTGTCCGCACCGAACGCTTCGGCGACAGTGGAGGTTGAGATGGCGCCGACGAGGACGGACGAACCGGACGCGGACGGCGTCCCTGACGGACACATCGACGGAAACGCGCTGGCGGGTCCCCTCTCCGAGGTGTTCGCCGTCGACGTCACCGCCGCGACGAGCCGGTGCGCACACTGCGGTTGCACGGGCCCGCTCGCCGGTCTGTACGTGTACGACAAGGCCCCGGGCCTCGTCGCGCGCTGTCAGCAGTGCGGCGGAGTCGTGCTGCGCATGGTCCGTGCGAGGGGTGTCGCATGCCTCGACATGACCGGCGTCGCGCTGCTGTCGATCCCGCTGGGGGAGGCGGGCCTCCAGGGGGCCTGACGACGGCGGACCGGCGTTCCCGACCGTCGGGCGGCCGGCCCGAACCCGCGCGCCCAGCCCGACGAAGTGCTACCTGCCGTCGTCGGGCTGTTCCAGCACGCGAAAGCGCGCTGTGCCGACACGGATCACACCGTCGGTCAGCGGTGTGCACCGGACACCGCCCTTTCCCCGCAGTGCCCGTTGCGCGCCCGGCCCGATGACGGCGTCCATCCACGCGCAGGGCCGTGCGGCTCGGTTCACCGCCAGCGCCACGGGTCCGGCGCCGCTGTCGAGTTCGATGGTCCGGCCGATGCACGAGTCGATGTCGATGCCGCGGAGCAGGACGTTTCGGCGGGTCTGCCTGAGATCGGCGCCGAAGGGGAGGCCTTCCACGGCCATCACGGTGATGGCCGCGTCCCGGTGCGCCGGCCGGGCGAAGTAGCGGTCGCCGACGATCCCCAGCCGGCTGCGCACCTCGACCTGCTCGACCAGGCCACCGTCCGGGTCCGCCGCCGCGCCGTCGGCCGGGCGTCCGGCGTATCGGTGCACCGGCGAGACGAGCAGCTGAACGACCTCCACCTCGCGGGGAGGACTGTCGGGGGTACTCATGCCGAGGCGGACTCCACTCCTGTGCCGGTGGGGCGACGACGGTGATCGGCCGCGGCGCGGCCGCACGAAGAGGGCGGCGGGAGGTGGGTCCTGCGGGGGAGTGTCCCGTCCGTCCCCGGGAGATGCCGGTGCACGGGCCCGTTGCCCGGTCTGCGGGGCTCCGGCCCTCTTGGTCCGCCCGATAGTAGTCCGGCGGCCCGCGAGGTCGCAGGTCGCGCGACCGGGGTGTCGACGCGCAGTAGAGGCGCAGTGCACGGACCGAACCCGGAGAGGTGTCCGGAGCACGGCCGGATCCACGCGTGTCTCGCGGCACTGATCCCGAACGGACTCCACGGTCGTGTCACGCGGAGGCGTCGTCCGGGCCGGCCAGGACGAGCGACAGGCTGCCCGCCGCGCCGTCGGCGAGACGGATCGGAACGTCCCAGTCCTGCTGGTGGACGTGGCAGGCCGGGAACGGGATGTCCGGGTCGTCGTCGCAGGACGCGGCCATGGCGGACACGTGCAGCACACCCTCCGGGACCGTCGGGTCCAGTTCGAGCAGACGGGCCGGGCCGGTGTCCGCACCCTCCCCGGTGCGCAGCAGTTCGGGTGGGGAGGCGGAGACCAGGAGCCGGGTCGAGGGCCCGTAGCGCGTGTCGAGCTTCTGTCCGGGAGGTGCGTGGAAGACGACCTCCAGTCGCAGGATGCCCGGAGCCACCTCTATCACGTCCCGTCGGATCCGGTGGGCGGCTCCCGCCGGACGCACGGCCTCCTGCGGCAGGCGCAACCGGGTCAGCCGGTGCCCGGCCGACTCGACGACCACGATGTCGTCCCCGACGACCACGGCGTCGCTGGGCTCACGCAGGTCGGTGGCGAGCGTGCTGACCTCGCCGGTCGCCGTGTCGTAGCGGCGCAGGGCGTGGTTGTAGGTGTCGGACACGGCCACCGAGCCGTCGGGCAGGGCCGTCACGCCCAGCGGATGCTGCAGCAGGGCCTGCCCGGCCGGACCGTCCCGGTGCCCGAAGTCGAACAGTCCGGTCCCGACGGCCGTTCGGACCGTGCCGTCCAGGTCGACCCAGCGCAGTGCGGAGGTCTCGGAGTCGGCGACCCAGAGCCTCTCCCCGGACGCCGCCAGCCCGGACGGCTGCGCGAACCAGGCCTCGGCGCCGGGCCCGTCGACGAGGCCTTCGTCGGTGGTCCCCGCCGTGACGGTGACACTGCCGTCCCGCGGGTCGTAGGCCCACAGCTGGTGCATGCCCGCCATGGCGATCCACAGCCGGTCGTTCCACAGGGCGACGTCCCAGGGCGAGGAGAGGCTGACGGCCCGGGCCGGCCCGGACGTGGCTTCCCCGCGCATCCACTGCCGGCCCGTGCCGGCCAGGGTGGAGACGTCGCCGGTGACGGGATCGTAGCGGCGCAGCGCGTGATTGACGGTGTCGGCGACGACCACCGAGCCGTCGTCGAGCAGAGCCAGGCCCTGCGGCTCGTTGAAGGACGCGTTGCCGGCGGGACCGTCCGCGAAACCCCGCTCTCCGCTCCCCACCCGCCGCACGAGGCCCTCACCGTCCTGCGCCAGCTCCACCAGTTGGTGCCGGGTGGTGTCACTGACCAGGAACGTCCCGGAGGGCAGCAGCAGCGCCTTGCCGGGGAAGCGCAGGATCGTCGGCTCCGGTTCGGGCGCCACGTACGGGGCGTCGCCGCGCCGCAGGGTGCCCTTGGCCAGGTGCTCGGCCTCCAGCTCCTCGACCAGCCGCTCGATGGCGGGCGCGTGTCCCTCGCCCGCGTACTGGGCGACGACGTAGCCCTCGGGGTCGATCACGACGAGGGTGGGCCAGGCGCGTACCGCGTACTGCTTCCAGGTGGCCAACTCCGGGTCGTCCAGCACAGGGTGCTCCACGGCGTAGCGTTCGACGGCGTCCAGAACGGCCCTGTGGTCGGCTTCGTGCACGAACTTCGGTGAATGCACACCGACGATCACGACGGTGTCCCGGTGTCTCTCCTCCAGCCCGCGCAGTTCGTCGAGGGCGTGCAGGCAGTTGATGCAGCAGAAGGTCCAGAAGTCGACGATCACGATCCGCCCGCGCAGGGCCGCCAGAGTCAGCTCCCGGTCACCTGTGTTGATCCAGCCGCCCCTGCCCTCCAGCTCAGGGGCGCGAACCCGGATGCGCTTAGCCATGCCTCAAGCCAACCACAGGGTCGGCGTGCCCGGCCTGCGGTACGGCCGGCGCCTCGGAGTGCCCGTCGTCATACGTGACCGGGCCCGCCGCTCCCGAAGGCTCCGCTCGACCCCGGCAGCCAGCGACGGCGCGTCTGGTCCTCGCTCCGACGGCTGGGGGAGTGATGGAGTTGGTACGGCCTCAGGCGCGGGGTCCCCTCCGCCGCCAGCGGGATCTCGTCGGGCTCACGCCTCTCGAACTCCTCGTGGACGGCACCGGTCGCCGGGAGCATGCCGTGCTCTTCGGCGCGGGGGCGCCGGGGCTCCCGGTCCATGACTCTCACGCCCAGGCACACGGCCCAGACCAACGCGCCGGCGATCACCAGCCCTCCGACGAAGGCGATCGTCGGGAGCGTGTGTGAGGATGCGGCGAGTGGTTCGTACGCTTCGGTGTTCATGGAGTGTTGCGGTCCTCTCATCTGGTGCAGAAGGCCAGTGATGCGCTGCTTCGTCGTTGAAATGGGTGGTGGGCCGTCGGTGCGCGGTACGTCCCTGTCCACGCCGTCCTTCGGTGCCGGGCGGCGTGGACGGCGCGTGAGGAGAGGCGGGGCACGTGGGTGACGACCGAGCGGACGACGCGGCCTCGCCGGCCGAAGCCGAAGCCGAAGCCGAGGCCTTGCGCCGCAGGCTCGGCGAGCAGGCGGTCGAGCTTCGCCGGCAGACCGCCGGCGCCGAGGCGCGGAAGGCGCAGTTGTGGGCCGACTGCCTCCTGGATGCCGCGGACGCGGGCTCGGCCACCGAGGCGCTGGCCCGGCACGTCTCCGAGACGGAACGAGCGCTCACGCTGCTGGCGCGCGTCGAGGAGGCTCTCGACCGCTTCGAGGACGGTGGCTACGGGCACTGCGTCCAGTGCGGCGAGGCGATCGGCGGCGAACGCCTGCGGGCCTTCCCACACGTCGAGCGTTGCCTGCGCTGCGAGTCCCGCGGGGCGGGGCGCTCCGGCTGACGTGCCGCCGCGGGCCCGGCGGCGGAAGGGACGGTACGCCCCGCGGTCGCTCCCGGTCATGCTGCGGTCCTCCTGTGGCCAACGGGGACCAGCGGTCTCCGTCCAGCTGATTCGCGTCGGCGGAGTCGCGCTCCTTACCCGGGTATGGCGCGTCGTGCGTCAGGCGGCGGGCGGCAGCTCGCATTGCCTCAATGGCAATGGACTATGTAGTCCAGTTCGATCCTGCTAATCTCTGCGGGAGTAACCTGGCCGACGTGGCAGGACGGGTGCGGGAAGACGGCGACTCTCGGCTCACCGAGCGAGGGCGAGCGACTCGAGAGCGCATCCTGACAGCTGCTGCCGAGATGATGTATGTCAAAGGCGTGGCGCTCACAACGCTCGACGACGTCAGGGCGGCCAGCGGAACGAGCAAGTCCCAGCTGTACCGCCACTATCCTGACAAGGACGCCTTGATGCGGGACGTCGTCGCATTGCGGGCCGCGGAAGTGCTCGAGCGCCAGTACCAACACCTGCAGCGTCTCAGCTCCTTCCGTGGACTGGAACGCTGGCGTGATGCGCTGATCGAGCGCAACGCGCTGCACAACGGGGCCTACGGCTGCCCGCTCGGATCCCTGGCGAGCGAACTGGCCGACCAGGACGAAGAGGCGCGCAGGGCGATGGCCCGGCACTTCGCGGCCTGGGAAGGCCTCCTCGAAGCCGGGCTCGCCAGAATGAAGGACTCGGGAGTCCTCCGGGTGGACGCCGACGTCAGCGGGCTCGCCACCGGCCTCATGGCGGCACTGCAGGGCGGCTACCTCCTCGCGCAGACGGCGCAGGACGTCGAGCCGATGCGTATCGCCCTCGACATGGCGATCGCCCACGTCAAGGCGCACGCGGCGCCCGCCGGGGAAGCGCCTTTGGAGGACGGTTCCGACCTGCGCTGACGGGTGCCCGGTTCTCACGAGAAGCGACGCATGTCCTTTTGGAAAGGGACTATCTAGTCCAGAAAATCCGCGCGTGCTGCGGTACGTTTGAGGAGGGTGGTCCCTCTCGCGGACGGCCAGGCAACTCACCCTCACAAGGCCTCAGGGCGGTACGAGCCATGCACACAGGCATCCAGTTCTCAGTCCTCGGCCCGGTCCGACTGCACAAGCAAGGAGTCGAGGAGGTGGCCGGCCAGCCGAGGCAGTGCGCGGTCCTGGCTTCGCTCTTGCTCAGAGCGGGCAGGCCGGTCAGCCTCTCGACGCTGGTGGAGGACGTGTGGGGCGACGAAGCTCCTCCGTCCGCCGTCGGCTCGGTGCGTACGTACGTCTACCGGCTCAGGCAGGCCCTCGGCGACCAGAGCGACAGCTTCGTCAGGCTCGTCGACGGCGGCTACCTGCTCCATGTCAGACCGGACGGCTTGGACCTGAACCGCTTCAAGCGGACGACGGCCAGGGCGCGCGAAGCACGCGACGGCGGAGACCTCGCGCTGGCAGCGGACCTGCTGTCCGAGAGCCTGGGAATGTGGAAGGGCGCTGCGCTTGCCGGCGTCCCCGGACCGTTCGCCGACATGCAGCGAAGCGTGCTGGGCGAGCTGCGACTCGCCTGCGCCGAGGAGCAGCTGGCCTGCGAAGTTGAGCGGGGCCGCTATGCCGAGGCCGCCGCAGAGCTGTCGGCTCTGCTCGTCGAGCACCCGCTGCGCGAGCGCGTCTGCGGTCTCCTCATGACCGCCCTGTACGGAGCGGGACGGCAGTCCGAGGCCCTGACGATCTACCACACGACCAGCCACCTGCTGCGTCAGCGCCTCGGAGTCAACCCCTCACCGGAGCTCCAGCAGGTTCACGAGCGCATTCTCTCCGGGCGATTCCGGCTCCCGCGGAGCACGGACCGCCCGGTCCGCGAGTGGCACCCCGCGTCGCCCCAGGCGCCCGCGCAGCTGCCGGCCGGCCTTCCCAGCCTTGTCGGGCGGGAGAAGGAGCAGGAACAGCTGGAGCGACTGGCGAACGACGCGGCAGCCTCGTCCTCGGTGGCCATCTGTGTGATCGGCGGGATGGCGGGAGTCGGTAAGACGGCCTTCGCCACAGCCACCGCCCACCGTCTTGCCGATCGCTTCCCCGACGGACAACTCTTCGCCGACCTGCACGGCATCGACGCCGAGGCCGAACCCCGCGACCCCGCCGAGGTACTCGCGGGCTTCCTGCACGCCCTGGGCGTGCGGCCGGAAGCCGTACCCGAGACCGCGCAGGCCCGAGGGCTGATGTTCCGCGGTCTGCTGGCCAGGCGTCGCATGCTCGTCGTGCTCGACAACGCCTGCGGCACGAACCAGCTCAAGGACCTCCTTCCGGGGAGCCCCGGTTCCATGGCCCTCGTCACCAGCCGCATGCAGCTGCACACGCTGGTGGCCGCCTACCAGGCGCTCCCGCTGACCCTGCTGCCACTGAGCCAGGCCGACGCGCGCAGTTTCCTGGCCCGTCGCCTCGGTGCGGCGAGGACCGCGGCCGAGCCGGAGGCCGTCGACCGTATGATCCAGTTCGCCGGGAGCCTCCCCCTCGCGCTGGCCAACGTCGCAGCCCGCGCGGCCTACCGCCCCCAGATGCACCTGGCGAGCCTGGCCGACGAGTACGCCCTGTCGGAACACGGTGTCCTGGACGCCTTCGCCGGCGACGAGGACCCGGTGCTCGACGTCCGCGCCGCGATTGCCCGCTCCTACGGTTTGCTGGATCCGGAGGCGGCCTCCCTCTTCCGCGCCCTGAGCGGTGTGCCCGGAGCCCAGTTCGCCGCGTCCGACGCCGCGCACATGGTCGCCCAGCCCGAACACCGGGTCCGCCGGACGCTGCCGCGGCTGGTCCACGCACACCTCATCTCAGAGGTCGGGCCAGGCAGGTACAGCTGGAACCGACTCGTTGCCGCGTTCGCCGCCGAGCAGCTTGCGGCACCCGACCGGGCTCTGCGGGCCTGACATCCGAAATGCCGGCGTTGTCTCGGGGGGCGGGTGGCGACTTGGCGTAGACGGTCTGTAGATGCGGGCGTGGTTGGCTGGTGCACACGAGATGACCTGGGGATTTGAGGACTATGCACCCTGCGGATGCCGGACAGTCGTGTCACTCGGGTCCCAGGCGGCCGAGGTCTTTGGATCCGGAATCCGCCGCGTGGGTCGATGCACTGAAAGACAGGAGTGGAGCGGAATACGAGCCGACCTGTGCGCGCCTGCACGCACTGCTGGTCCGGATCGCGATGGATGACGCTTTCCGCCGAGGATGCCGTTATCGGATCACGGGACCCGAGCTGAATGACCTCGCCCACCAGGCGGCTGCGGACGCCTTGATGAGGATCACGTACAAAATCCACGACTTCCGTGGTGACGCAAGGTTCACCACCTGGGCGTTCCGGTTTGTAGTGCTTGAGGTTTCCAGCAAGCTCAGCCGTCATTTCTGGCGTGTGTCGACTGCCCGTTTCGACCAGGAGGAGTGGGCGCAGGTACCGGACCACTCCGGGGTCGACCCGGTCAGCTGCTGCCAGGCACAAGAGTTGGTCGAGGCCGTGCAGGATGCCGTCGACACGGCACTGAGCATCCGGCAGCGCCAGGTCTTCACCGAGGTCGTCCTCAAGGGGACGCCCCTGGAGACGTTGGCGGACGAGCTGGAAACGAACCGTAACGCTCTTTACAAGACCATGTTCGACGCACGCAGGAAGCTGCGCGCCAGGCTGGTCGCGGAGGGCCACCTCGGCGCCGCAGGTTGACAGATCATGAGGAGACAGTGATGCCATTGCTCAGCCCCGGAGACCCGTTCCCGGCCCTCACCCTGAAACTGACGGGCGGCGGGGCAGTCACCCTGCCGGACGCGTTCGGAGACGGCTTCGGCGTCGTCCTGTTCTATCGCGGATCCTGGTGCCCGTACTGCAACGCCCAGTTGCGTGCCTTCCAGCGGGCCGAACAGCGCCTGGCGGAGGCCGGCGTCAAGGTCGTCGCACTGTCCGTCGACGACGAGGCGACGACAGCGGAACTGATCACGAAGCTGGGTCTCACCTTTCCGGTCGGCCACAGCGCCGACGCCGCGGCGGTCTCGGCCGCGACCGGAGCATTCGTGAACACCGAACCCGCCTATCTGCAGTCGACCGGATTCGTGCTCGACCCGTCAGGAAACGTGGCCGTCAGTGTCTATTCCAGCGGAGCCATCGGACGGCTCGTGCCGGAAGACGTCATCGGCCTGGTCCGCTACTTGGGCGAACACGCGGAGTAGCGAAGGCAGGGAGTGCGACATGGCAACGGAAAATGAGAAAGCAGTACTGGCCGGCGGCTGCTTCTGGGGAGTGCAGGAACTGTTCCGAACGCTCCCGGGCGTTGTGGCGACGCGTGTCGGTTACACCGGAGGCGAGGTCGTGAACCCGACCTACCGGAGTCACGGGAGCCACGCCGAAGGGATCGAGATCACCTACGACCCGTCCAGAACGACCTACCGCGTGCTTCTGGAGTTCTTCTTCCAGATCCACGACCCCACCACGGTGAACCGACAGGGGAACGACATCGGCCTCAGCTACAGGTCTGCCATCTTCTACCTCAACGACGAGCAGCGCCGCGTCGCGGAGGCAACGATCGCCGACGTCGAGGCATCCGGGCTGTGGCCCGGCAAGGTGGTCACCGAAGTGGTGCCCGCGGGAACCTTCTGGATCGCAGAACCCGAGCATCAGGACTATCTTCGGCGTTATCCGAACGGCTACACGTGCCACTTCGTTCGGGAAGGCTGGAAGCTGCCCCGGGCGTCGGCCTGACGGGGGCAGTCTCGTGCGGCCGGAGGGTGCCGGCCGGCCGGACGGGATCGCTGCCGACCCCGCGGCCCGAAGGTTTGGATGAGCAGACATGCCTGGTCCGTCAGATCGACCGCATCGCGTACGAGTCGACGATGCCCGTATCGAGACCGAACGGCTCGTACTGCGCCGGTGGTCGACAGACGATGCTGCGGGGGCTGTCGCCGTGTACGGCGAGGACGAGGTCGCCCGATGGCTGGCTCCGGCCATGGGTACGGTGCCCGACAGGGAAGCCATGGCGAGAGTGCTCGGCCAGTGGATCGATGAGTGCTCGCGTCTCGAACCTCCCGCGGGTCGTTGGGCCGTCGAGCTCTCGGAGACCGGCGAGCTCGTCGGCGGGGCGGCGATCCTGCCGCTGCCACCCGACGGTGTGGACCTGGAGATCGGCTGGCAGCTCGCGAGACCCTTCTGGGGACGTGGCCTGGCCACCGAAGCGGGCCACGGCGTGGCTCACTACGCCTTCACGGCGGGGGTGGACGAGGTCTTCGCCGTGGTGCGCCCCCGCAACACGCGTGGAATCGCGACGGCTCGGCGCGTGGGCATGGAATGGGTGGGTGAGACGGACAAGTACTACGGGCTCACCTTGCAGGTCTATCGGCTGCGCGAGGGGGACCTGGACGTCCCGCCTCTGCCCGGGCGAATCTGAGCGGGCTCCCTGGTAAGACGTCGTGGGCCGGTGCCGCTACTACTGATGAAACGAGAACGCCGCTCAGGCATGAACCGATCGTAGTGAGGTGCGGGATGAAAGCCATCGTGGTGACAGATCAGGCCGCGGGAGCGGCCGGGATGACCCTGACCGACCGGCCGAAGCCCGAGGCCGCGGGAAACGACGTGCTCGTCGAGGTCCACGCCTCGGGATACACCCCCGGCGAGCTGACGTGGCCCGGTACCTGGACCGATCGGCTGGGCCGGGACCGCACACCGTCGATCCCCGGCCACGAGGTCGCCGGCGTCGTGGCCGCCCTCGGCTACGGCACAAGGGGGCTGTCGGTGGGACAGCGGGTGTTCGGTCTCACCGACTGGACACGCGACGGCACCCTGGCCGAGTATGCGGCCGTCGAAGCCCGCAACCTCGCGCCGCTGCCGGGTGACGTCGACTTCACGGTGGGTGCGAGCCTGCCGATCTCCGGCCTGACCGCGTGGCAGGGGCTGTTCGTGCACGGCCGTTTCCAGGTCGGGCAGACCGTTCTGGTACACGGCGCGGCCGGTGGCGTCGGATCGGTGGTCACGCAGCTCGCTCGCGAGGCCGGCGCCCACGTCATCGGGACGGGGCGCGCCGCCGACCGCCAGAACGCCATGGACTTCGGCGCCCACGAGTTCCTCGACCTGGACAACGAAGCGCTTGAAGACGTCGGCGGAGTGGATCTGGTGTTCGACGTGATCGGCGGGGACGTCGGGAAGAGGTCGGCGAGTCTGGTTCGAGCGGGAGGGATGCTGGTGAGCATCGCCGGCCCGCCCGAGGCGCAGCCGAAGGACGGTCTGGCGGTCGACTTCGTCGTCGAGGCCGACCGCGCACAGTTGGCCGAGGTCGTCCGGCGGGTCCGGGAGGGCCGGCTGCGGACGAACATCGCCCAGGTCGCCGACCTCGACGACGCGGTTGCCGCCTTCAACCCGGCAGAGCGGGTCAAGGGGAAGACGGTCATCCGCGTTCGCCGCTAGGAAGGCGGCAGTCGACGGGAGAGGTATGCCCATGAAGGCAATCGTGGTGACCGACCGGACCGCGGGGACCGCGGGGATGAGGTTGGCCGAACGCCCCGGGCCGGACGCGGTGAAACTCGCCGGCTTGGAGGGCGCGAACTACGGCGATGTCGTCGTTGAGGTCCATGCCTCGGGATTCACCGGGAACGAGCTGGAGTGGCCTTCGACCTGGTTCGACCGCCTCGGTCGTGATCGGACGCCGTCCATTCCCGGACACGAGGTGGCCGGTGTGGTCACCTCTCTCAGCTATGGAGCTGCCGGCTTGTCGGTGGGGCAGCGGGTTTTCGGGCTCACGGACTGGACCCGGGACGGCACACTGGCGGAGTACGTCGTCGTGGAAGAGCGCAACCTCGCGCCGCTGCCGGGCGACATCGCCTTCACGGCGGGCGCGGGCGTCGCGATGGCCGGCCTGACGGCCTGGCAGGGGCTGTTCGAGCATGGCCACCTCCGCACGGGGCAGAGCGTCCTCGTTCACGGAGCGGCCGGCGCAGTCGGTTCGGTGGCGACACAGCTGGCACGCGACGGCGGCGCCTACGTCATCGGCACCGGACGCGCCGACCACCGTCGTGCGGCGATCGACTTCGGCGCGCACGAGTTCGTCGACCTGGAGCGCGACGCGCTGGAGGACGTCGGTGGGGTCGATCTGGTCCTCGACGTCTTCGGGGGTGACATCGGACGACGCTCCGCCGCACTGGTCCGAGCCGGCGGAACACTGGTGAGCATCGTCGGCAGGCCCGAGGTACGTCCGGCGGCCGGCCGGGTCGTCGACTTCGTCGTCGTACCCGATCGCGCACAACTGCGGGAGATCGCCCAGCGGGTCCGGGACGGGCGGCTGCGGCCGCACATCGGCCGAGTGGCGACCCTCGACGACGCCGTCGACGCCTTCAACTCGCCCCAGCGGATCAGCGGCAAGACGGTCATCGGCGTTCGTCCGTGAGGGACCGGGCGCGGACCTGTGCCGCGGCCCGCAAGCAGCGGACCTGTGCCCAGGCCCGCAGGTAACCACTCATACCAGCACACCGGGCGCCGGCTTCCCTCGTGCCCGCCGTCGCCTTCACCGTGCCACGGTTGCGAGGACGTCGTTGCCCAGTCGCTGGATGACATCCGTGGCGAGCCGGTGCCGCACCAGCTTGCCGTCCCGGGTGGAGCGCACCAGGCCCGCGTCGCGCAGCGTCCGCAGGGCCCGGGAGACCTGCGGTTCGCTGGATCCGAGCCGGGCGGCGAGCTCCGAGGTGGTGATGGGCTCGCCCAGCAGGTGGCGGCACAGCTCCATCCGGGCGGGCGAGGTCAGCGCCATCAGCCGGTCGTGCAGATCCCGCAGGGTCAGCTGTCCGTCCGGAGTGGTCCCGCGCGCCGGGTACTGCACCACCACGCACGACGGGTGCTCGTGCTTGACCGTCAGATGCGGCCAAACCCGGGCTGAGGGGACGAGGACCAGCGGGCGCGGGGCCACCTTCACCTCGTCGATCTGCAGCTTGTCCAGCCGGACGCGTTCCCCAGGCCCGACCCGGGCCGCCGTCGGCAGCAGCTCGGCCAGCACGTCGGCGGGCGGCCGGGCCGCCAGTCGGCGACGTACTTCCCGCGCATGGTCCTCCAGGGCCGGCCGCAGCGTGCGCCAGTCGTCCGCGAAGAACGCGGTGTCCGCGGCCCGCAGCACCGCGAGCACACGGTCCCGCAGCTCCAGCGGTGCCGACACCAGCTGCCGCGCCAGCTCACCGCGGGCGTAGGAGCGGCGCAGACAGCGGCGGACGTAGTCCTCCGCGGTGGTGGTGCCGGCACGGAGCTCGTGGGCCGACGGCAGGGGCCGCGCGCTGGTGCCGAGGACTCCGGGCGCCACCAGCCCGAGGAAGGCATCCGCCGACAGCGCAGCGATCGCCGCCAGCGCCTCGTCCAGGCTCGCGGCGAGAGGAACCGCGAGGGGAAAGAACAGGCGGCAGCGGAAGCGGGCCCACAGCGGAGCGAACACGGACAACTCGTCGCGCAGCTCGGGTCCCGCGGCGGCGGCGCGGGCCGCCCAGTCGGCGGCCTCCGGGTGGTGCTCGGGTTCGGCGAGCACATGCAGGCTCGCCATCAGTTCCGACAGGGCGAAGGGCCCGGCCACGAGGTCCGCGGGGCCGAGCCCTCCGAGGTCGAGGACGATGCTCACGCCGTCAGCGTACGGCGGTGCTCACCGCACCGGCGCCCCCGGGCCGAGTGGGATGCCCAGCAGGTACCAGACGAAGAACAACAGCACCCAGACCACCAGCATGATCATCGCGAGGGGCAGCGTGAAGGAGACCAGAGTGCCGATGCCGGCCTTGCGGCGCAGGGTCTGCAGATAGCCGACACACAGCATGAACGAGGTGCTCATCGGGGTGATGGAGTTGGTGCAGGAGTCGGCGATGCGGTAGAGGGCCATGGTGGTCGCCGGGCTGGTGCCAAGCAGCATCAGCATCGGCACGAGCGCCGGGGCGACCAGGGCCCACAGGGCGGAGCCGGAGGTGATGAGGAGGTTCATCAGCGCGACCGCGATGATCAGCAGCGAGAACAGCACCAACGTGGGCGCGCCCAACTGCTTGAGGAAGTCCGCGCCTTCGACCGCGACGACCGTGGCGATGTTGGTCCACTTGAACAGGGCCAGGAACTGGGACACGGCGAAGAAGAGCACCAACAGCGGGGCGATGGAACGCACTCCCTCCGCCATGAACTCCGGGATCGCCCGGCTCCCCCTGATCCGCCCGGTGAGCCGCCCGTACACGGCACCGATGAGCAGGAAGAAGACGGTCAGGAAGACGGCGATGGAGTCCATGAAGGTGGACTCCACGATCGCCCCTCCCTCGCCGCGCAGCGGAGACGAGGCGGGCAGCATCGCAAGCACGATCAGCGCGGCATACCCGAGCACGGTCAGTCCGGTCAGCTTCAGGGCACGCGATTCGGTGCTGTCGTCGACCTCCGCGGCGACGACCCGCTGTGCCGCGGCGGCCTCCAGGTCGGCGTCGGGGACCAGGTGGTGCTCGCGCTTGGCGAGGACCTTGTCCACGACCAGGGCGATGGTGCCGGCCAGCACGAACGCCGAGACGGTGGTGAAGTACATGTTGTCCGTCGCGCGGACCACCACGTCCCCGTCGACGAGCTGCGCGGCCTCGGTGGCCACGGACGCGAACAGCGCGTCACCGGGGGCGATCAGCGGGTTGGCGTCCCCCGCCGCGTTGATGGCGACGAACGCGACGATCATGCCGAGCATCGGGGAGCGTCCCACGGCGCGGAAAGCCACCGCTCCGAGCGGGATGAGGACGACGTACGCGGAGTCGGACAGGAACTTCCCCAGCACACCGCCCAGGGCCACGCCCAGGACTACCGTGCGCGGGGACAGGCCCGACAGCATGCGGCGTGCGAGCGCTTCGAAGAGGCCCGACCGCTCGGCGACCGCGACGCCGAGCATCACCATCAGCACGGTGCCGAGCGGGCCGAAGGTGACGAAGGAGTCCTGGGCCCCGCTGAGCAGGTCCCGTACGGCGTCCGCCGACAGGGCGCTCCGCACACCGACCGGGTCACCCGAGGACGGGTCCTCGACCTGAAGTCCGGAGGCGTTCAGTGCCCAGCTGACGAGGGCGACGACCCCGCACAGGATCCAGAACAGCCAGAACGGATGCGGCAGCGCGTTGCCGGCCCGCTCGACCACGTCCAGGAGCCGGGAGCCACGGCCCTCCTTGCCGGGCTCGGCAGCCCGCGCCTCCCGGGTCCGGCTGTTCGGTGTGCTCATGGCGGCCTCCTGGGGACGGTGAACGAGGGCATGACGCGGCCGCGCCGCGAGCAGGACGAGACGGCACCCCGGAGCCACGCACGATCCGTCGCGCCGTGGAGCCGTCGCGAGGGCTTGCGGGCAGTTCCCGGGGTGTGCGCTGCACAGTAGGTCCCGTGCCCGGTCCCGTCACCGTTCGACGGCACAGTTGACCTGATGACGTCAAGTGATCGCCATGACGTGGGCCACTGCCTAGCGTCACGGGTGTGACCTGCTACGACACCTCCCATGCCGGGCGACCCGAACGCCTCCAGGGCGGCACCCTGTGGCGCCGCACCCTGCGCATCCCCGTGCGGGACGGCATCCGTCTCGCGGCGGACCTGTACTCCGCCTCACCCGAGCCGGAGGCGACCGCGCTTCCCGTGCTCCTCGAGCGCACCCCCTACGGCCGGCGCGCACGGCGCGGTTCGGACCAGGACCGCAGCGATGCGCCGGTCCCGCATCCGGAGGACATCGCCCGGCACTTCACCGAGGCGCGCTACCACGTCGTACGGCAGGACTGCCGGGGCCGCGGCGACTCCGAGGGAACGTTCGTGAAGTACCTCGGCGAGGGCCCGGACGGGGCGGACACCGTCGCGTGGCTCAGGAACCAGCCGTGGTGCGACGGCAGGGTCGTCATGACCGGGGTGTCCTACTCCGCCCACGTCCAGGCCGCCGCGGCCGCCGAGGGGGTGACCGGGCTCGCCGCCATGTTCCAGGACTCGGGCGGCTTCTCCTGCGCGTACGACGCGGGCATGCGGATGGGTGGCGCCTTCGAACTGAAGCAGGTGACCTGGGCACTGCGGCAGGCGGCGAAGAGCCCGGAGGCGGCGGTGGATCCGGTGCTGGCCGAGGAACTGCGGCGGGTGGACGTGGCGGGCTGGTTCGGTGCGATGCCGTGGCGGCCGGGCTGCACGCCGCTGCGGCACCTGCCGGCGTACGAGGACTTCCTGCTGGAGCAGTGGCGGGAGGACGCCTTCGGGGACTACTACCGCAACCCGGCGATCTACGGGCGCGGCTTCTACGACCGTTTCCCGGACGCGCCGAGCCTCCACATGGGCAGTTGGTACGACCCCTACGTCCGCTCCACCATCGAGAACTTCACCGCCCTGCGGGAGCTGAAGTCGGCCCCCTCCTACCTGGTGATGGGCCCGTGGACGCACGGGCACCGCTGCGACACGTACGCCGGGGACGTGGACTTCGGCCCGCGGGCCGCGCTGGACGGCAACCTCGCCCCGTCCTACCTGGAGTTCCGGCGCCACTGGTTCGACCGAGCGCTGGGCCGGGAGGACGAGGGGCATCCGGACGGCGGCGACCTCCCCGCCGTCCAGTACTTCCTGATGGGCGGCGGCGACGGCCGACGCGACGGGGCGGGGCGGATGCGGCACGGTGGCGCATGGCGCACCGACACCCGGTGGCCGCCGGCCCTCACGGCCCCCGTCGCCCTCTACCTCACCCCCACGGGGAATCTCACCCTCGCCCCGCCCGCCGAGGCCGCCGCGTCGGTGACCTACGACTTCGACCCACGCCACCCGGTCCCCACCATGGGAGGGCAGGTCACCTCGGGCGAGCCGGTGATGACGGGCGGGGCCTACGATCAGAACGCCCCCGACGCCCGGGTGCACGGGGCGCGTGAGCCGTACCTGCCGCTGGACTCCCGGCCGGACGTCATCACCCTGACCACACCCCCGCTCGAACGGGACGTGATCCTGGCCGGACCGGTGTCGGCACGGCTCCACGTCTCCACCACCGCCCCGGACACCGACTTCACCATCAAGCTGATCGACGTCCACCCGCCCAACGCCGACTATCCGCACGGCTTCGCCATGAACCTCACCGACGGCATCTTCCGCTGCCGCTTCCACCGCTCCTACGAGAAGCCGGAACTGCTCACTCCGGGCCAGGTGTACGAGGTCGAGGTCGCCGCCCCCGACACGGCGAACCGCTTCGCCGCCGGCCACCGCATCCGGCTCGACATCTCCTCCAGCAACTTCCCCCGCTTCGACGTCAACACCAACACCGGCCGGCCGGAGGCAGCCGCCCGCCGCACCGCCGTCGCCGCGAACACCGTGCACATGGATGCCGAGCGCCCGTCCCACCTTCGAGTGTGGCTGGAAGGGGGAGCAGACGCCCTCGCCCAGCCGGCTCTAGAAGAACCCAAGTTTCTTCGGGCTGTATGAACACAGAATGTTCTTGGTCTGCTGGTAGTGCTCCAGCATCATCTTGTGGTTCTCCCGGCCGATGCCCGACTGCTTGTAGCCGCCGAAGGCGGCGTGTGCCGGGTATGCGTGGTAGCAGTTCGTCCACACGCGTCCCGCCTGGATCGCGCGGCCCGCGCGGTAGGCGGTGTTCATGTCGCGGGTCCACACCCCGGCGCCGAGGCCGTACAGCGTGTCGTTGGCGGTCCTGACGGCGTCGTCGAAGTCGTCGAAGGACGTCACCGACACCACCGGGCCGAAGATCTCCTCCTGGAAGATCCGCATCCGGTTGTGGCCCTCGAAGATCGTCGGCTGGACGTAGTAGCCGCCCTTCAACTCGCCGTCGTGCTCGATCCGCTCACCGCCGGTGAGTACCTTCGCGCCCTCCTGGCGGCCGATGTCCAGGTAGGAGAGGATCTTCTCCAGCTGGTCGTTGGAGGCCTGCGCGCCGATCATCGTGTCGGTGTCCAGGGGATGGCCGGGCTTGATCAGCTCGGTGCGGGCGACGGCCGCCGCCATGAACTCGGCGTAGGCGCCCCGCTGGACGAGCGCCCGGGACGGGCAGGTGCAGACCTCGCCCTGGTTGAGCGCGAACATCGTGAAGCCCTCGAGCGCCTTGTCGCGGAAGTCGTCGTCCCGCGCCCAGACGTCGTCGAAGAAGATGTTCGGCGACTTGCCGCCCAGCTCCAAGGTGACCGGTTTGATGTTCTCCGAGGCGTACTGCATGATCAGCCGCCCGGTGGTGGTCTCGCCGGTGAACGCCACCTTCGCCACCCGGGGGCTCGACGCGAGCGGTTTGCCCGCCTCCACGCCGAAGCCGTTGACGACGTTCAGGACCCCGGGCGGCAGCAGGTCCGCGACCAGGCTCAGCCAGTAGTGGATCGACGCCGGGGTCTGCTCCGCGGGCTTCAGTACGACCGCGTTGCCGGCGGCGAGGGCGGGCGCGAGCTTCCAGGTCGCCATCAGGATCGGGAAGTTCCACGGGATGATCTGCGCGACGACCCCCAACGGCTCGTGGAAGTGGTACGCCACGGTGTCGTCGTCGATCTCGCCGAGTGAGCCCTCCTGGGCGCGGACCGCGCCCGCGAAGTAGCGGAAGTGGTCGATGGCGAGGGGGATGTCGGCCGCCAGAGTCTCGCGCACCGGTTTGCCGTTCTCCCAGCTCTCCGCGACCGCCAGGCGCTCCAGGTTCGCCTCCATGCGGTCGGCGATCTTCAGCAGGATGTCGGAACGCTCGGTCACCGAGGTACGGCCCCAGCCCGGAGCGGCCTCGTGCGCGGCGTCGAGCGCCCGCTCCACGTCGTCCGCCGTGCCGCGCGCGATCTCGGTGAACGGCAGGCCGTTCACCGGGGACGGGTTCTCGAAGTACTGCCCGCGCGCCGGTGGCACGTACTCGCCGCCGATGAAGTGGTCGTAGCGCGACTGATAGGAGACGATCGCGCCCTCGGTGCCGGGCGCCGCGTAACGGGTCATCCTGTCTGCCTCCCTCATCGAGCGCTGTCCGCCGTTGGACAGCTCTGCGCGCGAGGCTAGGCAGCGCGACGTTGCAGGCACGTTGCGCGCCTCGCGGTCGGCGCCCGGTCTCCCGGAGCGCCGCTCGGCCGAGGGTGCTCACCACGCGTTGGGCGCGGCCAGCTCGGACTCCAGTGCCGCGAGCCGGGAGCTCGTCGCCGCCGTGGGCCGCACCGCCGCGAGCGCACGCCACACGTCGAGGTCGTCCTCTCCCCAGGGTGCGTGAGCCCAGTCGGCCAGCAGGTCGGGGTCGCCGCGGGCGATCAGCGCCGCGCGCAGACCGTCGGCGAGCCGGCGCCTGAGCCGTCCGACCGCCGGAGCCTGGGAACCGGGCAGCAGCGGACCCGCGTACGCCGACGCGGCCGCCGTGATCGCACCGGCCCGCAGCCGACGTTCGACGACGGAGGCGTCGGACTCGACGGGCATCGTGAGCCGGTACGGCCGGGAAGCCAGGCGGCCGGGCCCCAGGATGCCGCGCAGGCGGGCCAGTTCGGCCCGCAGTGTCACCGGCGGCACCGTCTCGTCCTCGTACAGAGCGCACAGCAACTCGTCGCCCGTCAGACCCTCGGGATGGTGGGCCAGCAGCACGACGATCTCGCTGTGCCGCCGGCTCAGCCGGACCCTGCGACCGTCCGCGCTCAGCAGGGCCTCGTCGCGGCCCAGCGCGGTCAGCTCGGCCGCCTCGGGACCGGCCCGCTCCGCAGTGAGCAGCGCCAGCTGGGACTCAGCGGCACGCGCCACCGCCTGGACGAAACCCAGACTGTGCGGATGCGCCAGACGGTCCCCGCCGGTGATGTCCACGGCGCCGAGCACCCGACCGGTGCGGGGATCGTGCACCGGAGCGGCGGCGCAGGTCCAGGGCTGGACCCGGCGTATGAAGTGCTCGGCCGCGAACACCTGCACCGGACGGCCGACGGCCACCGCCGTGCCCGGCGCGTTCGTCCCGACGGCCGACTCCGACCAGCGGGCCCCGGGCACGAAGTTCATCCGTCCGGCCCGGCGCCGGGTGGCAGGATGCCCCTCGACCCACAGCAGCCTGCCGTGCGCGTCGCACACCGCGAGCAGGTGCTCGCCGTCGGCGGCGAACGTGCCCAGCAGTTCGCGGACCAGCGGCATCACTCGCGACAGCGGGTGTTCGGCCCGGTAGGCGCCGAGGTCGCCGTCCATCAGCTCCACGCTCGCGGTACCGTCCGGGCCGACACCCGCCCGGACCGACCGCCGCCACGAATCCGCGACCACGGCCCGCACCGGCCGCGGCACCGTCCCCGCTTCGGTGAAGGTCTCGTGGGCCCGGCGCAGTGCTCGCGCGCGCTCGACGGGATCGACCCCCGGTTCCAGAGCCAGCCATGCATCGGTCAACTCGGCCTCCCCGGACGGTGTTGCGGTGTGGGACATCGTGACTCCGCGGATCCGCGCGGACAACCACTTCGACCAGCCGGACACCCGAATGTGGCGTTCCGAGTGGGTCGGCGAGGATGCCGGACGACGGCGGGACGACGGCGGGGCGACGGCCGGACGAGGGGTCAGGCGAAGTTGACCAGTCTGATGTAGCGGGTCCAGTCCCAGAACGGCCCCGGATCCGTGTGGTCGCTGCCGGGGACCTCGTGGTGCGCGATGATGTGCGTGCGGTCCTTGGGGATGCCGTAGGCGGTGCAGATCGCCGCGGTGAGCCGGGCCGACTGCTCGTACATGGCGTTGGTGAAGTACTCGGGACGGTCGACCCATCCCTCGTGCTCGATCCCGATGCTGCGGGTGTTGTAGTCCCAGTTGCCCGCGTGCCAGGCGATGTCCGTCTCGCGGACACACTGCGCCACGTGTCCGTCGGAGGACCGGACGACGTAGTGCGCGGACACCTGCTTCTCGGGATCGCGGAAGATGGACAGCGTGTCCGCGTACGTCTCCTGCGTGACGTGGACGACCACGAAGTCGACGGGGTAGGCCGTGGGCCGGCTCGACCGGCTGTAGTTCGACGTGCTCGCCGGCAGCCACTCGGCGGTGGGGTAGTCGACGGCGCGGACCTGCGCGGCGGCCCGGGTACCGGAGAGCAGGGTGTAGGGGACGGTGGCCAGCGCGGCGCCCTTCAGGAGCCGCCGCCGGGTCGGAACGGGTGCTGTCCTCTCCCTTTCCATGGGATTGGCCTTTCGTCGGTGGGCCCTGGGCCCGGTGGGGGGTGAGTGCTCAGCCGTTCGGAATGACGGAGCGACATGTCCGAGCGGCACGACAGAGCGGAATGACTGCGGAGCGAAGTGACTGCGGAGCGGAATGCCGACGCGGACGTCCGGCCGCCCCGTGGGCGAGGTGCGTCCGCGTGAATCACCGTACGGGGAGCGGCGGTTGTGCAGTAGGGCGCCGCGCCGTTCCGTGGACAGCCACCGCCTTGTGGACACCGTGCTCACTCGATCGAGTGAACGGGAGTGTTGGTTCGGCTTGCCGGTGCCCCCCGGCGGGCAAGGGTCAGGCCCGCTCCGCCACCGCGCCGGGGTCGTCCAGGACCGCCCGGACCACGGAGTGCGCGGCGCCGAGCAGCGGCCCCTGCGGACCCAGCTCGGAGACCGCGACCGGGCAGGCGGGGCCCGCTGTGCGCCGGGCCAGTTCGTCCCGCAGCGACGGCAGCAGCCAGGGCGCGAGTCCGGCGAGGGCGCCGCCCAGCACCACGCCCTCGGGGTCCAGCAGGTTCACCGCACCGGTCAGCGCGATGCCGAGCGCCGTGCCCGCCTCGCGCAGGGCACGCCGTACGTCCTCGTCACCCTCCGCGGCCCGGCCGGCGAGCAGCCCGACCCGGTCCTCCCCGGGTTCCACGCCCGCCGCGCGCAGGACCGCTTTCTCACCGGCGTACTGTTCCAGGCACCCGCGCCCGCCGCAGGCACACGCGGGCCCGTCGGGATGGACCGGCACGTGCCCCAGCTCACCGGCGAACCCGCGAGTACCGCGCAGCAGCCGACCGTCGAACACCACGGCCGCGCCGATGCCGATCTCGGCCGAGACGTGCAGGAAGTCCCGGGGAGTGCCGTCGCCGAGCCAGAGTTCGGCGAGTGCGCCGAAATTGGCCTCGTTGTCCACGGTCGGCGGCAGATCCTCCGGCAGCAGGGCGCCGAGGTCCGCGTCGTGCCAGTCCAGGTTCGGTGCGCGGACGACCGTCCGGCCGTCCCGGGCCACCAGACCGGGCACGGCCACCGCGAGCCCGGCCGGCCACAGTCCCTCGGTCTCCGCCTCCGAGACCACCTGCCGCACCAGGCCGGTGAGCTGCTCCAGCACCGGCTCCGGTGAACGGCCGCGGTTGCTGCCGTACCGCACCGCACGCGCGCGGACGCGGCCACGGAGGTCCACCGCGCAGACCGCGAGATGGTCGACGCCGACCTCCGCCCCGATGCCGGCCGGGCCCTGCCCGCTGACGGCGAGTGCGGACCCGGGACGGCCCACGCGGCCGGGGCGTTCGGGACCCAGCTCCTCCAGCAGGCCCGAGCGGACGAGTTCGTCCACGAGGGTCGACACCGCGGCCCGCGTCAGCCCGATCCTCGAGGCCACGGCGGCCCGGGACAGTGGGCCCTCGGCGCTGACGGTGTGCATCACCCGCGCCAGATTGCGGCGGCGCATCCCCTGCTGGGTGTCCGGCAGCGCGCGCCCGGGGCGGGCCGGCTGGGCTTCGTGCGGCGGTGCGGTCATGCCTCCGTCAGTCCTTGGTCTGTCGTCGCTCGGTCCGGTCCCGGCCGGTCCCGGCCGGTCACCACGGGTTTGCGGTCGGGCCACGTGCGGGCCGTCCGACGCCGGTGGCGACGGGGGATGCCCCTCGTCACGTCCCGGTCTGCTCGGCGACCCGTCCGCGGCGGCTCCGCAGGGAGCGGAGCGTGGCCTGTCCGCCGGGGCCTCGCCCGTGCGGGCGCGCCCTCAGCGGGAGGCCGCGTCCCGTTCCAGCAGCGGTGCCGCGTCGGAGAGTACCCCGGTGATCCGGTTCAGCGTCGCCTCGTCCCGCTCCACGGCGTCGAGCACCGGCCCGGCGGCCGTGTTCCAGCGTCGGGCGACCGCGGCCGCGTCCTCACCGGTCAGCAGACCGGCCGCCTGCGCCGCGGCACCGAGCGCGACCAGTTCCCTGGCCTCCGGGATCTGGACCGGGCGCCCCGACAGCCGCCGTACCGTCTGCTGCCAGGCCGCCCCCCGGGCACCGCCGCCGATCAGCAGCAGGGGCGCGGACGGGTCCGCGTCGGCGTCGAGGACGAGGTCGAGCGCGCCGAGCAGCGAGTGGACCGCGCCGTCGTACGCGGCCTGGAGCAGCTGTCCGGCGGTCGTGTCGTGGCGCAGCCCGTGCAGGAGGCCGGAGGAGTGCGGGAGGTTCGGTGTGCGCTCGCCGTCGAGGAAGGGCAGCAGGGTGACTTCGGTGCCCGGCTCTACGGCTTCCCGGTCCAGGCCCAGCAGGGACGCGACGCGGTCCACGGCGAGCGTGCAGTTGAGGGTGCAGGCCAGCGGCAGCCAGTCGCCGCGGGCGTCGGCGAAGCCCGCCACCGTGCCGGTGGGGTCGGCGGGCCGGCGCTGCGACACGGCGTACGCCGTGCCCGAGGTGCCGAGGCTCATCACCGGGACACCGGGGCGCAGTCCGAGACCCAGCGCGGCGGCCGCGTTGTCGCCGGTGCCGGCGGCGACCAGGGTGCCCTTGGAGAACGGCAGGCCGTGGTCGGCGCGTACGGTGCCGGCCACCTCACCGGGCCGGACCACCCGGGGCAGCAACGCCGGATCGAGTCCCACGCGCGCGAGGATCTCCTCGTCGTAGGCCTCCGTGCCCGATGCCCACCAGCCAGTGCCGGACACGTCGCCGCGGTCGGTCGTCCCCTCGCCGGTGAGGCGCTCGGTGAGGTAGTCGTGGGGGAGCCGTACGGCCTTCACCGCGCGGGCCGCCTCCGGCTCGTGCTCGGCCAGCCAGGCCCACTTGGTGACCGTGAAAGAGGCGCTGGGCACGCTCCCCGTGCGCTCCGCCCAGGCCTTGGCCCCGCCCAGCTCGTCGATCAGGCGGCGGGCCTGCGGAGCGGAGCGCACGTCGTTCCAGAGCAGGGCGGGGCGCACCGGCTCGCCCTGGGTGTCCAGCGTGACCAGCCCGTGCTGCTGCCCGCCGATGGACACCGCGGCGGCCTCCCGGGCGGCCTCGCCGCACTGGCTCAGGGCCTCGCCCAGCGCGTCCCACCACTGGCGGGGATCGCTCTCGCGGCCGGTCCCGGAGGACACGGTGTGGGGGGCCTGGCCGCTCGCGACGACCCGGCCGGTGGCCGCGTCGACGACCAGTGCCTTGGTGGACTGGGTGGACGTGTCCACGCCGACGACGAGCGGACCCTCGGCTGCTGACATCGGGCTTCTCCCTCTTCCGCGGGTCCTGTGACCCGGACTTCACTCCTTGGGGGACACCTTGTCCCTTCCCAGGACCGTGTGTGCATACTAATTTGTAAAGTGCCATGACGAAATAGTCGGCAGCGATTGATCGGCATCGAGTGAGGAGCCGCGGAATGAACTACCAGCCCACTCCCGAGGACAGGTTCACGTTCGGTTTGTGGACGGTCGGCTGGCAGGGCCGTGACCCGTTCGGTGACGCCACCAGGCAGGCCCTGGACCCCGCCGAGTCGGTACGGCGGCTGTCCGAGCTGGGTGCGTACGGCGTCACGTTCCACGACGACGACCTGATCCCCTTCGGGTCGAGCGACACGGAGCGGGAGTCGCACATCAAGCGGTTCCGGCAGGCGCTGGACGCGACCGGCATGAAGGTGCCGATGGCGACGACGAACCTGTTCACGCACCCGGTGTTCAAGGACGGCGCCTTCACGGCGAACGACCGGGACGTGCGGCGCTACGCGCTGCGCAAGACGATCCGCAACATCGACCTCGCGGTCGAGCTGGGCGCGAGCGTCTACGTGGCCTGGGGCGGCCGGGAGGGCGCGGAGTCCGGTGCGGCCAAGGACGTGCGGGACGCCCTGGACCGGATGAAGGAGGCCTTCGACCTGCTGGGTGAGTACGTCACCGAGCAGGGCTACGACCTGAAGTTCGCCATCGAGCCCAAGCCGAACGAGCCGCGCGGTGACATCCTGCTCCCGACGGTGGGGCACGCCCTGGCGTTCATCGAGCGTCTCGAGCGGCCGGAGCTGTACGGCGTGAACCCGGAGGTCGGCCACGAGCAGATGGCCGGTCTGAACTTCCCCCACGGGATCGCACAGGCGCTGTGGGCGGGCAAGCTCTTCCACATCGACCTCAATGGCCAGTCGGGCATCAAGTACGACCAGGACCTGCGGTTCGGGGCGGGCGACCTGCGGGCCGCGTTCTGGCTCGTCGACCTGCTGGAGCGGGCCGGGTACGCCGGGCCGCGGCACTTCGACTTCAAGCCGCCGCGGACCGAGGACTTCGACGGCGTGTGGGCGTCGGCGGCCGGCTGCATGCGCAACTACCTGATCCTCAAGGACCGGGCGGCGGCATTCCGCGCCGACCCGCAGGTGCAGGAGGCGCTGGCCGCGGCCCGGCTGGACGAACTGGCCCGCCCGACCGCCGAGGACGGTCTCGCCGCCCTGCTGGCCGACCGGAGCGCCTACGACACCTTCGACGTGGACGCGGCCGCCGCGCGAGGCATGGCCTTCGAGCACCTCGACCAGCTCGCCATGGACCACCTCCTCGGCGCCCGCTGACCGGTCCGGCACCCGTGAGAATGCTCCGGCCCCCTCCTTCGCGGACGGGGCCGGAGCTCGTGCCGGGGCGTCACCCGGCAGGGCGGGACGGGGCCGTCAGGGCTCGCAGTCCGTCGCGAGGGTCGCTGAGGCCAGGGCCGTCGCCGGGTCCTGGCTCGGGCCGCCCACGGGGGCCCATCGGCCGTGCTCCCTGCGGTACGGCCACCAACGCCCTTGGCGGTCCAGGCGGAGCTGGTGAGGCGCGCCGACGACGGTCCACCGGTTGGCCCGCGCCAGCAGCGAGGGCCGCTCGTCCTCCTCCCAGGCCGACTCCAGTGCCGCACGCGCGCGTGCGAGCGTGTCGCCCTCCACCGCCCATTCCTCCTCGAGCACGGACAGGGCGGCTCCGCCTCCGAGCCGCCAGGCGTGTACGGCCGCGTCCAGTGCCTCGCGCGTGCGCCCCGAACCGTCGCCGAGGCGGTCCAGTACGTCCGGCCCCGGATCTCCCGCGGCCAAGCGCACCGCATCCTGTGCCGGGGTCGGCTCCGGGGCCACCGCGTGACCGCCGTGCCCGGCGCGCAGGGCCTCGGCGAGCAGGCGGTGGGCTTCCGCCGCCGCCCGCGAGGCCAGGAAGGACAGACCGGAAGGGCCGACTCCCGGCGGAGGCGCCGCCTCGGTGTCCAGGGACGGCGGCACGCCCGGGCCCTCCCCGAGGCCGGGCGGCGCGGGCAACGGGGGCAGCACCTGGCCCGCCGCGTACGCCTCCGCGGCGTCCACACCCTCCGGCCGCGGTGCGACGTCCTCCGTGGGCGCGGAGCCGTGCGTCTGGAGGGCGTCCAGTACGGCACCCTCCGCGCGTCCCCGCATCAACAGCAGGACGAAGGGGTCCTGGTCCAGCAGCCTCGCGACCTGGTAGCAGAGCGCGGCGGTGTGCCCGCAGTGGTCCCAGGCGCCGCAGTCGCACTCCGGTTCCAAGTCGCCCATGCCCGGCAGCAGGTCGATGCCGGCGGCCGCAGCGTCCTCCACGAGGTGCGGGGGCATGTCGCGGTCCAGCAACGCCGCGACATGCCCCGACCGCTCGATCGCCATGTCGACAAAGCGGTCCCACTGTGCGTCGGAGAGCTGCTCCAGCAGGACGTCGGCCCGGTGCGCGGTACGGTCCCGGTCCTGGACGACCGCGGTGATGCGCCCCGGCCGCACCGACACCGCCCCGACCGCTCCCGCGCGCGCCAGCCGGCGCCCCGTCTTCACCTGCGCCGCGTCCATCGCCGCGTCCTCCAGCGCCTTCAGCCAGGCGCGGCCCCACCAGGTCTGCGCGAAGCCCCGTCCCTGTGCGGGCGGCAGCGCGACGAACGTCCGCTCCGTCTCGTCGTCGTACCGGGTCATCGCGTACCCCCTCGCAGCTCGACCAGGTCGGCCAGTTCCGCGTCCGTCAGTTCGGTGAGTGCCGCCTCGCCCGCGCCCAGAACGGCGTCGGCGAGTGCCCTCTTGCGGTTCAGGAGAGCGGCGATGCGGTCCTCGATGGTCCCCTCGGCGATCAGCCGGTGCACCTGCACGGGACGGGTCTGGCCGATCCGGTGGGCGCGGTCGGTGGCCTGTGCCTCGACGGCCGGGTTCCACCAGCGGTCGTAGTGAACGACGTGCTCCGCGCGCGTGAGGTTCAGCCCGGTGCCCGCGGCCTTCAGGGACAGCAGGAAGACCGGGGCCTCGCCGTCCTGGAAGCGCCGCACCAGCGACTCCCGTGCGGTGACGGACGTGCCGCCGTGCAGGAACAGCGACGACACGCCGCGCGCGGCCAGGTGCTGCTCCAGGAGCCGCGCCATCTGCACGTACTGCGTGAAGACCAGCACGCTCGCCTCCTCACTGAGGATCGTGTCGAGCAACTCGTCCAGCAGTTCCAGCTTCCCCGAGCGGCCGGTGATCTTCGGCCGGTCCTCTTTGAGGAACTGCGCCGGGTGGTTGCAGATCTGCTTGAGGCTTGTCAGCAGCTTCACGATCAGGCCGCGCCGCGCCATGTGGTCGGCCCCGGCGATCTCCGCGAGGGCCTCGCGCACCACCGCCTCGTACAGGCCCGCCTGTTCGGCGGTCAGCGACACGGGATGGTCCGTCTCGGTCTTCGGTGGCAGTTCCGGTGCGATCCCGGGATCCGATTTGCGGCGTCGCAGCAGGAAGGGCCGTACGAGCCGGGCGAGTCGCTCCGCCGCCGCCGGGTCCTGTCCGCCCTCGACGGCCTGGGCGTAGTGCCGACGGAAGCTGCCGAGCCGGCCCAGCAACCCGGGGGTGGTCCAGTCGAGGACGGCCCACAGCTCCGAGAGGTTGTTCTCCACCGGGGTGCCGGTGAGCGCCACGCGCGCGCGTGCGCCGATGGTGCGCAGTTGTCGCGCGGTCTCGGAGTAGGGGTTCTTCACGTGCTGCGCCTCGTCCGCCACGACCATGCCCCACGACACGGCGGAGAGCCGTTCGGTGTCCAGGCGCATGGTGCCGTAGGTGGTCAGCACGAACTCGCCGTCCGCGAGGTCGCCGAGGTCGCGGCGCGGCCCGTGGAAGCGGCGTACGGGTGTGCCGGGCGCGAACCGTTCGATCTCCCGCTGCCAGTTGCCCATCAGGGAGGTCGGGCAGACCACCAGGGTGGGACCGGCGGCGTCCGCGTCCGACTGCCGGTGCAGATGCAGGGCGATCAGTGTGATGGTCTTCCCGAGCCCCATGTCGTCGGCGAGGCAGCAGCCGAGGCCCAACGACGTCATGCGGACCAGCCAGCTGAGGCCACGTCGCTGGTAGTCGCGCAGCGTGGCATCGAGGGCGGCGGGCTGCGCCACGGGTTCCTGCGCCTCGGGGTCGGCGAGGCGCTCCCGCAGGGACGCCAGCCATCCCGTGGGGCGCACCTCCACGCGGTGTCCGTCGACCTCCGCCGACCCCGTCAGGGCCGCGGCCAGGGCGTCGACCGGCGTGACCTTGTGGTCCTGGCGGGCGCGGGCGCGGTGGGCCTCCTCCGGATCGACGAGCACCCACTGGTCGCGCAGGCGCACGAGGGGGCGATTCGCCTCGGCGAGCAGGTCCAGCTCCTCGCGCGTGAGGGCCTTGTCGCCCAGGGCGAACGTCCAGTTGAAGGCAAGCAGCGCGTCCGCGGAGAGGAACGACGGGCCGGCCTCGGGCGCAGCAGCACGCGACGCCGGGACGCCGTCGGGCGGTCCCACCTCGGCGCGCTCGGTCAGGTCGCGGGCCAGCTCCCTCGGCCAGTGCACGTCGACTCCGGCTCCGGCGAGCGCCCGGGAGCCGGTTCCGAGAAGCTCGGTGATCTCCTCGTCGGTGAGTTCGACGGCATCCGGCACGGTCGCCGACAGCAGCGGCGTGAGTGAGGGCCAGGCCCGTGCCGCCCGGCGCAGGGCGAGCAGGGCGTCCATCCGCGCGCGCGTGCCGAACGCCTCTGCCACGGTGCCGCCCCACACCTGAGCGGTGTCGGCGACGAGCCCGGGATCGCTGACGCTGTGCACCTGGGGCACCGCCCGGAACGCCGGCCGGGTGTCCTCGGGAGCCGCGTCCGACAGTCCCCGCACCTCGATACGCAGCGACAGCCGTACGCCCGTGTCGTGTCCCGCGGCGACGTCCAGGACCCATTCGCGCAGCTCGGGCGAAGGCCGGGGCGCCCACGAGGCGTAGGCGGGCCCGGCCGTCAGGAGTTCGGCGGCGGGGGAGCGGGGCAGCGTGTCCGCGACGGCGTCCAGGAAGGACCGCACCAGGAGTTCCGGGTCGGGCAGCCGCAGGGGACCGGCGCCGTCGACCGGGACCGCGTGCGCCTCGGGCGGCATGGCGGCGGCGAGATGGCGGACCCGCTCGGTCTCCTCGGCGTCCAGCGGACCCGCGCGCCAGGCATCGTGTCCGGCCGCGGACAGGCCGGGCAGCAACAGCCCGCGCGCCAGGAGGTGCAGCGCCTCGACGGCGACCGCTCCCCAGAACACCGACGCCCGGTGGCCGTAGCCGCCGGCACGCGCGCGTGTGAGCACGGGCAGGGCGGCCCGTACCGGGAGCAGCACGGCCGGCACGCTCACCGCCTCCACACCGTCGCCGTCGGGAAGTGCGACCGTCAGACTTCCCGGGGCCCCCGTCGGCACGGTGCCGGGTGCCTCGCCGTCGGGGCGCCAGAACGCGACCGTGCCGGTGCGTGCCGGATCGCCGGGCAGGAAGACGGCGCAGCAGTCGACGAGTGCGGAGATCTCGGAAGGGGCGGGAGGAGTGTTCTGCGCAGGGATGACGTATTCCTCAAATTTGACTAGCCAGGGTGCGGCGGCCGAGTGTACACGGACGTCGAGGTCGCGGGCTGCGGTTAAGGTGTGGCATGCGTCACTATTCAGTGGGGAAGGTGTCCTGCCGATGCCTTCCCGGACTCAGTCGCCGACGAGCTCTCAGGGGCGCGTAGGGGTCGGTCCTCAGGGAGTTCTCAGGGTCGCGCTGCGGAACCGCCACGAGCGCGGGACCGTTTTCAGGACAGAGAGCGGCAGTGGCCGCGAAGGAGGCGACATCATGTCGAAGAACGCCAAGGTCGCAGCAGGTGGCGTGGCGGCCGGGCTCATCCTGCTGATCTGGCTGCCCTGGTGGGCCGCCCTGCTGATCGTCCTGGGAGTCCCGGCCGCCGCCTACCTCACGCTCGACCCCTCGCAGCGACGCAGGCTGCGCCGTGTCTCACGCAAGGAGATAGGCCGCTGAGGAGCTGACGCCCACGACGGCCGGCTCCCGCCGGCGGGACGCCTTCCGTGTCCCCGGTCAGCTCGGCCGTACGGCCATTTTGTCGAGCGCCTCCAGGAGTCCGGGCAGCGACGGTCCCCGCCCCACCGGCAGGACCTCACCGGGCTCCTCGTCGAGCAGGATGAACGCGATGTCGTCGGTCCTGGCGACGAGCGACCAGCCGGGGCCGTCCGCACGCAGCGTCCGCGCCTCCCCCGGCGCGAACGACGACCGGACCCGGCCGAGCGGCGGTGGTGTGTCGACGTAGGCGCGGGCCTCCGCGAGGACCCGCCGGACACCGCCGTGTCCGGAGACCTCCGCGCCGGGCCGGCCGTCCGTGGCCACGCTCTGGTCCGCGGCGTCGGCCGGTGCGCCCACGCCGCCGCCCGCGCCGCCCTCTCCGCCGCCCCCGGGGGCACCGTCCACCGAACCGGCGTCGCGGCCCGGCGTCGAGAACTCCGCGTCGTCGATCTGCTCCCGCCACTGTGCCCACTGCAGGGCGATCTCGTCGGCCCCCAGGCGGCGCTGCGGCGGCCCCCAGACGGTGGTGTCCGGCGGGCACAGTGCGGGCTGGTCGGTGGACTCGGGTCCCGGGTCGTGCGGCACGGGTACACCGGGTGCCGCCACGGCGACCGCGAGGGGCCAGCCGGGCAGTGCCGTGACGACCGTCCGCTCGTCCGGCGACAGGTCGTACTCCATGCCGCAGTCCCAGGACGCCACGGCGACGGCCACCAGCGAGGCGTCATCGATGACGACCGTCCACCGGGCGCCGTCACCGTCCTGGCCCAGCACCAGGCCGTAGCCGTCGGCCAGCGGTGGGAGACCGAGCGCGGCGCACGCCTCCGGGTAGTCGTCGCCCAGCACACTCGGAAACTTCGCCGGCGTCAGCAGTACCGCCGTGAGCACATAGAGCGCATCGTCCGCGGCGGCGACGGCGTCCTCGTCCGTCCCGGCCATCCCAGCCTCCCCATCGGTTCGTCCAATGGCGGGCACCCTAGTGCGCCCGAGAAGCCCTTGTCACGACTCCCAGACGCACCCGAGCTGCAGCTTTCCGGTTGGACGGGGGCGAATCGACCACCCGGAGCCGAGGGCGGGCTCAGGTCGCGGGCAGCCCCAGGAGCGCACGGGCCACGTCCCCCGGGGGCTCGTCCCGTTCCCGCGCGAGCGCGATCACGGCCCGGCACGCCAGTTCGTTGACCCCGAACGACAGGGCCTCCGGCGACACCCGGCCCGCCGCCTCGTCGATCCGGTCCTGGTCGTCGTCCACACACGCCGAGACGTACGCGGCCGCGGCCTCGAACAGGTTGTGCGAGCGGGGCCCGCCCCCCGCGTCCCCCTGCTTGCTCCGCTCCGTGCGCCGAGCGGTGCGGGATCTGTCCCAAGCCTCGCGGATCCTGGCGAACAAGCGGACCACCCTCCCCATCCGATCACCCTGGCTGACCGTACATCTCCTGCTACTCAACGTAGAGTTGAAGTCCCGACGGCAGAAGGGGGCGGCCATGGCAGGGCGCTTCGAGCGATTGGCACGGATCCGGCGCATGGATCCCCACGAGGACGCCTCGGAGATCTATCGGCTGTGCTCGGCCTACGAGTTCCCCTGGGACTTCGCCCGCGCTCTGGAACTGGCGCTCTTCCGCACCTACGCCGTGCCGAGCATCGGCCGACTGCTCGCCGAGACCGCGGAGTTCACCTCCCGGCCCCAGAAGCGCTACGACGACACGGCGCTGCTGCTCGACGCCGTGGTCGAGCACGGCTTCGACAGCCGGCAGGGCCGCACGGCCATCAGGCGCATCAACCAGATGCACCGCAGCTACGACATCACCAACGACGACATGCGGTACGTCCTGTGCACGTTCGTGGTGATCCCCAAGCGCTGGATCGACACCTACGGATGGCGCCGGATGTCGCGCCACGAGACCGTCGCCTCCGCCGTGCACTACCGCACGCTGGGGCGGCACATGGGCATCAAGGACGTTCCCGGTTCCTACGAGGAGTTCGAGGCCTGCCTCGACGCCTACGAGGAAACCCACTTCGCCTGGGACGAGGGTGCGCGCCGCGTCTCCGAGGCCACACTCGACCTCATGGCCTCCTGGTACCCGCGCCCTCTCGCGCCGCTCCTGCGCGCCGGGACCCTCGCCCTGCTCGACGACCCCCTGCTGCGGGCCTTCGGCTACGTCCCGCCGAGCCCCGTCACCCGCGCGGTCGTGCGTCGCGCCGTCAGGCTGCGCGGGCGCGCGGTCCGGCTGCTGCCGCCCAGGCGCGCCCCGCACCATGCCCGTCAGAACCGGGAGATCAAGGGCTATCCGAACGGCTACCGGCTGGCCGATCTGGGCACCCGCCCGACCCCCGGCCTCCGGGGCTGCCCGGTCCGACACATCGACACGTCAGCCGCCGAGTGAAGCGAGGCCGTGCCGGGGATCGGACCCCGTCATGCCCGCCCTCCTCGCGGAACTCGTGGTGGAGCGCGTCTGTCTTCAGAGCTCAGCGGCGAACTGCCGGGCCGGGAGGCCCTGGACGCGGCGGGCGTGCGCGTGACGACCGTGCCGGGCGCCGGGCGCGACGTCGTGCTCGACCGCCCCGACGCGTTCGCGGCGGCGGTCGCCCGGCGGGACTGACTCAGTCCGTGCGGGTCGCCAGGGCCAGGAACCGATCCTCCTCGTCGACGTACACCGTCATCTCCCACCCGGAACCGGCCAGCAGCGGCCGGAGGTTGGCCTCGGCGCGAAGGTCGCCCGGCGTGAGCCGCCGCCCCTGCCGTGCCGCGAGGGCCGCCCGGCCGATCGGGTGGAACAGCGCCAGCACACCGCCCGGACGCACTACGCGCGCCAACTCCCGCAGGTTTTGGGCCGGATCCGGAAGGTGCGCGACGAGACCCGCGGCGAAGACGGCGTCGAGCGTCCGGGAACGCAGGGGCAGCGCGGCCACGTCGGTCAGCAGCAGAAGTCCGTCACGGTCCCTCCCCGCCCGTACGGCGGCCCGGAGCATGGCAGGCGTCAGATCGGCCCCGACAACCAGCCCCGACGGCCCCACGGCCGCACGCAACGGGGGCAGGGCGCGACCGGTGCCGCATCCGGCATCGAGCACCCGACCGCCCTCGCGCAGCCCCAGTCCGGCGACGGCGGCGGTGTAGGCCGGGCCGTCGTCCGGGAACCGGCGGTCCCAGTCGGCGGCCCGGGAGCCGAAGAATTCCTGGACGTGCGTGTGGTCGTCGCTCATGCTTCGCATGATCCCCCAAGAGCATGCGAACCACGCGGAGCACAGAGAGAGCCACAGCGCACACGTTCGAGCGTGACGCGATCGTTCCATCTCCCCTCTGTGTCAGATAGCAACACCTTTCGAAATGCGCCCCCGTTGTGCGCCCCGTTCGGGACTAGCGTCCCGGAGCCATGGGACACCTGGACCACGCCGCTCTCGGCTGGCTGACCCCCGCGCTGTCGTACGCGATGGCCTGTACCGGCGCCGCCCTCGGGCTGCGCTGCACCGTGCGCGCCCTGGCCGCCACCGGGCGCACGCGCCGCAACTGGCTGTTGACCGCGGCCTCGGCGATCGGCACGGGCATCTGGACGATGCACTTCGTCGCCATGCTCGGCTTCCGGGTCAGCGGCACGGACATCCGCTACGACGTACCGCTCACCCTCGTGAGTCTGCTCGTCGCGGTACTCGTCGTCTGCGCCGGAGTCTTCGCCGTCGGCTACGGCCGCAACCGGGCGGGGGCACTCCTGCTCGGCGGACTCACCACCGGAATCGGCGTCGCGAGCATGCACTATCTCGGCATGGCGGCCATGCGCCTGCACGGCGAGGTGAGCTACGACCCGGTACGCGTCGGACTCTCGGTGCTCATCGCCGTCGCTGCCGCCACAGCCGCCCTGTGGGCTGCGCTCAACACCCGGTCGCCCCTCGCCGTCGCCTTCGCCTCGTTGATCATGGGGGCGGCGGTGAGCAGCATGCACTACACCGGCATGTTCGCGGTGAGCGTGCGCGTCACGCCCTCCGGCGAGGCGCTGCCGGGGGCCACGGCGATGCAGTTCATCTTCCCCCTCGCCGTCGGCCTCGGGTCCTACCTCTTCCTGACGTCGGCCTTCGTCGCGCTGTCGCCGACGGCTCGGGAGCGCGAGGCGTCCGCCTCGGCCCGGCAGCAACCCGCCGGGAGCACCGCCCCGTAACGGCGGACCGGGCGTCACGGCCCGGCGACAACGCACCGAACACCGTCCCGAGCGAGGAGGCCATGCGTCCACCCCGTACCACCCCCGCCCGTCCCACGCCCGAAGCCGGAGCCGAGACCTCGGCCCCGCCGTCCGTGCGCGGCCGTCGTGCGCATGCCGGACCACCCGCCGACGAGGGCGCGGCGGAGCCCGCGGGCGAGACACCCGACCCGCCCGCCACGCGCGTGTGGCGCGGGCGCATGCAGCCCCGGACCGTGCGCGCCCGGATCATCTGCCTCCTGATGGTGCCCGTCGTCTCCCTGCTGGCCCTGTGGGCGTACGCCACCGTCACCACCGCCCAGGACATCTCCCGGCTGCGGCAGGTCCAGCGTGTGGACGCCGGTGTCCGGGCCCCCGTCGGTACCGCCGTCGCCGCCCTTCAAGCCGAGCGGCTCGCGGCGGTGCGCCACGCCACCGACCCGTCGTCGGTGCCGGGCGCCGACTTCCGGGAACTGATCGCGCGTACCGACCGCGCGGTGGGACAGCTGCGGCTCGGCGACCAGCACACCGTGGCCGACAGTGAGGAACTGCCTGCCGGAGTGGCCCGGCGGCTCGAGGCGTTCGTCGCCGGCGCCGAACGGCTGGCGTCGCTGCGTACCGCGGTCCTCGACCACCGGGCGGACTGGGAGGAGGCCTACCGCCGCTACACGGCGGCCATCTCGGCCGCCTTCCACGTGGGCGGCGCGCTGAGCGGGGTCCAGGACGCCGATCCGGGATCCGACGCGCGCGTGCTGGTCGAGTTCGCCCGCGCGGGCGAGGCACTGGCCCAGGAGGGCGCCCTGCTGGGAGGTGCCCGCCCGGCCGACCAACTCGCCGGTGAGCGGCTACGCCTGTTCACCGGTGCCGTCGCCACGCGCCGGACGCTGACCGAGTCCGCCGTCGCCGATCTGGGCGGCTCCGAGCGCGCCGCCTGGCGGGATCTTGCCGGCAGCGCTGCCTACCTGACCGTGGGCGCGACGGAGGACCGGCTGCTCGACAGCGGATCGCCGGTACGGCCGGCCGAGGCCACGACATCCCTGACTGCCTGGGACGGGGCTCACGCGCGCGTGCGTGACGGCATGCGGGCCATCGAGCGGGACGCTGGACGTTCGGTTGCCGACCGGGCCGACCCGTTCACCCGCGGGGTGCTCACTCCGGCCGGGGCCGCGGTCCTGTTCGGACTCCTGGCCGTCGCCGCGTCGCTCGTCATCTCCGTCCGCATCGGCCGCGGTCTGGTGGTCGAGCTGGTGAGCCTGCGCAACAGCGCCCTGGAGATCGCCCGGCACAAGCTCCCAGCGGCGATGCGCAGGCTGCGCGCCGGGGACGAGATCGACATCCGGACCGAGGCGCCGCCGCGGCCTCCGGCCGAGGACGAGGCCGGCCAGGTCGCCGAGGCACTGGGCACCGTGCACCGGGCCGCCCTGCGCGCCGCCGTGGAACGTGCCGAACTCGCCGGCGGCATCGCCGGCGTCTTCGTCAACCTCGCCCGCCGCAGCCAGATCCTCGTCCACCGCCAACTGAGCCTCCTGGACAGCATGGAACGCCGCTCCGACGACCCGAACGAACTCAGCGACCTCTTCCGGCTCGACCACCTCACCACCCGCATGCGGCGCCACGCCGAAAGCCTGATCATCCTCTCCGGTGCGGCGCCCGGACGGGCCTGGCGCATGCCGGTCTCCCTGACCGACGTGGTCCGTGCCGCCGTCTCCGAAGTCGAGGACTACGCACGCGTGGAGGTGCGGCAGCTCCCCGACGCGTCCGTCCAGGGCGCGGCCGTCGCCGACGTCACCCACCTCCTGGCCGAGATCATCGAGAACGCGGCCCAGTTCTCACCACCCCACACACGCGTACGGGTCACCGGCGAACCGGTCGGCAACGGCTACGCGATCGAGGTCGAGGACCGCGGCCTCGGCATGGGCAAGGACGCCCTCGCCGACGCCAACCACCGCATCGCGCGGTCGGAGACGCTCGACCTGTTCGACAGCGACCGGCTCGGTCTGTTCGTCGTCAGCCGGCTCGCCGCCCGGCAGGACATCAAGGTGCACCTCAAGACCTCCCCCTACGGCGGCACCACCGCGGTCGTCCTCCTGCCCACCGCACTCCTGCACAGCGAAACGGCGCCACCTCCTCCCCGGGCGGCCCACGAGGCGGCCCGGGCCGAGGAGCAGCCGCACGCGCCCGTGCCCGGCGCCGGCGGGCAGCAGGAAACCGTGTCCGCACCGGTCGACCGGCCGGCACTGACATCCGCCGTACCGGCGGCGTCGCGCACCACCACGGCGGGACGGCCCCCCGGAGCGCCCGCGCTGCGACTGCACCGGTCCGCCGACGTCCCCGACCCCTCCGAAGCCCCCGCGAGGAGCGACGTACCCCGCCCGCCGCAGCCGACGGGGGAGCCCGACGATCTTCCCCGGCGGGTACGGCAGGCGAGTCTCGCCCCCCAGCTGCGCGACGGCAGACCCCCTGAGCCGGCCCGGCCCGGCCCGGCGCACGACGACGAGCAGCGCACCCCCGAGGCCGTACGGGACCGCATGACCGCCTACCGCGACGGCTGGTCACGCGGCGGTGGCCGTGACCCCGGCCACCCCGCACCGCCGCCACCGCCGACCGGCGACAGCATTGAAGGAGACCCCGCGTGATCCAGAACCCCGGCACCGGGACCGCCCGGCGGGCCCGCCAACTCGACTGGCTCCTGGACGACCTTGTCGGACGCGTACACGAGGTGCGGCACGCCGTGGTGCTGTCGAACGACGGACTCGCCGTGGGCACCTCGCACGGACTCGCCCGCGAAGACGCCGAACACCTCGCCGCCGTCGCCTCCGGCTTCCACAGCCTGGCCAAGGGGGCGGGCCGGCACTTCGGCGCCGGGGCCGTGCACCGGACCATGGTGGAGATGGACGACGGCTACCTGTTCGTGGCCGCGGCGGGAGACGGTTCCTGCCTCGCCGTCCTCACCGCCGTGACCGCGGACATCGGTCTCGTGGCCTACGAGATGGCACGGCTGGTGAGACGGGTCGGCGAGCACCTCCACACCGCACCACGTGCCGCCGCACGACCACCCTTCGGCGCATGACCCGGAAGGGCCCCAGGGATGACCGACGACATCACGGGCGGCGGCCGGGAAGGACCGGGCAGCCAGTGGTACGACAACGAGGCCGGACCCCTCGTCCGCCCCTACGCGATGACCGGCGGCCGCACCCGGCCGGGCCCCGCGGGAGTGCGGTTCGACCTGATCGCCCTCGTCACGCGCGCGGTCGGCGCACCGGACGTCGACGACACCGTGCTCGGACCGGAACACCGCACGCTGATCGACCTGTGCCGCACGGAGACCCAGTCGGTGGCCGAACTCGCCGCCGACGCGGACCTGCCCGTGGGCGTCGTCAGAGTGCTCCTCGGCGACCTGGCGGAACTGGGGTGCGTGACCGTCAGCCGTCCCGTGCCACCGGCGCAGTTGCCGGACGAACGGATTCTGCGCGAAGTGATCGACGGACTGCGCGCTCTGTAGAGAACGCCGCACGAACGACCATGACCGGCACGCACGTGCACGACCACCCGCACGCCCCCCCCGCACCGAGAGAAGTGATCCATGGCCTCCGAACGCTCCGACGCCACGGACGGCGACACGACCGCGCTGGCGTTGAAGATCCTGGTCGCCGGAGGGTTCGGCGTGGGCAAGACCACCCTGGTGGGTGCGGTCAGCGAGATCCGGCCGCTGCGCACCGAGGAACTGCTCAGCGAGGCCGGACGGCTGGTGGACGACACCGACGGCATCGACCGGAAGGTCACCACCACCGTCGCCATGGACTTCGGACGCATCACCATCCGGTCCGGACTCTCCCTCTACCTCTTCGGCACACCGGGGCAGGACCGGTTCTGGTTCCTCTGGGACGAACTGGCACAGGGGGCGCTGGGCGCCGTAGTCCTCGCGGACACCCGACGCCTGGCGGACTGCTTCCCCGCGGTGGACTACTTCGAACACCGGCACATCCCGTTCGTGGTGGCCGTGAACTGCTTCACGGGAGCACGCCGCCACGACGAGCACAGCGTCCTGCGCGCCCTCGACCTCGATCCGGGAACACCCGTGGTGCTGTGCGACGCCCGGGACCGTGACTCGGGGAAGGAAGTACTGATCCGGCTCGTCGAGTACGCCGGGCGGATGCACACCGCCCGGCTCCTCGACTCCGTCCGCTGACCGGACGGTCCCCCTGGGCAGGGGGCTCTCAGTCAGCCACCGACTTCTGGGCCAGGACCTTGTCCACGGCCACCCGGACGAGGAGTTCACCCGGGACACCGTTGCGTGCCCCGAACTCCTCGGCGCGCTCCTCACCCATGTACCGGGCGCCGATGCGCGCGGCCCAGTGCCGCAGTTCGCCGAGGTCCTCCGAGATGCGCGCACGTCCCTGCAGCACCACGAAGTGGAAGGGCGGCCGGTCGTCGTCCACGCACAGGGCGATACGGCCGTCACGGACCAGATTGCGCCCCTTCACGGTGTCCTTGCCGGTGTTGAACACGAGGTCGTCCCCGTCCAGCAGGAACCAGATGGGCGCGATGTGCGGGCTGCCGTCGGCCCGGACGGTCGAGAGTTTTCCGGTGCGGGTGCCGTCCGAGACGAACGCCCGCCATTCCTCATCGGTCATCTTCTGTGCCATGCCCCCATCCTCCTTGCCCGGAGCACGGGCGTGGTGAAGGCTGGCGGACGGATCCCCCGGCCAGGGGGAGGCAACGCGTACGGGGAGACACGGGGAGATCGGATCATGGTGCAGAACCAGGGACTGGGCTGGCTGCTGGACGACCTGACCGCACGCGTCGAACACGTGCGGCACGCGTTGGTCCTGTCCAACGACGGATTGGTGACCGGGGCGAGTACGGGCCTGCGACGCGAGGACGCCGAGCACCTCGCCGCCGTGTCGTCCGGACTGCACAGCCTGGCCAAGGGCTCGGGCCGTCATTTCGGCGCCGGCCAGGTACGGCAGACGATGGTCGAGTTCGACGATGCCGTCCTGTTCGTCACCGCGGCGGGATCGGGCAGTTGCCTGTGCGTGCTCAGCGGGGCGGAGACCGACATCGGGCAGATCGCGTACGAGATGACGCTGCTCGTGAACCGGGTGGGTGAGCACCTCGACGTCGACGCGCGACAGCCGGGGCGAATATCACCCACCGAGCTCTGACCTGCGCTTTCGGCGTCCCTGGGGGCGGTCGCAGAGTTATCCACAGGCTCGCCGCGGATGGTGTGGTTGCGGCTACGGTTTTTTGTGTCGGCGGGCGCGGACGGCGCCGGCCACACACTCCACGGGGGAGACGAACCATGTCCGGCAACACCATCACGCACAACGTCGCAGCGCTCGGCGACCGGACCGGGACCACCCGGGGCGCCTCGGTCACCTACCACCGCGCGGCGCGAGAACTGGGCCTCAGGCGCAGCGAGTTCGATCTCGCCGTGCACCTCGGCCGGGTCCGCACGGTACCCGACGACGGAGGAGGCGGGCGGCGCGTCCCTCGCGACGAGATCGACCGGATCCGGGCGGCGGACGGTTTCCCCGAGGCGCTTCGGGCCGCTGTCCGGGCGGTCGGGACCACGGAGGGCGCGGCCCTCATGGACGTGACCACGGCCCGGTTCACCCGTCTCGCACGACTGGGACTGCTGGTGCCCGTGAAGTTCTACGTCAACCGGTACCGCGCCGTCGTCTGGCTGTATCTGGCAGAGGAGCTACGGCAGTTCAGGACCGACGAGCGCAACACCGCACTGCTGAAGGGGCGCACGCCCGAAGGCCTGCGGGACCAGCTTGGGGAGGGACTGGACCTGCGTCCCCGCAACTGGCGGGGAAGGCATCTGGGATTCCTGCTCCGACAGGCGGACGACCCGTGGGCCCGGGCCGCGGCGGTGGCGTCGCTGCTCGACGCCGCCGAGATCTCGGACGTCGTCACGGATCCCTACGAGCGTTCCCAGCTGCGCCGGTTCCGCCCCGCACTCGCCCCGCACGGGTCGCCGGGCTCCCCGGCCGCGCAGCTCGCCGAGGAGATCGTCACGGCCGGCGACCCGGACGAGGTCGACTGGCTCCGCTCGGACCTGGCGGCCGCGGTGGACGTGGCCCGCCGCCATCGTCCGGCGCCACGCCCGGCCACGCACGTCGTGCCGCACCCGCCCGGTCCGGGATCCCTGCCCCGCGAGACGGCGCAACCGTTGCCGCCCGAGGCGGAGAACGCCGCACCGCGCGCGGCGCAGCAACCCGGACGGCTGAGTGGTCTGTTCGGCAGGCTGTGGCGCAGAGACTCCTGACCTACAGGGCCCGGAAAAGCCCTTCCTGGACGACGGAGACCAGCATGCGGCCTTCCCTGTCGTAGATCCGCCCACGGGCCAGCCCACGCCCGCCGGTCGCGATCGGCGACTCCTGGTCGTACAGGAACCACTCGTCGGCCCGGAACGGCCGGTGGAACCACATGGCGTGGTCCAGCGACGCCATGTCGAACCCCCGGGGACCCCACAGCGGCTCCACAGGGATGCGCACGGCGTCCAGGAGTGTCATGTCGCTGGCGTAGGTCAGGGCGCAGGTGTGCACGAGCGGGTCGTCGCCCAGCGGCCCGACGGCGCGCATCCACACGGCGCTGCGGGGCTCGGCTCCCTCGACGTCCTCGGCGCCCCAGCGAAGCCGGTCGACGTAGCGGATGTCGAAGGGCTGACGGCGGGCCATCCGCTCCAGCTGCTCCGGCAGTGCGCCGAGGTGTTCCCGTACCTCGTCGGCGACCGTCGGCAGGGACTCCGGATCGGGGACCTTGCGGGCCGGCGGCAACTGGTGCTCGAAACTCCCCTGCTCAGGCTTGTGAAAGGAGGCGGTGAGCGTGAAGATCGTGCGGCCCTGCTGCACGGCGGTGACCCTGCGGGTGGTGAACGACCGTCCGTCCCTGTCCCGTTCGACCTGGTACACGATGGGCACTCCCGGGCGTCCCGGACGCAGGAAGTACGCGTGCAGCGAGTGCACCGGGCGGTCACCGTCGGTGGTGCGGCCCGCGGCGACCAGGGCCTGGCCGGCCACCTGGCCGCCGAAGACCCGCTGCAGCGACTCCTCGGGACTGCGGCCACGGAAGATGTTGACCTCGATCTGCTCCAGGTCGAGCAGGGCGACGAGGCTCTCGGCCGGATTCGTCATGCGTGGGGTTCTCCTGTGCTCACAGCTGGCCGACATCGGTGACACGGACGACCGCACGGCCCTCCGCGTCGGAGGCGGTGAGGTCGACCTCCGCACTGATGCCCCAGTCGTGGTCGTCGTTCGGGTCGTCGAAGATCTGCCGCACGCGCCACAGCCCGTTCTGCGGCT
Source organism: Streptomyces sp. NPDC111628 (assembly GCF_055635195.1). Classification (NCBI taxonomy): domain Bacteria; kingdom Bacillati; phylum Actinomycetota; class Actinomycetes; order Kitasatosporales; family Streptomycetaceae; genus Streptomyces; species Streptomyces sp. NPDC111628. The sequence continues at coordinate 1,252,543 of NZ_JBVKBZ010000003.1, read as the reverse complement.
CCTCCCCGATGATGAGCAGCTTCGGACCGCGGGCGTCGGGGCCGGTGCCCAGGTCGTCGTACTCGTCCCAGTACTTGTCCATGGCCTCGCCCCACGCGTCGGCGTCCCAGCCGGCGTCGGCATCCATCTCGCCCAGCTCACCGACCTGGTCCAGGGCGGCAAGCTCCACACGGCGGAACATGGCGTTGCGGACCAGCACACGGAAGGCACGCGCGTTGGCCGTGACCGGCCGTACCTGATCGGCCTTCTCCTGAGCCTCCTCGGCGGTCATCTCCTCCGGGTTGGCGAGCTGCTCCCACTCGTCCAGGAGGCTGGAGTCGACCTGGCGCACCATCTCGCCGAGCCACTCGATCAGGTCCTGCAGGTCCTCGGACTTGAGGTCGTCCGGCACGGTGTGGTCGAGGGCCTTGTAGGCGCTCGCCAGGTAGCGCAGCACGATGCCCTCGGTGCGGGCCAGTTCGTAGTGGGAGACCAGTTCCGTGAAGGTCAGTGCCCGTTCGTACATGTCGCGGATGACCGACTTCGGGGACAGCGGGTGGTCACCGACCCAGGGATGGCTCCTGCGGTACGTGTCGTAGGCGTGGAAGAGCAACTCCTCCAAGGGCTTCGGGTACGTGATGTCCTGGAGGCGCTCCATGCGCTCCTCGTACTCGACCCCGTCCGCCTTCATCGCGGCCACGGCCTCACCGCGGGCCTTGTTCTGCTGGGCTGCGAGGATCTGCCGCGGGTCGTCCAGCGTGGACTCCACGACCGACACCATGTCCAGCGCGTACGAAGGCGACTCCGGGTCCAGCAGCTCGAAGGCGGCCAGGGCGAACGTCGACAGCGGCTGGTTCAGCGCGAAGTCCTGCTGCAGGTCCACCGTGAGACGCACGATGCGACCCTCCGCGTCCGGCCGGTCGAGCTTCTCCACGATGCCGCCGTCCAGCAGCGAGCGGTAGATGGCGATCGCCCGCCGGATGTGCCTCAGCTGCTGCCTGCGCGGCTCGTGGTTGTCCTCCAGCAGGTGCCGCATCGCCGAGAAGGCGTCGCCGGGGCGGGCGATCACCGACAGCAGCATGGTGTGGGTGACCCGGAAGCGGGACGTCAGCGGCTCCGGCTCCGAGCCGATGAGCTTGTCGAACGTGCTTTCCGACCAGGCGACGAACCCCTCGGGAGCCTTCTTCCGGACGACCTTCCGCCGCTTCTTCGGGTCGTCACCGGCCTTGGCGAGTGCCTTCTCGTTCTCGACGACGTGCTCGGGTGCCTGGGCGACGACGAAGCCCTCCGTGTCGAACCCGGCACGCCCGGCCCGGCCGGCAATCTGGTGGAACTCCCTGGCCCTCAGCGTGCGGACCCGGGTGCCGTCGTATTTGGACAACGCGGTGAACAGCACGGTCCGGATCGGCACGTTGACGCCCACGCCGAGCGTGTCCGTCCCGCAGATCACCTTCAGCAGGCCCGCCTGTGCCAGCTTCTCCACCAGCCGCCGGTACTTGGGGAGCATGCCGGCGTGGTGGACTCCGATGCCGTGGCGCACGTACCGGGAGAGATTGCGGCCGAACTTCGTGGTGAAGCGGAAGTTGCCGATCAGCTCGGCGATCCGTTCCTTCTCCTCACGCGAGCACATGTTGATGCTCATCAGCGCCTGCGCCCGTTCCACGGCCTGCGCCTGGGTGAAATGCACGATGTACACGGGCGCCTGCCGGGCCGCCAGCAGATCGGTGAGCGTCTCGGTGAGCGGGGTGTAGCGGAATTCGTAGGACAGCGGCACCGGACGGGTGGCCGAGCGGACCACCGCGGTGGGCCGCTTGGTGCGGCGCGCCAGGTCCTTCTCGAAGAAGGAGACGTCGCCGAGCGTCGCCGACATCAGGACGAACTGGGCCTGCGGCAGTTCCAGCAGGGGAATCTGCCAGGCCCAGCCGCGGTCCGGCTCCGCGTAGAAATGGAACTCGTCCATGACGACCTGACCGATGTCGGCATGCTTGCCGTCACGCAGCGCGATCGACGCCAGGACCTCGGCGGTGCAGCAGATGACCGGGGCGTCGGAGTTCACCGAGGCGTCGCCGGTCAGCATGCCCACGTTCTCGGTGCCGAAGATCTTGCACAGCTCGAAGAACTTCTCCGACACCAGCGCCTTGATCGGAGCCGTGTAGAAGGTGACCTCGTCCCGGGCCAGGGCGGCGAAGTGCGCGCCGGCCGCGATCATGCTCTTGCCGGAACCGGTGGGAGTCGACACGATCACGTTCGCGCCGGAGACCACCTCGATCAGCGCCTCCTCCTGATGGGGGTAGAGCGTGAGACCGCGTTCCTGGGCCCACGCCTCGAAGGCTTCGTACAAGGCATCGGGGTCGGCGGTCCGCGGCAGCTGATCGATGAGGGTCACGCCCCCATCTTGCCTGTCCCGGGTCGTGATGGGGGAATCGGCTGTCCGCATGAAGATCACGAACGCTACGCTGGGTCGCCGGCGCGGCAAGCGCGGACGTGGACAACTGCACAGCGGCACACGAGGAATGGGGCGGGCAAGGGCGATGATGGGACCAGCACACTCACTGTCGGGCGCCGCGGCGTGGCTCGGCGTCGGGGCGGCGACCGCCGCCGCGGGACATCCGATGCCCTGGCCGGTGCTGCTCGCCGGAGCCCTGATCTGCGCCGGAGCGGCGCTCGCCCCCGACCTCGACCACAAGGCGGCCACCATCTCCCGGGCCTTCGGACCGGTCTCTCGGGGGCTGTGCGAGATCGTGGACAAGCTGTCCTACGCCGTCTACAAGGCCACGAAGAAGCGGGGCGATCCGCGCCGCACCGGCGGGCACCGCACGCTGACGCACACCTGGCTGTGGGCGGTCCTGATCGGCGGGGGCACCTCGGTCCTGGCCATCACGGGTGGCCGTTGGGCGGTCCTGGCGATCCTCTTCGTGCACATGGTGCTGGCCATCGAGGGCCTGCTCTGGCGGGCCACCCGCGGCTCCAGCAGCGACGTGCTGGTCTGGCTGCTGGCCGGGACCAGCGCATGGATCCTCGCCGGGATCCTGGACAAGCCGGACGGTGGTGCGGACTGGCTGTTCACCGCGCCGGGCCAGGAGTACCTGTGGCTGGGGCTGCCGATCGTGCTCGGCGCGCTGGTGCACGACATCGGCGACGCGCTGACCGTCTCCGGCTGCCCGATACTCTGGCCCATACCGGTGGGCCGCAAGCGCTGGTATCCCATCGGCCCGCCGAAGGCGATGCGGTTCCGGGCGGGCAGCTGGGTGGAGCTGAAGGTGCTGATGCCGGTGTTCATGCTGCTCGGGGGAGTGGGCGGCGCGGCGGCGCTCAACTTCATCTGAGCGACGCGGGTCCGAGCGGCTCAGCCGGTCTCCCCGGCGTCCTGTCCCTCGCCCGCACCGTAACGCCGCTCGAAGCGGGCGACGCGCCCCTCCGAGTCCACCGTTCGTGCCTTGCCCGTGTAGAAGGGGTGGCTCTCCGAGGAGATCTCCACGTCCACCACCGGGTAGGTCTCGCCGTCGTCCCACGCGATGGTCTGGTCGCTGGTCGCGGTGGACCGGGTCAGGAAGGCGTACCCGGCGCTGCGGTCACGGAAGACGACGGGCCGGTAGTCGGGGTGCTTGTCCTGCTGCATGGCTGCTCCTCGTACGGCACGGTTCATCGGGGCGGCGGCAGGTGCCTGTCGTCGCGAGTGGTGTCAACCGGGCAGGGAGTCCTCGTCGACCACGTGCATCGCTGCCTCCTCGGCGGAGGCGGCCGCACCGTCGATGCCCACGTCCAGGGCGACCAGCGCCGGCTCCTCGTCCTCGTGTGCCCCTTCGTCGGGTGCCACGAGCCGGCCGGAGCGGTCCGCGCCGACCTCGTTGTCCAGCAGTTCCCCGTCGGTGCCGTCGGAATCGCCCAGCCCGTCGCCATCGGGCGCGAGCTCGTCCGGCCGCTCCTCGGCGAGCCGCTGGTCCAGCGTTTCGCCGCGGCGGCGTTCGGCGGCCGTCACGCCGGTGTGCTCCACCGCCCAGGGGCGCTCGGGCGGGGACCAGCCCCGGTCGAGGGGATCGTCGACACCGTCCTCCTCGAGGGTGTCCTCGCTGTCGAGGAGGCCGGTGTCCTCCCGCTGCTCGGATCCGTCGGGCTGGTAGACGTCATCTCCCCATCCGTCGACGCTGTTCACGGATACCTCCAGGGGGTGGGGACCGGCCCCTTCTCACCGTGGACCGCGGCGGGCCGCCGCTGCACGGGGCACAGGCCTCACCCGTCGGAGAACCGTGCGGTTCCCGGGCCTGCCTCGAGCCGGTGCCTTCTCCCAGCCTTCCACTCCCGTTCGGCACCGCGCAACGGCACGGACGCCGTCGGGGTACCCGCCGGGCCGGACGCCCTTGCGCTGCACCGCCCCGGAACCCTCCCGCTCTCGAAGAGCGTGACGTGGCTACCCGTGCCAGGACCGCCACAGTGCCGCGTAGGCACCGTCCGCCGTGACGAGTTCGTCGTGGCTGCCCAGCTCACTGATCCGGCCGTTCTCGACCACGGCGATGACGTCGGCGTCGTGGGCGGTGTGCAGGCGATGGGCGATCGCGATCACCGTGCGACCGTCCAGGACCCGGGCCAGGGACCGTTCGAGATGGCGTGCGGCCCGTGGGTCGAGCAGGGACGTCGCCTCGTCCAGCACCAGGGTGTGCGGGTCGGCCAGCACCAGGCGGGCCAGCGCGATCTGCTGGGCCTGCGCCGGGGTCAGCGCGAAGCCGCCCGAGCCGACCTCGGTGTCCAGGCCCTCGTCCAGCCCACGGGACCAGTCGTCCGCGTCGACCGCGCCCAGCGCCGCCCACAGCTCGGCGTCGGTGGCGCCGGTCCTGGCGAGCCGGAGGTTGTCACGCAGGGAGCCCACGAAGACGTGGTGCTCCTGGTTGACCAGCGCGACGTGCGAGCGGACCCGTTCCGCGGACATCCGGGAGAGCTCCGCCCCGCCCAGGGTGATCCTGCCCTCCCTGGGACCGTAGATGCCCGCGAGCAGCCTGCCCAGGGTGGATTTGCCGGCGCCCGAGGGGCCGACCAGGGCGAGCCTGGTGCCCGGGGCGACCTCCAGCGACACCTTACGCAGGACGTCCACGCCCTCGAGGTAGCCGAAGTGCACGCGGTCGGCGTGCACGTGCCGTCCGTCGGGGGCCAGCGTGGCGTCACCGGCGTCCGGCTCGATGTCCCGCACGCCCACCAGCCGGGCCAGGGACACCTGGGCCACTTGCAGCTCGTCGTACCAGCGCAGGATGATGCCGACCGGGTCGACGAGCATCTGCGCGATCAGGGCGGCCGTGGTCAGCTGGCCCACCCCGATCCAGCCCTGGAGGACGAAGACACCACCGATGAGCAGGACGGAGGCGAGTACGGTCACGTGGGTGACGTTGATGACGGGGAAGAGCACCGACCGCAGCCACAGGGTGTAGCGCTCCCAGGCCGTCCACTCCCTGACCCGGCGCTCGGACAGCTCGATGCGACGGGCGTCGAGGCGGTGGGACTCCACGGTGCGCCCGGCGTCCACCGTCTCGGCGAGCGCGGCGGCCACCGCGGCGTACCCGGCGGCCTCCGAGCGGTAGGCGGCGGGCGCCCTGCGGAAGTACCAGCGGCAGCCGATCACCAGCAGCGGCACCGCGATCAGTACCGCGGGCGCCAGCGGCGGCGCCGTCACCACCAGGCCGCCGAGCAGCAGCACCACCCAGACGGCACCGATCGCGAGCTGGGGCACGGCCTCGCGCATGGCGTTGGCGAGCCGGTCGATGTCCGTGGTGATCCGGGAGAGCAGGTCCCCCGTGCCGGCCCGCTCCAGCACGCCGGGCGGCAGTCCGACCGACCGCACGAGGAAGTCCTCGCGCAGATCGGCGAGCATCCGTTCGCCGAGCATGGCCCCCCGCAGCCGTACCTCGCGCACGAACACGGCCTGCACGACGAGGGCGAGCACGAAGAGCGTGGCCGTGAGGCCCAGACGCAGCTCGCGCGCGTCGTCCGAGACCCGCTCCACGAGCCCCCCCAGCAGGTAGGGGCCCGCCATCGAGGCGATCACGGCGACGGTGTTGACGGTGACGAGGAAGAGGAAGGCCCGGCGGTGCCGGCGCAGCAGTTCTCCCACGTACGCGCGCACGGTCGGGCGCGCGCCGACGGGCAGGGTGCTCGCCGTCGTGGGGGCCGCCGGGTCGTAGGACGGTGGGGCGACGCCGATCATGCCGTCTCCTCGATCTCTTCCAGTCGGTGCAGTACGTCGTCGTCGCTCAGGGAGCCGTCCCGGTCCTCGGCGCGGCCGTCGCCGGTCGGGGGCTTCCCCGGTTTCCCGCCGGCCGGTACGGCGCCCGGGTGCGCCGCGGTCTCCTCTTCGGTCTCGCGGGTCACCACCGCCCGGTACCGGGGCTCGGTCTGCAGCAGTTCCCGGTGCGCGCCGACCGCCGCGACCTCGCCTTCGTGCAGGAACACGATTCGGTCGGCACGGTCCAGCAGCAGCGGCGAGGAGGTGAACACCACCGTGGTGCGCCCCGCGCGCAGTGCCCGCACGCCTTCCGCGATCCGCGCCTCGGTGTGCGAGTCGACGGCCGAGGTCGGTTCGTCCAGGACCAGCGCCTCCGGGTCCGTGATCAGGGACCGGGCCAGCGCCAGTCGCTGGCGCTGGCCGCCCGACAAGGAACGGCCGCGCTCGGTGATGCGGGCGTCCATCGGGTCGTCGGCGCCGAGCGAGCCCTGCGCGAGCGCCGTCAGTACGTCGCCGCACTGGGCGGCGGCCAGCGCGTCCTCGGCGCCGACGGCACCGGACGCGGGCACGTCCAGCAGCTCCCGGAGCGTTCCGGAGAGCAGCACCGGGTCCTTGTCCTGCACCAGCACGGCGGTGCGCGCGGACTTCAGGGGAAGCTCGTCCAGCGGCACCCCGCCCAGCAGGGCCGACGTGCCCTCCTCCGAGGGGTGCCCGCCGAGCCGCTCCGCCAGCCGCCCGGCCGTGTCCGGGTCGCCGCACACCACGGCGGTGAACCGGCCCGCCGGAGCCAGGAGACCGGTGGCGGGGTCGTACAGGTCGCCGGTAGGGGTCTCGGCGGCGCGCGAACCCGCGGTGTCCGTGGTGCGTTCCAGGGACAGCACCCGTGCCGCCCGTTTGGCCGAGGGCCGGGAGAAGGAGTACGCCATGGCGATCTCCTCGAAGTGCCGCAGCGGGTAGGTGAGGATCATGACGGAGCTGTAGACGGTGACGAGTTCGCCGACATTGATCCGGCCGTCGCGGGCCAGGTGGACGCCGTGCCAGACCACGGCGATCAGCAGCAGCCCGGGCAGCAGCACCTGGATGGCGGAGATCAAGGACCACATGCGGGCGCTGCGCACGGCAGCGTGACGCACCTCCTGGGAGGCGCCGCGATAGCGGTCGAGGAAGAGTTCCTCGCCGCCGATGCCGCGCAGCACGCGCAGTCCGGCGACGGTGTCCGAGGCGATTTCGGTGGCGCGGCCGGCCTTGTCGCGCTGGACGTCGGCCCGCCGGGTGGCGCGGGGCAGCAGGGGCAGTACCGCGAGGGCCAGCACGGGCAGGCCCACGATCACGACGACGCCGAGCGCCGGCTGGTAGACCACCAGCGCCACACAGACCAGCACGATGGTGAGCGCGGCCGCGGTGAAGCGGGAGACGGCCTCCACGAACCAGCCGATCTTCTCGACGTCGCCGGTGGACACGGCCACGACCTCACCGGCCGCGACGCGCCGGGTCAGCGCCGAGCCCAGCAGCGCGGTCTTGCGGGCCAGCAGTTGCTGGACGCGGGCCGCGGCGGTGATCCAGTTGGTGACGGCGGCGCGGTGCAGGAAGGTGTCGCCGAGCGCGTTGCCGACACAGCACAGGACCATGACGCCGCCCGCGACGGCGAGCCGGCTGCCGGAGCGGTCGACGACCGCCTGGATGGCGAGACCGACGCAGAAGGGCAGGGCGGAGACGGAGGCGAAGTGCAGCAGGCCCCAAGCCAGCGACTTGAGTTGCCCACCGAGCTGGTTGCGGAACAGCCACCACAGGAATCGGGGGCCCGAGCGTGCGTCCGGCACACCCGGGTCGGGATACGGAAGGTCTTGGATCTGCATGACGTCCCAGTGGCTCGTGGCTCGTGTCAGGGGATGCCGTTGCTATGCGGCATCAAGAGGCTGCAAACCGTGAAAGGTTCGCGTCGCGACGTGCCCAAAATCAAGCGGTTTTCCGCGATGGGGTACGAATCCGGCTGTGGTCCGCCACAAGGCCTCCACACCACCCGCCGCGGCGCGTGCGCCGCTTCGCGGCCGTCCTGACGGTATGTCCGAAGGGAGTGGGACCATGGACGGATGGCACGTGGTGGTGGACGGCGTACGGCGGTCGCGATGGCGGCCCTTGGATCACTGTTGGCGATGGCGGCGCTGTCCGCCTGCGGCGGCCCGTCGGGGGACGGCGGGGACTCCCGGGCGGGCGAATCCCCCGGCGAGGCGGGCCGGAGCAGTGCCTCGGCCGACCCGACGAGGATCCCCGGCGTCGGCGACCGGCTCCAGACGCGCATCCCGGGCGACTCGCGCCAGGTCGTCGCGGTGTACGGGAACGGCAGCAATTCCGCCGATTCCACGGTCGTGCTCTACAGCAAACAGGGCTCCGCCTGGCACCGCGACCGGAGTTGGGCGGCGCACAACGGCACGAAGGGGTGGACGACCGACCACCACGAGAACGACAGGCGCAGCCCCGTCGGAGTGTTCACGCTCAGCGACGCGGGCGGCGTGCTCCCGGACCCGGATCCGGCCCCCGGCACGGGGCTGCCGTACAGCAGGTCCGCGAGCTTCGCGGCACCGCGGTGGTGGGCGAAGTCGTACTGGCACGACTTCGACTACGTCATCGCCATCGACTACAACCGCGTCAAGGGCACCCCGCCGAACGACCCGACCCGCCCCGAAGGTGCGTCCAAGGGCGGTTCGATCTGGCTGCACATGGACCACGGCAGCGGTACGTCGGCCTGCGTCAGCCTGCCCAAGCCGGCCATGGAGTACCTGCTGCGCACGCTGGACCCGGACCGGCACCCCGTCGTCGTGATGGGGGACAGGGCCCATCTGAAGGCCTGAGTCCGGGCCACCGCGTTCACGCCGTCCGGCGGCCCTCGCCCGTGTCGGGGCCGTCGACCAGGGTGTCCAGCAGTCCGCCCAGCACCGCGCGCTGCTCGTCCGTCAGCGGGGCAAGGATCTCCTCGGCGGCCGAGCGGCGCGCACCGCGCAGTTCCCGCAGGGCGGCGCGCCCGTCGTCGGTCAGCTCGATCCGGATGACCCGGCGGTTGGCGGGGTCCGGGACGCGGCGTACCTTCCCGGCCGCCTCCAGCCCGTCGACCAGGGTCGTCACCGCCCGGGGCACGACTTCCAACCGCTCGGCCAGGTCGGCCATACGGGGAGGCGAGCCCCAGTGCGCCAGCGTGCGCAGGAGCCGGGACTGGGCCGGGGTGATGCCGAGGTCGCGGTGCTCGAGATGGCGCTTCTGGATGCGGTGCACCCTGCGGGTGAGCCGCAGCAGCTGCTCGGCGAGCAGGCCGTCGGGATCGGGGGCGGTCATACGGGAACAATATCAGGATGATGTTCATTGTGAGTATAGGTAACAATGACCTATGATCCGTAAGGTCGGCGAAAGTCCGCCGCAGGCCCCGGAGGCCTGCCGTCCGAGGATTCCGTCGGCCTTCCCCGCCTCCTCCGAAGGAGCCCATGCACCCCGATCGCGAATCCGCCTGGACCGCACCCGCCGACGCCGAACAGCCCCGGCAGGTGCGCCGCATCCTCAAGCTGTTCCGCCCCTACCGCGGCCGCCTCGCGGTCGTCGGCCTGCTGGTCGGTGCCGCGTCGCTGGTGTCGGTCGCCACGCCCTTCCTGCTCAAGGAGATCCTCGATGTCGCCATCCCCGAGGGGCGCACGGGCCTGCTGAGCCTGCTCGCCCTCGGCATGATCTTCGGCGCCGTCCTCACCAGCGTCTTCGGCGTGCTGCAGACCCTGATCTCCACGACCGTGGGCCAGCGCGTCATGCACGACCTGCGCACCGCCGTCTACGGCCGGCTCCAGCAGATGTCCCTCGCCTTCTTCACCCGCACCCGCACCGGCGAGGTCCAGTCCCGCATCGCCAACGACATCGGCGGCATGCAGGCCACCGTCACCTCCACGGCGACCTCGCTGGTGTCCAACCTGACCAGCGTGGTCGCCACGATCGTCGCCATGGTCGTCCTCGACTGGCGCCTGACCGTCGTCTCGCTGCTCCTCCTCCCGGTGTTCGTGTGGATCAGCCGTCGCGTCGGCAGGGAACGCAGGAAGATCACCACCCGGCGCCAGAAGCAGATGGCCGCGATGGCCGCCACGGTCACCGAGTCGCTCTCCGTCAGCGGCATCCTGCTGGGCCGCACCATGGGCCGGTCCGACTCGCTCACCCGCGCCTTCGCGGACGAGTCCGAGAGCCTGGTCGACCTTGAAGTGAGGTCGAACATGGCGGGCCGCTGGCGGATGGCCGTCATCACGATCGTCATGGCCGCCATGCCGGCCGTCATCTACTGGACCGCGGGCATCGCCCTGCAACTCGGCGGCCCCGACGTCTCCCTCGGCACCATCGTCGCCTTCGTCTCGCTCCAGCAGGGGCTGTTCCGCCCGACCGTGAGCCTGCTGTCGACCGGAGTGCAGATCCAGACCTCGCTCGCGCTCTTCCAGCGCATCTTCGAGTACCTCGACCTGCCGATCGACATCACCGAGCGAAAGGACGCCGTCCGCCTCGACCACATCAAGGGCGAGGTCCGCTTCGAGAGCGTCGGGTTCGGCTACGGCGGCAAGGGCGGCCCGGTCCTCGACGGCATCGACGTCACCGTTCCCGCCGGCAGCAGCCTCGCCGTCGTCGGTCCCACCGGCGCCGGCAAGTCCACGCTCGGCCACCTGGTGCCGCGGCTGTACGACGTGACGGACGGCCGGGTCACCCTCGACGGGGTCGACGTGCGCGACCTCGACTTCGACACCCTCGCCCGCGCGGTCGGCGTCGTCTCGCAGGAGACGTACCTCTTCCACGCCTCCGTCGCCGAGAACCTGCGCTTCGCCAAGCCGGACGCCACGGACGCCGAGCTGGAGGCGGCGGCGAGGGCGGCCCAGATCCACGACCACATCGCCGCCCTGCCCGACGGCTACGACACCGTGGTCGGGGAGCGCGGCCACCGCTTCTCCGGCGGCGAGAAGCAGCGCCTGGCCATCGCCCGCACCATCCTGCGCGACCCGCCGGTCCTCGTCCTGGACGAGGCGACCAGCGCCCTGGACACCCGTACCGAGGCGGCCGTGCAGGGCGCCATCGACGCCCTGTCCGCCAACCGCACCACGATCACGATCGCCCACCGCCTGTCCACCGTCCGTGACGCCGACCGGATCGTGGTCCTCGACTCCGGACGCCTGGCCGAACAGGGCACGCACGAGGCATTGCTCGCGCAGGACGGGAGGTACGCCGCGCTGGTCCGCCGGGACGCCCGACTGGAGCCGACAAGATGAAGATATGCCGGGTTTGTGTGCATGTGGGGGTTACCGTGCCCGCATGCAGATGAACACTCCGTCACGGAGCGCGAGAAGCGCGAGGAGCGCAAGGAGCGCCAGGGGCCCCAGAAGGAGCCTCAGGAGCCCCACAGGCCTCAGAGGCCCCGGAAGTCCCAAAAGCCCCAGGAGAGCGATCCGGCTGACGCGTCGGGGCCGTATCGCCCTGATCGCGGCCGGCGCCGTCGTGGCCGGTACCGCCGTGGCGGTACCGCTGCTGACGACGGACGACGAGGGCGAGTCCCGTCCCACGTCGCTGGTGATTCCGGAGGGCTGGCGCGCGACCCAGGTCTACGGAGCCGTCGACAAGGTCCTCGCCCTGCCCGCGGGCACCACCAAGAAGTCCCTGGCCAAGGCCAACCTCAAGCTGCCCAACGACGCCGAGGGCAACCCCGAGGGCTACCTCTTCCCGGCGACCTATCCGCTCGGCGAGAACCCGACCCCGGAGAAGCTGCTGACGGCCATGGTCGACACGGCGAACAAGAAGTTCACCGGCGCGCCGGTCGCCGCGGGCGCCCAGCGCAACGCGCTGAACGTCTATCAGGCGGTCACCATCGCCAGCATCGTGCAGGCGGAGGCCGCGGCCAAGGAGGACATGGGCAAGGTGGCCCGGGTCATCTTCAACCGGCTGGAACGCGGCATGCCGCTGCAGATGGACTCCACCATCAACTACGCCCTGGGCCGCAGCACCTTGAAGACCACCACCAAGGACACGAAGATCGACAGTCCTTACAACTCGTACCAGCGCATGGGGCTGCCGCCCACCCCCATCGCCAATCCGGGCGACGAGGCGATGACCGCCGCGATCAACCCGACCCCCGGTGACTGGCTGTACTTCGTCACGGTCAAGCCGGGCGACACGCGCTTCACCGCCGACTACGCCGAACACCAGCGCAACGTGGACGAGTTCAACGGCCTCCGGCAGAGCGCCTCCAAGCAGACCGGGGCCGGGGCCGCCAAGTGACCGGTCGGGGCGTCACGCGGCGACCGGCTCCTCCTCGGCCAGCAGCCGCCTGATGTCCCGCACGGCGGCGCGTCCCGCCCGGTTGGCGCCGATGGTGCTGGCGGAGGGCCCGTAGCCGACGAGATGGATCCGCGGGTCGGCGACCGCGCGCGTCCCCTCGACACGGATACCGCCACCCGCCTCCCGGAGCCGCAGCGGCCTCAGATGGTCGATGGCGGCCCGGAACCCGGTCGCCCACAGGATGACGTCCGCGGCCACTCGCCGCCCGCCGTCCCACTCCACCCCCTCGGGCGTGATCCGGTCGAACATGGGCTGCCGGTCCAGCACGCCCGACTCCAGCCCGGTCCGGACCGCGTCGTTCAGGGGCAGCCCCGTCACCGACACGACACTCTTCGGCGGCAGCCCCTGCCGCACCCGTTCCTCCACGAGCGCCACCGCGGCCCGGCCCGCCTCCTGGTCGAAGGGCTCCTCGCGGAAGACCGGGGGCCTCCTGGTCACCCACGTGGTGGACGCGGCGTACGGCGCGATCTCCAGCAGGTGCTGCGTCCCCGAGGCGCCGCCGCCCACCACGATCACGCGCAGGCCGGTGAACTCCTCGGGCCCGGCGTACTGAGCGGTGTGCAGCTGCCGTCCCCGGAAGGCCTCCTGCCCCGGGTAGCGCGGCCAGAAGGGGCGGTCCCAGGTGCCGGTCGCGTTGATCAGCGCGCGCGTCGACCAGGACCCGGCCGACGTCTCGACGAGCAGCCGCCCGTCCCTCCCCTCGCGCACGGCGCGCACGTCCACGGGCCGCCGTACCCGCAGGTCGAAGGTCCGCTCGTAGTCCGCGAAGTATCCGCCCACCACCTCGGCGGACGGCCGCGCCGGATCAGCCCCGGTCAGCTCCATGCCCGGCAGGGCGTGCATGCCGTGCACCTTGCCGTACGTCAGCGACGGCCAGCGGAACTGCCAGGCGCCGCCGGGCCCGGGGGAGTGGTCGAGCACCACGAAGTCGCGCTCCGGCTCGAACCCCGTGCGCCGCAGGTGATAGGCGGCGGCGAGTCCGGCCTGACCGGCCCCGATGACGACGACCTCGACCTCGCGTGTGTTGTTCACGCTTCTACCAACGGCGCCGCAGGCCTCGATCTTCCCCCGGTGTCAGGATGGGCCCATGCCAGATGCCTTCACCACCCGAGTCCTCAACCTCGCCACCGGCTCGGCGGAGCGGGTCGCCGACATCACCGGTGACTGCGAGTCCTTCCTGCGCGAGGCGGCGTCCGGCCGCGACGGTCTCCTCAACGTCTTCGTCCCGCACGCCACCGCCGGGATCGCGATCATCGAGACCGGCGCCGGCAGCGACGACGACCTGCTGTCCGCCCTGCACACGCTGCTCCCGGCCGACGACCGCTGGCAGCACCGCCACGGCAGCCCCGGACACGGCCGCGACCACGTCCTGCCCGCCTTCGTACCGCCGCACGCGACGCTGCCGGTGATCGGCGGCCGCCTGGAACTCGGAACCTGGCAGTCGGTGTGCCTGGTGGACACCAACCGGGACAACCCCGACCGCCGGGTCCGGCTGAGCTTTCTGGGCTGAACGGGACGCGGCGTCCTGGTCCACCACCGTCTCGCCACGAGCCGCGCCACCCCGTACCGCAGGACGGCCCGGTACGCGATCGACGTACCGGGCCGCGCACACCGCTCCTGGGCGCGTGGAAGCGCCGCCGGACCGGACTGAGGATCAGGCGTTCACCCGCGTCCGTCCCCGGCCCACCAGCCGTTTCACCAGCGGCCAGGCCAGCAGCAGCACGATCACCGCGTACACCGTCACCGAGAACGGCGTGTTGACCAGGCCCGACACGCTGCCGTCGCTGATCTGCAGGGCGCGGCGCAGCTGCTGCTCGGCGTTCGGGCCGAGGATGACGCCGATCACGGCGGGCAGGATGGGCAGGCCGTAGCGTCGCATACCGAACCCGATCAGGCCGATGACCAGCAGGATCACCAGGTCGACCACCTCACCGCCGACCGCGTACGCGCCGACCGCCGCGAAGAACATGATCCCCGCGTAGAGGTACGGCCGCGGGATGCGCAGCAGCTTGGCCCACACCGGCGCCAGCGGCAGGTTCAGGGCGAGCAGCAGCACCATGCCCACGAACAGCGAGGCGATCAGACCCCACACCAGCTCGGGCTCGCGTTCGAAGAGCAGCGGGCCCGGCTGGATGCCGTACTGCTGGAAGGCGGCCAGCATGACCGCCGCGACCGCGGTGGTCGGCAGGCCCAGCGTCAGCATGGACACCAGCGTGCCCGCGGCCGAGGCCGACGCCGCCGACTCCGGACCCGCCACGCCCTCGATGGCGCCCTTTCCCCACTCGTCCTTGTGCTTGGACAGCCGCTTCTCCGTGACGTACGACAGGAAGGTCGGGATCTCCGCGCCGCCCGCCGGGATCGCGCCGAACGGGAAGCCGATGATCGGACCGCGCAGCCAGGACTTCCAGGTGCGCTTCACGTCACCGCGGCCGAGCCAGGGACGGCCCACCGGGATCGGTTCGGCCGCCCCGCGCCGCAGATGGGCCGCCACCCACAGCGCCTCGCCGATCGCGAACAGACCGACCGCCACGATCACCACGTCCACCCCGTCGGCGAGCTGCAGCGAACCGAAGGTCAGCCGCTGCTGGCCCGTCATCTGGTCCAGGCCCACCAGGCCGATCGTCAGCCCGATCAGCAGCGAGGCCAGGCCTCTGATCCGCGACGAACCCAGTACCGACGTCACGGCGATGAACGCCAGCACCATGATGGCGAAGTAGTCCGGGGCGCCGATGTCCACCGCCAGGTCGGCGACCGTCGGGGCGAGGGCCACGAGCAGGATCGTGCCGATCATGCCGCCCGCGAAGTGGCCGATGGCGGCGGCGGCCAGCGCCTGCGCGCCACGCCCCGCCTTGGCCATCGGGTTGCCCTCCATCGCCGCGACCACGGCGGCGCTCTCGCCCGGCGTGTTGAGCAGGATGGAGGTGGTCGAACCGCCGAACATCGCGCCGTAGTAGATGCCCGCGAACATGATGAACGCCGCGACCGGGTCCAGCCCGTACGTCACCGGCAGCAGCAGCGCCACCGCCATCGCCGGGCCGATGCCGGGCAGGACGCCGATGGCCGTGCCGAGCAGTACGCCGAGGGCGGCCCACAGGAGGTTGAGCGGGGTCAGGGCCGTGCCGAAGCCGTCCATGAGGGAGTTGAAGGCGTTCATGTCAGAGCACTCCCATCAGCGGACCGCCGGGCAGCGGCACACCGAGCAGCTTGTCGAAGACGACATAGGTGATCAGGGACACCACCGCGGCGATCAGCGGATCGCGGTCCACGCGGCGGCTGCCGAGGGCGAAGGCGGCGCCCCAGAAGAGCAGCGCCCCGGCGACGGGGAAGCCGGCCGGCTCGATCAGGGCGGCGGCGCCCAGGAAGATTCCGGACAGCAGCAGCACCGTGCGCCAGTCGGCCGGTTCGGACAGGTCGATGTCCTCGCCGCCCTCGGCCTCGCCCCGGCCGCCGCGCAGCACGTCGACGGCGAGCAGCGCGGCTATCACCAGCAGGCCGATGCCCACCACGACCGGCACGGTCTTGGGGCCGACCGGGCCGCGCTGGGTGATGTCGACGTCCATGGTCAGCGCGTCGGTCAGGACGAGCACGCCGAGCGCCAGCAGCAGGACGCACACGCCCAGTTCGGAGTGCTCGCGCAGCCACGAGCGCCGGCCGGCGGCCGCTTCCCCGGGCTCCTCGGTGAGTTCGGTCCGCGTCGTCACAGTCCCAGCTCCTTCAGCACCGACACCACGCGCTGGTCCTGGGCGTCCAGGAAGTCGCCGAACTCCTCGCCGGTCAGGAAGGCGTCGTCCCAGCCGTTCTGGTCCATGGACTTCTTCCACTCGGGGGAGTCGTGCAGTTCCTCGAAGAGGCGGGTCAGCTTGTTGCGCTGGGCCTCGGACAGACCGGGCGGGGCGACGACGCCTCGCCAGTTGGTGAAGTTCACGTCGTAGCCGGACTCCTTGAGCGTGGGCGCGTCCTTGAGGTCGTCCACCCGCTCGGGACCGGTCACCGCGAGCACCCGCAGTTCGCCCGCCTTGATCTGGTCCAGGTACTCGCCGACGCCGGAGACCCCGAAGCCGACCTTGTTGCCGAGGATCGAGGCGAGCAGCTCGCCGCCGCCGTCGAACGGGATGTAGTTGACCGACTTCGGCTGGATCCCGGCGGCCTGCGCCATCAGCATCGGCGCGAGGTGGTCGGGCCCGCCCGGGGACGAGCCACCGCCCACCGGGATCTTCCCCGGATCCTGTTTCCAGGCGTCGATCAGCTCGTCGATCGTCTTGTACGGCGAGTCCTTGGCGACCACGACGACGTCCTGCTCCTCGGTCAGCCGCGCGATCGGCGTGGTGTCGGCGAGGGTCT
Source organism: Streptomyces sp. NPDC111628 (assembly GCF_055635195.1). Lineage (NCBI taxonomy): Bacteria > Bacillati > Actinomycetota > Actinomycetes > Kitasatosporales > Streptomycetaceae > Streptomyces > Streptomyces sp. NPDC111628. Next base: position 1,235,679 of record NZ_JBVKBZ010000003.1, on the reverse strand, counting down.
TGGGGGCGTGGTTGGAGCGGACGGCGCCCACGACACCGAGGCCCATGGACATGGCGAGCTTGCCGTTGCCGTGCTCGCTCACCAGCCGGCTCAGGCCCACGGTGCCGCCCGCGCCGGGCAGGTTGAACACCTCGATGTTGTGGGTGAGCCCGGCGTCCTCGGCGTTCTTCGCGGCCGTGCGGGCGGTGATGTCGTAACCGCCGCCGGGGGTGTTGGGAACCATGAAGCGCAGGCCCGGGATCTGGGTGCCGGAATCCGAGTCGTCGCCCGAGGAGAGCAACGGCGGTCCCGCCAGCACGAGCACGGCGGCCCCGAGCAGGGCAAGGGGGGTGCGCAGGCGCACGTATGACACCACCTGTCGGTTGGGTAGTTCGTTACGGGGAGCCCTGTGGGGGAGGGTGACGTGGGCCACATGGTGCCCGCGGGCCTGTCCCGTGTCTTCCTTGCGGAACCAAGGGAGGTTGTGTTCATTGCGGTCGCCGGAAACGTGTGACCGATTCAGGGCGTCACATCGCTGTCGGATCGCCGGTTCATTGCGAAGCAGGCACATCCCTTTCCCTCGCCGCAGGTGGGCGCCATGATGGCGTCCCGGCACCCCCGCCCCCCCGTGAGCCGAGAACGAGTCCGCCGTGGCCCCCACTTTCCGCCGTCAGACCCTCGCGGGCGAGATGCTGGTCCTCCAGCTCGCCATCGTCGTGGTCGTCCTGTTCGCGGTGGCCGCCGTCTCGCTCGCCCAGTCCAAGGCCACCTTCAACCGCGTCGAGGGCCGCCGGGTCACGGCCCTGGCCGAGCAGCTGGCCGCCACGCCGCTGGTCCGCAGCCAGCTGCTGCGCCCGGTGCCGCAGGAGGCCCTCGCCCCGCTGGTCAACTCCACGCAGACGCAGTCCGGGGTCACCTCCGTCACGGTGGCCGACGCCGACGGCCGGGTCGTCAGCTCCACCGACCCCACGCTGATCGGCGCCCGGCTGCCGCGCGGTGCGGGAGCCGGTGTCGCGAGCGGCTGGTCGGGGCCGCTGACCGTGCAGGGCAGCCGGGAACTCGTCGCCCAGGTCCCGGTGCTCGGTGCCACCCGGCAGACCCTCGGCCGCCACCTCGGCACGGTGATGGTCGGCGAGGCCGATCCCACGGTGTGGCAGCGCCTCAGCGGTGCCTCCTCCTACCTCCTCGCCTACCTCGGCATCGCCAGCGGCCTCGGCGTGGCCGGTTCCTGGCTGCTGGCCCGGCGGGTCAAGCGGCAGACCCTCGGCCTGGAGCCGCGCGAGATCGCCGGGCTCGCCGAGCACCGGGAGGCCATGCTGTACGGCATCGCGGAGGGCGTCGTCGCCCTCGATCCGCAGCACCGGCTCACCCTGGTCAACGAGATGGGCCGGCGTCTGCTCGACCTGCCCGCCGACTGCGTGGGCCAGAGCCTGGACGGCCTCGGCATCGACGGGCGGCTGCGCGACGTCCTCGCGGGCGCCGCCCGCGAAGCGGCCGAGCCGCGCGACGAGGTCGTCGTCCGCCACGGCCGGGTCCTGGTCATGAACCGCATGACCGTCACCAAGGAGGGCCGCCCGCTCGGCTCGGTCACCACCCTGCGCGACCGCACCGAACTGGCCCGCCTGGAGCGGGAGATCGGCTCCTTCCGCAGCACCTCGGAGCTGCTGCGCGCCCAGGCCCACGAGTTCGCCAACCAGCTGCACACCATCTCCGGGCTCATCCAGATCGGCGAGCAGGACGAGGTGGTGCGCTACATCCGCGGGCTCAACCAGCGCCGCCAGTCCCTGGACGTCACCCTCAGCCGCCGGGTCCGGGACACCGCCGTGGCCGCGCTGATCACCGCGAAGTCCTCCCTCGCGGCCGAGCGCAGGGTCGCGCTGCGCGTCTCGGACCGCACGGCGCTGGACCGGCTGGAGCCGGCCGACGCCGCCGACGTGGCGACCGTGGTCGGCAACCTGGTCGACAACGCCGTGGACGCCGCCGCGGCCCTGGGCGACGCGCACGAGGCCTGGGTCGAGATCGAGCTGCGGCAGGACGCCGCCAGCGTCGAGATCGTGGTCCGCGACTCCGGGCCCGGCGTCGCGCCCGAACTGGCCCGGGAGGTCTTCTCCCACGGCTTCACCACCAAGGCCGCCCGGCAGGGCGAGCGCGGCATCGGCCTGGCGCTGACCCGGCTGGTCTGCGAACGTCACGGCGGTGAGATCTCGGTGACCAACACCCCCGAGGGGGCCGTGTTCACCGCACGCATGACCGTCAGCCACCTCACCGACGCGGTGGCGGAAGGAGCAGCACCATGACGGCTACGAGCGGCACGTCCGACGCGACCGCCCCGAGCGCCGCCCCCCTGGAGACGTCCCCGGGCGCCGCCCCGATCGGCGTGCTCGTCGTCGACGACGACTTCATGGTGGCCCGCGTCCACCGCGCGTTCGTCGAACGGGTCGAGCCCTTCCGGGTGCTCGGGGTCGCGGGCACCGGGGAGCAGGCGCTGGCCGCCGTCGGGGAGCTGCGCCCCGACCTGGTCCTGCTCGACCTGTACCTGCCGGACGTCTTCGGCCTCGACGTCATCCCACGGCTGCGCGCCGCGGGCCACGACTGCGACGTCATGGTCATCAGCGCCGCCCGGGAGGCGGACGCGGTGCGCGGCGCCGTGCGGCACGGCGTGGTCGACTACCTCCTCAAGCCCTTCGAGTTCGAGGACCTTCGGGTCCGGCTGCAGCGCTACGCGGTCCAGCGGGGCCGGCTGCTCGGCACGGTGGTGCGCAGCCAGGCCGACGTCGACCGCGTACTGGCCGGGTCCGCGGCGCAGACCGGGCCGGCCCCGGGGCTGCCCAAGGGCATGAGCGTGGAGACCGCCGAACTCGTCGAGCGCGCCCTGCGCGAGGCCGACGGCACGCTGTCCGCCAGCGAGTGCGCGGCGCTGACCGGCATCTCCCGGGTCAGCGCCCGCCGGTACCTGGAGCACTTCCACACCGTGGGCAGCGCGGAGGTATCCCTGCGCTACGGGGTGGCGGGCCGCCCGGAGCGCCGCTACCGCTTCCGGGGCGCGGTCACCGGCCCGGCGCTCCGGCGCGCAGGCCGTCCATGACGAAGTCGAGGAACCGGGTGACCCGCGGCTGCCGGTCCTCACCGGGACCGATCAGCCACAGACCACCGAGGACGAGGAAGAAGTCGTCCCCGGTCACTCCGGGCCGGATCGTGCCGGCCTCGTCGTTGGCGCGGAGCAGGAGCTCGGCCGCGTCCTCCAGCGGGGTGGGGCGTGGCTTCTCCGGTGCCCCGGGTGCGCTGGTGACCAGCCGGATCGCGTCCGCCAGACCCGCCTTGGTCATGGCGAACTCGGCGAGGCGGTCCATCCATTCGCGCAGGGCGAGGTCGGGTTCCCGGGTGGCCAGCATCTCGGGCGCGGCCTGGGCCACCTGCTGCATCCCGTGACGGTAGATCTCCAGGACGAGCGCCTCGCGATTCGGGAAATTGCGGTAGAAGGTGCCCTGCCCGACCCCCGCCTTCTTGGCGATGGCGCTCAGCGGGGCGTTCGCGCAGTGCGTCAGCTCCTCCGTGGCCACTGCCAGGATGCGCTCGCGGTTGCGCTGGGCGTCCGAGCGCAAGGGAGTGTCCGACTTGTCCTTCTTTGGCTGCGACACTCGTCCCCCTTTCGGGTTCGTGGCCGAATCCCGACCTTGCTAAGCGGACAGCTGTCCGTTACGTTTCCAGTGAGTGGACAGTTGTCCGGTTACCCGCCCACTCTACCGGCGGAGAGCGGCCGATGGCCCCCGCCCGCCCATGAACCCAATGCCTACAGCCAGTTTTCCCGGTCACCAGACACCAAAGAAGGCTGATCATGGCCCCAGCGCCCTCGTCGACGTCCAGCGCCGTCACCCTGAACATCAACGGCGAGAAGCACCAGCTGACCGTCGACCACCGCACCACCCTGCTCGACGCCCTGCGCGAGCGCCTCGACCTCACCGGCACCAAAAAGGGCTGTGACCAGGGACAGTGCGGCGCCTGTACCGTCCTGGTCGACGGGCGTCGCGCCGTCTCCTGCCTGAACCTCGCCGTCGCGGCCGAGGGGCGTGAGATCACCACCATCGAGGGCATGGCCGAGGCAGACGGGCTGCACCCGGTCCAGCAGGCCTTCCTCGACCTCGACGGCTACCAGTGCGGCTACTGCACCCCCGGGCAGATCTGCTCGGCGATCGCCGTCATCGAGGAGCACGCGGCCGGCTGGCCCAGCGCCGCCACCGAGGACGTACGCCCCGAGGCCGGGCCGCCACCGCTGACGCCGGACGAGATCCGCGAACGGATGAGCGGCAACCTGTGCCGCTGCGGCGCCTACGTCTCCATCGTCCAGGCCGTCACCCGGGCCGCCGAGGCCCACCGGACCGCGGCCCACGACGCCGACCGCGCCGACCAGGACGAGATCACCGAGGAGACGGCCGCATGAGGGAGTTCGGATACCAGCGCGCCGACGACGTCTCCGGCGCGGTGGCGCTGCTCGCCGCCGACCCGGACGCCCGCTTCCTCGGCGGCGGCACCAACCTCGTGGACCTGATGAAGACCGGCGTAGAACGCCCCGCCCGGCTGGTCGACGTCCGCGAACTCCCCCTGGACGCCATTGAGAAGACCGCGGACGGCGGGCTGCGCATCGGCGCCACCGTCACCAACAGCGACCTGGCCGCCCACCCCGAAGTGCGCCGTCGGTACCCGGCACTGACCCAGGCGGTCCTGGCGGGCGCCTCGGGCCAGCTGCGCAACATGGCCACCGTCGGCGGCAACCTGCTCCAGCGCACCCGCTGCGGCTACTTCACCGACCTGAGCAAGCCCTGCAACAAGCGCGCCCCCGGCAGCGGCTGCTCGGCGGTCACCGGCGAACACCACAATCACGCCGTCCTGGGCGCCTCCGACCACTGCGTGGCCGTGCACCCCTCGGACATGGGGGTGGCCCTCGCCGCCTTCGACGCCGTCGTCGGCTACGAAACCCTCGACGGGCCGGGCGAGTTGCCGCTCGCCGACTTCTACCTCCCCGTCGGGGACACCCCGCACCGGGAGACCGCACTGCCGGCCGGCGCGCTGATCACCGGCGTCACCCTGCCGCCCGCCCCGGTCGCCGCCCGCTCCCGCTACCGCAAGGTGCGCGAGCGCGCCTCCTACGCCTTCGCGATCGGCTCGGTCGCCGCCGCGCTCGACGTCGAGGACGGCGTCGTGCGCGAGGCCCGGCTGGCCTTCGGCGCGGTCGCCTCGCGGCCCTGGCGGGCCCGCGCGGCCGAGGCCGTCCTCACCGGCGCACCGGCCGACGGCGACACCTTCGCCGCCGCCGCGGACGCCGAACTCGCGGCCGCCAGGCCGCTGCCCGACAACGGATACAAGGTGACCCTCATGCGCAACCTCGCCGTGGCCGTCCTGACCGAACTCGCCGAGGAGACCGCCCGATGACCACCGCCACGACCGGCCGTACCACGCTCCGGGGCGTCGTCGGCACCGCGCACACCCGCGTCGAGGGCCGCGACAAGGTCACCGGGGCGGCCCGCTACGCGGGCGAGATCCCCTTCGCCGACCTCGCGCACGGCTGGCTGGTCCTCTCCACCGTCGCGCGCGGCCGCATCCGCTCCCTCGACACCGAAGCCGTCCTCGCCATGCCGGGCGTGCTCACCGTCCTGCACCACGGCAACGCCCCGCGCGTCGACACCGACTACGTCGGCCTGCTCGGCATCCCGCCGGACCCCACCGCCGCCGTCTTCCAGCAGGACCGGGTGCACCACGTGGGCTGGCCGGTCGCCCTCGTCGTCGCCGAGACGTCCGAGCAGGCCCGGGAGGCCGCCGAGGCCCTCGTCGTCGCCTACGACGAGGAACCGCACGACACCGCCCTCACCGCCGGCCATCCGGGTGCCCACCCGGCCGGCGGCGTCATGCCCGGCGAGACCGCCAAGGGCGACCTGGCGGCCGGCCTCGCCGCCTCCGCCCTCGTGGTGGACGAGGAGTACACCACGCCCGAAGAGCACCACAGCATGATGGAGCCGCACGCCGCCACCGCCCGGTGGGACGGCGGCCGGCTGGAGGTCGTCGACTCCAACCAGGGCACCACCTGGATCCAGAACGAACTGGCCAGCCTGTTCTCCCTCGACGCCTCCGCGGTACGGGTGCGCTCCGAGCACATCGGCGGCGGCTTCGGCAGCAAGGGCCTGCGCGCCCACCAGGTCGCCGCCGTGATGGCCGCGACCGAACTCCAGCGGCCGGTGCGCGTGGTCATGACGCGGCGGCAGATGTTCTCGCTGGCCGGCTACCGCAGCCCCACCCTCCAGCGCGTCCGGCTCGGCGCCGACGCCGACGGCCGGCTGCGCGCCCTGGAGCACCGCTCGCTGAACCAGACGTCCACCGTCTACGAGTTCGTCGAGCCCAGCGCGGGCGTGGCCCGGGTGATGTACGACGCCGAGGCGCACCACACGGCCAACGAGGTCGCACCCCTCGACGTGCCGTCGCCGACGTTCATGCGCGCACCGGGCGAGGCACCGGGCTCCTTCGCCATCGAGTCGGCCCTCGACGAACTCGCCGAGCGCGGCGGCATCGACCCCATCGCGCTGCGCCTGCGCAACGAACCCGAGGTCGGCCCGGTCTCCGGTCTGCCCTTCAGCAGCCGCAACCTGGACGCCTGCTTCCGCGAGGGAGCCCGGCGGTTCGGCTGGGCCGGGCGCGACCCGCGACCCGGAGTGCGCCGTGACGGGCGCTGGCTGCTGGGCACCGGCACCGCCGCCGCCTCCTTCCACTCGGGCGCCGGTCCCTCGACGGCCGTCGTGACCGCGGAGGCCGACGGCGGATTCACGGTACGGATCGCCGCCGCCGACATCGGCACCGGTGCGCGTACGGCGCTCACCCTGGTCGCCGCCGACGCCCTCGAGGTCGCGCCCGACCGGGTCCGGGTCCGCATCGGCGACAGCGACTTCGGCCCCGCGATGATCGCGGGTGGCTCGATGGGCACGCGGTCCTGGGCCTGGGCGATCACGGAGGCGGCCCGCGAACTGCGGGAGCGGCTGGCCCTGGGCGCGACGATCCCGCCGGAGGGCATCACCGTACGGTCCGACACCACCGCCCTGCTCGGCGCCCTCGCACAGAAGGAACGGCACTCCTTCGGCGCGCAGTTCGCCGAGGTCGCCGTGGACACCGCCACCGGCGAAGTGCGGGTGCGCCGCATGCTCGGCATCTTCGCGGCCGGCCGGATCGTCAACCCGCTCACCGCCCGCAACCAGCTCGTCGGCGGCATGGTGTGGGGCATCTCCATGGCCCTGCACGAGGAGGCGGTACGGGACCGGTCGAGCGGCGGCCTCTACGCCCCCGACCTCGCCGGCTACCACGTGGCCACCAACGCCGACGTGGGCGACATCCAGGCCGACTGGGTGGACGACCCCGACCCCGACGACCCGGTCGGTATCAAGGGCGTCGGCGAGATCGGCATCGTGGGCGCCGCGGCGGCCGTCGCCAACGCCGTCTGGCACGCGACCGGCGTCCGCCACCGCAACCTGCCGATCCGGCCGGACCGGGTGCTGTCGGCGGTGCCCGCGAGCTCAGGAGCGGCGGATGCTTGACATCGCCGAGGAGCTGGACCGCTGGCTCGCCGAGGGCCGGGAGTTCGCCGTCGCCACCGTCGTCTCCGTGGGCGGCAGCGCGCCGCGCGGGCCCGGCGCCGCCCTCGCCGTCGACAGCGGGGGCACCGTGATCGGCTCGGTCTCCGGCGGCTGTGTGGAGGGCGCGGTGTACGACCTGTGCGCCGATGCCCTGCGCACCGGCGAGACGCTGCGCGAACGCTTCGGCTACAGCGACGAGGACGCCTTCGCGGTCGGACTGACCTGCGGCGGGATCGTCGACGTACTGGTCACGCCGGTCGGCCTCGACGCGCCCGCACGGGAGGTGCTCCGGGCGGCGCTGGCCACCGCCGCCCGGGGCGGGACCGCGGCCCTCGCCCGGGTCGTCGAGGGACCGCCCGAGCTGCTGGGCAGGGCCCTGCTCGTCCAGTCCGACGGTTCGCACACGGGCGGTCTGGGCGGCCACGCCGACCTGGACCGCACCGCGGCCGCCGAGGCCGGTGCCCTGCTGGACGCCGGGCGCACCGGCACGGTCGGACTCTCGGAGGACGGTTCGCACTGCCCCGGCGGGCTCACCCTGCTCGTCGAGACCAGCGTGCCGCCGCCCCGCATGATCGTCTTCGGCGCGGTCGACTTCGCCGCGGCGCTGGTGCGGGCCGGGAAGTTCCTCGGGCACCACGTCACGGTGTGCGACGCCCGGCCCGTCTTCGCCACCCGGGCCCGTTTCCCTCAGGCCGACGAGGTCGTCGTCGACTGGCCGCACCGCTACCTGCGGGACACCCCGACCGACGGGCGCACGGTGCTGTGCGTGCTCACCCACGACGCCAAGTTCGACGTGCCGCTGCTGGCGGAGGCGCTGCGGATGCCGGTCGCCTTCGTCGGCGCGATGGGCTCGCGCCGCACGCACGAGGACCGCGACCGCCGGCTGCGCCAGGCCGGCCTGAGCGAGGACGAGCTGTCCCGGCTGCGTTCACCGATCGGCCTCGACCTCGGCGCCCGCACCCCCGAGGAGACGGCCCTGTCCATCGCGGCGGAGATCGTCGCGGCCCGCCGCGGCGGAACGGGGGTCCCCCTGACGGGCGGGGCGGCACCGATCCACCGGGAGGCGACGGGGCGGCCGCCCGAGGTGTCGCCGACGGAGGCGGCCGCCTGAGATGAAGGCTCAGGGCAGCGCCGACTCGCCGGACAGGCGGACCGCACACTCCAGCAACATGGCGTGCACGAAGGCCTGCGGGAGGTTGCCGCGGAGCTGGCGCTGGCGCACGTCGTACTCCTCGGCGAACAGCCCGGGCGGTCCGCAGGCCGCCCGGGTGCGCTCGAACCAGCGGAACGCGTCCACCCGGTCGCCGACCCGGTGCGTGGCCAGCGCCATGGCGAAGCCGCACAGCAGGAAGGCGCCCTCGGCCTCGCCCAGCGGCATCCCGGGGTGTTCGAAGCGGTACAGGTACCCGTCCTCGGACAGGCGGGATTCGACGTACGCGCGGGTGGCCGCGTCGCCGTCGTCCCCGAAGGCGCAGCCGCGGGCCATCGGCACCAGCAGCGCGGCCTCGGGCCCGTCGTCGTCCTCGGCCCGCCGCCAGCGGCCGTCCGCGTGCAGGCACCGGCGCCGGGTCTCCCGCAGCACCGTGTCGGCGAGGTCGGCGCACCGGCCCCCCTCGGACCCGGGCAGCACCTCGGCCATCCGCCGCAGACCGCACACCACGCTCAGCCGGGAGTGGGTCCACCACCGGTCCTCCAGCTCCCACAGACCCGCCTCCGGCTTCAACCACTGCCGCTCGACGACGTCCACGGCGACGGCGGCGGCCCGTTCCGCCTCGTCGGTCAGGCGGTCGTGCGCGGCCGCCGCCGCGAACAACTGCAACGCCTCGCCGAAGGTGTCCAGCTGGAACTGGGCGCCCGCGTCGTTGCCGACGTGGTCGTTGCCGCCGGGATAGCCGGGCAGCCGCAGGGAACGCTCCTTCCCGACCGGCCGCCCGTCGACCGTGTAGGCGGGGCGCACCCGGTCGCCGTCCGCGAGGATGCGCTCGGCGACGAAGCGCACGGCGTCGTCGACCAGGGGGTGCGGCCCGTGCGCGGCGACCGCGAGAGCGGCGTAGCACTGGTCGCGCAGCCACGCGTAGCGGTAGTCGTAGTTGCGCCCGCTGTTGGCCCGTTCCGGCAGGGACGTGGTCGCGGCGGCGACCATCCCGCCGGAGACGCTGGTCAGCCCGCGCAGTACGGCGTACGCGTGCCGGGCGTCGCGGGGTGCGACCAGCCGGGAGCAGTCCGGCACGGACCGCCGCCACTCCTGTTCCGTGGCCCGCCACAGCGCGTCGGCGTCGAGCGGTTCGGTCTCCCGCGCCGTGGACAGTTCGAGGACGAGGTCGTGGCTCTCGCCCTCCCGCAGCCGGAATGCGCCGCACAGCCCCGCCCCGTCCCGCCACACCGCGTCCGGGGCCCCGGCGAGCCGCATCCGCAGCCCCTGCGCCCCGGCCGTCCACATCCCGTGCTCCCGCCGGGGGTCGCGCATCCGGGCCTGCCCGAAGCCGGGCCGCGGGTCCAGGTCCAGGTTGAAGCGTGCCTCGCCCCGCTCCACCCGCATGCGGCGCAGCAGCACGAGCCGGTCCGTGCGGGCCGGCAGGGCCAGCGCCTCGCGGCACTCGATCACACAGTCGGCGGTCACCCACCGGCTGATCCGGATCAGCGTGCCCTCCTCGTAGGAGCCGCCCCAGACGTGCCAGGGGTCCGCCGGCTCCACCGTGAAATGCCCGTCCCCGCCGATCAGCGCGGAGAACACCGCGTCGTCGTGCCACCGCGGGGCGCACAGCCACACGATCCGGCCCCGGGGATCCAGGACCGCACCTCGTTCGCCGTCGGCGAGCACGGCGTACTCGCGCAGCGCCCAGGGCGGGCAGGACGTGTCAGGTGCCGCCGTGCGCCGATCGTCGCTGTCCTTCATGACGCTACGGCTATCCCGGCGCCGCTGACCGAAACGGCGCTACCGTCCCTGCGGTCCCTGCCGCGCCCGCCGGCACCGCTGCCCCCGCCGTCGCTGCCGTCCCCGGCGTCCCCATGGCCCCACCTGTGCCGTGCTCGCCCAGTGGGCCCACCGCCAGCCCCGCCTCGCGGCAGTCGCGCACGATGTCCGGCAGCGCGCCGAGCGTGGCCCGCCAGCTGCCCGGGGCGGAGGCGTGGTCGGTGTCGTGGAGGAGGACCGTGCCACCCCCGCGCACGTCGGCCGCGACGGTCGCGCGTACCGAGGCGGGCGTGGCGTCGTGCCGCCAGTCCTTGCCCCACGCCGTCCACAGCACGGGCCGCAGCCCGGCCCGCCGGGCGGCCGCCCAGCGACCGGAGGTGAGGATCCCGTAGGGCGGCCGGTACCAGCGCGGCGCACTTCCGGACACCTCGTGCACCACCCGGACGGCACGCACCAACTCGCGCGTTTCCCGCGCCGGCGACGGCCACCAGGGACGGTCGTGCGTCCAGCCGTGGACGGCGAGTTCATGTCCGCGCCGGACCAGCTCACGGGTCAGCGCGGGGTGGCGTACGGCGTTCTCGCCCAGGACGAAGAACGTGGCCCGTACCCCGAGTCCGTCCAGCGCGTCGAGGAACCGCGGCGTGGACGCCGGATCCGGGCCGTCGTCGAAGGTGAGCGCGACGTGGCCGGGGCTGCCCCGGCCGGCCAGGCCCGGGAACCGTCGGCGGCGCAGTTCCGGCAGCCAGGTCGCGGCCGGACCGATGTGGGCCAGCGCGGCGGCGACGACCGGAGCGACGGCGTACACCGCCCGTCCGGTGGGAAACCCGTGCCGCATCCGTGGTGCCTTTGGTCTGTTCACTGCGTTCCGTCCTGGTGCGTTCGAGGTCCTCGTGCATTCCGTTCCCGTTCGTTCCGCTCACCGCTTCAGCGCCCGCGCGGGACCGTCCCGAGCCGCCGGGGCCGTGTCCCAGGCGCCGTGCACCGACGGTGCCCGGGCCAGTCCGACGCTGCCGAGGCCGATCAGCGCCACGCCGATCAGCTCGGGCAGCACCCGCACCCCGAGCAGGATCTCCTCGCCGAACAGGGCCCAGCCCAGGGCGACGCTGGTCAGCGCGTCGCCGAGGGTCAGCGCGGGCTGCGAGGCCGCGAGGGTCCCCGCCCGCAGGGCGCTCTGCAGCAGCAGGAAGCTGGCCACGCCCAGGACGGCCGTGGCGTACGGCGGCCACTGGGTCAGCACCTCGCCCACCCCCTGGGAGAGCCGCCCGGTCAGTTCCTTGAGCAGCGCCGCCGTACCGCCGAACCCCACCGCGGACGCCGATCCGAACAGCGCCGCGCGGGGCGCGCCGTGCACCAGACTGCCGACCGAGGCGAGGACCGCCATCAGGACGCACAGCGCCAGCCCCGCCCAGACCCACCGGCCCGCGGTGGCGGTGTCGTGACCGGGCGCCGGGGCGGCCGAGCCCAGGAACAGTGCGAGCCCCACGGCCAGCGCGACGAACGCCAGCCACGTCCGCGAGTCCGGACGCCGGTGGAAGACCGCACTGCCGACCACGAGGGTGAACAGCAGTTCGGTGGCCATCAGTGGCTGGACGACGGCCAGACTGCCCACCGCCAGGGCGGCCGCCTGCAGCACCGTCGTCAGCGCGAGCAGCGCCGCCCCGCCGACCCAGTACCGGTCGCGCACCAGCCGCAGCAGTGAACGCAGCATCGTGTGCCGGGCCCCCGCCCGGTCCTCGTCCTGCGCCGCGGCCCTGCGCTGCAGTACCGACGCCGCCGCGTTGGACAGCGCCGCGAACAGGGCGAGGACGACGGTGAGGACACTCACCGCGGCGTGCTCCCGGTCATCCGAACCGTGCGGCCAGCCGTCGGTACAGTCCCGGGGCCGCGCCCCGCACCCGGCAGGGCAGGCGCAGCCACGAGGGCACGTACACCTCGTCCCGGCCCCGCAGCACCGCGGTCCGCACCGCGTCGGCCACGCGCTCGGGAGGCACCGGGCGCGGCCTGGACCGCCGGTAGGGGGCGCCCCGGCGCTCGAAGAACGGGGTGTCGACGACGCCGGGCACCACATGGGTGACCCCGACGCCCGTGCCCCGCAACTCGTAGCGCAGCGAGTCCGCGAAGGCGCCGATCGCGGCCTTGGCGGCGGAGTACACGGCCTCGTCGCGCACCGCGACGCTGCCCGCCAGCGAGCCGATGAGCACCACCCGCCCCGACCCCGCCGCCACCATCCCCGGCAGCATCAGCCGCACCAGCCGCAACGTGGCCAGCACGTTGATGTCGAACACCTCGTCGATGGTGTGCGGGGGCATGTCCAGGAACTCGCCGGCCCAGCCGACCCCGGCTCCCGCCACCAGCAGATCCACCGGACCCGCCGTGGCCAGCGTGAAGTCGGTGAGCTGCCGGCCGGCGCCCGGGAGGGTGAGGTCCGCGGCGAACGCGGTGGCCGACGTGTCGTCGGCGACCTGGCGCAGCCGCACCGGGTCACGGCCGGTGAGCACCAGCCGCCAGCCGTCCTCGTCACTCAGCCGGCGGGCCACGGCCGCCCCGATGCCGGAGGACGCCCCCGTCACGAGCGCCGTACGGGTCCGCGGGTCCCGGAGCCCGACGGGCTGCCGCCGGGGCCTCGCGTGGTCCGCGTCGGGTGCGACGACCTGCGGTCCGGGGACGGACCGGGGACGGGAGAACGCATGGACCATGGGGACCACCTTGGCTCGGGGCGGGCACCGGGAAGCGGCCGACCTGGCGGTCGGGCTCCGGCGTCCGGCCGGACGGGCGGTCACGGAGTATCCCTCAGAGGGCGCCCGAAACGCCCGCTTGTGCGATGGTTTGGAACCCGCGGCACCGGCAACTTGGTCCGTCGTGCATCCTCGCAGCTCATCAGTGCCCCGGCGCCCCGGCACCCCGCGCGGTCCGCACGGCGGCAGACGTCTGCTGGTGATCAGCGCGAGCATGGGCGCGGGCCACGACACGGTCGCCGCCGAGCTGGTCCGACGGGCCCGCGAACGCGGCGACACCGCCCAGACCGTCGACGTCCTCGCCCTGCTGCCGTACGGCCTGGGCACGGTGCTCAGATGCTTCTACCGGGGGTCCGTACGGCACTTTCCGTGGGCGTACGCCGCCCTGTACCGCCTCTTCCTGCGGCCCGGCGCGGGGCGCCGGCCGAGCGGGACGCCCCTGGCCCGGCTCGCCGGAGACCGGTTGCGCGAGCTGGCCGCACGCACCGGCGCGGACGTGGTCGTGCCCGTCTTCCACCTGGGCGCCCAGCTCACCGGCCACCTCCGGAGCCGCGGACTGCTGCCCGTGCCCAGTGTCGTCCTCGTGATCGACTTCGAGCTCCACCGGCAGTGGCTGCATCCCGGCAACGACCACTGCCTGTGTCTCACCGAGGAAGCGGCGCGCGAGGTGCGGGGGAGCACCGGCACTGCGGCCGGCACGTGCGGTCCCGTCGTGGCGCCCGAGTTCTCCGCCGGCCACGCCCCGGGGGCGGCCCAGTGGCGGGAGACGTTCGACCGGCTCGGCCCCGGGCGGCCCGCCGTGGTGCTGTCCGCCGGTGCCTGGGGCGTCGGCTCGCACCTGGACGCCACCGTCCGGCTCCTGGCGGACCACGGCTATCTGCCGGTCGTGCTCTGCGGCGACAACCAGCGGCTGCGCCGCACGCTGTCCGGCACGCCCGGCGTCCTCGCCCTGGGCTGGGTGACGGACATGCCGGGTCTGCTGCACGCCGCCCGCGCCCTGATCGACAACGCGGCCGGCCAGACCGCCGTACAGGCGCTCGCGGCCGGACTGCCGGTCGTGGGCCATCGCCCGATACCCGGACACGGCGCGGACGGCGTCCGGCGGATGGCCGCGCTGGGCGTCTCCGAGGTCGCCGAGGACCGGACCGCGCTGCTCGAAGCCTTGGCGCGGCTCACCGCACCGGGCCGGGACCGGCGGCGGCGGATCGCCGCCGGACGCGCCCTGTTCACCGACGACGCGGACGCCCTGACCCTCGTGACAGACCTTGCCGACGCCGCACGTGCGGGCGCACGGCGGTGAGGGAGCCAGGCGAGCACGGAGGGGGGAGCGCCCGCCCGTTTCCCGGGACGCACACAGGGCACCCGCCCGGGGCGCGAACCGGCACAAGGAGGCGACGCCGTGCGGCTCGACGACTTCCTCACCAGGGTCCGCGACCGCGGTGAGTTCCACGGCGACGACGAGGCCGAGCAGGTCGCCACGGCCGTCCTGTGGGTGGTCGCGTCCCGCATCCCGCCGGGTGAGGCCGCCGACCTGGCCCGCGACCTGCCCGCGCCCCTGGACGACGCGCTGCGCCTGGAACGCGGGCGCCCCGAGACCTTCGGGCGCGAGGAGTTCCTCCGGCGGGTGGCCCAGCAGACCGGCGCCCGGCCGCGCACCGCCGAGTGGGACGCGGGCGCCGTGCTGTCCACCCTCGCCGAGGCCGTGCCCCGCGAACGCGCCGACCGACTGCTGGCCCTCCTGCCCGCCGACTGCGCCGACCTCTTCGGCGGCCCGGCACCCCACTGAGAGCGGCCCCGGAGACAGGCCAACGACACCGAGGAGACACCCATGACGGACGTTGAGCAGCGCTACGCCGACGGGGAGGAGACACCCCTCCTCGGATACGCCGCGCTCGCGACGACCTTCGCGGCCGGTGCCGGCGCGTTCACGGTGACGGCGTGGCGCCGTGGGGTCCGACTGCCCGACTCCGTCCCCGTCTGGGACGTGGTCCTGCTGGGAACGGCGACGTTCAAGGCCTCCCGGCTGCTGACCAAGGACAAGGTCACCAGCTTTCTGCGGGCCCCGTTCACCCGCCGCGAACGGGAGGGCAACGCCAACGAGGTGATGGACGCCGGGCGCGGAACCGGACTGCGCCGTGCCGTCGGGGACCTGATCTCCTGCCCGTTCTGCACCTCCGCCTGGGTCGCCGGCGGGCTCGTGGGCACGTACGCCGTCGCGCCCAGGGCGGGGCGGCTGGTGTGCGCGGGCCTGAGCGCGGTCGTGGTGTCGGACTGGCTGCAGTACGCGTGGAGCCTGACGGCGCAGAAGGCCGAGGAGTGAGCCGGGGAAGGAGCCGAGGAAGGAGCTGAGGAACGAGCTGAGGAATGAACGGATGGAGGCCTGCTGCCGGGCCGCGCCCGGTCAGTCGCGCTCGGCGCGCTCCGCCTGCTCGGCGTGCAGCTTCTTCACCCGGGCCGCCTCCTTGCGCACGTCGGCCTGGACCGCCTGCTCCCGCTCCAGCCACTCCGGGCGCTCCTGCTTCAGCGCGTCGATCTGCTCCGTGGTGAGCGGCTCGGCGACCCCGCCCCGGTGCAGGCCCGCGATGGAGACGCCCAGCTTCGCCGCCACCACCGGCCGCGGGTGCGGACCGTCGCGCCGCAGCTCGCGCAGCCACGCGGGCGGGTCGGTCTGGAGCGCGTTCAGCTCGGCACGCGTGACGACGCCCTCCCGGAACTCGGTGGGTGTGGCCTCGAGGTACACACCCAGCTTCTTCGCCGCGGTCGCGGGCTTCATGGTCTGGGTGTTCTGGTGCGACGTCATGCGCCCAAGGGTATCGATCGTGTGAGTGGCTCCCGACCACGCCCGGTAACCTGGCCGGGTGACAGGCTCGGAAACTCCCCCTTCGTTCCGGCTCGCGTACGTCCCGGGAGTGACGCCCGACAAATGGGTGCGCATCTGGAACGAGCGGCTGCCGGACGTCCCCCTCGCCCTGACCCAGGTCCCCGCCGCCGGAGCGGCAGGCGTGCTGCTGGGCGGCGACGCCGACGCCGGGCTCGTACGCCTGCCCGTCGACCGTACGGCGCTCAGCGCCATCCCCCTCTACACCGAGACCACGGTCGTGCTGGTCCCCAAGGACCATCTCGTCACCGCGGCCGACGAGGTGACCGTCGGGGACCTCGCCGACGAGATCGTGCTGCACCCCCTGGACGACGTCCTCGACTGGGAGCCGCTGCCCGGCAGGCCCGCCCTCGAGCGCCCGGCCACCACCGCGGACGCCGTCGAACTGGTGGCGGCCGGGATCGGGGTGCTGCTGGTGCCGCTGTCGCTGGCCCGCCTGCACCACCGCAAGGACCTCACTTACCGCACGGTCACGGACGCCCCGGAGTCGAGGGTGGCCCTGTCCTGGCCCGAGGACGCCCACACGGACCGCGTCGAGGACTTCATCGGCATCGTCCGGGGCCGGACCGTCAACAGCACGCGGGGCCGACAGCCCGAACCGGCGCGCTCCAAGGGCGGTAAGCAGCCGGCCGGTAAGCAGCCGGCCGGTAAGCAGACCGGAGGCGCCCGGCGCGGCACCGGCGGCAGCAAGCGGGGCGCGAGCGGGGGCAAGGGCAGGAGCGGCGGCCGCGGCGGCAAACCGCGCCGGCACTGAACCCGCCGGACTCCGACTCCCCGCCCCGATGCGTCAGCGGACCGTCGGACTGGGCGTCGGCGCGGAGGTGTTGACCTCGAGCCCGGGCGGCGAGGTGAGCGAGAGCACCGGCTCGCCGGGCTGCGGGGCCGGCGGCGTGAGCTGCGCCTTGGGCAGGTTCGGTGGTGCGGTCTGCTGGAAGTTGACCTGGTCGAAGTTGACCAGCCCGGTCCTCTCCAGCACGGTGATGTGGTCGAGGACGGTGTCGTTGGCCTGGTCGGCGAGCTGGCGCACCAGGGAGTTCTTGGTGTTGGCCCGGATGTTGGCGATGGCCGGGAAGATCTGGCCGTGCGTGATCCGCATGATGTTGACCGCGGTGGTGTCGAACTGCTTGCCCGTCGTCCCGTTCACGGTCGAGACGAACTGCTGCTGCTGCGGTGAGGCCAGATTGGGCAGGGTGATGCCCAGCTCCGGTGCGATCCTGCGGCAGGTGGCGTCCAGCCGGGAGTGGCCGACGACCAGGTGCTCACCGGCCTCCCTCATCTCCGGTGTCGTCCCCCGCTCCATGGCCATCAGCCCCAGCGGGTGCTCCCACAGCCCCGCGGCACGCACCTTCACCACGAAGTCCCGGTCCTGCTCGGTGAGCGGCCCGTACCGCGTGTTGGTGACGACCCGGGCCTGGTCACTGCCCGCGTTCTGTACCCCGAGCATGGCCGGGTAGGCGAGTGCGCTGAGGGTGAGGACCAGGGCACCGGCCACGAAGGCGGTCCCTGCCGTGGTGCGCGTGATGCGCATCGTGCCTCCTGGGGCGAAGACAGGCTCGGACACCAGGAGATACGGATACGAGAGGCGGTCTGATCACCGTTTCGAGCACTTGCTCATATTGTTTCCGCCGGTCCGCAGCCAGTCGTGCGCCGCCCGCGCGGTGAACTCCTCCTGGCCACCGCGCACCAGCAGTTCCGCGGTGGCGAAGTCCGGTGCGTCGGCCTGTCCCGCGACGTACGGGATCGCGATGCAGCGCATCCCGGCCGCGTGCGCGGCGGCGGCACCGGGAGCGGCATCCTCCAGCACCACGCAGCGGGCCGGTTCCGCGCCCAGCCGGCGGGCGGCCTCCAGGAAGACGTCGGGGGCGGGCTTGCCCCGCGCCACCTCGTCGGCCGAGACGACCGTGCGCAGGTGTGCGTCCAGGCCGGTGCGCGCCAGGATCGTCGCGATGGCCTCGGGCGACGAACCCGACGCCACCGCCATCGGTACTCCCTCGCCCGCCAGCAGCTCGACGAACTTCCGCATCTCGGGATACGCGCGGGCCGAGGTGCGGGCGAGCCCGAGGTAGTGCCGGTTCTTGACGGCGAGCAGTTCCTCGACCGTGGCCCGCAACCCGTACCGTTGCTTCCAGTCGGCGACCGTCTCCTGGGTGCTGATACCCACGTACGCCTCGTGGTCGGCCCAGGTGAAGTCGGGGACGCCGTACTCGGCGAGAGTGCGCCGGCCCGCTTCGTAGTAGTTCGGCTCGCTGTCCACGAGCGTTCCGTCGAGATCGAAGATGACCGAGATGCCGCCCAGCGGGCGCATGGTGCGCATGGTGCTCATGGCGTCCAGGATGCCAAGGATCACCTGCGGGCCGAGCGTCCGATCGACTCCACCAGGGGCAGCAACCGGTGCGGCACGCGCTCGCGCAAAGCCACCTCGCTGCGGGTGCGGACCACGCCGGGCAGGCTGATCAGCTTCTGCACCACGTCTTCCAGGTGCGCGTTGTCGCGGGCCACGACGCGGGTCAGCAGGTCCCCGCCACCCGTGATGGAGAAGGCCTCGACGATCTCCGGCACGGCCGCCAGCGCCTCGCCCACCTCGTCCAGATGGCCCTGGGTGACCTCGATGTGCACGAACGCGAGCACCGGGTGGCCCAGGGCGGCGGGGGAGAGGGACGGCGCGGTACCGGTGATCACGCCGTCCCGCTCCAGGCGGTCGAGGCGGGCCTGGAGCGTGCCGCGGGCGATCCCGAGCAGACGGGCGTACTCGCGCACGCTGGTGCGCGGCTGCTCCAGCAGCAGCCGCAGGATGCGGGTGTCGAGTTCGTCGACGGCCATCGCGGGTCCGGCCCCCTCCAGTCGGCCATTGGCTCTCCGGTGGCCGCAGGCATGCCGTGATCACAGTACCAATGGCCCACTCTGGAGGCAGCCTGTTGAGCCACTGGCGGCCGGGATGCTCCTATAGACGTGTCGATGGCGCTGCGGACCCCGCGGCGCCTTTTGCATGCGGCGACTTCCGGGCCAGTGGGCGTGAGCGAGCGAGGGGGCGGTAATCAGTGCTGAAGAAGGTGTTCGTGAGCCCGGACCCGGGACGGTCCCGACTGCGGTTCGCCGCCCGGGCCGTCCTCGGCATCGGGCTGGCCGTCGTGGTGTGCGGATTGGCCGGTATCTCTCTGATCGGAGCGATCATCGGCGGCCTCGCCGCCCTGCTCGCGCTCTTCACCGTCACCGACGCCACCGTGCGCGGCCAGGCCGTCACCACCGCGCTGCTGCCGGTCGCCGGGCTGCCCGTGCTCACCGCCGCCGCCGCGTTGCACGACCTCCCCGTGGCCCGGGACCTCACCTTCCTCGCCGTCGTCGGCGCGGGCGTGTACGCGCGCCGCTGGGGCCCGCGCGGGCACAGCCTCGGCGTCTTCGCCTTCATGACCTTCTTCATCGCCCAGTTCCTGCACGCGACCACGGACCGGCTGCCCGAGATGTTCGCCGCCGTCCTGCTGTCCGTGGCCACCGCCGCGACGGTGCGGTTCGGACTGTGGTGCTACGAGCGCCGCCGGCCCGCCCCCGCCGTCCCCGCGCCGCCCGCCGGCACCGGACTGGCCCGCATCACCACCCGGCAGGCCGTGCAGGCGACCGCGGGCGCTGGTTTCGCCCTGGTCGTGGGCCAGCTGGTGTCCGGGGACCGCTGGTACTGGGCCGTCGGCGCCACCTGGTGGGTGTTCGTCAACACCACCTCGCGCGGCGAGACGCTGGTGCGCGGCTTCCGCCGGGTCCTCGGCACGGTCGTCGGCATCGGCCTGGGCTTCCTGATCGCCGTGCCGGTGGCCGGGGCACCGGTGCCCACCGCCGTACTCGCCGCCGCCTGCGTCTTCGGCATCTTCTACACCGCCGCGGTCTCCTACACCTGGATGATGCTCTGCGTGACCCTGCTCGCCGAGCTGCTCTACGGCCTCCTGGGCGTCCTCAGTCCCGGCCTGCTCGCGCTGCGGTTCGCGGAGACCGGCGTCGGCGCGCTCGGTGCCGCGCTCGCCGTGCTCTTCGTCCTGCCGGTCACCACGCACGCCGTCACCGACGTCTGGATCCAGCGCGCCCTGCGCTGTGTGCACGCCTGCACCGCGGAGGCCGCGGCCCGACTCGCCGGGACCGAGGGCGCAGACCCCGCGCCGCGCGTGGCGGAGCTGGAGCAGCTGCTGGGCCGGGTACGGCTGTCGGTCGCCCCGCTCGTGCACCCGCTGAGCCCGATGCACGGCCGCAGGAGGCGGGCCCGCCGGGTCCTGGACCTGCTCGACGACTGCGCCCGGGAGATCCGCGGCCTGGTCGCCGTGGCCGCCGACCCCGAAGCCTCGCACGACGCCCGGCTGGCCGCCGCCTGCTGGCGTGTCGAGGCCGCGGTCGAGGCACTCACCGGCGGGGGTGCCGTCCCCGCCCACGCCGGCGGGGAGCGCGCCGCCGAACCCGCGTTGGCGCACCTCCACGACCTGGAACAGGCCCTCGCCGAACTCGCCGCGCCCCTGCGCGCCCCCTCCGGTTCGCGCCTGGCCGGCGCCTGACCGTCCCGCCCGTCGCCCCTCCGACACCCATTTGGTCTAGACCGCGCATGATCGACTGCTACCGTCGCTCCCGGGCGGACGATCAGGTCGGGCGACCGTGGTCGGGCGACCGGGTCGGAACTCGACGCGACGCAGGGCGAAGCGGGCAGACGAAGCGGAACGAGAGGGGCAGCGGTGACGGACGGCGGCAGGCGGCAGCGGCGGGCATACATCGGGTCGTTCACGGCGGCCGGCGGCCCCGGGATCCTGACGGCGACCGTCGCCGCCGACAGCGGCGCCCTCACGGTCGTGAGCGGCACGGACGGTCTGGCCGACCCCTCCTACCTGGCCCTGGCGCCCGACGGGGACACGCTCTACGCCGTCAGCGAGACGGCCGAGGGCGCGGTGGCCGCCTACCGGGTGAGCGGGGACAGGCCCGAGCCCACCGGACGGCCGGTGCCCGTCGAGGGCGACGGGCCGACCCACCTCAGCCTGTACGCCGGGCACGTGCTGACCGCCAACTACGGCTCCGGCACCGTCACCGCCGTACCGGTCCGCGCCGACGGCACCCTCGCCCGCTCCGCGTCCGGTGTGCTGCGGCACACCGGCTCCGGGCCGCATGCCCAACGTCAGCAGGGACCGCACGCCCACCAGGTGCGGCCCGACCCCAGCGGGCGCTGGGCCGTCAGCGTGGACCTCGGCACCGACTCCGTGCGGGTCTGCACCCTCACCGACGGCGTCCCCGCCGTGCACCGGGAGGTCGCGCTGCGGCCGGGCTCGGGACCGCGGCACCTGGCCTTCCATCCGGACGGCTCCCAGGCCTACGTCGTCAACGAACTGGCGCCCACCGTCACCGTCTGCCACTGGGACGCCGCCGACGGCGCACTCAAGCCCCTCACCGAGGTGCCGCTGCTGCCGGGGGCCCCGGCGGGCGACGCCTACCCGTCCGGCATCGCGGTGTCGCCCGACGGCCGCTTCGTGTGGACCGCGACCCGCGGCGAGGACGTCCTGTCCGTGTTCGTCGTGGAACCTGACGGCCTCCGGCTGTCCGCCACCGTGCCCTGCGGCGGGCACTGGCCCCGCGACATCGCCGTGTCCGACGGCTTTCTGTACGCGGCCAACGAGCGCTCCGGAGACGTGACCTGGTTCGCCCTGGACTCGGCCACCGGCATCCCCCGCCGCACGGGCTCCCTCGCGGTCCCGGCAGCCTCCTGCGTGATCTTCGCCCCCGCGTAACCGTAGGCAGCCATCCCACCCCGCCTGCGGGCCCTCGTGCCGCCCCAGCCTGCGGGCAGCCATCCCTGCCCCAGCCTGCGGGCAGTCGTGCCTCCTCCAGTGCCTGAACGGCCTGGGAGGTACCCCCAGGGCGGCACGGGTGGGCGCAGGCGGCACCCCGCAAGCGCCGGGTAGCGCGACCCACTCCCGCCCGCACCCACGCCGAAGGGGCCCGCTCCTCACCAGGAGCGGGCCCCTTCACAGACGCCTGGATGCGCGAGCGCAAGCGCACTTCACCGAACCGGCGCCCCCTGCGCCGGCTGCGGCGAGATGCCCAGCGCCGTCGTGTACTTGGCCAGCGCCAGCTTGCCGATCGCCGGGTACGGGCCGAGCGGCTCGGCGGTGGAGCAGCCCGCCTCCTTGGCCGCCTCCTCGAGCACGGACGCCTCGATCTCCGGACCGATCAGATACGGCGCGAGCGCCAGCTGCTGGGAGCCCGAGGAGCGCAGCTGCTCGGCGACGGACGCGATCGAGCCCTCCTCGTCCAGCGCCGCCGCGATCACCGGCACGGCCAGGCGCGCGGCGAGCAGCATGCCGGTGATCCCGGCCGCCTGGACGGCCTCGTCACCGCCGACGGAGGCGAGGATGATGCCGTCCGCGGCGGTCGCCACGGTGAACAGCCGGGCGCGGTCGGCGCGGGCGAGACCGGCCTCGGAGAGCCGCACGTGCAGCGCCTCGGCCAGCAGCGGGTGCGGCCCGAGAACGTCGGTCAGCTCGGCCGCGATTTTGCTGTCCATCACGGCCTGTCGGATCCGGCGCAGCAGCGCGTTGTCCGGCCCGGCGAGCAGCGGCACGACGACCGCGACGGGGCCCTCCGGCTCCTTCACGTCCAGTCCGGCGGCACGCGCCTGCTCGAAGCGGGCGGTGCGCTCCTCGGCGGCCCGGACGAGCACGGTGGTCAGGGAGGGGAACTCGGCGTCGTCGTCCCCGTCGAGGTGGCCGATCCGGGCGTCGAGCCCGGGCAGCTCGGAACGGGCGATGCTGATGACCTCGTCGGCGAGGCCCCGGGTGGCGCTACTGGGCGTCCCCGGCACCGCGAGGACGAGCGCCGGCGCGCCCTCGGGAGCCACCAGGGGTTCGGGACGGCGGTGCCGTCCGGGCTGGCGGGGGCGCGGCATTCGTACTGGCAGGCCGGACGCGGGCCCAGTGGGGGAGCTCATGGCGCCGCATGTTACTGGTTTCCGGGGTTTCCCTGTTCGGGGAGGGTGCAGGTGAGCGGTATCCGTCCTGTTTTGTCTGATGAGTGATGTACGGATCGGCCGACATCGGCATGATTCACCTCGTCGGCGGACCGGTTCTCAGCCGCCCGGCACCGTCGTCATCCACAGCATGCTGTCGTCACTCGGAAGCGTGAATGAACCGGTCGCCACGTCGGTCGCGACCCGGACCGCGCCGTCCAGCGGATCACCTTCGGCGGCCGTCCACCGCGCCTGCGGCAGCCGCTTCGCCAGCTCCTCTCCCAGCGGTACGAGGAGCGGATCGCCCAGCCGCGTCAGCCCGCCGGTGACGGCGACGAGGGGCTCACCGGCGGCCGGACAGACCGCGGCGGCCGAGTCGGCCAGATGCCGGGCGGCGGCCCCGAGGATCTCCGCCGCGACGGGGTCGGTGGCCGCGCACGCCGCCACCTCCGGTGCGAAGGAGGCCAGGACGGCCGGACGGTCGGACCGCGGATACACCTGCCCGGGCAGTCCCGCCGCCGGGCCGAAACGCTCCTCGGCGCGGACCAGCAGCGGAGCGGAGCCGCCCTCCCGCCCGTCGTGGGCGCGCAGCGCCGCCTCGAGACCGGCCCGCCCGATCCAGGCACCGCCGCCGCAGTCGCCCAGCAGATGCCCCCAGCCGTCCGCCCGGCGCCAGCGGGTCAGGTCGGTGCCGACCGCGATCAGGCCGGTACCGGCGGCCACCACCGCCCCGGCCCGTGGCCCGAGGGCGCCCACGTACGCCGTGACGGCGTCGGCGACCAGGGCGACCGTCCGCACGCCCAGCTCCCGGGCCAGGGCGCCCGGCAGTTCGGCGCGCAGCGCGTCGCCCAGCGTGGCCAGCCCGGCGGCCCCGACGACGACGGTGTCGAGCCGGGTCACGCCGTTCTCTGCGGTCAACGCCCTGGCCATCGGCAGCAGTTGCGCCAAGAGGTGTCCGGGGTCGATCCCGCGCGCACCGGTACGGACGGGCTCCCGCGAGACCCGCCGACCCAGCAGGCCGTGTCCGCCGCCGCTGTCACCGCTGTCACCGCTGTTACCGACGGCGCCGACGACGACGCGCAGCCCCGAGCCGCCGGAGTCCACGGCCAGGAAGCCGGTGCTCACGGCAGGCGCCAGTCCACCGGCTGACCTCCCAGGCGCATCAGCATGTCGTTGGCCCGGCTGAACGGACGGGAGCCGAAGAAGCCCCGGTCGGCCGACATCGGGGACGGGTGCGCCGACTCCACGGCCGGCAGATCGCCGAGCAGCGGCCGCAGATTGCGGGCGTCGCGGCCCCAGAGGATGGACACCATCGGCTTGCCGCGTGCCGCCAGCGCGCGTATCGCCTGCTCGGTGACCTCCTCCCAGCCCTTGCCGCGGTGGGCCGCGGGCTTGCGCGGGGCCGTGGTGAGCGCCCTGTTGAGCAGCAGCACGCCCTGCTGTGTCCAGGGCGTCAGATCTCCGTTGGCGGGCTGTGGGAGATTCAGGTCGGTGTTCAGCTCCCGGAAGATGTTGACGAGGCTGCCTGGCAGCGGGCGTACCTCGGGCGCGACGGAGAACGACAGTCCGACAGCGTGCCCCGGAGTGGGATAGGGATCCTGTCCGACGATCAGGACCCGGACATCGTCGAAGGGCTGTTGGAAGGCCCGCAGGACGTTCGCCCCCGCCGGGAGGTAGGTGCGTCCGGCGGCGATCTCCGCGCGCAGGAACTCACCCATCGAGGTGATCCGTCCGGCGACGGGTTCCAGGGCCTTCGCCCAGCCGGCTTCGACGATTTCATTCAAGGGTCGTGGTGCCACGGGCGTCACCCTACTGCCGTACGGGTGACGCCGATCAACCGATGGCCAAGGCCGGTCCCCCCGGTTCGGTTCATGCGACGACCGCGGCCCGCACGCACAGTACGTCCGGCAGGTGGGAGGCCAACTGCCGCCAGCTGTCGCCGTCGTCGGCCGACGCGAACAGCTCGCCGTTGCGGTTGCCGAAGTACACGCCCGCCTGCTCCGCGTCGTCCGTGGACAGCGCGTCGCGCAGCACCGTGCCGTAGTGGTCCTCCTGGGGCAGGCCCGCCGAGAGGGGCTCCCAGCTCTTGCCCGCGTCCGCGGTGCGGAAGACCCGGCACCGGTGGTCGGCGGGCACCCGGTCGGCGTCGGCGTTGATCGGGAAGACGTACGCCGTCTCGCCGCGGTGCGGGTGGGCGGCCACCGCGAAACCGAACGTGGAGGGCAGGCCCTCGCCGATGTCCGTCCAGTGCGCTCCGGCGTCGTCGCTGCGGTAGACCCCCCAGTGGTTCTGGAGGTACAGGCGGTCGGGGGTGGCCGCGTCGCGCGCGACCTTGTGCACGCACTGGCCGAACTCCGGGTCGGGGTCCGGCAGGAAGACGGCGGAGACGCCGGAGTTGGACGGCGCCCAGCTCGCCCCGCCGTCGGCGGTGCGGAAGACGCCCGCGGTCGAGACGGCGACCGTCACGGACCTGGGGTCGCGCGCGTCGGTGAGGACGGTGTGCAGCCCCTCGCCGCCACCGCCCGGCACCCACTTCGACCGCGTGGGGTGCTCCCACAGCGGGCGGACCAGCTCGAAGCTCTCACCACGGTCCTCCGAGCGGTACAGCGCCGCCGGTTCCGTGCCCGCGTACACCACGTCCGGCTCGGCGGCGGCCGGGTGCAGCTGCCACACCCGCTCCAGGGAGGCGCCGGTGTCCTTGGGGAACCTGACGGCGGGCGCGGCCGGTTCGGTCCAGGTCCGGCCCAGGTCGTCGGAGTGGAACACCGACGGCCCCCAGTGCGCGCTGTCGCCGCCGGCCAGCAGCCGCGGGGTGTCGCCGCGGGTGTCGAGGGCGACCGAGTAGACCGCCTGCGCGTTGAAGTAGGGACTCTCGTCGAACTCCCAGGTGCCACCCCGCCGGCGCCCGATGAACAGGCCCTTGCGGGTGCCCACGGCGAGCAGTACCTCGGTCATGCCGATCACCTCCGCGGCGTCCTCGTCGACGCCTTCGTCTCGGACACGGGCCAGTCTGCACCCAGGCACTGACAGTCACCCCCGGAAGGAGTGTCGGCGCAGGTCAGGACGGTGGTGTCGGGTCCGGGGAGGCTTCTTGCCGCCGCCGGTTCAGCCCTCGCCCGGAAGGGCCCGCGCCAGGATCCCGTCGAGGTCGGCCGTGTCCGGCAGCGTGCCGAAGGCGTGCCCCCAGTCCCCGCCGAGCCGGGTGGCGCAGAAGGCGTCGGCGACGGCGGGCGGGGCGTGCCGGACCAGGAGGGAGGCCTGGAGGGTGAGGGCCATCAGCTCCACCAGGCGGCGGGCACCGGTCTCGGACGCCTCGGTGAGCCCTGCCCGAAGCCGGTCCGCCGCCGCGTCCAGCCGGGCGTCCGCCCCGCGCGCCAGGGACAGTTCACCGAAGAGCGCGTGCGCGGCGGCGGGGGAGCGTCCCAACGCCCGCAGCACGTCGAGGGCGTTCACGTTCCCCGAGCCCTCCCAGATCGACAGCAGCGGCGCCTCGCGGTAGTGGCGGGGCATGCCCGACTCCTCCACGTAGCCGTTGCCGCCCAGGCACTCCAGGGCCTCCGCGGTGAAGGCGGGCCCGCGCTTGGTCACCCAGTACTTGCCGACGGCGGTGGCGATCCGCCGGAACGCCGCCTCCCCCTCGTCCCCGCGCACGGCACGGTCGGCCGCGCCGGCCAGCCGCAGGGTGAGGGTGGTCGCGGCCTCGGACTCCAGCGCGAGGTCGGCCAGGACGTTGCGCATCAGCGGCTGGTCCACCAGCCGCGCGCCGAACGCGGTGCGGTGCCGTACGTGGTGACCGGCCTCGACGAGGGTCTTGCGCATCAGCGTCGCCGAGGCCATCACGCAGTCCAGCCGGGTGCAGTTGACCATCTCGATGATCGTCTTGACGCCCTGACCCTCGGGCCCGACCAGCCACGCCACCGTCCCGTCGAACTCGGGCTCCGAGGAGGCGTTGGACCGGTTGCCGAGCTTGTCCTTCAGCCGCTGGATGCGGAAGGTGTTGCGGGTGCCGTCGGGCAGCACGCGGGGCACCAGGAAGCAGGAGAGCCCTCCGGTCGCCTGGGCCAGCACGAGGAACACGTCGCACATCGGCGCCGACGTGAACCACTTGTGCCCGCGCAGCGTGTAGACGCCGGGCTCGGCGGTCGCGGTGGCCGTCGTGCTGTTCGTCCGGACGTCCGAGCCACCCTGCTTCTCGGTCATCCCCATGCCGGCCAGCAGACCCCGTTTGTCCGCGGGTGTCCGCAGTCCCGGTTCGTACTCCCGGGAGGTCAGCAGCGGCTCGTAGACCTTCGCCAGCTCGGGCTGGGCACGCAGCGCGGGGACCGCCGCGTACGTCATCGAGGTCGGGCACCCGTGCCCCGCCTCCGTGTGACCCCAGACCAGTCCGCCGGCCGTCCGTGCGACGTGCGCGCCCGGCCGCCCGTCGGCCCACGGCGCCCCGGCCAGGCCCTCGCCGACGGCCACCCGTATCAGGTGGTGCCAGCTCGGGTGGTACTCGACCTCGTCGACCCGGTTGCCGTACCGGTCGTGGGTGCGCAGCACGGGCTCGTGCCGGTTCGCGAGGTCGCCCCACTCCTGCGCCTCGGCGCTGCCCGCCCGGCGGCCCAGCCGTCGCAAGCCGTCCTCGGCCCAGCCGGCGCCCTCCCGTCGCACGCCCTCCAGCAGGACCGTGTCGTCGGACGCGTCGTAGGGGGCCAGGGGAGGGGGCTGATTGGTGACGTCGTGCGTCGCGTGCCCCTCGGGGCCGCCCCAGGGCTCTTCGGACGGCTCGTGGGACTCGTACGGCGGCTCCTGCGCGAGTGTCGTCATGCATCGAGTGTTGCACTATCCCTACGGTCGTAGCAATAGTGCAACACGGTGGGCGCACGTACAGTACGTGCCCATGTGGACGAACGACACCCTCGCGCGCGGATGACCGGTTCCGAGACCCCCGACGGGCTCACCCTGCGTCCGCTGTCCGCGCGGTCGGTCGTCCTGAGCCTGTTGCTCGGCACCCACCCGCCGGAGCTTCCGGCGCGGGACCTGGTGCGGCTCGTGGAGGGGTTCGACGTCGGCGCCTCCACCGCGCGCGCGGCGCTCAGCCGGATGGCCGCCGCCGGGGACCTGCGCCGCACGGACACCGGCTACCGGCTCAGCGAGCGGCTGCTGGAGCGCCAGCGGCGCCAGGACGAGGCCCTGCGCCCGCACACGCGCGCGTGGGACGGAGCCTGGGAGACGTTCGTGATCACCGCGACGGGGCGCGGTCCCGCCGCCCGTGCCGAGCTGCGCACCGGGCTGACCGCCCTGCGTCTGGCCGAACTCCGCGAGGGCGTCTGGCTGCGTCCTGCGAACCTCGACCGCCCGCTGCCCGCGGCTCTCGACCGGGTGGCCGAGCGGCTCGTCTCACGCCCCGACGCTCCCGACCGCGAACTGGCCGCGCGCCTGTGGCCGTTGGACGCCTGGGCGGACACGGCACGGGCGCTGCTCGCCCAGGTCGACGGGGCACGGCGCCCGGCCGGCCGGCTCACCGCCTTCGCGGCCGTCGTGCGGCACCTGCTCGCCGACCCGGTGCTGCCCCCGGAACTGCTCCCGCCCGACTGGCCGGGGACGGCCCTGCGGGACGCCTACGCGCGCTACCAGCGGGAGCAGTCCGGGCAGGTCCGGGCGCACGGCACCCGGACCTGACGCGTCACTTGTAGGTGATGTCGGACGAGGAGTACTTGCAGTAGGTGCCGTCGGCGCCGGAGCCGTTCGAGTCCGGCTCGTCGCCGTCGTCGTTGCCGATGTACTTCTGGCACGGGACGATCTTCTTGCTGCTGTCCCCGACGATCGTGATGTTGCGCAGGGTCGCACTGTCGCCGTAGTTGGTGTTGATCCCGGCGATCCGGCCGCCCTTCCAGTTCACCTCGATGCCGCTGAGGTTGATGGTGCGCTTGTGCTGCGTCGAGCAGTTGCCGCAGGACCGGACGAAGGTGCCGAAGTTCTTGACGGCGAATCCGGAGACGTTCAGCGTGCCGGCGCCGTTGAACTGGAACACCTTGTCACTGGCCTCCTTGGCGCCACCGCCGGAGACCGTGTAGACGTTCGACGACGAGGAGCCCCGGAAGGTCGCCGCGTCCTCGCCGACGTCCTCCCACCAGACGTTCTGGAGCGTGCAACTGCCCTCGCAGTGCACGCCGTCCGCGGCCGGGGCGCCGATGATCACGTTCTTCAGGACGGCGCCGGGGGCCAGTTCCAGGATGGGGCCCTGGTCCTCGTCCTGTCCGTCGGAGCCGAGGTCGCCGGTGCCGTACAGGCGCTTCATCCCGTAGTCCTTGGTCCCGGACACCGAGATGGTGGAGGAGACGCCTTGGCTGCCGTTGGGGGTCGGCCAGGTGGCGGCCTGCGCGGAGGAAGCTCCGGAGGTCATGAGCATGCCAACCGAGAGGCCGAGTGAACCCAGTACGCCCAGCGCGCCGGTCGCCGCGCGCCGCGTGCGCGGTCGTGTCACAGGGGTCATGTTCTGATCCCTTCCATAGGGAGTGGGGGTGGAACGGAACATGTACGTGAACGTCGTGCGTCAACCTGACCGGCATCGCGAACGCGCGGCCGCACTTGTGGGGAAGAGTGGAGCCGCGGCGTTCGCGACGGTCATGCTGATGAACGGACCGTAGAGGGTAAGCGCTTTCTAGTCAACGCCTCGGGCGGCAGCCCGCCTCACATGCCCCAGCCGTACTGGTCCGGCATCCGGGCGTCCACGCCCAGCTCCCGCGCCGCGTGCTGGGCCCAGGACGGATTGCGCAGCAGCTCGCGGCCCAGCAGCACCGCGTCGGCCTCGCCGTTGGCCAGGATCTTCTCGGCCTGCTCGACCTCGGTGATCAGCCCGACGGCGGCGACCGGCAGCGTGGACCTGCCCTTCACGCGCGCGGCGAACGGGACCTGGTAGCCGGGCCCGGTCGGGATCCGGACGCGCGGGACGTTGCCGCCGGTGGACACGTCGAGCAGGTCGATGCCGTGGGCCTCGAGGTCGCGGGCGAAGCGGACGGTGTCGTCCGGCGTCCAGCCGCCCTCCTCCAGCCAGTCGGTCGCCGAGACGCGGAAGAACAGCGGCTTGTCGTCGGGCCAGACCTCCCGTACCGCGTCCACGACCTCCAGGGCGAACCTGGTGCGGTTCTCGTACGAGCCTCCGTAGGCGTCGGTGCGGCGGTTGGAGTGCGGCGACAGGAACTCGTGGATCAGGTAGCCGTGGGCACCGTGGATCTCGGCGATCTCGAATCCGGCGGCCAGCGCCCGGCGCGCGGCGTCCGCGAATTGGCCGACGACCTCCTGGATCTGCGGGGCCGTCAGCTCGGTCGGCACCGGATGCCGCTCGTCGAACGCGAGCGCGCTCGGGGCCAGCGGCTGCCAGCCGTACGCGTCCGCCCCCACCGGCGCCCCGCCCTTCCAGGGCTGCGCGGTGGAGGCCTTCCGCCCCGCGTGTGCCAGCTGGATCGCGGGGACCGTGCCCTGGGAGCGCAGGAAGTCCGTGATCCGGCGGAACGCCTCGACCTGCGTGTCGTTCCACAGCCCGAGGTCCTGCGGGGAGATGCGGCCCTCGGGCGACACGCCGGTGGCCTCCACGACGATCAGGCCGGTGCCTCCCACCGCGCGGGCGCCGTAGTGCGCGAAGTGCCAGTCGCCGGGCACGCCCGCCGACGGGCCTTCCGGTGCCGCGGAGTACTGGCACATCGGCGGCATCCAGATCCGGTTCGGGATCGTGGTGTCACGGAGCCGGAAGGGCTCGAAGAGGGCGCTCATGGCGGGCTGCTCCTGGGTCGCGGCGGGTCGGACGGCTCGTACGGTAACTCTCGTAGTACGTCGAGTGTCAAACTACGGCGTCCCTCGTACAGTGGGAACCCCTCCTGCAATGGGGACTCCCCTGACAGGTGGGCCCCCCGGACCGACTGGAGCCGCCGTGACCCCCGCCGCCACTGCCGCCGGCACCCGCGAGCTGCCGCACCCGACGCGTGAGGAGATCCGGCTGGAGGGGGTGCTGCACGCGCTCTCCGACCCGGTGCGGCTGCGGATCGTGCGGGACCTCGCCGCCGACAGCGGCGCACTCTTCTCCTGCTCGCACTTCGACCTGCCGGTCACGAAGTCCACCACCACGCACCACTTCCGGGTGCTGCGCGAGAGCGGGGTGATCCGGCAGACCTACCGGGGCACGGCCAAGATGAACGGCCTGCGCAGGGGCGATCTGGACATGCTGTTCCCGGGGCTGCTCGACGCCCTGCTGGCCGCGGCCGCCCGCCAGGCCGCCGTCTCCCGGCGCGACCCGCTGCGCTGACAGGGTGCTGCACCCGATGAACGAAGCGTGTTCCGTTCGTATGGAATGTGATCATTCGGTTACGTTGCGTATGTGCTCGAAGCATCCTTCGTTGATCGTTCTCTTCAGCTTTCCGACCGCTGTCCGGACGACGGTGAGATGTCCGTGCGGCACGCCTGGGTGGTGAGCGAGGGCTCCACCACGACCTCGTGGTTCGATGTCCGGCTGGCCTTCGCCGACGGCGCCCGGGTGGACGCGCTCGCCGTGCTGTCCGGTGCGGACGTGCGGGTCGAGGACGTACGGGCCCGGCCGCCGCTGTCCCTCGACGACCTGGCCGTACTGGCCGAGTGGCTGGAGCATCCACTCTTCGAGGCCTGCGTCGCGGCCCCCGCCCTCGGGGCGCCGGCCGCGTCGCGGCGGGCCCGGGCCGCGTGGCCGCGCGGGCGGGAGGGGCGCAGGCTCGTCGCCCAGGAGTACCGGGCGGCCCGGGAGGCGGGCGGCGATCCGGTCCTCGCGGTGATGCGCGCGACCGGGCACAGCAGACGCAGGTCGCTCAGGCTGATCGGCCAGGCGCGCGACGAGGGGTTCCTGGCGCCCCGCCGCGCGCGCCGCTGAGGCACCCCCGCGGGCACGTCCCGGCTCCGGGCCTCCGCGTCGTCACAGCATCGCGCGCATGCGTGAGATCTCGCTCGTCTGCTGGGCGACCACGTCGTCCGCCATCTCCTCGATCAGTACGTTGTTGCCCCCGGACTTCACGTCCGTGGCCATGCTGATCGCCCCCTCGTGGTGAGTGATCATCAGAGTGAGGAAGAGCTGGTCGAAGGCCTTGCCCTCGGCCGCGCGCAGCTTCTTCAGCTGTGCCTCGGTCGCCATGCCCGGCATCGCGGCGTGGTCGTGCCCGCCGCCCGTCACCTTCTCGCCGTGCGTCTCGAGCCAGCCCTCCATCGCCTTGATCTCCGGTCCCTGCGAGGCCGAGATCCGTTCCGCCAGCTTCTTGATCTGGCCGGACTCGGCCTGTTCCGGCGCCAGTTCGGTCATCTTCAGCGCCTGGGCGTGGTGCTGGATCATCATCCGCGCGTAGGAGACGTCCGCCGAGTTGGGGGAGTCGTCGTCGGCGCGCTGCTTCTCGGCGTCCTCGGCGGACAGGGTCCGGTTGCCCTCGCCCGGCTTGCCCGGCGCGATCACCGAGGGGCCGGCGGCGGCCGCCGAACCGGTGTCCGGTCCCGAGTCGCAGGCCCCCAGCCCGAGCACGGCCAGTGCGGTCAGCGAGGCCGTGACGAGTGACGCGCTGGACATCGCGGGGCGAATGGACACAACGACCTCCTGTGGCTGCGGGTGCCCCTCTGGATGGAGGGAGGCGGAGCACCTTGTGGGTGCGATGACCGTCCTAGCACGCTTCCGCGCGTCACTGATCAAAAAACTTCATTGCGAGTTTGTTGCCCCCTGTTGGTATGTGCATGGCGAAGACGATACTGCGGGGTGCGTGAACCGTTCCGACGGGAACGGACGTTGGGAGGAAACAGTGACCCTGTTGAACGACCCGCGAACGCGGCGCAGACGCCTGGGAGTCGCGGCTGCCGCCGCCGGACTCCTGTCCGCGCTGCTCACCGCCGGCCCGGCTGTGGCGACCCCCGACCCCGGGGACGGTCCGGCCACGTCGAAGGAGGTGTCCAAGAGTGCGCGCGCCGAGGTGCGCGACGCGATCGAGAGCGGCGACATACCCGGCCAGGACGAGATCGTCCACTCGGACAACATCGAGCACCTGACCAACATCCCCAAGGACGCACTGCCCGGCACCAACTCGGACCTGGCCTTCCAGGGCCGGTACGCCTTCGCCGGGAACTACGACGGCTTCCGCATCTTCGACATCAAGAACCCGAAGAAGCCGAGGACCGTCGCCCAGGTGCTGTGTCCCGGCTCCCAGAACGACATCTCCGTCTCCGGTGACCTGCTGTTCCTGTCGACCGACTCCTCGCGCAGCGACAGCAGTTGCAACAGCACCACGCAGCCCGCGACCGAGAAGTCCTCCTGGGAGGGCATGAAGGTCTTCGACATCAGCGACAAGCGGAACCCGAAGTACGTCGCCGCCGTCGAGACCGCCTGCGGCTCGCACACCCACACGCTGGTGCCCGAGCGCAGGGACGTCTACATCTACGTCTCCTCGTACTCGCCGAACGCCGCCTACCCCGACTGCAAGCCGCCGCACGACGGGATCTCCGTGATCAAGGTGCCGCGCAAGGCACCCGAGCGGGCGGCCCTCGTGGGCTTCCCCGTGCTCTTCCCCGGTGAGGGCCCCGACGGCGGCGGCAACCCGGGCGGACCCACCAACCCGGGCGTCTCCAAGACCACCGGCTGCCACGACATCACCGTCCTGCCCTCCGAGGACCTGGCCGCCGGAGCCTGCATGGGCGACGGCATCCTGTTCTCCATCAAGGACCCCGAGCGCCCGAAGGTCATCGACCGCGTCCAGGACAACGTGAACTTCGCGTTCTGGCACTCGGCGACCTTCAACCAGCGCGCGAACAAGGTCGTGTTCACCGACGAGCTGGGCGGCGGCGGTGCCGCCACCTGCAACGCGGAGATCGGCCCGAACCGCGGCGCCGACGGCATCTACGACATCGTCGGCCGCGGCGACCACCGCAAGCTGGTCTTCCGCAGCTACTTCAAGATCCCGCGCCACCAGGCGGACACCGAGAACTGCGTGGCCCACAACGGCTCGCTGATCCCGGTCAAGGGCAAGGACATCATGGTCCAGGCCTGGTACCAGGGCGGCATCTCCGTCTGGGAGTTCACCGACTCCTCGCGGCCCAGGGAGATCGCCTACTTCGAGCGGGGTCCGCTGACCACCGACACGATGACCACCGGCGGTTCCTGGTCGGCGTACTACTACAACGGCTACATCTACTCGAACGACATCGCCAAGGGCTTCGACGTCCTCAAGCTCAGCGACCGGCGCACCGACCCGGCCAAGCGGGTCCACCTGCGGGAGCTCAACACGCAGACGCAGCCGGACTACTTCGACTGAGCGGTCGGGTCCGTCCGGTCCTGCCGCTCCATCCCTTCCGGCCGATCGAGTACACCGGTCGCGAAGAACCGCGACAGGTCCGGGTCGCACGTCGTCCCGCCGGGCGCTTCGGCGTCCGGCGGGACACCCAGCTTCCAGTCCAGCCGGTAGCGCTCGAACAACTCGGCGCGCAGCTCCGGCACCGGCATCGGCACCCCCGGCACGAGAGCGGCGAAGACGGCGCCCATCAGCTGTGCGCGCAGCATCGGGTAGTCGCGGTCGACGTCCCGCGAGCCGTGCCGGGCCACCGTGTCCCGCAGCAGCTCCGCCAGCCGCCGCTGCTCCGGGCACGGCACGAAGCCCACCTCGGCCTGGAGCAGCCCCGCCATGTGCTGGCGCATGAGCACCGGCCGGTCCCGGGCGAGCCCCAGGATCGCGTCGACGGCCCGCGCCAGCCGCTCGCGCCCCTCGTCGGTGCGCGGCTCGCGCTCCAGTGCCTCCTCCAGGGTGCGGTGCATCAACCGGTGCACGGCGGACTGCACCAGCTGGCGCTTTCCCGGGAAGTAGTACGAGACCAGTCCCCGCGCGGAGCCCGCCCGGTCCGCGATGTCGCCCAGCGTGGTCGCGTCGTACCCGCGCTCGCCCACCAGCTCCACGGCGGCCTGCAGGAGACGCTCCTTCGAGCGCCGCCGCAATTCTTCATTGACCGAGGCGCTGCGCGGGGACATGCTGTACTCCTGCGTTGACTGGCTGCCAGCCAACTATACTCAACGCAGACGGAGGGGCCCTCACGGGCCGCTCCGGCTACCGTCTGCCTCGGGCGACACGGGGGATCGTCCGAGGCGGACGGCACCACCCAGTGGTTGCCTCGGGCTACGTGGCCAGGTCCAGCACCGGCCGCAGTCCCGCCGGGCGCTCGGACACCGGCAGATGGTCGACGAAGTGCACCCCGCACCCGAGCGCCGCCGCGCCACCGTCCGCCCTCCGGTCGTCGCCGACCATCAGCGTCCGCTCCGGCTCCACGCCCAGCTCCGCGCAGGCCACGCCGAACAGCCGGGCGTCGGGCTTGCGGATGCCGTGCTCGTACGACAGGACGTACGTGTCCACGTACCGGTCGAGGCCGTGTGCGCGGAAGACCGGCCGCAGGTCCCAGCCGATGTTGCTGACCACCCCCACGGCGACTCCGCGCCCGCGCAACGCGCTCAGCACCTCGGCGGCGTCGGTGTAGGGACTCCACGCGTCCGGCGACATGTGCCGCTCGTACAGCACGTCGTGCAGGCCCGGGTCCGGCAGCAGCACCTGCCGGGAGAGCCCGGTGTACGCGGCCCGGTGCAGCGCGGAGCTGTGGTCGCGGATCTCCCACACCTCGGCGAGTTCCTCCGGAACCCGTAGCGGCGGTGCGCCGCCGGGCAGCGCTCCCACCCGCCCGAGAGCCTCGGCCGTCTCGGCCAGCTCCGGCGCGGCAAGCTCCAGTCCGGCACCGTCGAGCGCCGCGCGCAGCCAGGCCTCGGTGGATTCGATCCGGAACAGGGTTCCGGAGAAGTCGAACAGAACGGCGGTCATGGAGCGGATCCTAGGGGCGACGGATGCGACGGTGGGCGCCGCGGTACGGGCGGGACCCGGCCCGGCGGATCGCCGCGCCGCTCACGGATGCCCGCGCCGGTGCACCAGCACCGCGAGCGTCACGACCAGGCCGCCCAGGAGCCAGCCGCCGAGCACGTCCGTGGCCCAGTGGACGCCGAGCCACACCCGGGTCACGCCGACCCCGGCCACGGAGACCGCGGCGACGGCCAGGCCGGTACGGCGCAGGGCGCGCCCCACGTCGTAGTGGTGGAGCAGCCACACCAGCAGGCCGCACACGAACGTCGCGGTCATGGCGTGCCCGGAGGGGAAGGCCGCGTAGTGCGCGGAGTCCACGGGGTCGGGCCAGACCGGGCGGGGCCGGTCCACCGCCGCCTTGAGGGCCTGTTGCAGCAGGCTGCCCAGCAGACACGTCGCTCCCAGCCACACGGCCGTCCACCGGTCCGCCCGGCGCCACCACAGCCACAGCACCACCACCGCGCACAGCAGGCGCATCGTCCAGGTGTCCCACACCCAGTCGGTGAGGATCCGCATGGCGTGTGTGACGCCGCCTTCTTCGACCGCCCAGCGGTGGGTCGTGCCGGCGATGTCCTCGTCGAGCCGCACCAACGGGCGCCATTCGACGGCCACCAGGGTGAGCAGGAGTGCGGAGCACACGGTCAGTACCCAGGTGACACGGAGGGCGGCGCGTGGCTGCGGCGGGGCGGGCGGGGAGTCGACCGGCGGCGTCTGCATGCTGCGATCCTCGCCGAACGGGTGGCTCCGGGGCCAATGCCGTGGCGGGGACAGCGCCTGGCCCTGGCCTAGCCCAACGCCCGCAGCCCCGGCGCGAACGCCAGCAGGACCGGGACCACCGGTACCAGCGCGGCCGCTGCGGTCAGCCGCAGCCTGCGGGCCGCCGTCAGCCGGTTCGGCGGGGTGAGCAGGCGGTGCACCCGCTGCGGGACATCGGCCCGGGCGGTCGGGCACGGACCGAAGACGCCGCGGTCCTCGTTGAGTTCGACCAGTGCCAGCGCGGTCGTCAGGCGGCCGAAACGGCGGGAGGCCACGTCGTCGGCGGCCAGTTCCACCAGGCGGTGCATCTCGTCGCGGAACCCGGCGAAGACCGGAACCTGCGGGAACCCGTCCGCCAGCGCGGCGGAGCAGTGCAGCAGCCAGTCGTGCCGCGCCTGTGCGTGTCCCTTCTCGTGGGCGAGCACCGCGTCCAGTTGCCGCCCCTCGAGGCGACGCAGGGCGGCGGTGGTGACCACCAGCTGCGGGGTGGCGCCGGGCAGCCACCAGGCGTCCGGCCGCTCGCCCTCCAGTACGACGAGCCGCCCCGGGCCGGGCTCCTCGCCGGGCAACAGCGGAGCGCGGTGCCGCAGTTCCGCGCGGCGCAGCCGACGCCGGGCGCGGGCCCGTGCCACCTCCCGGGCCAGCATCAGCGCGCTCCACAGTCCGCCGCAGGCCAGCGTGACGGCCGTCGTGTCCGCCCAGAGTCCGGACGTGCCCAGGGCGTAGGCCTCGACCACCGGACCGGGAGCGGTCGCGAAGACGGGTCCGCCCACCGCGTGCCAGGCCGCCGCCGCGCTCAACGTCATCGACAGCGCGCAGCACACGATCACCGCCGCAACCGCGCACTGCCAGACCCACAGGGCGACCACCGGTTCGCGATCCGGCCAGTCGGCCCGGGCGAGCAGCCTGGGGGCGAGCACGGCGGTCAGCGCACCGAGCAGCAGCAGTGCCGCGGGGAGAATCATGGGGGCAGCCTATGAGCGCCGCGCCGTCGGCAGTACGGCCCGACGCGCAAAGTGACGCAGGCAACGATTGCGCGCGGTGAACGCCGGGCAGCACCACGCCCGGCCGTCCGTTTCCCGGTCTCGCCCCCTTGCCACTGGTCTCGCCGGTGTCACAGGGGGAGCAGCATCGCCAGCATCGCGATCGCCATGGAGAGCCGGCAGGCGCGCGCCAGCTCCGGCCGGTCGCCCCACCCGGCCGCCGCACGGCCGGCGGCCCCCGCACCGCCCCCGGGCGCGGGTGGTGCGCCCGGACCGCCCCCCGCCACCGCCACGACGGGTATCAGGCGGACGCCGGTCAG
The DNA here is from genome assembly GCF_055635195.1 of Streptomyces sp. NPDC111628. Taxonomy (NCBI): domain Bacteria; kingdom Bacillati; phylum Actinomycetota; class Actinomycetes; order Kitasatosporales; family Streptomycetaceae; genus Streptomyces; species Streptomyces sp. NPDC111628. Next base: position 1,197,677 of record NZ_JBVKBZ010000003.1, on the reverse strand, counting down.
CAGCACGTATCCCGTGAAGTAGAGCAGCAGCGCCCCCGTGAGCAACGGTGTGCCGGACGCGCCGTGTGCGTGGCCGTGGGCGGGGGAGGCGGCCATCACCACCGCCATGTAGACCATGGCCGCGGCTCCCACGACGTGGTGCAGGTGGTGGCGTCCCGACCGGGCCGCCCACAACGCCCGCAGTCCCGCGGCGCCGAACACCACCGCGTAGGCGGGCCAGACCCAGCCCGGCGGGGCGAAGACCGCCGCGGGCACGGCCATGGCGGCCATGCCGAACCCCATGAGGGCCTCGCCGCCCGCGGCCCCGCGCTGCTCCTCGACGCCGCTGCGCATCCGCAGCAGGCAGTAGGCACCGGTCGCCGCGCACAGCGCGACCAGCAGCCATCCGGGTGACGCCGGTCCGTGCACACGCACCTCCCCGTTCGGCGGTCCACGGTCTGTCAAGAACACGGTCTGTCAAGAACTGCCCGGGCCATGCGGCGCGCACGCGAGCGCAAGGGTGTACGCGGGGGCATCCGGGGGAGCGCGCGCCCCCACCGCGGTGGATCGGCGCTGGTCGGTGTCGTGGACCGGCGCATCCCCGTATTTGATTTACAGGTAAAACACTTGTTAATCTTATGCGTATGAGCAGTGCGACCCCCACCTCCGGCACCTCCCCGGCCCGACGTCTGTCCCTGGCGGGCGTGCTGCGCCTGCGCCGGCCCTCCGAGATCTGGTTCAAGCCCGCTCTGAGTTCGGTCGCCGCCGTCGCCCCTCCGAACCTCCTCCTGCTGGCGCTCGGCCGGCTCGACCTGGCGATGTACACGATGGCCGGGTCCCTGTGCGCGCTCTACGCCCACAACCGCCCCTACGCCGCCCGGGCCCGCACCCTGGCCTGGGTCGTGCTCGGCATGCTCGGCGGCCTCGTCGTCGCCCTGGTCACCGCCTCGCTCACCCGGAACGCCGTCGTCCTCGTGACCGTCGGCGCGCTGCTGGCCGCCGTGCAGAAGGCCCTGTGCGACGCCACCCGCGTCGGTCCGCCGGGCAACGTGGTCCTGACCTTCATCAGCTCCGCCGCCCTGTTCGTCCCGCAGACCCTGGGCCAGGTCCCCGGCCACCTGGCACTGGCCGCCGCCGCGGGCGCCTGGGCCTGGCTCGTCGGCATGGCGCCCGCCCCGGTCCGTCCGCACGGCCCGGAACGCCGGGCCACCGCGCAGGCCCTGAACGCGGCGGCCGCGTACGCCGTCGCCTCCCGCGGCACCCGTGAGGGCGGCACCGGTGAGGGCGGCACCGGTGAGGGCGGCACCGGTGAGGGCGACGTCCACGCCGGTGCCCGCGCCGCCGGGTACGCCGCCGTACAGGCCGCCTGGCAGACGCTGCTGGCCCTGCCGTCCACGGGCGCCCGCGCCACCACCCGGCACGCCCTGGAACGCCTCGTCGTCCGCGCCGAGGTCGCCCTCGCCGCCCCCGCCGACACCGACCCGGAGCGGCTGCGCGCCTGGGCCCTCGCCCTGCGCGGCGGCGGCCGGATCCCCCGTACCGGCGACGCCCCGGGGGACACCGACGAACTCCTCGGCGCGGACGCCGAACTCGCCGCCCGCCCCGCGCCCCTGTGGCAGCGGCTCGGCCCGCTGACCCCGATCGCCGCCCGCACCGCCCTCGGCTGCGCGCTGGCCGGGTACGCCTCCCTCGCCCTGGGTATCGGCCGCCCCTACTGGGCCCTGGTCACCGCCGCCGCGCTCTACCAGGCCAACATCACCCTGACCTGGAGCCGGGCCGTGCAGCGCGTGGTCGGCAACCTCGCCGGAGTGCTGCTCTTCGCCGCCATAGCCCCGCTCGCCCACCTCGGGCAGGCGCTGCTCGTCCTGTGCTGCCTCGCCCTCAACTTCGGTGCCGAGGCCCTCATCACCCGCAACTACTGGCTCGGCAGCGTCTGCGTGACCCCGATGGCCCTGCTCGTCACCGAGTTCGCCGGGTACCAGGCCCCCGGCGACCTGATGACCGAGCGGGCCGTGGACACCCTCGTCGGGGCCCTGGTCGGCTTCCTCGCCGCCGTGGTCGTCACCAACCGGCGCGCCGGGAACCGCGTCGAACAGGCGGTGACCGCGGCCGACCGGGCCCGGGAGCGCGCCGCGCGCCTCCTCGCCGAGCCCGCCCCCGCCCCCGGCGCTCTGGAGGCGGCGCGCCGTCGCCTGGCCGCCGCGCTGACCGACCTGCGGGCCACCGCCGACGGGGCGGCCGGTGAATGGTGGGGACGCGCACTGCCCCAGGAGAGGGTCGTGCTCGCCGAGCAGGCCGGACACCGTACGCTCGCCGAGGCGGTGCGACGCCAGGCAACGCGTCCGGACCGGGGCGCGCGCACGAGAACGGAGGACGTACGGCCATGACCGCAACCGACGGGGGAGCGCACGACGGGGACGCCGGGCCCGGGACCGGTGACGGCGGGACGGGGCCGGGCGGGGACACCGTGGCCGCGGTCGTACGTCAGTGGCGTGCCGTCCACCCGGACCTCGACACCGGGCCGATGGAGATCATCGGCCGGATCAACCGCTGCGCGGCCCTCCTCCAGCAGGCCGAGGACGCGCCGCTGCGCCGGGCGGGCCTCAGCCGTGCCGAGTTCGACCTGCTCGGCGCGCTGCGCCGCACCGGGCACGAGCTGACTCCCGGGGAGCTGGCCCGGGAGACCTTCTCCTCCGGCGCGGCCGTGACCAAGCGCCTCAAGCAGCTCACCGAGCGCGGCCTCGTCGAGCGGCGCGGCGACACCCGCGACCGCCGGGTCGCCCACGTCCGCCTCACGGACGCCGGACGGGACCTCGTCGACGGCATCCTGCCCGAACAGCTCGCCTACGAGTCGGCCGTGCTGTCCGGCGTGGCCGGGCCGCGGCAGGGCGAGCTGGCGGCGCTCCTCGGCGGGCTCCTCGGCCAGCTGGAGGGCCGTCTGGACGCGCTGCGGGCCTGAGCACCCCGAGGGCGGGCGCCCGGGTGCGGTTACTGGTGCGTGGCCAGGAACGGCAGGAGGACGTCGGCCATCTCGTCGGGTACTTCTTCCGCGAGATCGTGACCGGCGTCGAAGACATGCCCGGTGACGTCATGGGCCATGAGCCGCATCCGGGACTCGTTGCGGTCGCCGATGAACGCGGATCCGCCGAGCGCCAGGACCGGGATGTCCAGCTTCCTCTGCGCGGCCCGCCGGTTCTGTTCGGCGTCCACGAGCATCGCCCGGTAGACCGCGAGCATCGCGCGGATGCCGCCGGGCATGGAGTAGCAGCGCACGTATTCGTCGATCGCGTCGGAGGTGGCGCTGTCGGGCCGGCTGCGCTCGAACTTGATCATGTAGGTGATCAGCTCACGCTCGTGACCGGCGATCAGCATCTCGGGTACGTCCGGCTGGAAGTAGAAGCCCAGGTGCCACAGGTGCATGCCGCCGGCGACGTTCTCCGGGGTGAGGGCCGTGTGGTCCTCGAAGCCGAACCCGGGGAACAGGGCCTCGGCGAACACGAGAGCCGTGACGCGGTCGCGGTGACGGGCGGCGAGCTGGTAGCCGATCACCGCTCCCCAGTCCTCGCCCACCACGGCGTACGTCTCGTGTCCGAGGTGGTTCATCAGCTCGGCGATGTCGTCGCTCATCGTCGCGGAGTCGTAGCCGTCCGACGGGCGTGCGGAGTCGCCGAGACCGCGAAGGTCGGGGGCGACGACGGTGTAGTGGGGGGTCAGCTTCGGGACGAGGTGACGCCAGTGGTAGCTGGTCTTGGGCACGCCGTGCAGGAGCACCACGGCGGGGCCGGACCCTGCGGCGCGGTAGTGCAGACTCGTTCCGTTGACCGTGGCCCGGCCCGTGCGGACGGGCGTTCCGTCATGGTCGAGCATCATGTTCTTCCACCTTCCTGGTGTGCTTCGCGATCTGGGTGTCAGTGGGCTTGCGGAGCGTCGACGAGGGTCACCAGACGGCTCGGTCCGCTGCCGCCGGGGGGCGTCGCAACGGCGGAACGGCCGGCGGGGCGCAGGACGACGTTCTCCGGGTAGAGCCGGCCGAGCAGGGCCAGCACGACGAGGTCGTCCTGACCGGTGGCGTCCAGGACGGCCTCGCCCGCCCGCGTCCACACCAGTCCCGGCGCGCGCAGCGCGGACCAGACGTCGACGGTGCCGGATGCGTCGCCTGCGGCGGGATCCTCACGCCGGGCGAAGCGGTGGCCGCGCAGGGCTTGGCCGAGGTCGACGTGGGCGGTGGTGCCGTCGTGGGTGACCTCGATGCGGGCGGTGCGGGCCCCGTCGGCGACCGGCGCGGTGCGGGTACGGGCGGTGAGCGGGCCGGACGTGGCGGCGGCGGGCGGCAGGTCCTCGACGAGGGTGCGGGGTGCGGCGTAGTAGTCCGGTACCTCCGGGACATACGTGGCGGCTTCACCGACGGCCGGGTCGGGGCGCCAGGTCAGCAGGTACCGGGGTGCGGTCAGGGGTGGCCGGCCGAGGACGGCGGGCAGGGCGGTGCCGCCGCTCGCCTCGAAGCCGTAGCCGGCCGGGCCGGAGGCGCCGGTGACGGCCTCGCGGGCGAAGGCCACGACGCTGGCGTGCCGGATCTGCCGGACCAGGAGTTCGGTGAGGAACGCGTCGCGGGCCGGTTCGGTGTGCCGTAGTCCGGTCGGGGTGATCAGGAGCGGGACGTCCTGCCAGTTGGTGAAGGGCAGCAGGGCGTCGCGCAGCAGGACGATCTGGTGGAGCCACTCGTTGTAGAGCTGCATCGTGACCGGCCCACCGCGACGCCCGAGGAGCAGACCGGCCGCGGGAGGGGTGAGCAGGTGGCCGTAGCAGTGGCTGCGGACGACCAGCGGGCCGGCGGGCAGCGGTACCGGATCGGTGAGCAGCCTCTCCAGCGCCTCGGTGGCCCAGGAGGCGAGCTGCCGGCCGATCGCCTCGGCCTGCGCGCCCAGCTCGCGCGCTGCCGAGGCGCTGTCCGGGCCGAGGAACAGCGGAAGGGAGGTCTCCCGGGTGCCGAGGGCGAGTGTCGCGTGGATCTGGTCCTCCAGCACCTTGCTGTCGGCGCTGGTGAGGGCGTTGTCGTCGATGATGCCCTGGAGCAGCGGCTCGGTGGCGGTGAAGAAGTGGCGGGCGGTCAGGGTGGTGCCGGCCGCGGGGAAGGTGTTCCAGCGGCTTTTGCCGAGAGCGGGGGTACTCGGGGTGGCTGCGGTGGGCATGGGGCCTCCGAAGGCTTCGATTGCAGCGTGGTGGGGCCGCCGGATCTCGTGTCCGAGCGAGCACTGCGATTTTCTGGATCGCTTGTTACAGATTCGAGGCATGAAAAAGTCAGTCGAGGGCGGCCAGCGCGACCTCCACGAGGGGTTCGAGGGCACGGACGTCCGGCGTGATCTTCGAGGAGACCAGCAGGCCGTTGAGGAAGGTGACGAGGAAAGCGGCGAGGGTGTGCGGGTCGTGCCGATTCGCGATCTCGCCCCGCTCCGCCGCGACCCGCAGTACGTCGGCGAGCGCCTCCCGGCTGGCGTCCTGCATGTCGCGCACGGTGCGCCGGGTCGCCGCATCCTCCGGCAGGCGCTCGCAGGCGGCGTTGACCGCCAGGCAGCCCCGGCCGTCCTCGCCCACCGCGATCCGGACCCGCTCGACCAGCATGGTGCGGATCGCCGAGCGGGCGTCCGTTCCCTCCTCCAGGCTGCGCAGGGCGGCCGCCGCGAGGGTGGTGCGGTAGTGCTCCAGGGCCGCCCGGTACAGGCCGTCCTTGTCGCCGAACGCGGCGTACAAGGACCCCTGTCCGATCCCCAGGTGCCCGGTCAGGTCGCGCACCGAGGCGGCCTCGTAGCCGCGCGTCCAGAACAGCTCCATCGCGCGGCTCACCGCCGCCTCCGTGTCGAACTCCCGGGTCCTTGCCATGATCCCACCGTAACCTATCTGGATCGCTCGCTCAAGAAAGGGGGGTCATGACCGCCCGGGATCGTGGCCGCCCCGGCCGTGCTGCTCATCTGCCCGCCCAGCGGCGGCGGCATCCCGTGCCGGGCGGATCAGCGCTCGTCGCCCGCCCGGTACACGCCGAACATCGCGCCCTGCGGGTCCCGCAGCACCGCGATGCGCGGCCCGTCGGGGACGGAGGTCGGCTCCATGAGCACGGTGCCGCCGCCGTCCGTCGTGTCGGCCGCGACGGTGTTCACGTCCGCCACCGCGAAGTACGGCAGCCAGTGCGCCGGCACCTCGTGCGGGAACTTGTCGTCCATCGTCACCATGCCGCCGAAGTCCGCTCCGTCTATCCCCCACTGCGGATAGCGGTCCGAGGCGCCGACGCTCCAGCCGAACACCGTCGTGTAGAAGTCGGCGGCCCGGTCGGGCTCCCGGGTCAGCAGCTCCACCCAGCCCAGCGAGCCGGGCGCGTTGAACAGCCCGGCCCCCGGGAACGAGCGTCCCTGCCACAACTGGAACACCGCCCCGGTCGGATCGGCGGCCACCGCGAACCGGCCCGAGTCGAAGACGTCCGCGGGTCCCTGGAGAGCCACCCCGCCGGCCGCCGTCACCTGCCGTACGGCCGCGTCCGCGTCGCGCACGGCGAACGACACGTTCCACGCGACCGGCTGTCCCTGCTGGTACAGCGGAGTCAGGGCGGCGACCGGCGCGTCGTCGATCCGGGCGATCGTGTAACCACCCGCCTGCTGCCGCGGGTCCGTCTCGGGACGCCAGCCGAACAGCTTGGTGTAGAAGCGCTTGGCCGTTTCCAGATCGGTGGTCCCCAGCTCCGCCCAGCAGGGCCCGCCGGTCACCGGTTCGTGGAGCTTCATCGTGCTGGCGTCCTTCCGCCGGGGCCGCAGACCGTCCGTCCCCCTCCAGCACGCTAAGGCCGGGCCGGGGCAGCGGCCATCCGGCACGTACGGGCCCCGGTCGCGGTGCCCGTCCGCCGGCTCAGATCCCGGGCCGGTAGCGCAGCGGATGCTCCGCGGGCACCTCCACCAGCACGATCCGGGTGCCGTCCGGGTCCGCGATCCACATCTCCACCAGCCCCCACGGCTCCTTGACCGGCGGTCGCACGATCTCGACCCCCTTGGCGCCCAGTTCCTCGTGGGCCGCCGCCGCGTCCTCGACCTGGAGCCACAGGGCGAGCCCGGGGGTGAGGGGGGCGTCGGAGCGCCCGGAGACCTCCAGGAAACCGCCGCCGAGGAAGTAGACGGTGCCCCGCTCCGGACCCGTGCCGAACTCCCGGTGGACGGCGAGGCCGAGCTGTTCGCCGTAGAAGGCGCGGGAGCGGTCGGGGTCGGTGGGGCGGAGCAGGGTCCGGCTGCCGAGTACGTGCACCATGCGTCCCGACCCTAGTGGCGGCCTTCGACGGCGTTACGCTCATCGGTGCCCGCGCCGCGCCCAGAACGAACCGGAGACGCCCCATGGACACCGCCGACAGCCCACTGACCTACCGTGACGCCACCGACGCCGACGTGGACGCGATCGTGGCGCTCATAGAGTCCGCGTACCGGGGCGACTCCAGCCGTGCGGGGTGGACCACCGAGGCGGACATCCTCCAGGGACAGCGCACCGACCCGCAGGGCGTGCTGGAGGTCGTCAAGGCGCCGGACAGCCGCCTGCTGACGGTGGAGCGGGAGGGCAGGATCGTGGCCTGCTGCCAGCTCGAGCACCGCGGGGCGCACGCCTACTTCGGGATGTTCGCCGTCAGCCCGGCGCTCCAGGGCGGGGGACTGGGCAGGGTGATCATCGCGGAGGCCGAGCGGCAGGCGCGCGAGACGTGGGGCGTCACGGAGATGCACATGACCGTGATCTCCGTGCGCGAGGACCTCATCGCCTGGTACGAGCGCCGCGGCTACCGCCGCACGGGAGAGATGACCCCCTTCCCGTACGGCGACGAGCGCTTCGGCATCCCGCAGCGCGCCGACCTCCGGTTCGAGCTGCTGGTCAAGCCGCTGGTGTGACGCGAGCCCGCCGGATCCTGCCGTTCAGCCCGCTCAGCCCGCTCAGCAGCCCGCTCAGGCGGTGAAGCGGCCGGTGCGTTTGATCTCCGGGTAGTCGGTCGTCGCGCCGTCCAGGCCCAGGGCGCGCACCAGTCGCAGGTGGTCCTGGGTGTTCACGGTCCAGGAGAAGACCCGCAGTCCCGCCTTGCGGGCCTTCCGCACGATCTCCAGCGTGACCCTGTTGATGTCCAGGCACAGGGTCTTGGCGCCCGCTTTCACGGCGCGGTCCACGACCTCGGGGCCGTAGTACTGCGCGACCAGGGCGGTCCGCACCCCCGGCACCAGCCGGGCGATCTCGACGATGGCCTCGTCGTGGAAGGAGATCACCTCCACCCGGTCCACCAGGTCCCGGCGGAGCATCACGTCGGCGAGGAGGCGCGCGGCCGCCGCGTCCTTGATCTCGGCCTGCAACGGCACCGAGACGGCGTCCAGCACCTCCTCGAAGACCGGGATCCGCTCCCCGCGGCCGGCGTCGAGGGCGCGCAGCTCCTCGAGGGTCTTGTCGGCGATCGCACCGGTGCCGTCGGTGGTGCGGTCCACGTCCGCGTCGTGCATGACGACGAGGGCGCCGTCCTTGCTCAGGTGCAGGTCCAGTTCGACGACGTCGAGGCCGGCCTGCTCGGCGGCGACGAAGGAGCGCAGGGTGTTCTCGGGTTCGACACCCATCGCTCCGCGGTGACCGATGGTGAGGAAGTTCAAGGCTCGACTCGCTTCCGTCGACGTCGGCGTGGGCAGGGCGGCAGCCTAACGGCCCTGCGGGACCGTTTCCCCCGTGCCGCGCCGGGTATACGAACCCGGCGCTCGACAGGAAAAAATGCGGCGAAGCCTGGGGTGAGGCAGGATAATTTACGGAGTCGCCCCTTGATTGGAGAAACGTCGTATGCCTACGGTGTCTTGACGCAAGCTTCTCCCGTGGAGGATGGGACATGACGGAAATTCTTGTGCAGGTGGGCGTGGAGGGCGACGTTCCTCCGGCGAGCAGGGTGGTGGAGCACCCGGCGTGGCCCGTGCTCAAGGATGCCGTGGAGCGGATCCGGCCATGGCAGTCCAAGGACGGGTCGATCGACTTCGACGCCGAGGGCGCCCCCGAGCGGGCCGCAGCCGAGGACGCCGTACGCAGCGTCACCGAGGCCGTGCGCGAGCTGTCCCCGCTGCTGCCGCACGACCGTGCCTACCACGAGGCCCTGGTCACCGACCTCGGCCGCTGGGCCGACGGCGGCTTCGAGGTGCCCGACTTCCTCGACTCGCTGCTGGCCTTCCAGCCCGCCGCGAACCGCGCGGACGGCCTCCAGCACCTGGTCGTCTTCCCGATGTACACGCAGAACGGCAACCCGGACCGCAACCTCGAAGCGGTCGTGCTGCGCATGGTCTGGCCCGACTGGCTGGCCGAACTGGAGCGCACCCGCTACGACAACCCGCTGTTCTGCGGCATCACCTTCGAGGACTTCACGGCCGGCTACGACACCAACTCGGCCGTCCTCTTCCCGGAGACCATCGCCGTGCGCGAGGCCCCCGAGCGCTTCTCCTGGGGCGGCATCTTCTGCGACCGCGAGGCCGCCCGCTTCCGTCGCGTCACCGAGGCCGCCGTGGACCTGCTGGGCCTGGAGCTGCCCGAGGACGTCGCCGCCATGGTCGACGACCAGAAGCGCTGCGAGGAGGCGTTCGTCCTGTGGGACATGGTCCACGACCGCACCCACAGCCACGGCGACCTGCCCTTCGACCCGTTCATGATCAAGCAGCGCCAGCCGTTCTGGATGTACGGCCTGGAGGAGCTGCGCTGCGACCTCACCGCCTTCAAGGAGGCCGTGAAGCTGGAGGCGGACGGCGTCCCGCAGGCCCGCGACGTGCAGTACGCGGTGCTCTTCGACCGCATGTTCCGCTTCCCCGTCACCGGCGAGCGCGTGCGCAACTACGACGGTCTCGGCGGCCAGCTGCTCTTCGCCTACCTGCACAAGCACGACGTCGTCCGCTGGACCGACAACAAGCTCTTCATCGACTGGCAGCGCGCCCCGCAGGTCACCAACCAGCTGTGCGCCGAGATCGAGAAGCTCTACCGCGACGGCATCGACCGCCCGAAGATCGTCCACTGGTTCGCCGGCTACGAGCTGGTCTCCACCTACCTCGCCCCGCACCCGGGCTCGAAGTGGGCCAAGGGTCCCGACGCCCTGGACCTGACCCTGCCGCCGCGCAAACTCGTCGACGACGTGCTTCCGGACGAGTTTCCGCTGAGCATGTTCTACGAGGCACTGTCCAAGAAGCTGAAGAAGGTGATCGCCTCGACCCGGGGCATCACCGCGGCCGCGGACGGCGCCGAGCGGGCCGCCGCGTGAGCGACGGCGGCGGCACGCACGAACAGGCACGGCATACACAGGCTCAGCAGGCTCGGGAGGCGAGGACCATGGGGAACGGGGCGCTCGACGGCGCGGTGATCGCGGTGGCCGGGGCGGGCGGACCCGCCGGACGGGCCGCGCTGCTGCGGCTCGCCGAGGCGGGTGCGACCGTCGTCGGCGCGGACAACGACCCGGAGCGGCTCGCCGAGGCGGTGGACGCGGCCCGCTACGCGCACGGCGGCGCCACCGTCACCGGCGAGACCGTGGACCTGCTGGACCTGGACTCCACCCGGGCCTGGGCCGACCGTACGGAGAAGGAGTTCGGCCACGTCGACGGCATGGTCCACCTCGTGGGCGGCTGGCGCGGCAGCAAGACCTTCACCAAGACCGAACTCGGCGACTGGGACCTGCTGGAGAAGCTGCTCATCCGCACCGTGCAGCACACGTCCCTCGCCTTCCACGAGGCGCTCCAGCGCAGCGACCGCGGCCGCTACGTCCTGATCAGCGCCGCCGGCGCGTCCAGCCCCACCGCGGGCAACGCCGCCTACTCTGCCGCCAAGGCCGCCGCCGAGGCGTGGACGCTGGCCATGGCGGACTACTTCCGCAAGGCGGGGGGCGAGCAGGGACCGACGTCGGCGGCTGCGATCCTGGTGGTCAAGGCGTTGGTGCACGACGCGATGCGCGCCGAGCGCCCCAACGCGAAGTTCGCGGGCTTCACGGACGTGCGTGACCTCGCCGAGGCCGTCGCCGGTGTCTGGGACAAGCCCGCCGCGGAAGTGAACGGAAACCGTCTGTGGCTGACCGAGAAGCCGTGAACCCCCCGAAGACCGACGCGCGTCGCCATCACGACCCCGAGGTCCGCGGTTTCGCCAGTGACAACTACGCCGGGGCCCACCCGGAGGTGCTCGCCGCCCTGGCCCTGGCCAACGGCGGGCACCAGGTCGCGTACGGCGAGGACGACTACACCGAGAACCTCCAGCGCGTGATCCGCAGCCACTTCGGCTCCGGCGCCGAGGCGTTCCCGGTCTTCAACGGCACCGGCGCCAACGTCGTCGCGCTCCAGGCGGTCACCGACCGCTGGGGCGCCGTGATCAGCGCCGAGAGCGCCCACATCAACGTCGACGAGGGCGGCGCCCCCGAGCGCATGGGCGGCCTCAAGCTGCTCACCGTCCCCACCCCGGACGGCAAGCTCACCCCCGAGCTGATCGACCGCCAGGCGTACGGCTGGGACGACGAGCACCGCGCGATGCCGCAGGTCGTCTCGATCACCCAGAGCACCGAGCTGGGCACCCTCTACACGCCCGACGAGATCCGCGCCGTCTGCGAGCACGCCCACGCGCACGGCATGAGGGTGCACCTGGACGGCTCCCGGATAGCCAACGCCGCCGCCTCGCTGGACGTCCCCATGCGCACGTTCACCAACGCGGTCGGCGTCGACCTGCTCTCGCTCGGCGGCACCAAGAACGGCGCCCTGTTCGGCGAGGCGGTCGTGGTCCTGAACCAGGACGCGGTGCGCCACATGAAGCACCTGCGCAAGCTGTCCATGCAGCTCGCCTCGAAGATGCGCTTCGTGTCCGTGCAGCTGGAGGCGCTGCTGGCCAAGGACCTGTGGCTGCGCAACGCCCGGCACTCCAACGAGATGGCCCAGCGCCTGGCCGAGGGCGTGCGTGCCGTGCACGGCGTGGAGATCCTCTACCCGGTGCAGGCCAACGCGGTCTTCGCCCGGCTGCCGCACGAGGTGAGCGAGCGCCTGCAGAAGCGCTTCCGCTTCTACTTCTGGGACGAGGCCGCGGGTGACGTGCGCTGGATGTGCGCCTTCGACACCACCGAGGACGACGTCGACGCGTTCGTGGCCGCGCTGAAGGAGGAGATGGCGCGCTGACGGGAGCACCTCCCGATATTGCATAGGTATGCGGTCACCTGAAAAGTCATTGACTAGTGGGTGATCGCTTTCCTATGCTCTGCGGGCATGGAGCTGATCCAGAAGACCCCTGACCTGTCCGCCTACCTGGCTGCCGACGAGGTCATCGACCACAACCATCCGCGCGTGCGGGAGGTGGCCGGCGGACTGGCCAGGCAGGCGGAGGATTCGTATGCCTATGCACGCCTGGCCTTCGAGTTCGTGCGCGACGCCATCCCGCACTCACAGGACTCCGGGGATCCGCGCGTCACCTGGCGGGCCTCCGACGTCCTGGAGCAGCGCACCGGCATCTGCTACGCCAAGGCCCACGCGCTGGCCGCGCTGCTGCGGGCCGAGGACATCCCCACCGCGCTGTGCTACCAGCGGTTCGACGTGGTGCACGGGCTGGTCGCCGTACGTCTCGACGGTGCCTGGCACCGGCAGGATCCTCGCGGGAACAAGCCCGGCGTGAACGCGCGGTTCTCCCTGGGCAGGGAGCGACTGGCCTTCACGCCGGACCACGCGGCGGGCGAGGCGGACTACCCGGAGCTGTACGCGGCGCCGCATCCCGCCGTCCTGGACGTCCTCAAGGCGGCCACCGACAGGCCGCACCTGTGGCAGACCCTCCCGGCCGCGCTCTGAGGCGCCCGGCTCAGTGCGCCTGGGCCGTGCGCAGCTGCTCGGGCGTCGGGGCCGTGCCGCCGAGATGGGCCGGCATCCACCAGGTGTCGTCGGCCCCCTTGGGGCGCACCGGGTAGGCGCGCTGTGCCGCCTCCAGCAGCTCCTGCACCCGCTCGCGCAGCCGCCGGGTGATGGCACCCGCGTACTGCTCGCGCGGAGCCTCCATCGCCTCGCCGACCCGGATGGTGATGGGGGTGTGGCTGCGCTTGAAGTTGCGCGGGTGGCCCTTGGTCCACAGGCGCTGGGTGCCCCACAGCGCCATGGGGACCAGTGGCACGCCCGCCTCCTGCGCGAGCCGCGCGGCACCCGACTTGAAGCTCTTCAGGGTGAACGACTCGGAGATCGTCGCCTCGGGGAAGACCCCGACGATCTCGCCCGACTTCAGCGAGTCCAGGGCGTGCGCGTAGGCCGCCTCGCCCTGCTTGCGGTCGACCGGGATGTGCTTCATCCCGCGCATCAGCGGACCGGAGATCCGGTGCCGGAAGACCGACTCCTTCGCCATGAAGCGCACCAGCCGCTTCTGCGGCAGCGCGGCCAGGCCGTCGAAGATGAAGTCCAGGTAGCTGATGTGGTTGCTCACCAGCACGGCGCCGCCCGAGCGCGGGATGTTCTCCGATCCCTGGCAGTCGATCTTGAGGTCCCACGCCTTGAACAGGGTGCGGGCGAGACCGATGACCGGACGGTAGACGATTTCTGCCATGGGCGGGTCGGACCCTTCCTTGTCAGCCTGGGAAGGGAAACTCCCAGTCGAAAGTTACGCAGCCGTAGGTTTGCGGCTTGTCGCAGATCGTGCCCCAAGAACGGCCGGTGTACCAGCCTTGGTGCCCGTGCGCGGCGAGATCCTCATCACTTGCCCGGCCCTCTCGTGGCCGAAATGCGACGGTGGGCGGGAATCTCCGCGGCTCCGCGAACGCTGCACCTTCGGAGTACCGAACCGGTGGCGTGCGGGGTACGCGCGCCCATGAGTGCCGCGGTGGCGGCGGAACGGGGGCGCGCTGGTGCGCGGGCACGACGACGGCAACGGCAATCGGCCGGAGGCCACCGCCGTACGGGTCGACGCGGCCGATCTCGGTGCGGAGCTGGGCTCCCGCGCGACGCTCGTGCAGTTCTCCAGTGCCTTCTGCGCGCCCTGCCGGGCCACCCGGCGGGTACTGGGCGAGGTGGCCGGCCTGGTCCCCGGTGTCGCCCACGTCGAGATCGACGCCGAGGGGCACCTCGAACTCGTCCGCGCCCTCGACGTGCTCAGGACTCCCACCGTGCTGGTCCTGGATGCCGGCGGCCGCGTCGTGCGGCGGGCCACCGGGCAGCCGCGCAGGGCGGACGTGATCGCCGCGCTGGGTGAGGCGGTGTGACAAGCGCCACGCCAGTGGTGAGGTCTTCTCCACAGCCTCCACATCCCGGGACGTAATTGACTGTGTGTGCCACCCGTCGTCAGCCTGCCCCCATGCCCCGCTCGCCGTTCCCGGGACCGGGGCGCAACGCAGAAGGACCACCCCGCATGACGGTCACACCCGGCCTCGCCGCACCCCGGCCCGCCACCGACGACCTGCTGCGGTCCGTCTTCCGGCGGCACGCGGCGGGCGTCGCCGTGATCACCGCGCGGGGCCCCGGCGGTCCGGTCGGTTTCACGGCCACGTCCCTCACCTCCGTCTCCGCCCGCCCGCCGCTGCTCTCCTTCGGCATCGGCACCGGCTCGTCGAGCTGGCCCGCGGTGTCCGAGGCGGAACACGTCGGCGTCCACGTGCTCGGCGAGCACCAGGAGGAGCTGGCGGCCACCTTCGCCCGCAGCGGTGCCGACCGCTTCGCGGCACCCACCGTCTGGCGGGAGGGGCCCGAGGGCGTGCCCGTGCTGGACGGCGTGCTCGCCTGGCTCGTGTGCCGGGTGGTCGGCCGGGTGCCCGCGGGGGACCATCGGATCGTGCTGGCCGAAGTCCTCCTCGGCGACCCCGCCGGAGCCGGCGAGCCGTTGCTGTACCACCACGGGCGTTACCGGGGTCTGCGCGGCTGACCGGTCGGGGGACGGCTTCTGCGGAGGCGTCGAGTTCCGGTTACGCTGCGTTGCGAAGGTCACAGTTCAAAGCGCTTGCTTAGCGGGCAGGAACTGGGTGTACTGACGAGTAATATTCCGGGCGGAGCGCAGGTCGCCCCGACCGGGATCGGCCGCTTGGGGCGCCTATGCTGCCTGCAAGAGGCAGCACTGAAATGTCGACGCAGTAGGAGAGCCGGCGTGAGCTTGAGGATCGTTGTCACTGTGAAGTACGTGCCCGACGCCACTGGCGACCGGCACTTCGCCGATGACCTGACCGTCGACCGGGACGACGTGGACGGTCTGCTCTCCGAGCTGGACGAGTACGCGGTCGAGCAGGCGCTGCAGATCTCCGAGAATTCCGACGACGACGTCGAGGTGACCGTCCTGACGGTGGGCCCCGAGGACGCCAAGGACGCCCTGCGCAAGGCGCTGTCCATGGGCGCGGACAACGCGATCCACGTCGAGGACGACGACCTGCACGGCACCGACGCCATCGGCACCTCCCTGGTGCTGGCCAAGGCCGTCGAGAAGGCCGGCTACGACCTGGTCGTCTCCGGCATGGCCTCCACCGACGGCACCATGGGCGTCGTCCCGGCGCTGCTCGCGGAGCGCCTGGGTGTGCCGCAGGTGACGCTGCTGTCCGAGGTCTCGGTCGCGGACGGCGTCGTGAAGGGCCGCCGCGACGGCGACACGGCCACGGAGCAGCTTCAGGCGTCGCTGCCGGCCGTCGTGTCGGTCACCGACCAGTCGGGCGAGGCGCGTTACCCCTCGTTCAAGGGCATCATGGCGGCCAAGAAGAAGCCGGTTCAGTCCTGGGACCTGTCCGACCTCGAGATCGACGAGGACGAGGTCGGTCTGGAGAACGCCTACACGGTCGTCGAGTCGGCCGCCGAGCGTCCGGCGCGCACCGCGGGCACGATCGTCAAGGACGAGGGCGAGGGCGGCAAGCAGCTCGCCGAGTTCCTCGCGGGCCAGAAGTTCATCTGAGCCCTGCCGCCCCCATCGCCCCTCATCTTTCGCAAGCAGGAGAGAAGAAGTCTCATGGCTGAAGTTCTCGTCTACGTCGATCACGTGGACGGCGCCGTCCGCAAGCCGACCCTGGAGCTGCTGACGCTGGCCCGCCGGGTCGGCGAGCCGGTCGCCGTCGCGCTGGGCAACGGCGCCGGTGACACGGCCGCCGCCCTCGCCGAGCACGGCGCGGTGAAGGTCCTCACCCACGAGGCCGCCGAGTACGCCGACTACCTGGTCGTCCCGAAGGTCGACGCCCTCCAGGCCGCCGTCGCCGCCGTCTCCCCGGCCGCCGTGCTGGTCCCGTCCTCCGCCGAGGGCAAGGAGATCGCCGCCCGCCTGGCGCTGCGCCTGGGCTCCGGTGTCATCACCGACGCCGTCGACCTGGAGGCCGGCGACGAGGGCCCGGTGGCCACCCAGTCGGTGTTCGCCGCCGCCTTCACCACCAAGTCCCGCGTCTCCAAGGGCACCCCGGTCATCACGGTCAAGCCGAACTCGGCCGCCGTGGAGGCCGCCCCGGCCGCCGGCGCCGTCGAGGCGCTGTCGGTCACCTTCTCCGCCGCCGCGACCGGTACCAAGGTCACCTCGCGCACGCCGCGCGAGTCGACCGGCCGCCCGGAGCTGACCGAGGCCGCGATCGTCGTCTCCGGCGGCCGTGGCGTCAACGGCGCGGAGAACTTCGCGATCATCGAGGCGCTCGCCGACTCGCTCGGCGCGGCCGTCGGTGCCTCGCGTGCCGCGGTGGACGCGGGCTGGTACCCGCACACCAACCAGGTCGGCCAGACCGGCAAGTCCGTCTCGCCGCAGCTGTACATCGCCTCCGGCATCTCGGGCGCGATCCAGCACCGTGCGGGCATGCAGACCTCGAAGACGATCGTGGCGATCAACAAGGACGCCGAGGCCCCGATCTTCGACCTGGTCGACTACGGCGTGGTCGGCGACCTCTTCGACGTCGTCCCGCAGCTCACCGAGGAAGTCAAGACCCGCAAGGGCTGAACCTCCCCGCCGCACCGCACGCCGAGGCCCCCGATGACGTCCACGGACGTCGCGGGGGCCTCGGCGTGCGCGCAGGATGGGTGTTGACCGGCGAGCGGACCGACAGATAACTTCACTCTACGGATAACAGATTCCGTTCAGCGGAAAAATGAACATCAGGAGGGTGTCGAATGGGTCAGCAGGAGAAGGTGGCAACGAGCCTCGCGGGCGCCGTCGGCGAGGAGATCAGTGCCTCCCTCGCACCGGTCGACGCGGAGCTGGAGCGCCGCTACCCCGGAGACCCGGGCACCCGCCAGCCCGTCCACACCGTCTACGTACCCGGTGACGTCTTCGCCGCCGACACGATCCGCTCCTGGGGCGACAAGGCCCTCGCCGCGCTCGACGAACACGCCCCCGACGCCGCCTCCTTCGCCGCCGTCCTCGGTCTCGCCGACGACCTCGCCGAGCCCGTGTACAGCCGCGTACGCGCCAAACTGGAGCGCGAGCCGATCGAAGACCTGCGCGTCGACTTCGAGGACGGCTACGGCAACCGCACGGACGCCGAGGAGGACGAGGCGGCCGCCCGCGCCGCCCGGCTGGTCGCCGAGGCGCACGAGCAGGGCACGGCCGCCCCGTACATGGGCATCCGCATGAAGTGCATGGAGGCCCCCGTGCGCGCCCGGGGCATCCGCACCCTCGACGTCTTCCTCAGCGGCCTGATGGAGGCCGGCGGCCTGCCCGACGGACTGGTCCTCACCCTCCCCAAGGTGACCTACCCCGAGCAGGTCACCGCGATGGTGCGGCTCCTGGAGGCCTTCGAGAAGACGCGCGGCCTCACGCCCGGCCGGATCGGCTTCGAGATCCAGATCGAGACCAGCCAGTCCATCCTCGCCGCCGACGGCACCGCCACCGTCGCCCGCATGATCCAGGCCGCCGAGGGCCGCGCCACCGGCCTGCACTACGGCACCTTCGACTACAGCGCCTGCCTCGGCGTCTCCGCCGCCCACCAGGCCAGTGACCACCCGGCCGCCGACCACGCCAAGGCGGTCATGCAGGTCGCCGCCGCCGGCACCGGCGTACGGGTCTCGGACGGCTCGACCAACGTCCTGCCGGTCGGCCCCACCGCGCAGGTCCACGACGCCTGGCGGCTGCACTACGGCCTCACCCGCCGCGCCCTGGCCCGCGCCTACTACCAGGGCTGGGACATGCACCCGGGCCACATCCCCACCCGGTACGCGGCCGTCTTCGCCTTCTACCGCGAGGGCTTCGAGCAGGCCGCCGCCCGCCTTTCCCGCTACGCCAACCGCACCGGCGGCGACGTCATGGACGAGCCCGCCACCGCCAAGGCCCTCAGCGGCTACCTGCTGCGCGGCCTGGACTGCGGCGCGCTCGACATCGGCGAGGTCGCCCGGCTGACCGGCCTGACCCGCGCCGACCTGGAGGGCTTCTCGGGCCCGCGACGCGGCGACCTCACGGCATCGGCGCAGTAGGGTCCGCCGACGGCGTCCGGCCCCCGGCGAAGGGATCCTCCGGCCCGGAGCCCACGTACCGCTCCAGGCCGGACGCCGTCACCCGCTTCTCCTCGGCGAACAGCCGCGTCCCCCGGTCGCACAGCCGCCGGTCCGCCCGCGCCCGCGCGCTGAACTCCTCGGGCGTCGCCCCGAACAACTCCCGCAGCCGGGCGGACCCGTCCAGCAGCTCGGTGATCAGGGGCCGTTGCGCCCCCGGATGCCGGCGCGGCGCACCGGTGCCGTCGTGCAGGACGCCGTGGCGGTTGACGTACGCGTACGCACCGCCCAGCACCGAACCGTCCCCCTGCTCGACGCGCACGTCGGGCGCGGGCAGTCGGACGCGGTCGAAGTTGCCGCCCGTCATCGGTACGCCCTCGCTGGCGTCGATCACCGCGAGCTGCTCGGCGTCGAGCCACAGGACGAACAACTCCCGTACGGTGCCGGGGGCGCCCACCGGCGAGGCGGACACGTAGCCCATGCGGCTCACGTGCGCGGAGACGCCGATGTCCAGTCCGGTGACCCGGGACCTGACCATCGGGATCGGCGAGTCGATCCCGAACTCGGCCATCTTGTGCCGCAGCTGTGCGGGGCTCGCGTTGGACCCGATCGCCAGCACCGGGACCCGGCCGTCCCCCTCCTCGTACACCGGCCGGTCCAGCGGCAGCAGCCGGTCCCCGTCCAGCAGCCCGGACTCCCGGGGCCACGCGCCCGGGTACAGCAGCGGCTCCTCGCGCGGCACGCCGGCCAGCCCGAGCGCCCGCAGCGTCCGGTCCTCGCCGGGAGGTTTCGACACGGTGTGATGCTCCTCGTGGCTGTGGCTGTGGCTGTGGCTGTGGCTGTGGGGTCAGCCCGACGGCGGCAGCTCGCCCGAGCCCCGGGTGACCAGTCTGGTCGGCAGTTCGATGCGGTCGGGGGCGAGGAGGGAGCCGTCCAGCTGCCTGAAGAGCCGCTCGGCGGCAGTGCGGCCGAGGGCGGCCGCGTCCTGCGCGACCACGGTGACGCCCGGCTGGAGCAGGTCGGCCAGCTCGATGTCGTCGAAACCGACCAGGGCGACGCCCCGGGTGTGCTCGGCCAGGACCCGGATCACGGTGACCGTCACCCGGTTGTTGCCGGTGAAGATCGCGGTGACCGGCTGCGGGTCGGCGAGCATCTCCTCGGCCGCCCGGCGCACCCGCACGGGATCGGTGACACCCAAAGACATCCACGAGTCCTTGACCGGTATGCCCGCGTCCTCCATCGCGGCCCGGTAGCCGCGCAGCCGCTCGGCGGCGGTGTGGATGCGGGGCATGTCGCCGATGAAGCCGATCCTGCGGTGCCCGTGCGCGATCAGGTGGGCCACGCCGTCGCGGGCACCGCCGAAGTTGTCGGAGACCACCACGTCCGCGTCGATCTGCCCCGCCGGACGGTCCACGAACACCGTGGCGACGCCCGCCTTCAGCTCGGGCTCCAGATACCGGTGGTCGTCCCCGGCGGGGATCACCACGAGACCGTCCACACGCCGCGCGCACAGCGCGAGCACCAGCTCCTGCTCGCGGTCCGGGTCCTCCGCGCTCGACCCGTTGATCAGCAGGGCGCCGTGGGCGCGGGCCACCTCCTCCACGGCACGGCTGAGCGGCCCGTAGAACGGGTCCGCCAGATCCTCCAGGACCAGGCCGATGCTCGCGGTGCGGCCCTTGCGGAGCACCCGCGCGCTGTCGTTGCGACGGAAACCCAGCGCGTCGATGGCCTCCTGGACGCGACGCTCGGTCTCCGGGGTGACGCCGGGCTCCCCGTTGACCACCCGGGAGACGGTCTTGAGACCGACCCCGGCCCGGGCGGCGACGTCCTTCATGGTCGGGCGATTGCCGTAACGGTTCCCGGGGAGGCGGTCTGCGCGGCGGGTCGTGTCGGGCACGATGCGGTGTCCTGTCCTGTCGTCCACGGGAATGCGTCGGCTCCTGTAGTCCAGGGGGATGTGTCGGTGATGGGCTTGTATGAGGATGTGGCGTCGAGCATAGAGCCTGGACAACGTTGTCAGATGCGGGAGACACTGTCCATCGCACTCTCCGGTCCTCGTCCCCACCGTGGGACCGGTCGCTGCGCGCTCTTGGCTTCGTCATTTTTCGCTTTCGGTCCGACGGGGAGATCCGACTCTGATGCACACCGACCTCGTGGCAGCGCTGGACATCGGCGGCACCAAGATCGCCGGCGCACTGGTGGACGGCCACGGCCGCATCCAGGCGCGCGCACAGCGTGCGACACCCGCCCGGGAGGACGGTGACACCGTGATGGGAGCCGTCGAGGCCGTGCTCGCGGAACTGACCGCGTCGCCCCTGTGGGAGCGGGCCACGGCGGTCGGCATCGGCAGCGCCGGTCCGGTGGACGCCTCGGCCGGCACGGTCAGCCCGGTGAACGTCCCCGGCTGGCGCGACTACCCGCTGGTCCGGCGGGTCCGGGCCGCCGCCGGCGGCCTGCCGGTGGAGCTGATCGGCGACGGGGTGGCCATCACGGCGGCCGAACACTGGCAGGGCGCGGCCCGCGGGCACGACAACGCGCTGTGCATGGTGGTCTCGACCGGCGTCGGCGGCGGACTGGTGCTGGGCGGCCGGCTGCACCCCGGACCGACCGGCAACGCCGGCCACATCGGGCACATCAGCGTCGACCTGGACGGCGACCCGTGCCCGTGCGGTGCGCGGGGCTGTGTGGAGCGCATAGCGAGCGGCCCCAACATCGCCCGCCGCGCGCTGGAGGCCGGCTGGCTGCCCGGACCCGACGGCGACACCTCCGCCGCCGCGGTCGCCGCCTCGGCGCGCCTCGGCGACCCCGTCGCCGTCGCCTCCTTCGAACGGGCCGCGCAGGCACTCGCCGCCGGTATCGCCGCCACCGCGACCCTCGTCGAGATCGACATCGCCGTGGTGGGCGGCGGAGTGGGCAAGGCGGGGGACGTCCTCTTCGCCCCGCTGCGCAAGGCCCTCACCGACTACGCGACGCTGTCCTTCGTCCAGCGCCTCGCGGTCGTCCCCGCCCAGATGGGGACGGACGCCGGGCTGGTCGGCGCGGCCGCCGCGGCCCTGTCGAGGACGGCGGCCGTGACCGCCGCGCACGTCTGAGCACCGCGTACGGCGGCCGGGGCGCACTCCGTGGCACGGGCGACTCCCGCGGCCCTGGCCGT
Organism: Streptomyces sp. NPDC111628; assembly: GCF_055635195.1. Taxonomy (NCBI): domain Bacteria; kingdom Bacillati; phylum Actinomycetota; class Actinomycetes; order Kitasatosporales; family Streptomycetaceae; genus Streptomyces; species Streptomyces sp. NPDC111628. Next base: position 1,176,167 of record NZ_JBVKBZ010000003.1, on the reverse strand, counting down.
GACCCCGGGGCGGCGGCGTAGTTGAACGGGGCATGAAGAAGCGCAGCATCCTCGCCCTCGCGACCCTCGCCACCGGCTTCGTGGTCGCGGCCGTCAGCCCGTCCCACGCCGCCCCGAGCGACCTCCCGCTCAATCTCGGGGTGGACGACACCGTCAGTACCCTGGAGGACACCGTCGCCACCGAGAGCCTGACCCTCGACGACGACGCCCTGGGACAGCTGGGCTGACACCCCGGGCCGGGCCGACGCGCCCGTCGGGGCAACACGGCGCCGGTGCCCCCGAGGGGGCGTCGGCGCCGTTGTCATATGCCTTTTCCCACGTCACCGGCTGGGCTGGTTTCCGTGGCGGGGTGAAGCGGGCAAGCCACAGTGGGCCAACAGAAGAGGGGGACCTGTGACCGTCGTCTGGATCAACGGCGCGTTCGGTGCGGGGAAGACCACCACCGCCCGGGAACTGATCGAACTGATCCCGAACAGCACGCTCTTCGACCCCGAGGTCATCGGCGGGGCGCTCGCGCACCTGCTGCCGCCCAAACGGCTGGCCGAGGTGGGCGACTTCCAGGACCTGCCGATCTGGCGCCGGCTGGTGATCGACACGGCGGCCGCGCTGCTCGCCGACCTCGGCGGGACGCTCGTGGTCCCGATGACCCTGTTGCGCCAGGAGTACCGGGACGAGATCTTCGGCGGTCTCGCCGCCCGCCGGATCGAGGTCCGGCACATTCTGCTGGCCCCGGCGGAAACGATCCTGCGGGAGCGAATAGCGGGCCGCGAGATACCGCGGGACCTCCCGGACGGCGAGATACGGGTACGGCAGTGGTCCTACGACCACATCGAGCCCTACCGGGCCGCCCTCGCCTCCTGGCTCACCGCCGACGCCCACCCCGTCGACACCGGCGCCCTCACCCCCTACGAGGCCGCCGCCCGGGTCGCCGAGGCCGTCGGCTCGGGTGCCGTGCCGGCCTGCGAGATCGTCCAGACCCCCGAGCCCACCGGCGAGACCGTCGCCGCCGGCGTCCTGCTCTTCGACGAGCGGGACCGGGTCCTGCTCGTCGACCCCACCTACAAACCCGGCTGGGAGTTCCCCGGCGGCGTCGTCGAACCCGGCGAGGCGCCCGCCCGCGCCGGCATGCGCGAAGTCGCCGAGGAGACCGGCCTCAGCCTCCAGGACGTACCGGCCCTGCTGGTCGTCGACTGGGAACCGCCGGCTCCTCCCGCCTACGGCGGTCTGCGGCTGCTCTTCGACGGCGGCCGGCTCGACACCGCGGACGCCGACCGGGTGCTGCTGCCCGGCCCCGAGCTGCGCGACTGGCGCTTCGCCACCGAGGACGAGGCCGCCGCCCTGCTGCCCCCGGTCCGCTACGAGCGGCTGCGCTGGGCGCTACGGGCCCGGGAACGCGGCGCCGCCCACTACCTTGAGGCGGGCACGCCGGTCGGCTGACGCCGACCGGCCGCATCGGGCCGCCCGGCTCAGCCCGCCGCGTAGTTGCGCAGGAAGTGCGCCTCCGCCACCGACAGCCGCTCCAGCTCCTCGGGGGACACGCTCTCGTTCACGGCGTGGATCTGCGCCTCCGGCTCGCTCAGGCCGATCAGCAGGATCTCCGCGTCCGGGTAGAGGGACGCCAGGGTGTTGCACAGCGGGATGGAGCCGCCCTGACCGGCGTACTGCATCTCCTCGCCGGGGTACGCCACCGCCATCGCGTCCGCCATGGCCTGGTACGCGGGGCTCGTGGTGTCGGCGCGGAACGCCTGGCCCTGGCCGATCTGCTCCACGGCGACCCGCGCGCCCCACGGCGTACGGGTCTCCAGGTGGGCCCGGAGCAGCTTGGTGGCCTCGGCGGCGTCCACGCCCGGCGGCACCCGCAGGCTCACCAGTGCCCGCGCGCCCGCCTGCACCGACGGGGTGGCGCCGACGACCGGCGGGCAGTCGATGCCGAGCACCGTGACGGCCGGCCGCGCCCAGATCCGGTCGGCGACCGAACCGGACCCGATCAGCTCCACGCCGTCCAGCACCCGCGCGTCCCGGCGGAACTGCTCCTCGTCGTAGGCCAGCCCCTCCCAGGTGCTGTCCGCCGCCAGACCGTCGACCGTCGTCGAGCCGTCCTCCGCGCGCAGCGAGTCCAGTACGCGGATCAGGGCGGCCAGCGCGTCGGGCGCCGCACCGCCGAACTGACCCGAGTGCAGGTTGCCTTCGAGCGTGTCGACCTTCACGCGCAGCAGCGTCATGCCGCGCAGCGTGGAGGTGACCGTCGGCAGACCGACCCGGAAGTTGCCCGCGTCGCCGATGACGATGGTGTCGGCGGCCAGCAGGTCCGGGTGCGCCTCCGCGTACCGCTCCAGGCCGCCCGTGCCCTGCTCCTCCGAACCCTCGGCGATCACCTTGACGTGCACCGGCACGCCCCCGTTCGCCTTCAGCGAGCGCAGCGCGAGCAGGTGCATCAGCACCCCGCCCTTGCAGTCCGCGGCGCCGCGCCCGTACCAGCGGCCGTCGCGCTCGGTCAGCTCGAACGGCGGAGTGGCCCAGCCCGCCTCGTCCAGCGGCGGCTGCACGTCGTAGTGGGCGTAGAGCAGCACCGTCTTCGCGCCCTCGGGCCCCGGCAGGTACCCGTACACCGACTGCGTGCCGTCCGGTGTGTCCAGCAGGGCCACGTCCTGGAAGCCCTCGGTGCGCAGGGCCGCCGCTATCCAGTTGGCGGCACCCTCGCTCTCACTGCGCGGGAACTGGTCGAAGTCGGCCACCGACTTGAAGGCCACCAGCGCGGCCAGTTCCTCCTTCGCGCGGGGCATCAGCGAAGCGACGGTCTCGGCGACCGGATTCGACGACATGGGCACGCTCCTTGTGGGTGCGACGTTGTACCAAGGAGTACTTGGAATGACGGGCCGATCCTCCCACAGTGGCCTGCGGCGATGCCCGCCGTAGGATGCTGGGGTCAGGTGCGGCATGCGGTTTGATCGGAGCAGTAGACCATCGTGAGCAGCGAGAACTCTTCGGCGGACGACGCGCGTCAGGTCTGGGACGTGGTCGTGGTGGGCGCGGGACCGGCGGGGGCCTCGGCCGCCTACGCGGCGGCGGTCGCGGGGCGGCGCGTCCTGTTGCTGGAGAAGGCCGAGCTGCCCCGCTACAAAACATGCGGCGGCGGCATCATCGGGCCCTCGCGCGACACCCTCCCGCCCGGCTTCGAGCTGCCCTTCCAGGACCGGGTGCACGCGGTGACCTTCTCGAACAACGGGCGCTTCACCCGGACCCGGCGCTCCCGGCAGATGCTGTTCGGGCTGATCAACCGGCCCGAGTTCGACCTTCAGCTCGTCGAGCACGCCCAGAAGGCGGGCGCCGAGCTGCGCACCGGCGCGACCGTGACCCGGGTGGAGCAGCACGGGTCGGCGGTGCCGGACCGGCGCACGGTCGCCGTCGTCCTCCAGGGCGGCGAGACGGTACTGGCCCGGGCCGTCGTCGGCGCGGACGGCAGCGCCAGCCGGATAGGCGCGCACGTCGGGGTGAAGCTCGACCAGGTCGACCTCGGCCTGGAGGCGGAGATCCCGGTGCCCGAGACCGTCGCCGAGGACTGGAAGGGCCGGGTACTCATCGACTGGGGCCCGATCCCCGGCAGTTACGGCTGGGTCTTCCCCAAGGGCGACACGCTCACGGTCGGGGTCATCTCGGCGCGCGGCGAGGGCGCGGCGACCAAGCGGTACCTGGAGGACTTCGTCGCCCGGCTCGGGCTCGCCGGATTCGAACCGAGCATCTCCTCAGGCCACCTGACGCGCTGCCGCGCGGACGACTCGCCGCTCTCGCGCGGCCGCGTCCTGGTGTGCGGGGACGCGGCCGGGCTCCTGGAGCCGTGGACCCGCGAGGGCATCTCCTTCGCGCTGCGCTCGGGCCGGCTCGCGGGGGAGTGGGCGGTGCGCATCTCCGAGGCCCACGACGCGGTGGACGCGCGCAAGCAGGCCCTGAACTACGCGTTCGCGATCAAGGCCGGGCTGGGCGTGGAGATGAGCGTCGGCAAGCGGATGCTGACGGTGTTCGAGCGCAGGCCCGGTCTCTTCCACGCGGCCCTGACCGGTTTCCGCCCGGCCTGGAAGGCGTTCAGGGACATCACGCAGGGCTCGACCTCGCTGGGCGAGCTGGTCCGCAGCCATCCGCTGGCGCAGCGGGCACTGGGGGCGATGGACCGCCGGTCCGAGGCGTCCGCCCCGTCTGCCCCGTCCGAGTCGTCGGCGGGAGAAGAGGCCGGCGCCTGACCGTGGGCGACCGGCAGTCGGCGGCGGTCCGACCGGGTCCGGCCGTCGGCGCCCGCCCGGCCGGGACCTGACCGGGAGGCACACCGGGGCACGGGCCTCGCCAGGCCGGTGCTGCCCACCGAGTCACGGCCCGAGGCCTGCCGGACGGCAGCCGGCCGCCGGCCCCGTCCCCGGCCCGCCGCCCGAGACCGCGACGGCGGTGGTGGCCTGCTGGGCCGAGCTGTCTGCCACGTGGCAGGCCGACGCGCCCGTCCGGCCGGCCCGCTGGTCCCCGACCGTCCGCGGCGGGTCCGGGACCGTGGCCGCCCGAGCGGGCCGTGGAGGGGTGTACTTCGCCGGGAGTACGCGTGATCACCACGCGCGGGTGACGCCGCCCGCCCGGCCCGGCGTCTAGCGTGGCGGTCATGGACGGACAGCGCGAGCGCGCGGGCCGGGCGCCGCAGTGGTGGTGGCACGGGCCCCCGTGGTGGAACCGGCGGGGCGACGAGGAACAGCGCCCCGCCTGGCCCTGGCCCTCCACCGTGCTCGTCACGGCGTTCGTGCTGATCGGCTCCACCTTCGCCGCCCACGCCCAGGAGGCGGAGCGGGCCGGCCTGGACCCGTTCGCACGCGTGCTGCTCTTCGTGACGGGAGCCGCCCTGCTGTGGCGGCAGCGGTACCCGGTGCCGGTCGTGTTCGGCACGGCGGTCACCACCCTGGTCTACCTCGGCGCCGGATACCCGTACGGCCCGGTGTTCGTGGCCGTCGCGGTGGCCTGCTTCAGCGCCGTCGTCGCCGGGCACCGCAGGGCCGCGTGGGCGGCGATGGCGACCCTGTGGGCCGGGCACGCCCTGGTGGCGCACTGGCTCTACCGGTGGCTGCCGCCGTCCGGGGACTCGGCCGCTTCCTGGGGGCAGGAACTCGTGATCGCCACCTGGGTGGTGGCCATCGCCGCCCTGTCGGAGCTGGCCCGGGCGCGCCGCGAGCAGTGGGCGCGGGAGCGGGCCGAGCGGGCCCAGGCGGCGCGGCGCCGCGCCGACGAGGAACGGCTGCGGATCGCCCGCGAGCTGCACGACGTACTCGCGCACAGCATCTCCGTCATCAACGTGCAGGCAGGCGTCGGACTCGCCCTCCTGGACACCGACCCGGAGCAGGCCCGCACCGCGCTCACCACCATCAAGGACCAGAGCAAGGAGGCGCTCGGCGAGGTGCGGCAGGTACTCGACACCCTGCGTACCCCCGGGGACGCGCCACGTGCTCCGGCCCCGGGCCTCGACCGGCTCCCCGAACTGGTCGAGCAGGCGGCAAGCGCGGGCCTCACCGTCGAGGTGGAGGGGAAACCGCCGCGCCTGTCGCCCGGCACCGATCTGGCCGCGTTCCGCATCGTGCAGGAGGCGCTCACCAACGTCGTACGGCACTCGGGGTCCCGGCACGCGCGCGTCCGTCTCGACCGGGACGGGGGCACGCTGCTGCTGCGCGTCGACGACGACGGTCCCGCGACGGGCGCCGAGGCGGGCGGCAGCGGCAACGGGCTGGCCGGGATGCGGGAGCGCGCGGCGGCGCTGGGTGGCACCATCGAGGCGGGCCCGCGCCCCGACGGCGGCTTCCGGGTCCTCGCGGCCCTGCCGATCGACGTGAAACACACGACCCACGCGAAGGAGGACGACCGGTGATCCGCGTACTGCTCGCCGACGACCAGTCACTGGTACGGGCCGGTTTCCGGGCGCTGTTGGACGCGCAGTCGGACATCGAGGTGGTCGCGGAGGCCGCCGACGGCGAGGAGGCGGTGCGCTCGATCCGCGAACTGCGCCCCGACGTCGTCCTCATGGACATCCGCATGCCCCTGCTCGACGGCCTGGCCGCGACCCGCCGGATCACCGGCGACCCGGGGCTGCACGAGGTGAAGGTGGTGATGCTCACCACCTTCGAACTCGACGAGTACGTCTTCGAGGCGATCCGCTCCGGTGCCTCCGGCTTCCTGGTCAAGGACACCGAACCCGAGGAACTCCTGCGCGCCGTGCGGGCGGTGGTGGACGGCGACGCGCTGCTGTCGCCGGGGGTGACGCGCCGGCTGATCGCCGAGTTCGCCGCCCGTTCCAAGGAGCCCGCGGCGGCCGGCGAGATGGCCCGGCTGACCGAACGGGAGCGCGAGGTGATGGCCCTGGTCGGCATCGGCCTGTCCAACGAGGAGATCGCCCGCCGGCTGGTCGTCAGCCCGCTGACCGCCAAGACCCACGTCAGCCGCACCATGGTGAAGCTGGGCGCCCGCGACCGCGCCCAACTGGTCGTCCTGGCCTACGAGTCGGGGCTGGTGCGGCCGGGCTGGCTCGGCTGACCGCCGCGCGCGAACCGGACCAGCACGCTCACCACCCGGACGGCGAACACCACCACGGCGAGCGCGGTGCCCGCCCCGACGAGCGCGGAGCGCACCCGGCCCGACAGGCCGAAGAGAAACGCGGGCCCCGCCACCGCACCGAACAGCACGGCCGCCGCGAACGCCGCACTGCACAGCGCGTAGCCGATCTCGACCGTGATGGCGTCCCGCTCGCCCTGCGTGCGCCGACCCCCGGGGGCATCCATGGCGCCAAGTCTCCCGGAGCGGCGGCGTTTCGGCAGCGCGGTGCCTGCCGCGCGGCGCTCTGCTACGGTGCGCGGATGGCGGCGAAGAAGGCCGAACAGGCGCTCGTGACCCGGTGGCGCTCGATCCTGGTCCTCCATGCCCGCGTCCAGTGCGAACTCGACCGTGCGCTGCACGGACACGGCCTGTGCGGAAGCGACTTCGAGGTGCTCGACGTCCTGGCCGGCACTCGCGACGAGGACGGCTCCTGCGGATACCGCGTCCAGCAGATCTCCGAACGGGTCCACCTCAGCCAGAGCGCGCTGTCGCGGCTGGTCGCCCGGCTGGAGAAGGACGGTCTCGTCGAGCGCTCCCTGTGCCCGGAGGACCGGCGGGGCGTGCGGGTGGCGCTCACGCCCAAGGGACGCGCCCGGCACGGCGAGGCCCTCCCGGTCCAGCGGGCGGTGCTGCACCGGATGCTGGCCGGCTGACCGGCGCGCGGTTCGCCTCACCTTCAGACGACACCCGACCTTGCCTGCCAGAGCGTGGCAAGCGAGCCGTCGCCGGTGACTCCCGGGAAGGGCCGGCGGTTCCACAGCGCCGCGTAGAGCTGCGCGGCGGGTCCGGTCAGCTCGCAGTCGGCGTCCCCGGCGTCGTCCCGCACGGTCACCGGCGGCTGCGCGGACAGCCGTACGGTCCATACGGCGTCCGGCGCGTTGGTCGCCCGCACCCGCAGCGTGCGGGGCTCCTCGGTGCGCACGGCGCTCTTCGGGCGGGCGTGGAAGCCGCACAGCAGCTCGTCGATGCCGTCCACCGCGAAGTCCGCGCCGATGTCGGTGGGTTCGCCGCCCCGGGCCGACTCGGCGTCGATCCGGTGCACGGTCGTCTCGTGCGCCTGCCGCCGGGCCCAGAAGTCCAGCGGTGACGGCGCGGGCAGGAAGTGCCAGCACCGCACGTCGGGCGCGGCGTCCGCGAGGGTGTCGACGAGCCGCCCGTGCCCCTGGCGGAACCAGGCCAGGAGCGCAGCGCCGTCCAGGTCGGGCAGGCCGCCTTCGGGACGGGGTTCGGTGTGTCCCTCGGCGACGAACGCGGCCGCCCAGCGATGGATCGTCCCCGTGTGCCGCAGCAGGTCCCGCACCCGCCAGCCGGGGCAGGTCGGCACCTCGGCGTCGCCGCCCGCCGCCTCGGCGGCCGAGGCCAGCAACGCGCCTTCACGGTCCAGGATCTCGATGTACGCCGCGGTCTTCATGGCAGGGAGTGTGCCGCATGGAGTGCACTCGACGGCAGGCGTCCCCGGCACGTTCCCGGGGCGGCGCCCCGGCTCAGCCGGGAACCGCCGCGCGCCGCGTCGCGACCGCGACCAGTACCGCCACCGCCGCGAGCACCGCCACGCTGGTGAGGGCGGCCGGCAGGGACAACCAGTCGGCCATGAAACCGATCGCGGGCGGACCGAGCAGCATGCCGCCGTAGCCCAGGGTGGACGCGGTCGCCACCCCGCTCGGGCCGCCGAGCGCACCGGCCCGCTCGATCGCGACCGGGAAGATGTTGGCGAGCCCGAGGCCGGTGATCGCGAAGCCGAACAGCGCCGCCCACACGGACGGGGCGAGCGACCCGAGCAGCATGCCGGCCACCGCGGTGGTGCCGCCCGCCACCACCGTGGCCGTCCGGCCCAGGCGTTCCAGCAGCGTGGTCCCCGTCAGCCGGCCGACGGTCATGGCGAGCGCGAAGCACGAGTAGCCCGCCGCCGCCAGGCCCGGGGAGGCGTCGAGGTCCTGCTCCAGGTGCAGGGCGCCCCAGTCGGCCATGGCACCCTCGCCGTACGCCGTGCACAGGGCGATCAGGCCGAAGGTGATGACGAGGCGCCGGGTACGGCGGTCCCGGCGGCGCGGGGCGCCGTCCTCCTCGGGAGTGCGGTCCGGTGGCGCGGCGGGCTCGCAGCGCAGCAGGGCCCGGCCCGCGACGAGGGTGACCAGCAGGCCGGTCACGGTGAGGGCGAGCAGGTGCCGCGTTGGCGAGAGCGCCCCGGCGACCAGCCCGCCGAGCCCTGCGCCGACCATGCCGCCGAGGCTGAACGCCGCGTGGAAGCTGGGCATGATCGGGCGCCCCAGTACGGCCACCAGATCGACGGCGGCGCTGTTGAAGGCCACGTTGATCCCGCCGTACGCGCTGCCGAAGACGAGCAGGACGGCGCCGAGGGCGAGCGCGGAGTGGGTGAGCGGGGGCAGGGCGATGCTGAGGCAGAGCAGGACCGCGCAGGCGACGGTGACGGGATGGCTGCCGTAGCGGCGGACCAGCCGTCCGGTGAGCGTCATGGTGACCACGGCGCCCGCCGAGACGCCGAGCAGGGCGAGCCCCAGGGCGCTGGCGGAGGCGCCGGTCTGCTCCTTGATGGCGGGGATCCGGACCACCCAGCCGGCGAAGACGAAGCCGTCGAGGGCGAAGAAGGCGGTCAGGGCGATTCGGAGACGGGTGAGGTCGTCGCGGGAGCCCGGCACGACGTTGTGCGATCGGGCTTTGTTTATTTGCGGCACAAAGTCAGGCTAGGTGCGGGACGGGTGACGCGGCAAGGGTGGCGGCGGCTGGGGAGACGGTGTGAGGTGCGGGAGGCCGGGCGTCGTCAGTCGGCCGGTGTCCCTGCCGTGCTCTGCCGCACCACCAGCCGGTGCGGCGCCTTGGCCTCCGTCGGCGCGGGCGCCGAACCGTCGATCACGCCGAGCAGGGTGCTGACCGCCGTGCGCGCGATCGCGGCCTTGTCCGGGGCGACGGTGGTCAGTGACGGCGAGCTGTACCGGCCCTCCTGGATGCCGTCGACCCCGACGACGGCGATGTCGTCGGGCACCCGTACCCCCGCCCGGGTCAGGGCGTGCATGGCGCCGATGGCCAGCAGGTCGTTGTAGCAGAAGACCGCGTCGGGCGGCTCGGGCAGGGCGAGCAGCCGCTCCATGGCCTGGGCGCCGAGGTGGCGGTGGAAGCGCGGGGTGGGGACGATCAGCTCCTCGTCCACGGTGAGTCCGGCGCGTTCCAGCGCCTGGCGGTACCCGGCCGTACGCAGCTGCGCGGTCTCGCCGGTGCTGTACGGCTGGTCGCCGATCGCGGCGATCCGTCGACGGCCGAGGCCGACGAGGTGTTCCGTCGCGTCCCGGGCCGCGGCGACGTTGTCGATCGCCACGTGGTGGAAGCTTCCGTTGAAGATGTGCTCGCCGAGCAGCACGACGGGCACCCGGTTGGTGCGCCGGCGCAGCTCGTCCGCCGAGATGGACAGCGGGCTCAGCAGCAGACCGTCGAACATGGTGGCGCGGGACTCGCGGCCCAGCAGCTCCCGCTCGCGCTCGCCGTCGCCGTCCGTCTGGTCGAGCATGACCACGTACCCGTGGGTGCGCGCCGCGGTGATCACCTCGCGGGCCAGCTCCGCGAAGTACGGCACGTCCAGCTCGGGGACGACCAGGGCGATCATGCCGCTGCGGCCCCGGCGGAGATTGCGGGCCACCAGGTTGGGCCGGTAGTCGAGTTCGTCGAGCGCGGCCTGCACCCGCACCCGCAGTTCGTCGGAGACGGGCACCGACCCGTTGACCACGTTGGACACGGTGCGAATCGAGACTCCGGCGCGTCGGGCGACGTCGCGGAGCGTGGAGCCGGCCATCCAGTTCCCCCTCACGGCCCCCGCGGGGCCTCGGTCGGCAGCATCTCGTCTTCGCGTCGGTGCGGAGCGGCGCTGACGCAGGTTGATGTTACTCAGGTATTGCATCGTTGCAAAAGGCGCAGCATCATCTCTGCATCGTTGCAAAGCGAGGGCGGCGGCACGGGACAGGTGCGTACCGCCGCGCCGCCGACGACGCATGCGCGCGTTCACGTCCACTCCTGCTCAGCCACCCCGTCTCGCGCACCCCAGCCCGCATTCCCGACCGAGGAGCCGTGCTCATGTCCAGATCATTCGTCCCGCGGCGCAGCGTTCTGCGCGGCGCGCTCGGCGCCGGCGCGCTCGCCGCGGCCGCCGGTCCCCTCGCCGCGTGCGCCCCGGGTTCCTCCGGGTCCGAGCCGCGCAAGCTCACCGGGACGCCGAGTGCGTCGGCCAAGGGCGAGATCACCATCTGGAACCGCTCGGGCGACCTGTTCAAGGTCTTCGACGCGGCGATCGACGCCTTCCGCAAGGCCTACCCGGACATCAAGGTCAACCACCAGGCCGTCGACATCGACGCCAAGCTCGCCAACACCCTGATCAGCGGCACCGACCTGCCCGACGGCAGCTTCTGGGACGACGCCAAGATCGGCGGCCAGGCGGAGCACCTGTACGACCTGACGGACCTGATAGCGCCCTACCGCGACAAGACCTCGGCGTACAAGCTCTCGGTCAACACCGTGGACGGCCGGATCTACGGCGTGCCCTGGGACCTCGACCCCGGGCTGCTCTGGTACCGCGAGGACCTGCTGGAGGACGCCGGTGTCGACCCGGCCGGGCTGAAGACCTACGACGACCTGCTGGCGGCGGCCCGGTCGCTGCGGGAGAAGAACCCGAAGGCCCGCCCCCTGCACATGGAGAAGGATCCCTTCCTCGGCCAGCTCTGGCTGGAGATGCTCGCGGGCCAGCAGGGCACGAGCCTCGCCGACGCCGACGGGCAGGTGCGGCTGGACTCCAAGGAATACCGCAACGTCCTCAACTGGGTCCGGGACGCCGTCGACGACGACCTCGTCACCCATGCCGAGTACCTCAAGCAGGCCGACCTCGCCGCCCTGGAGAACGGTCAGCAGGCCCTGGTCCCGTGGGCGGTGTGGTGGTCCTTCGCGCCCCAGCAGCTGCTGAAGAAGGGCAAGGGCAAGTGGCGGGCCGCGCCCCTGCCGGCCTGGACCCCGGGCGGGGCGCGCAGCGGCGCCATGGGCGGCAGCAGCTTCATCATCCCGGCGAAGGCGAAGAACCCGGAACTCGCCTGGCTGCTCTACGAGTTCCTGTGCTTCAAGGAGCCCGGCTACAGCGCCGTGTACGGGCCGAGCGAGGTCTACCCGGGCGGACTGACCACCTCCGTGCCGAGCTACGGCCCCGCCCGCCGCCCCGACAAGCCGCTGTTCGAACCGGTGGCCGCGCTCGGCGGACAGGACCTGTGGAAGGTCGCCGTGGACGCCGCCGACACCATCCCGTCCGCCGCGCCGATCCCGGCCTGGTGGGCCAAGTCCGTCGACTACCTCGGCAACAACCTCCAGCGGCTCATCGAGGGGAAGATGGCCCCCGACGACGTCATCGACGACTCCACCAAGAAGATCCAGCGCAACCTGGTGGACCGCGCATGACCTCCGGCACCCTCACCCCGCCCCGCAAGGAGCGAGCGGCACCGGACGCGCCGCGCTCCGCCCGCGCGCGCCGCAAGCCCTTCCTCGCGCCGTACCTCTTCGTCGCGCCGTTCTACATCGTCTTCGCGGCCTTCGGCCTCTACCCCCTCGTCTTCGCGCTCCAGTTGAGCTTCACCGACTGGAAGGGCGCCGGCGAGGCGAACTTCATCGGCCTGGAGAACTACACCTACCTCCTCACCAGCGAGGAGTTCTGGTCCTCGCTGGGCAACAGCGCGGTGATGTGGCTGCTGATCGTGCCCCTCCAGATCGTCGGGGGCCTGGCCGCCGCGGTCCTGCTGGCCAACGCGAAGCTGCGGCTGCGCGGCATGTTCCGGGTCGCCTTCATCGCGCCGTTCGTCACCCCGCTGGTGGCCATGGCCCAGGTCTGGATCGTCGCCTTCGACACGGACTACGGGCTGGTCAACCACCTGTTCAACTTCGTCGGCCTGCCGGACGTCGACTGGCTCCAGTCGACCGCCTGGGCCAAACCGACGCTCGCGCTGCTGTTCCTGTGGAAGACCACCGGATTCGCGATCATCATCCTGCTCGCCGGGCTCCAGGCCGTGCCCTCCGACGTGTACGAGGCCGCCGCCCTCGACGGCGCCTCCCGCAAGCGGCAGTTCTGGTCGCTGACCCTGCCGCTGGTCAGGCGCAGCATCGCCTTCCTCGTCGTGGTGCAGACCCTCGCGGTGTTCCAGATGTTCGCCGAACCGTTCGTCGTCACCCAGGGCGGCCCGTACGGCTCGACCACCACCGGCGGGCTCTACCTCTACAACCACATCCTGGCGTCCGACCTCGGGACCGGCGCCGCGAACTCCTTCCTGCTCGTGCTGCTGGTGTTCGCCCTGTCCCTGCTGTCCGTGCGCCTGCTCCGCTCCCGAGACGAGTGACCATGACCAGCCTCATGACCAGACGGACCGAGAAGCCGGGCAGGAGCCTGTCCCAGCCCCGGCCGGGGCCGCTCCAGTACCTGGTGCTCGGCCTCCTCGCCCTGGTGTTCGTCTATCCCATCTGGTGGGCCGTCAGCTCCTCGCTGAAGCCGCCGGCCGACATCGTCCGCGACCCCCTGTCCTTCTCCCTCGGCTCCGCCACGCTCGACAACTACCGGGCGATGTTCGACGACGTGCCGATCGGCACCGGCTTCGTCAACACCGTGCTCGTCGTGGCCGTCAAGGGCGCGATGACCATGTTCTTCTGCCCGCTGGCCGGCTACGCCTTCGCCAAGTACCGCTTCCCCGGCAAGAACCTGCTCTTCGGCGTGCTGATGCTCACGCTGATGCTGCCGACCCTCGTGCTGGTCATCCCGCTGCTGCTGGAGATGAGCCAACTGGGCTGGGTCAACACGTACCAGGCGCTGATCCTGCCCGGCAGCATCGACGCCTTCAGCATCTTCTGGATGCGGCAGACCATCGCGGCGGTGCCCGACGAACTCCTCGACGCCGGACGCGTGGACGGGGCGAGCGAGTTCGGCATCTTCGCCCGGATCGTGGTGCCGGTCATCCGGCCCGGCATCGCCGCGCTCGGCGTCCTGACCGCCATGAACATCTACAACGACTTCGTCTGGCCGGTCGTCGCCGTCAACGACGAGAGCCACCAGACGCTGCAAGTCGTGCTGTCCACTCTCGCGCAGAACGTCACCGGCAATCGCGTCGGCGCCGACTTCGCGACCGTCTGGGGCGAACTCCTCGCCGCCGGAAGCATCGCGATGCTGCCCGTGCTGGCCCTGTTCGTCCTGCTGCAACGCCACTTCATCAACGGGATCCTCGCGGGCAGCGTCAAGGGCTGAGCTTCCCCCCATACACAGCCGACCGCCCCACAGCCGCACCGAATCGGAGCACACACGCCCATGACCACCCCCCGTCCCGAATACCCCCGCCCGCACTTCGACCGGTCCCACTCCTGGCGCACCCTCAACGGCACCTGGGACTTCCGCGCCGACCCCGCCGAGCGCCACTCCGCCGACGCGCCCGACGGCTACGACCGAGCGATCACCGTGCCCTTCGCCTGGGAGACGCCCGCCTCCGGCATCGCCGAGCACTGGCTCCAGACCGCCTGGTACCGGCGGATGTTCACCGTGCCTGCCGACTGGGCCGGACAGCGCGTCGTGGTGCACTTCGGCGCCGTGCACCACGCCGCCACGGTCTGGGTGGACGGCACCGAGGTCGCCCACCACGAGGGCGGCTACACCCCCTTCGCCGCCGACGTCACCGACGCGCTCGGCGACGTCGGCGACCACCTGCTGACGGTCCGGGTCCACGCCCCCGCCGACAAGCGGGACATCGCCCACGGCAAGCAGCGCAGCATGCCCCGCGACGACTACGACGGCGTCTGCTTCACCCCCTCCTCCGGCATCTGGCAGAGCGTCTGGCTGGAGGCCCGCCCCGCCACCCACCTCGCCACGCTCCGGCTGCGCCCGAACGACGACCTGACCGGCATCGCCGTCGAAGCCGTCGTGCACGGCCCCGCGGCCGACCGCGCCGAACTGCGGTTGCGCGTACGCGACGAGGACACCGCCGTCACGGCGACCGTGGACCCCGACGGACGGCTCCGTACCGAACTCCCGCTCCCCGCGCCCAGGTTGTGGTCGCCCGAGGACCCGCACCTCTACCACGTGGACGCGGAGCTGACCTCCACCGACGGCACCGACCGGGTCGCCGCCTACACCGGTCTGCGCACCATCACCGTCGACGGCGAGTCCCTGTACCTCAACGGGCGGCGGCTGTTCGTACGCGGCGTGCTCGACCAGGGCTACTGGCCCGGGACCGGCATCACCGCACCCGACGACACCGCCCTCGGCCGCGACCTCGAACTCGCGGCCGAGGCCGGGTACAACCTCGTCCGCAAGCACCTCAAGCTGGAGGACCCCCGCTTCGCCCACCACGCCGACACCCTCGGCATGCTCCTGTGGGCCGAACCCGCCTCGCCCGGCCGCTTCTCGCCCGTCTCCGTCGCCGCCTTCGCCGAGCAGATCGAGCCGATGGTCGAGCGCGACGGCAACAGCCCCGCCATCGTCATCTGGGGCCTGTACAACGAGGAATGGGGCCTGGACTGGGACATCCCCGGCGACCCGGCCAAGCAGCGCGCCACCGCCGACGCCTACGACCGCCTCAAGGCACTCGACCCCACCCGCCCGGTCGTCGACAACTCCGGCTGGACCCACGTCAAGACCGACCTGCTCGACTGGCACTACTACGACGAGAGCGCCGCCTCCTGGGCCACCACCGTCGCCGACCTGCTCTCCGGCGAGCGCGACGACTTCCCCGTCAAGCTCGGCCCCGACTTCGTCGTCCACAAGAAGCTCGCCGTCCCCGGTCAGCCGCTGCGCGGCCTGCCCAACCTCAACAGCGAGTACGGCGGCGGCTTCACCGGCCTGGACCGCGCCTGGCACCTGCGCTGGCAGACCCAGGAGCTGCGCCGCCACGACCGGCTCGCCGGGTACGTGTACACCGAGCTGTACGACATCGAGCACGAGAGCGCCGGGCTGCTGGACTTCGGCCGCGGCACGAAGGACCTCGCGGGCGTCGACCCGGCCCACGCCAACGCGCCGACCACCCTCGTCCTGGACGTCACGCCGGTGGCACCCGGCCGCGACCTGCTCACCTCCGACCGCGACTTCACGGTCGACGTCCATGTCTCCCACCACGGCGCCGACCCGGTCGCGGGCACCTTGCACACCACCTGGACCCCGGTGTACGCCAGGACGCCCGACGCACCCGGTGACGCCGTCCCCGGCTGCCGCGCGGAGGCCAAGCCGTACGTCCTCGGCGCCCCCGTCACCGTGCCCGCCGCGCTGCCCGAGGGCTGGACCAGCGGCCGGCTGCACCTCGCACTCGTCGTGGACGGCACCGTCGCCGCCCGGACCGCGCTGGACGTGGACACGCGAACCGACCCGTACATCGGCGACGACCCGCAGGCCCGCCCCACCGTCTGACCTCCCGGCCACCCGACCCACCAGATCCACCGATCCCGCACCACCCGACATCCCCACCACCAAGGAGTCGACCCGTGCGCAACCCGTCACTCACCCGCGGCAGATCACCGGCCCTGCTCGCCGTCCTGGCCCTCCTCACGGCCCTGCTGTCCCTGTGGGCGCACCCCGCGTCGGCCGCGCCCGCCGGACAGGTCCTGGCGTCGCCCGACCTCGCGGCCCACCCGCAGGGCGACAACAGCTACCCGCGCGCCGTCCGCCTCGACCACGACGGATCGGCCGGCCAGACCATGCTGGCCACCTATGCCCGGCGAGAACAGGGCGCCACCAACACGCTGCCGGTCCACCGCAGCACCGACGGCGGCCGCACCTGGAGCGCCGCCCCGATCTCCACCATCACCTCGCACACCCCGGGCTGGGACATCGAGGCACCCGTCCTCTACGAGGTGCCGCGCACCGCGAACGGCCTGAACCAGGGCGACCTCCTCGCCGCCGGCACCGCCTGGCAGGCCGGTGACTACACCACGCAGCGCGTCGAGGTGTTCAAGAGCACCGACCACGGCCAGAGCTGGCAGTACCTCTCCGACTGCACCCGCACCAGCGGCCTGCCCGACACCATCGGCCACGGCATCTGGGAACCCTGGTTCCTGCTCGCTCCCGACAACACACTGGCCTGCTTCATCTCCGACGAGCGGCCCGCGAACACCCCTACCAACAACCAGGTCATCGGCCACTACACCTCCACCGACGGCGGCCGCACCTGGAGCGGCACGCTCACCCAGGACGTCGCCTTCCCCGCCGACAACCTCGCCCGCCCCGGCATGTCCATCGTCGTCCCGCTGCCCGACGGGCGGTTCATGATGGCCTACGAGATGTGCCGGGACGCCACCGACGCCGACCACGCCTGCGAGGTGTACACCAAGACCAGCCCCGACGGCCTGAACTGGGCGCCCGCCGACAACCCGGGCACCCTCGTGCGCACCGCCGACGGCAGGGAGCTGCTGCACACTCCCTACCTCGCCTGGGTGCCGGGCGGCGGCCCCGACGGCACGCTGCTGATGTCCGGCCAGCGTGTGGTGAGCGGACCCACCGGGAACAAGACGGTGCTTTCGGAGTCCGGCAGCGTGGTCTTCGCCAACACCCACCTCGGCGCGGGGGAGTGGACCGAGATCGAGGCCCCGGTCCTGACCGACCCCACCGGCGGCTACAACCCCGGTGAGCCCTCCTGCCCCGGCTACAGCTCGCCGATCGTGCCGCGCGCCGACGGCACCTCCTTCCTCTACCTGACCGCCACCTGGCTCGGCACCGGCAACCAGTGCCAGGTCCGCTTCGGCACCGGCAGCCTCGGCGGACCGGTCGGCCAGGTCACCACGCCGTGGGTCGCGGGCAAGTGCCTGGACGTCGACACCAACACCAGCGGCAACGGCCACGCCGCCCAGCTGTGGGACTGCTCCACCGCCACCGGCCAGCGCTGGTCCGTCGCCCCCGACGACACGGTGCGCGCGTTCGGCAAGTGCCTGGACATCGACGGCAACGGCACGGCCAACTTCACCAAGGTCCAGGTGTGGGACTGCGCCCCGGGCGTCGGCGGCCAGCAGTGGCGCCACCAGGCCGACGGCTCGCTGCTCAACCCGCAGTCCGGCCGCTGCCTGGACATCCCGTCCGGCGGCACCGCCAACGGCACCAAGCTGCAGATCTACGACTGCAACGGCCTCGGCACCCAGAAGTGGAACCTGCCGGTCTAGACGCGGGAGCACCCGGGGCCGGTGCCCCGGGTGTCGCATACGCTCGACAGCACCATGATGAACAACCTCACCCCCCTGGAGCCGAAGGCCGACAAGGCCACGGTCCGACGGCACAACCTCAGCCTGGTCCTGAGGGCCGTGCACGACGCGGGGGAGGCGACCAGGGCCGGTGTCGCCACGCACGTCGGACTGACGCGCGCGGCGGTGTCGTCCCTGGTCGAGCAGTTGCTGGAGTACGGCTTCGTCTCCGAGTGGGGCAAGACCAGCAGCGGCCAGGCGGGACGGCCCGGCACCGTCCTGAAGGTGTCCCGCTCGGGTCCGGCGGGCCTCGGTGTCGAGGTCAACATCGACTACATCGCGGTGTGCGTCGTCGACCTGGCCGGCACCGACCGGGTGCGGCTCGTGGAGCACGTCGACAACCGCGGGGTCCAGCCCCCCGAGGTCCTGACGCGCGCGGCCCGGCTGGCGGCGCGTGCCATCGGCTCGGCGGCGGAACAGGACCTCGTACCGGCCGGCGCCCATGTCGCGCTGCCCGGTCTGGTGACCGGCGGCACCGTGCGTCAGGCACCCAACCTCGGCTGGCAGCGGGTCGCCGTCGAGGGACTGTTCGCCCAGGCGCTCCTCGCCCTGCGCCCCGCCCACCGGCCGCTGCCGGTCAGCTCCGACAACGAGGCCAACGCCGCCGCCCTCGCCGAGCTGTGGTTCGGCGCCGGCACCGAGGGCGTGCGCAGCTTCCTCTACCTGACCGGCGAGATCGGCGTCGGCGGCGCCCTCGTGCTGGGCGGCGAGCTGCTGCGCGGCGCCCACGGCTTCGCCGGGGAGATCGGGCACATGGTCGTCGACCCCGACGGCCCGCTGTGCCGCTGCGGCGCCCACGGCTGCCTGGAGCAGTACGCCGGACAGGCCGCGCTGCTCACCGCCGCCGGCCTCGACGCGGACACGGGTGGTGCGCAGGGCGTCGCCGAACTCGAACGCCGTGCCCGGCGAGGAGACCCGTCCGCGCTGTCGGCGATCGAACGCGCCGGGCGGCAACTGGGCGTCGTGGTCTCGGGCGCGGTGAACCTCTTCGACCCCGAAGCGGTGATGCTCGGCGGTGTCTACCGCGAGCTGATGGACTGGCTCGCCCCGGCCGTCGACCGCGAACTCGCCCGGCGCGTGGTGTCCGGGCTGTGGAGCGAGGACGGCAAACGGCTGCGGGCCGCGTCCTCGCTCGGAGACGCGGCCCGGGGCGCGGCCGGCACGATCGTCCGCGAGGTGCTGGCCGACCCGGCGGCGTACGCGGAACGGGACCCGGGCTGATGCGGAGGGCGGCCGCCCGGCAGCCCTCCGCATCGGCCCGCCGCTCTCACCCGCGGTTGGCGGCGATCATCTCCCGGTACCAGCGGTAGCTGTCCTTGGGTGTGCGCTCCTGCGTGTCGTAGTCGACCCGCACGATGCCGAAGCGCTTGTCGTAGCCGTACGCCCACTCGAAGTTGTCCAGCAGCGACCACACGTAGTACCCGCGCACGTCCACGCCCGCGTCGATCGCCGCCCGCAGCGCGGTGAGGTGGTCGCGCAGGTAGGCGACCCGGTCGGTGTCGTGCACGGTGCCGTCGGCGGCGGCCGCGTCGTCCTCCGCCGAGCCGTTCTCGGTGATGTGGACCGGCGGGAGCGCGTCGCCGTACTGCTGCTTCAGGGCGACGAGCAGGTCGGTGAAGCTGTCCGGCACGACCGGCCAGTTCATCGCCGTGTGCCGCACTCCGGGGAGCCGTACCTCCTCGTAGCGGTTGTCCGTGGCCACGCGGCGGGCCGGGTCGCTCTCGCGGTGCGGGGCGTCGGCGACCACGATCGGCCGGTAGTAGTTGACGCCGAGGAAGTCCAGGGGCTGGGAGATCAGGTCCAGGTCGCCGTCCCGCCGGAAGTCCGCCCCGGTGATCAGCTCGCCCCAGGTCTCCTCCTCGGTGGCCGGGTAGCGGCCCGCGAGGATCGGCTCGGTCCACACCAGGTTGTGCTGGGTGTCCGCGCGGACCACCGCCGCCAGGTCGGCGGGGGAGTCGGTGGCGGGCAGGTTGCGGTCCAGGTTGAGCGTGATGCCCACCTCGCGCACCCCGGCCGCGCGCAGCGCCTGCACGGCCAGCCCGTGCCCGACCAGCAGGTGGTGGGCAGCGGCCAGCGCGCCCCGGCCCTCCTTGGCTCCCGGGGCGTGCCGGCCGATGGAGTAGCCGACGAAGGAACTGCACCACGGCTCGTTGAGGGTGATCCAGCGCGGCACCCGGTCGCCCAGGTGCTCCGCGACCACCGCCGTGTACTCGGCGAACCGCTCCGCCGTCGCCCGCACCCGCCAGCCGCCGCGCTCTTCCAGGGCCTGGGGCAGGTCCCAGTGGTAGAGGGTGGCGGCCGGCTCGATGCCCGCCGCCAGCAGTTCGTCGACCAGGCGGGAGTAGAAGTCGAGCCCCTTGGGGTTCACCGCGCCGGAGCCGTCCGGCACGATGCGCGGCCAGGCGATCGAGAAGCGGTAGGAGTCCACACCGAGGCCGCGCAGCAGAGCCACGTCCTCGGGGTAGCGGTGGTAGTGGTCGCAGGCCACGTCACCGGTGTCGCCGTTCACCACCCGGCCGGGAGTGTGGCTGTAGGTGTCCCAGATCGACGGACCGCGGCCGTCCTCGGTCGCCGCGCCCTCGATCTGGTACGAGGCGGTCGCGGCGCCGAAGACGAAGCCGGGCGGGAAACCGGGGTAGTCGCTCATGCTGTGCTGCTCATCTCCCTGCTTGCGGGGCGTGCGAGGTTCACTTGACGGAACCGCCGGTGATCCCGGCGGCGATGTACTTCTGGGCGAGGACGAGGAGGATCGCCGCGGGCACCGCGGACAGCACCGACGCGGCCATCACCGAGCCCCAGTCGCCGACGTGCGCGCCGATGTACTGGTAGATGCCCAGGGTGATGGGCTTGACGTCGTCGGTCGTGTTCAGGGTGAGCGCGAACATGAAGTCGCTCCACGAGAACAGGAACGCGAACAGCCCCGACGTGATCAGCGAGTTGCGGCTCATCGGCAGCACCACCCGCACGAACGTCCGTACCGGACCGGCCCCGTCGATCTGCGCGGCCTCGATCACCTCGCCCGGGATCGACACCATGAAGGAGCGCATCAGCACGATGGAGAACGGGATGCCCAGCGAGGCGTCCGCCAGCATCAGGCCGAAGTAGGAGTTGACCAGGCCCAGGTCGACGTAGGAGTTGTAGAGCGCGTTGGCGATGACGATGCCCGGCACCATCTGGGTGATCAGCGTGCCGAACACGATGGTGCGCGAGCCGCGCAGCCCGAACCGGGCGAGACCGTACGCGGCGGGCGCCGAGATCGCCAGGCAGATGGCGACCGCGCCGAGCGAGACCGCGAGCGAGGTCAGCAGGTGCCCGCCCTGGTCGCTGATCGCCTTGGAGAAGCCGGAGAGGTCCAGACTGCCCGGCACCGGGTCGACCTGGAGCAGCCCCGAGTCGGGCTGGAGCGCGGTGTTGAGCATCCAGTACAGCGGGAAGAGCATCACGCACAGGATGAGCACGCCGGCGACGGTGGAGCCCCAGCGGCGCCGGGAGGCGGTGGGCGTGTGGGAGGCCATGGACGTCACTTCCCCTCGGTGCGGTTGGCCCGCAGGTAGAACACCGCAAACACGGCGGAGATCAGGATGAGTACGTTGCCGACGACGGCGCCCGCGCCGAAGTCCAGCTGGACGAACGAGTTCTGGTAGGTCAGGGTGCCGAGCGTCTGGGTCGCGTCGGCCGGACCGCCGTCGGTCAGGGCGAGGATCAGGTCCAGGATCTTCACCGTCGACATGAAGCCCAGCACGAGGACGACCGTCACCACGGGCTTGAGCATCGGCAGGGTCACCGAACGGAAGGTCCGCCAGGCCGACGCGCCGTCCAGCGCGGCCGCCTCGTGCAGCTCCTTCGGGATCTCCTGGAGACCGCCGTACAGGATGACCATGTTGAACGGGATGCCGATCCAGATGTTGACCAGGATCACGGACAGCAGGGCCATCTCCGGGCTGGTCAGCCACGGCGTGTGGCCGCCGATCCCCAGCGTGTCCAGGAACGAGTTGAGCACGCCCGTGTCCTGGTCGAGGATGCGCCGCCAGACGATGCCGGACACCACCATGGGCACCAGCCAGGGCAGCAGGATCAGCGAGCGCAGCACCCCGTTGAGAGGGAAGCGGCGGCTGAAGAACACCGCGAGCGCCAGGCCGATGCAGAACTGGCCGAGCAGGGAGCCCGCCGTGAAGACGAGCGTGTGCCACAGCGCCTTGCCGAACAGGGCGTCCTGGAACACGTTCGACCAGTTGTCGGCGCCGTTGAAGGGCGCCTCACCGGTGAAGAAGGTCTTCGGCGTGTAGTCCTGGAAGCTCATCACGACGTTGCGCACGAGCGGGTAGCCGAAGAACAGCAGCATGAAGACGACGGCGGGGGCGACGAACCCCCACTGGGCGAGCCTGCGGCGGCGCGCGATCCGGCCGGGGTCCGGCGCGGCGGGTGACGTGGACGCCTTTGCGGGCGCCTGCGCGCCGGCGGAAGACGTGGACGTGGGCATGGGCGTGGTCATGGGGGCGTACCTCAGTTCCCGCTCGTGGCCCGCTGCTGGGCGCGCTTCAGGGCGGTCTCACTGGACTGGCCGGTCAGGGCCGACTGGAAGGCGCTCTGCAGCGCCAGCGACACACTCGACCAGCCGGCGCCGAGCTTCGCCGTCCGGGACCGGGCGACGGCCACCTGGTCGGCGAGGGAGTCCAGCTCGGGCACCTTCTCGCGCCAGACGGCGGCGGCCTTGGCGTTGGCCGGGACCATCCAGCTGTTGAGCGCGTAGGTCAGCTGCTCCTTCTCGCTCGCCAGACAAGCGACGATCTTGCCGGCCGTCTTCTCCCGGGCCTCGTCACCGGTGTTGGGCACGGTGAGGACCGCACCGCCGAGCGGCCCGACCGAGTCGTCCCCGGCCTCCGGCACCGGGATCGGCGCGATGCCCCAGTGCAGCGACTTGTCGCTGTTGAGGGTCTCCACCTGCCACGGACCGTTGATCATCATCGCCGCGTTCCCGGCCATGAACTGGTCATTGACGTCCGCCTGGGTCCAGTTGACCGTCGACTTCGACAGCGAACGGTCCTTCAGCAGGCCCTTCCAGTAGTCCAGGGCCTCGACCACCTTCGGACCGTCCAGGTCGGTCTCGTCGCCGCCGTTGGACCACATGAACGGCGTGAACTGGAAGACGCCGTCCTCCGCGCCGCCCGCGCTGAGCGCCAGGCCGTACTGCTTGCCCTGCGTGAGCTTCTTCGCCGTCGCCCGCAGCTCGGCCCAGGTGGTGGGCACCTCGAGGCCCGCCTTGTCGAGGACGTCCTTGTTGTAGAAGAGGGCGAGGGTGTTCACGGAGCGGGCCGCGCCGTAGTACGTGCCCTTGTACGAGCCGAAGTCCACGATCCCGTCGGGGATGTCGTCGGTGCTGAGCCCGAGGGTCCTGAGGTCGACCAGGCCGCCCGCGTCGGCGAAGGTCGGCATCTCGGACGCGTCGAACTGCACGATGTCGGGCAGCGACTTGGACGAGGCCATACGCAGCGCCTTCGTCATCACCTGCGCCGCCGGGACGCTCTGCTGCTCGATGGTGACGCCCAGCTCCTTGCCGCAGCGGGCCATCGCCTCCGCGTCCCAGCGGTGGTACGACTCGTCGGTCGAGGAGTTCATCACGGTGTACGTGTCGGCGTCGCGCTGCTGTCCGCAGCCGGCCAGTGCCGCCCCGGCGACCAGCACGGACACGGCGGTGAACGGGGCGACGGCTCGGCGTGAGCGTCCTCGCCCGCGGCGCGTGGCAGCCGGGGGGTGTGCTGTCAAGGCGAGCGAGGTGAAGCGCTTCGACATGGTGCGGCCCTTGCTGTCGTACCGTCCGGCTTCCTCGCCGGACTGTTTTGTTTGATGTGATGACTAATACGTCACGAACCCGCTTCCGCGCTAGAGCAAAGTGGCCCCACTCTCTCCGTTCCGCGGGGTGAGGAGGTCGTTCTCTTGCGTGATAATGCCAGTTCAGCGCGTTAGAGCCGAGGCGAACACCTCGGCGTCGGGATTTGTTTTGTGTACGATCAAAACGCTGTGAGACGGCCTCCGCGCTCCCACCCCGACAGCTCCCGCCCCACCCAAGGAAGATCATGAAGTTCACCGACGGCTTCTGGCTCATCCGCGAGGGTGTGCATCTCTCGTACGCCACCGAGGTACGCGATGTACGCCCCGAATCGAAGCGCTTCACCGCCCATGCCGCCGTGAAGAAGGTGACGCGGAGGGGGGACACGCTCAACGCGCCGCTCCTCACGGTCGAGTGCTTCTCACCCGCCGAGGGCGTCATCGGCGTCCGCGTCACCCACCACGCCGGCAAGCGCCGGCCGGGCCCCGACTTCACCCTCGCCGCGGCGGCGGACGGCGCGGGCGAGGTACGCCAGGACGGCGCCGTCACCGAGCTGACCAGCGGCCCGCTCTCCCTCCGCCTGGACCGCGAGGCCCCCTTCGGCCTCACCTTCCACGACGCGGACGGACGCGAGCTGACCCACGCGAACGCCAAGGGCACCGCCTTCGCCACCACCGGCGACGGCGCCCACCACATGCTGAGCCGCCTCGCCCTCGGGGTCGGCGAGCAGATCTACGGCCTCGGCGAGCGCTTCACCCCGTTCGTCAAGAACGGCCAGGTCGTCGACATGTGGCAGGCCGACGGCGGCACCAGCAGCGAGCAGGCCTACAAGAACATCCCGTTCTACCTCTCCTCGCGCGGCTACGGCGTCTTCGTCAACCACCCCGGCGCGGTCTCCTTCGAGGTCGGCTCCGAATCCGTCGGCCAGGTGCAGTTCAGCGTCGAGGACCAGACGCTGGAGTACTACGTCGTCGCCGGTCCCACCCCCAAGGACGTCCTCACCCGCTACACCGCCCTCACCGGCCGCCCCGCCCTCCCGCCGGCCTGGTCCTTCGGCCTGTGGCTCACCACCTCCTTCACCACCTCCTACGACGAGCAGACGGTGACCTCCTTCGTGGACGGCATGGCCGAGCGCGGCATCCCGCTCTCCGTCTTCCACTTCGACTGCTTCTGGATGCGCGAGTACCAGTGGTGCGACTTCGAATGGGACCCGGACGTCTTCCCGGACCCGGACGGCATGCTCGCCCGGCTCAAGGCCAAGGGGCTGAAGGTCAGCGCCTGGATCAATCCCTACATCGCCCAGAAGTCCCCGCTCTTCGACGAGGCCGCCGCCCTCGGGCACCTGGTGCGCAGGCCCGACGGCGACATCTGGCAGTGGGACCTGTGGCAGGCCGGGATGGGCCTGGTCGACTTCACCAGCCCGGCCGCCCGCGACTGGTACGCCGGCAAGCTCAAGCCCCTGCTCGACCAGGGCGTGGACTGCTTCAAGACCGACTTCGGCGAGCGCGTCCCCACCGACGTGGTCTGGCACGACGGCGCCGACCCGGAGCGCATGCACAACTACTACACGCACCTGTTCAACCGCACCGTCTTCGAACTCCTGGAGAAGGAGCGCGGCCAGGGCGAGGCCGTCCTCTTCGCCCGCTCGGCGACCGCGGGCGGCCAGCAGTACCCCGTCCACTGGGGCGGCGACTGCTGGTCGTCCTTCGAGGCGATGGCCGAGTCGCTCCGGGGCGGCCTGTCCCTCTCGCTGAGCGGCTTCGGCTTCTGGAGCCACGACATCGGCGGCTTCGAGGGCACGCCCGACCCGGCGGTCTTCAAGCGCTGGCTGGCCTTCGGCCTGCTCTCCTCGCACAGCCGGCTGCACGGCTCCTCGTCGTACCGGGTGCCGTGGGAGTTCGGCGAGGAGGCCGTCGACGTCGCCCGCCGCTTCACCCTCCTCAAGCACCGCCTGATGCCCTACCTGTACGGCGTCGCCGCCGAGGCCCACCGCACCGGCGTGCCCATGATGCGGCCGATGGTCCTGGAGTACCCGCACGACCCGGCGTGCCGTCCGCTGGACCGTCAGTACATGCTCGGCTCCGACGTCCTGGTCGCCCCGGTCTTCACCGAGGACGGCGCGGTCGAGGTCTACCTCCCCGAGGGCGCCTGGACCCACCTCCTGACCGGCGAGCGCGTCACCGGCCCGGCCTGGCGCACCGAACGGCACGGCTACGACAGCCTGCCGCTGTACGTCCGGGGGGGCGCCGTCCTGCCGCTGGGCTCCGACGACCAGCGGCCCGACGGCGACTGGCTGGACGCCCCGACCCTGCTGGTCCACCCGTCCGCCGCCGCCGACTACGCGGCCGAGGTCACCGTGCCCGACCTGCTGGGCACA
Organism: Streptomyces sp. NPDC111628; assembly: GCF_055635195.1. NCBI lineage: Bacteria > Bacillati > Actinomycetota > Actinomycetes > Kitasatosporales > Streptomycetaceae > Streptomyces > Streptomyces sp. NPDC111628. Next base: position 1,150,122 of record NZ_JBVKBZ010000003.1, on the reverse strand, counting down.
CCGGCCGCGACGTTCCGCGTGCGGCGCGACGGGGACGTCCTGCGGGTCACCGCGAGCGGCACCGACCGCCCCTTCACCGTCCGGGTCGCGGGCGGCGCGAGCGAGCAGGGCACCGGAGAGGTGGCCGTGCCCCTGACCTGATCCGGATGTGGCAGGTGGCACAGACGGCGAAGCGGCACGCAAGAGGGGCGTGCCGCTTCGTTCTGCGCGGTGTTCGGCCGGGCGTTGCGCGGGGTGTGTCTCAGCGCTCCAGGGCGCCGAGCGCCGTCAGCAGCCGGTCCACGTCCTCCGCGCTGCTGTACGGAGCGAGGCCCACGCGTACGCCGCCCTCGTCGCCGAGGCCCAGCCGGCGCGCCGTCTCCACGGCGTAGAAGGAGCCGGCCGGCGCGTCGACCGCCCGCTCGGCGAGCTGCCGGTAGGCGTCGGCCGGGCGCAGGCCCGCCACGGTGAACAGCAGCGTCGGAGTGCGCCGCGCGGCCCGCGAGTACACGGTGATCCCGCCGAGGTCCCCGAGCCCCCGTTCGATCCGCTCGCGCAGCGCGTCCTCGTGCGCCTCCAGCGCCGCGAACGAGGCGACCAGCCGGTCCCGGCGAGAGCCTTCGGCCTCCGGGTCGAGCCCCGCCAGGAAGTCCACCGCCGCGCTCGCCCCGGCCAGCAGCTCGTAGGGCAGGGTGCCCAGTTCGAAACGCTCGGGCACGGTGTCGGCGGACGGCAGCAGCTTGTCCGGGCGCAGCGACTCCAGCAGCTCGGCACGGCCGGTCAGCACGCCCAGGTGCGGGCCGAGGAACTTGTACGGCGAACACACCAGCGTGTCCGCCCCCGTCTCCGCCAGGTCCACCACGGCGTGCGAGGCGTAGTGCACCGCGTCGACGTGGAAGTGCGCCCCGTGCGAGTGGACGAGGGATGCCAGCGCCGTCAGGTCCGGCATGGTCCCGATCAGGTTCGACGCGGCGGTGACCGCGACCAGCCTGGTGCGCGGGCCCAGCACCGCCGCGAGGTGCTCGGGACGCAGTTCGCCCGTGGCCGGGTCGAAGTCCGCCCACCGCACGTCTGCCCCGGCCGCCTCGGCCGCCTGCACCCAGGGCCGGATGTTCGAGTCGTGGTCGAGCCGGGTGACCACCACCTCGTCGCCCGGTCCCCAGCCCTTGGCCAGGGTCCGGGACAGGTCGTAGGCGAGCTGCGTGGCGCTGCGCCCGAAGACGACCGTCCCCGGCGTGGTGCCGAGGAGGTCGGCGAGGGCGGACCGGGCCCCGGCGACGATCCGGTCCGCGTTGCGCTCGCCCTCGGTGTTGCGCCCCCGGTTGGCGAGCGGGGCGGTCAGCGCCGCCGCGATGGCGTCGATCACCGGCTGCGGGGTCTGCGTCCCGCCCGGCGCGTCGAACCGCGCGGTACCGGACTTCAGGGCGGGCACGTGCGCGCGGATCGCGGCGACGTCGAGGGCCATGGGGCAACTCCAGGGTCGTGGGGCCAGACGGACGGGGAGGCGGATGGTCGTCAGGCGATACGTTCCTTCGGCCGGGGCGGCAGGTAGGTGGTACGGCTGGGCCGCACCCCGAGCCGCACCTGCGACTCCAGCCACATGATCGCAGCACCCGTGGGGTCTACGACAGGGACGAAGGGACCCTCGGCGGCGAGACGTTCCTGGAGGGCCGCCGCCACGCCCAGCATCCCGGTGCAGCCGAGCACGATCACGTCCGCCTCCCGCGCCGCCACCGCGGCCCGGGCCTGCCCGGCGAGCGCCTCGACCAGCCGGTCGCCGGGGTCCAGGTCGAGGACGGGGATGTCGACGACCCGGATCGGGCCGACCCGTTCCGTCAGCGCGTAGCGCCGGACCAGGCCGTGCAGCTTCGGCAGGACGGTGATCACCCCCGTGCGCTCGCCCAGCGCGAGGGAGGTGAGCACGGCGGGCTCGAAGCCGCCCACCACCGGGATGTCCACGATCTCCCGGGTCGCCTGTACGCCGGGGTCGCCGAAGCAGCTGACGAACACCGCGTCGGCGCCGTCCGCGGCGGCTTCACGCACCGCGTCGAGGATGCCCGGTCCGGCGAGCGCCTCGTCGTACTCGGACTCGATGGAGGCGGTGCCCCGCGCGATGCGGCGGACCTCGACCTCCGTGCCGGGCGACACCCAGGCACCCACCTCGCGGCGGACCTCCTCGGTGAACGCGTCGGTGATGACGGGGAGCACGACCGTGAGCTTCACAGCACCTCCAGGTGGGTGGGCGGGGCGGTCGGCCCACCCTGCGCGGGCCCGCCGAGGGCCGCAAGGTGCCAGGCGCACAGCCGGGCGGCGACGACCGTGCGGACCGCACCGCCGACGCGACCGTCGCCGTCCGCGACCGGCGCCGTCCGCGACCGGCGCCGTCCGCGACCGGCGCCGTCCGCGACCGGCGCCCGACTGTGCGGGGTGCCCTGCCGTTGTCGCGTACCAGTGCTTGATGCACGGTGACCGGCCGGGGGTGGCGGCCTAGTCTCGGCGCACCGCACCCGGCGCCCCGCCCCTCTGGAGTCCCCATGGCGTCCTCTTCAGCGGCCACCGAAAGAGAAAGGCAGGACAACCCACATGCTCCGACTGGGCATCGACGTGGGCGGCACCAACACCGACGCCGTCCTCATCGACGGCGACCGGGTGCTGGGCGCCGTGAAGGCGTCCACCACGGCCGACGTCACCGGCGGTATCGTCACCGCCGTCGGCGACCTCCGGCAGGCCACCGGCTTCGACCCGGCCGCCGTCCACGCGGTGATGATCGGCACCACGCACTTCATCAACGCGCTGGTGGAGGGCGAACGCCTGGCCCAGACCGCCGCCATCCGGTTCGGGCTGCCCGCCACCCGCGCCCTGCCCCCGCTGGTCGACTGGCCCGACCGCCTGGTCACCGCGATCGGCGGCCACAGCCATCTGTGCCACGGCGGCCACGAGTACGACGGCAGCCCCATCGCGGCCTTCGACGAGGCCGAGTTCCGCGCGGTCCTGGACCGGGCCGTCGCCGCCGGGGCCACCTCCTTCGCGCTGTCCTCCGTCTTCTCCCCGGTCAACGCCGAGTTCGAGACCCGCGCCGCCGAGATCATCGCCGAGCAGCTGCCCGGTGCCCCGGTGAGCCTGTCCCACGAGATCGGCCGCATGGGCCTGCTCGGCCGGGAGAACGCCACCGTCGTCAACGCCGCCCTGCGCGGCCTCGCCGACCAGGTCGCCACCGGACTGCTCCGCACGGTCGCGGAGGCGGGCATCAACGCGCCGGTCTTCCTCAGCCAGAACGACGGCACTCTGATGGACGTCGACTACGCCCGCCGCTACCCGGTGGCGACCTTCGCGTCAGGACCGACCAACTCCATGCGCGGCGCCGCGTTCCTGTCCCGGCTGCCGTCCTGCGCCGTCGTCGACATCGGCGGCACGACCAGCGACGTCGGCATCCTCCAGCAGGGCTTCCCACGCGAAGCGTCCACGGACGTCAACGTGGCCGGCGTGCAGACCAACTTCCGCATGCCCGACGTGCTCTCGATCGGCATCGGCGGCGGCAGCCACGTCGTGCACCAGGCCTCCGGCACCAGCGTCGGCCCCGCCAGCGTCGGCTACCGGCTCGCCCAGGAGGCCCTCGTCTTCGGCGGCACCCGCCTCACCGCCACCGACGTCGCGGTGGCCGGCGGGCGCGCCGAGGTGGGGGACGCCTCACTCGTCGCCCACCTCGACAAGAGCGTGGTGGACGCCGCCCTGCGCGTCGTCGACGACCGGCTCGCCGAGGTCGTCGACCGGATGCGGGCCTCCGCCGAACCGGTGCCCGTCGTCGCCGTCGGCGGCGGCAGCATCCTGGTGCCCGAGGACCTCGCGGGCGCGTCCCGCGTGGTGCGCCCCGACCACTTCGCCGTGGCCAACGCCATCGGCGCGGCGATCGCCCAGGTCGGCGGCGAGGTCGACCGGGTCTACTCGGTCGTACCGCAGCAGCGCGACACCGTGCTCGACGAGGCGCGTCAGGAAGCCGTCGACCGGGCGGTGGCCGCCGGAGCCCGGCCGGGCTCCGTCGAGATCGTCGACATCGAGGAAGTACCGCTGGCCTACCTGCCGGGCAACGCCACCCGGATCCGGGTCAAGGCCGTCGGAGAGCTGAGCCTGGGAGGCCCCCGTGCGTGAGATCACCGCCGACCACCTGCCCGACCTCGCCCGCGGGGCCGCCGTGCTCGGCACCGGGGGAGGCGGCGACCCGTTCGTCGGCCGCCTCCTCGCCCAGCAGGCGCTGAAGCGGAACGGGCCCGTGACCCTCCTCGACGTCGACGAGGTCGACGACGGGGCGTTCATCGTCCCGACCGCCTTCATGGGGGCGCCCACGGTGATGCTGGAGAAGCTCCCCTCGGGCGACGAGATCATCGGTGCCATGCGGGCCCTGGAGGAACTCCTCGGCCGCAAGGCCACCCACACCGTCTCCATCGAGGCGGGCGGCCTGAACTCGATGTCGCCGTTCGTCGCCGCCGCCGAGGCGGGCGTCCCGCTGATCGACGCCGACGGCATGGGCCGCGCCTTCCCCGAACTGCAGATGCTGCTGCCCACCCTCGGCGGTGTGCGGGCCTCCCCGATGGCGCTCGCCGACGAGCGCGGCAACTCCGTCACCCTGCGCACCGACGGCAACGCCTGGGCGGAGCGGCTCGCCCGCGCCGCCACCGTCGAGATGGGGTGCAGTGCGGCGGTCAGCCTGTACGCCCTCACCGGCCGCCAGGCCAAGGACCACCTGGTGCCCGGCACCCTGACCCTGTGCGAGCGGGTCGGCCGGGCCATCCGCGAGGCCCGCGAGGGCCACGAGGACCCGGTGGCGGCGGCATCCGGTGTCCTCGGCGGCCGGACGGTCTTCACCGGGAAGATCGGCGACGTGCAGCGCACCACGACGGGTGGCTTCGCCCGCGGCACCGCCCGGCTCACCGGCCTCGACGCCGACACCGGCTCCGCGCTGGAGCTGTCCTTCCAGAACGAGAACCTGGTCGCCACCCGCGACGGCGAGGTCGTCGTCAGCGTCCCCGACCTGATCTGCGTCCTCGACACCGACTCCGGCGAACCGGTCACCACCGAGACGCTCCGCTACGGCCTGCGGGTCAGCGTCCTCGGAGTGCCCTGCGACCCGCGCTGGCGCACCCCCGAGGGTCTCGACCTGGCCGGGCCCGGCTACTTCGGCTACGCGCACGAGTACGTCCCGTTCCGGGGCGCCGAAGTGTGATGATCGAAGGGTGACCCGCACGTCCGCCGAGGCCCCCTCGCCCGTGTCTCCCGCGCCGCTGACCGCCGCGCGGGTGCCGGCGCTGGCCGCCGGGGCGACTTTGCTCGGCTCCGGCGGCGGGGGAGAGGTGGCCACCGGCGCGCTGCTGCTGCGCCGCGAGCTGGCCGGGTCACCGGTGCCGCTGGTCCCCGCCGGCGCGCAGGCGCCGGACACCCTCGTGGTGCACGCCGGGCTGGTCGGCGCCCCCGACGTCCTGGCCGAACGGCTCGCCGACCCCGAGGACTTCGCCCACGCCGTACGTACCGCCGCCGAGGTGGTGGGCGGGCCGGCGGGTGCGGTCGGGGTCATCGAGATCGGCGGCCTCAACGCCGTCGTCGCCGCGGTCGCCGCCGCCCGGCTCGGCCTGCCGCTGGTCGACGGCGACCTCATGGGGCGGGCCTTCCCCCGCATCGACCAGACCGTCGCCGCCGTGGCCGGGGTGGACCCGGCGCCGCTCGTCCTGGTCGGCCCCGGCCGGAACACCGTCGTCGTCCGGGAGTGCTCACGCCGCCTGGCCGAACGGCTGCTGCGCGCCAACGTCCTCGCCCTCGGCGGGGCCGCCGCGCTCGCCGTCCACCCCCTGCCCGCCGCCCGGCTCGCGGCGATCGGGGTGCGCGGCTCCGTCTCCGCCTGCCTCGGACTCGGCGACCGACTCCTGACCGCCCGGGAGGCGAGCGGCACACCCGAGGGCCTGGCCGACGCCCTCGGTGCCGAGTTGCTCGCGACCGGCCGCGTCGAGGAGCTCGTCCCCCGCCAGGACCTGACCCCCGGCTGGGCGACCGTCACCGACGGACGCACCGGCGCCGTGGTCCGGGTGGACCTCCTGGACGAGTACCTGGCCGTCACGGTCGACGGCGTCACCCGGGCCGCCGCCCCGCAGATCATCGCCGCCGTCGACCCCAGCGGCCGCCGCCCCCTGCGCGCCGACCAGCTCCGCACCGGCGGCCACCTGATCCTGCTCCGCCTCCCGCCCCTGCACGCATGGCCCGCCGGGACGGAACCCCTGGTCGGCCCCACCGCCTTCGGTCTCGACCTGGCGCCGCCCACCGGCCCGGTGGCGGACCCCGGCGCTGTCTCGCCGCGGGGCCGGTCATGACCGCGGCCAGTGGCGCCGCCGTCCGGCACCGCAACGGCTGCCGCCTGATGCCGCTGCGGCTCCCGCCCTTGCCCGTGCGGCCTGCCGGGGCGGGATCCCTGGCCGGTGCCGGTGCTTTCGGTCTCGGCCTGGCGCGGCCCCCGGGTCCGGTCGCGGGCCTCTGCGCTGTCTCGTCGTGGGGCCGGTCATGACCGCCGTCGTGAGCGTCGCCGACCGGTTCCGCACCGGCGGCCACGTGATCCTGTTCCGCCTCCGCCTCCGCCTCCGCCTCCGCCTCCGCACCCGTTGGCCGGCAGGGGCGGAACCTCTGGCCGGTGCCGGTGCTTTCGGTCTCGGCCTGGCGCCGCCCGCCGGTCCGGTCGCGGGACGGGCGGGCCCCGGTGCCGTCTCGTCGTGGGGCCCGTCGTGACCGCCGCACCGAGTGTTGCCGACCTGTTGGCCGACCCCCTGCTCGGGGGTGCCCGCACGCTGGCCGGACACGCCGGGCTGGGGCGGGCCGTGCGCGATGTCACCGTGTACCGCGGCGCCCTCGCCCCGGTCGACGGCCACCTGGTGCTCTGCGCCCTGGCGGACGCCACCCCCGCCTACCGGCTCGACGCCCTCGTCCGCCGCGCCCAGGAGGCCGGAGCCGCGGCGCTGTGCGTCACCGCCGACGGCACGGCCAGGCCCCCGCTGTCCGCCGTACGACTGGCGGACCGGCTGCGGATCCCGGTGCTGTGGGCCGCCACCGACGACCCGTTCCGGCTGGCCCTCGACCTCACCCTGCGGGTCCGCGCCCCCGAGGTGACGCGGGCCCGCACCGTCGAGAACCTGCTCCGCCGCCTCACCACCCGCACGGAGGGGCCCGAGCTGATCGCCGTCGCCCGTGCCGTGCTCGCCGCCGACGTCAGCCTCGTCACCCCCGACGGCGGAGCCATCGTCGGCGATCCGGTGGTGCCGGACGCCCTGCGCCCGGAGCTGGCCGTGCCCCAGCGCACCCCCGGTCTGCTGGCCCACCCCGTGCACGCCGTCCCGCTCGCCGGGCACCTGCCGGGCGGCACCGCGCCGGTCACCGCCTGGCTGGTGTGGCCCTTCGAACGGGCCGACGAGGACCGCGCCGACACCGTCGCGCTGGGTCTCGCCCTGCTCGAACCCTTCGTCCGGTCCTGGCTCGCCGGCGCGCGCACCCGGGCCGACCACGACAGCGCCGTCCGCCGCCGACTGCTGGCCGAGGTCGTCACCGGCCGCGGCACCGTCAGCCGGGAGGTCGTCGAGCAGGCGGTCGCCCTGGGCTGGCGGCTGGAGGACTGGCACGTGGGGCTGGCCGTACGCGCCGAGGAACCGCCCGCGGCGGACCGTCCCGACACCGTCCCCGCACCGCTGCTCGCCGCCCTGTCCCGGTACGGGGTCGGCGCCCAGGCGGTGGCGGAGGGCGACGGCGACTGGGCCCTGTGGTCCAGCAGCGGTCCCCGGCCCGACGACGACGAACCCCGGCTGCTGCTGCGCCGCGTGCGCCGGGCGCTCGCCGAACTTCCTCCCGGCTGGCGGCTGGTGGCCGGCATCGGCAGGCCCCGCCAGGGCCCCGGCGGCCTGGCCGACACCCTGACCGAGGCCCGCAACGCGGCCCGGCTCGCGGCTGCCAGGGACGTCCGGCCGTCCGTGGAACACACCGACGAACTCGGCGTGGGCAGACTGCTGGCCGCCTGGCAGCAGTCCGACATCACCCGCGCCTTCGCCGAGACCGCGCTCGCCCCGCTGAGCGGCCCCGACCACGCCCACCTGCTCACCACCTTGCGGGTCTTCCTCGAGCACGGCGGCTCCGCCGCCGCCACCGCCCGCGCCCTCGGCCTGCACCGCAACACCGTCGCCGCCCGGCTGCGTCAGGTCCGCGAACGGCTCGGCGTCCCGCTGGACGACCCCAGCAACCGGCTCGCCCTCCAGATGGCCTGCCGTGCCCTGACCTCCCCCTGAGACCGGCGGACCGTCAGGACGCAGCGGCTTGCGGACCGGCCTGCGGTCCGGCGTCCGATGGCTCCTTCTCCCGCCCGCCGGGATGCCGGTGCCGCCAGACCCAGAAGACCGTGCAGGACAGCAGCGCCCACCCGCCCAGCACCAGGAACGGAAACGCGTGCTGGTGGCCCTGGAAGTACACCGCGGTGTGCTGCGCGTTGACCGAGGCCCCGGGCGGCAGCCACCGGCCGATCACCCCCAGCGGCGACGGCAGCAGCGGCCAGGACACCGCGCCGCCCGAGGAGGGGTTGCCGATGATCACCATCAGGCCCCAGGTCGGCAGCATCGCCCAGCGGCCGAACATGGTGTTGAACATGGTGAAGACCATGCCGGACACGAACATCGTGAGCGCCAGGATCAGCCACGACTCGGCGAACGGCAGGTTCACCGCACCCAGCAGCCAGTCCACCGTGGCCGCGATGACAAACGCGCCGAGCAGCGCGTAGGCCACCGTGAACAGGATGCGCTCCAACGGGGTGAGCGCCCGCGCGTGCACGCTGAGCTGGATCGCCCCGACGAAGCCGATGATCACGGCGGCCAGGGAGATGTAGAAGATCGCCAGCCCGCGCGGGTCACCCCGTTGCAGGGGGTTGACGTCCCGAACCGTGACCTGGACGCCGAGCTTCTTCCCCACGGCCGGTGCCGTCTGCGCGAGCAGTTCGGCGACCGAGGCGCCGGACGCGCCGGACACCTCGAGCACGGCGTCCCGCCCGTCGTCGCGCAGCTCGAAGACCGCGAAGACCTCCTGCTGCTCGATCGCCTCGCGGGCCGCGGCGCGGGTCTCGTAGGGATGCACCCGCACCGAGGTGTCCAGCGCCTGTTCCAGGCCGCGCAGGAAGGCCCGGCCGTCCGCCTTCTCGTAGGAGCCGACCACGGCCGTGGGGATCAGGCGCGGCGTCGGGTTCGCCATCGAGTAGGTGTACGAGCCCGCGAAGAAGCCCGCCGCGGCGGCGAGGATCAGCACCAGCACGGTGGCCGGCCAGAACGGCGACTGCCGGAACGCGGACCACCGCCCGCGCACCGGCGCGCCGCCGTCGGCGTCCTGCGACGTGTGTGCCATGTCCGACGGGGTCAGGCGTGGACCAGCGGCGTGTCCACCAGGTGTTCCGCAACGAACCACGCCTGGAGTTCGTTGGTCCGCAGGACCTCGGAGACCAGCAGGTCGTTGGTGCCGTCGTCCCCGTACTCCTGGGTGCGGGCCGCCGCGTCGTGACACTCGGTCAGGATCAGCTCGTGCGCCTCCAGCAGCCGCGAGAGCATCGACGGCACCTCCTCCACGCCGTCCGGCGGGCGCGGCACGGTGGTGATCTCGGCGACGTGCCGGGGGTCGCCGACCGCGACGCCGCCGAGCGTCTGGACGCGTTCGGCGACGGTGTCGATCAGCTCCAGCTGCTCACCCGCGTGCTTGTCCAGCAGCAGGTGCAGTTGGTAGAACGTCGCCCCTCGCATCAGCCAGTGGTACTTCTTGTACAGATCGTGCAGGATCCGGGTGTCCGCCAGGACCTTGTTGAGCCGCTGGCAGGAGTAGAGCCGGGTGTCCATGGTCAGGGCCACGGGGAACTGCTTGACGGTGCCGAACTCCTGAATCGTCCGGCCCTTCTGGTGCAGCCAGGGCTGGCTGCCGTCCGACCGGTGCTCCACGGACGACGAGGGTTTCGGCTTCGGGGAACTCACGCCTGGACTCCTTCCGGAGAGGACTGAAGAGCGGGCCGGCGCGATACCGCCGGCCCCGGTCCCCCCGCGCCAGTCGACCAGCCGTAGGCCCGGCCCGCAAACGGTGGGGGTTGTCCGGGCCATCTCTCCCCGCTTAGGGTCGGCCCTGTTTGAAAGCGCTTTCTAGTCATGGGCGCGTGCGACCGCGCCGCCGTCCGAGGAGGACCGCATGTCCCCAAGTCCCGCCCGGCGCCGGGTCGCGGTGGTCGGCACCGGTGCCATCGTCACCGGCAGTCACCTGCCCGCCCTCGCCGCCCACGCCGACCGCACCGAACTGGTCGCCGCCGTCGACGTGGACCCCGCGCGGCTCGACGCCTTCCGCGCGCAGGCGCCCGGCGACGTCGCCGGGTACGCGTCGACGGGCGCCATGCTGGACGCCGTACGCCCCGACCTCGTCCTGGTCGGCACCCCGCCGTCGCTGCACCGGGAGCAGACCGTGGCCGCGCTGAAGGCCGGGGCCTGGGTGCTGTGCGAGAAGCCGCTGTGCCTCTCCCTCGCCGAGTACGACGACATCGCGGCGGCCGAGGAGGCGTCCGGGGCGTACGCGTCCGTGATCTTCCAGCACCGGTACGGCTCCGGCGCGGCGCACGCCCGCGACCTGATCGCCGGCGGCGAGCTGGGCGCCCCGCTGGTCGCACACTGCCAGACGACCTGGCACCGCGACGCCGCCTACTACGCGGTGCCCTGGCGCGGCCGCTGGTCCACCGAGGGCGGCGGGCCGACCATGGGCCACGGCATCCACCAGTACGACCTGCTGCTGCATCTGCTCGGCCCCTGGGCGGAGATACGGGCCATGGCCTCGCGCCTGGTGCACGACACCGAGAGCGAGGACGTCTCCACCGCCCTGGTCCGCTTCGAGAGCGGCGCCCTCGCCACCGTCGTCAACAGCGTGCTCTCCCCGGACGAGGTGAGCCGGATACGCGTCGACTGCGCGGATGCGACGGTCGAGTTGACGCACCTGTACGGGCACCGCAACGACGACTGGACCTACATCCCGGCCCGGCACGTCGCGCCCGCCCGCGCCGCCGCCTGGGGCGCCCCGGACGTCGACGTGCCCAGCTCCCACACGGCGCAGCTCGGCGCCGTACTGGACGCCTGGGACGCCGGGACCCGCCCGCCCGGCAGCGGCCAGGAGGCGCGCGCCACGCTGGAGTTCGCCGCGGCCCTGTACAAGGCGGCGTTCACCGGGCGGCCGGTGCGCGCGGACGAGATCGCCGCCGGTGACCCCTTCTACTCCGCGATGCACGGCGACCACCCCGACTGGGCCCCCGGAGAGCGCGCGTAACGACCCAAAGGAGGGGTTTTCACAGCGAGTTGGGTCGCCGGAGGTGTGAACGGGTGGTGGAGATGCGCATCATCTTGGCATGAACCTGCGGTCCGAGGGGCGGGCCGCATCCTCATGGAGGTGTGGGCATGCACCGCAGACTCGCCACCGGACTCACCGCCGCGACCCTGGCCGTGACCACCGTCGTCGCCACCGCCGCGGCCGCCGACGCCGCTCCCGCCGACAAGGCACAGGTCCTCGCGAGCTGGACGCAGACCAGCGCGTCCAGCTACCACGCCTGGACCGCCGCACGGGCGAACAAGTCCGCCTGGTCCGCCTACGGTTTCGACTGGACCACCGACTACTGCTCCTCCTCGCCGGACAACCCGTTCGGCTTCCCCTTCAGCACCTCCTGCGCACGGCACGACTTCGGCTACCGCAACTACAAGGACGCGGGCACCTTCAGCGCCAACAAGTCCCGTCTGGACAGCGCCTTCTACGAGGACCTCAAGCGGGTCTGCGCCGGTTACGGCGGCGCCACCAAGACCGCCTGCAACAGCACCGCCTGGACGTACTACCAGGCCGTGAAGGTGTTCGGCTGACGAACCCGGGCAGGCGCCGCCGCCGCCAGCGCGGCCGCGGCACTGGCGATGCCCAGGACGGCGCCCGCGGCGACGTCACCGGGATAGTGCACGCCGGTGTGGACCCGGGAGTAGCCGACGGCGCCCGCCAGCGCGCCGAGCGGTACGGCGGCCTCGGGCAGGACGACGCCCACGGCCGTGGCGAACGCGACCGCCGCGGCCGTGTGCCCCGAGGGGAACGACGCAGACGCGGGCATGGGGACGTACCGGTCCACCGTCACCCGCGCCGCCTCCCGGTCCGGGCGCGCCCGGTGCACCAGACGCTTGCCCAGCAGGTTCGTCGAGGCCGACGCCACGGCGACCGCCCCGATGCCGACCAGGGCCGCCCGCCGCGCCCGCGCACCGCTCAGCGCGAGCGCGGCGGCGATCCCCAGCGAGACCTTCGAATGGTCCGCGGCGTGGGACAGGCGCCGCAGCGCCCGGTCGAGCGTGGGCGTGGACGTGGCGGCCACCGCCGCGTACAGCGCGCCGTCCACGGCCCGCAGATCCCCGAGTACGGCGGTGAGGGCCGGCTTGCGCGCGGACCCCGGGCCGGGAGGCGGCCCGAGCGGGCCACGGGTGCCGCCGTCGGCGTCGGTCGGTTCGGTCGGTTCGGTCATGGGCTCCTGCTCCGCGGGGAGACGGGACCTCAGCCATCCTGGTCGTCCGCGGATCCGGCGGCGCGTGGGCGGGGCCCGTCCGGGGGACGGCGGGAAGGGAGGCGGGCCCGGTCCGGGCGGTGCGGCTCGGCCGGGTCCACGCACCGCCGGGCCGCCGGCCGACCCTCGTGGAGTCGGCCGGCGGTCCGGGACGGCGGCGGTGGGTCAGTCCGCGGCCTTGAAACCGCGCAGGCGCAGGCTGTTGCCGACGACGAAGACCGAGGAGAAGGCCATGGCGGCTCCGGCGATCATCGGGTTGAGGAGTCCGGCGGCGGCGAGTGGCAGGGCGGCGACGTTGTAGGCGAAGGCCCAGAACAGGTTGGACTTGATGGTGCCGAGTGTCCTGCGGGCCAGCCGGATGGCGTCGGCGGCGGCGCGCAGGTCGCCGCGGACGAGGGTGAGGTCGCCCGCTTCGATGGCGGCGTCGGTGCCGGTGCCCATGGCGAGGCCCAGGTCGGCCTGGGCGAGTGCGGCGGCGTCGTTGACCCCGTCGCCGACCATCGCCACCGAACGCCCTTCGCCCTGGAGGCGCTTGACGACGGCGACCTTGTCCTCGGGCATGACCTCGGCGATCACGTGCTCGGGAGCGATGCCGACCTCGCGGGCGACGGAGGCGGCCACCGCCTCGTTGTCCCCGGTCAGCAGTACCGGCGTCAGGCCCAGGGCACGCAGCCGGGTGATCGCCTCGGGGCTGGTCCTCTTGACCGCGTCGGCGACCTCCAGGACCGCCCGGGCCTCGCCGTCCCAGGCCACGGCGATCGCGGTACGGCCGTCCCGCTCCGCCTCGGCCTTGGTCCGGGCCAGACCGGCGGGCAGTTCCATGGCCCACTCGGCGAGCAGCTTCTCGCGGCCGACCAGGACCGCGTGGCCCTCGACGACGCCCTGCACGCCGAGACCGGGCACGTTGGCGAAGTCCTCGGGGGTGGGCAGGGCGCCGACCCGTTCGGTGGCGCCCGCGGCCACCGCCTGCGCGATCGGGTGCTCCGAGGCGTGCTCCAGCGCCCCGGCCAGCCGCAGCACCTCCGCCTCGTCGGTGCCGTCGGCGGTGTGCACGGCGAGCAGGGTCATGCGGCCGGTGGTGACGGTGCCGGTCTTGTCCAGGACGATGGTGTCGACCCTGCGGGTGGACTCCAGGACCTCGGGGCCCTTGATGAGGATGCCGAGCTGGGCGCCTCGGCCGGTGCCGACCATCAGCGCGGTCGGGGTGGCGAGGCCCAGCGCGCAGGGGCAGGCGATGATCAGGACGGCGACGGCGGCGGTGAACGCGGCGGCCGGTCCGGAGCCGTTGCCGAGCCAGAAGCCGAGGGTGGCCAGCGCGAGGGCGATCACGACGGGAACGAAGACACCGGAGATGCGGTCGGCGAGCCGCTGGGCGGCGGCCTTGCCGTTCTGCGCGTCCTCCACCAGCCTGGCCATCCGCGCCAGCTGGGTGTCCGCGCCGACGCGCGTGGCCTCGACCACCAGCCGGCCGCCCGCGTTCACGGTCGCCCCGGTGACTCCATCGCCCACGCCGGTCTCGACCGGCACCGACTCGCCGGTGAGCATCGACGCGTCGACCGCGGAGGTGCCCTCGACGACCGTGCCGTCGGTCGCGATCTTCTCGCCGGGGCGGACCAGGAAGCGGTCGCCGACCCTCAGGTCCCCCACCGGGATCTGCTCCTCACGGCCGCCCCGCACGACCGTGACGTCCTTGGCGCCCAGCTCCAGCAGCGCCTTCAGCGCGGCACCGGCCTTGCGCTTGGACCGCGCCTCGAAGTAGCGCCCGGCGAGGATGAAGGCGGTCACGCCCGCCGCGGCCTCCAGGTAGATGTTTCCGGAGCCGTCGCCGCGGGCGACGGTCAGCTCGAAGGGGTGGGTCATGCCGGGCGTGCCCGCGGTGCCGAGGAACAGCGCCCACAGCGACCACAGGAACGCCGCCGACGTGCCGACCGAGATCAGGGTGTCCATGGTGGCCGCGCCGTGCCGGGCGTTGGTGAACGCCGCCCTGTGGAAGGGCCAGGCCGCGTACGTCACCACGGGCGCCGCCAGTGTCAGCGACAGCCACTGCCAGTACTCGAACTGCAGCGCGGGCACCATCGCCATCGCGATCACCGGGACCGCCAGCACCACCGACGTCACCAGCCGTTCCCGCAGCGGCCGCAACTCGTCGACGCTCTCGGCGCCCCCCGGCCCGGGCCCGGCATCGGCACGCACCGGTTCGGGCTCGCGGGCGGTGTACCCGGTCGCCTCGACGGTGGCGATCAGGTCCGGGACGGACACGTCCCCGGCATGGCTGACCTTCGCCTTCTCCGTCGCGTAGTTGACGGTCGCGGTGACCCCCTCCATCCGGTTGAGCTTCTTCTCGATCCGGGCGGCGCACGAGGCACAGGTCATGCCGCCGATGGCGAGTTCCACCTCGGCTGGTGCGCTGGTCGTACTGGTGGTCATGGCTGCTCCTGATGCGGGGTCGTCGGCCGGGACCCGGCGTCGCGGGTCCCGGCGGTGCGGCGGGGGAGTGCGGGCCGGGTCAGACGCGGCCGGTCAGCTCGTACCCGGCCTCGTCGACCACTTCGGCGATCGCGGCGTCGTCCGGCTCGGCGTCGGCAGTGACGGTGACCCGGCCGGTGTCGAGCCGGACATCGACACCGATGACACCGTCCAGCTCGCCGATGACCCGGGTGAGCGTCGCGCTGCAGTGACCGCAGCTCATGCCGGCGACGGCGTAGGAGGTGGTGACGGGGGCGGTGACGTTCGAGGGCATTGCTTCCTCCGGAGGTGTGGTCACGCATAGGGGGCGGGGGTATGCGCCCCGGCCAGTCCATGTATACCCCTAGGGGGTACCCAAAGCAAGCGTCCCCATCGCTTGAATTTGTACCCCCCGGGGGTATCGTGAAGTGCATGAAGAGGGCTCCGAGTGAGCCGGAGCCCCGGATCCGAGGAGACCACCGTCATGCACACCGGACTGAGGATCACCGCGTTCGCCGCCGCACTGGCCGCCACCTTCGGCACCGCCTACGGCGTCGGCACGGGGATGGACCCGATCGTCGCGGACGGCGCCGCGCCCGCGCCCCATGACGAGCACGGCGAACCGGACGGGCCGCGTGAACCGATGCCTCGGCCGAAGGAGGGCGGCGGCCACGGGGGTCACGAGAGCACCCCGCCCGGCGGCCTGCAGATCTCCGATGGCGGCTACACCCTCGACCTCGCCACTTCGCGCGTCACCGCCGGTCGGCGCACCGAGCTGCGCTTCACGGTCCGGGACGCGAGCGGCGCGGCCGTGACCGCGTACCAGCGCGAGCACGACAAGGAACTCCACCTCGTCCTGGCCTCACGCGACCTGGTCACCTACCGCCACCTGCACCCCACCCGTGCCGCCGACGGCACCTGGAGCACCCCCGTCGACCTGCCCGCCGCGGGCGGCTACCGCGTCTTCGCCGACTTCACCCCGGCCGGCGAGGATACGGAGAACCTCACCCTCGGCGCCGACCTGGCCGCCTCCGGCCGATACGAGCCCGCACGGCTCCCGGCCCCGAACGGCACCGCCCGGACCGACGGCTACGAGGTCGAACTCGACGGTTCCCTGCGCCCCGGCAAGGCAAGCGAGCTGAAGCTGAAGGTGTCCCGCGACGGCGAACCCGTGGGCGACCTCCAGCCCTACCTGGGCGCCTACGGCCACCTCGTCGCCCTGCGCTCCGGCGACCTCGCCTACCTCCACGTCCACCCGAACGGCGAACCCGGCGACGGCACCACCAGGCCGGGCCCGGAGATCTCCTTCACCGCCACCGCGCCCAGCGACGGCGCCTACCGTCTCTTCCTGGACTTCCGGCACCGGGGCGAGGTCCACACCGTGGCGTTCACCGTGCGCGCCGGATCGGCGACGGGCGCGACGACCGGCGCGACGACCGACGCGACGACGGAGGCCGACCCGAGCGCCACGCCGGAACACACCGACGGCCACGGGCACTGACCGGCACCACCACCAGGGCCGGGCGCACCTCCGGGGCCGGGCGCACCTCCGGGGCCCCTCAGGCCGTGACGACCCGGACCCCCGCCTCCTCGAACCGCCCCACCAGCTCCGGGTCGGCCGCGCCGTCCGTCACCAGCGTGTCCACCGACTCGGTCGCGCAGATCCGGGCGAACGCCCGCCGGCCCAGCTTGCTGGAGTCGGCGGCCACGACGACCCGCTCGGCGCGCTCGCACAGCAGCCGGTTGATCGCGGCCTCGGCCTCGTCGTGAGCCGCGGCACCGTGCGCGACGTCGAAGGCGACGACGCCGAGGACCGCCACGTCGAGGGTCACCTGCCCCAGCACGCCGTCCGCGAGCGGCCCGATCAGCTCGTACGACTGCGCCCGGGCCACCCCGCCGGTCACCACGATCTTGAACTGCGGGCGAACGGCCAGTTCGTTGGCGATGTTGAGCGCGTTGGTCACCACGGTCAGCGCGGGGGTGCCGGAGGCCAGGTCGGCGCGCACGGCCAGGGCGCGGGCCACCTCCGTGGTGGTCGTGCCCCCGGTCAGACCCACCGCCTCGCCGGGCGCCACCAGGGCGGCGACCGCCTGCGCGACGCGCTGCTTCTCCGAGGCGCGGCGGGCGGTCTTGTAACGCAGCGGCAGTTCGTACGACACCCCGTGCACCACCGCGCCACCGCGCGTGCGCACCAGCATCTGCTGCTCGGCGAGCCGGTCGAAGTCGCGGCGGATCGTCGCGGCCGAGACCTCCAGCTCGGTCGCCGCCTCCTCGACGTCCAGCCGGCCGCGCTCGACGAGCAGTTCCAGCAGTGCCTTCCAGCGGGCGTCGCGCGACATCCGCGCCTCCGTTCCTCGATCCCCGCCGACCCTAGCGCACGCACTCTTCCCCAGATTGCTTGATTGTGCTCGAAAGATCGCTATACCTTGCAGGAACAATCAATCCGTATTCGGGGAGTGTGCGGCATGACGTATGTCGAGGACGAGCTCAACAGCCAGCCCGCGTGCTGGACGCGCGCCGCGGCCGAGGCGGCGCGCCACACGGCGGCACTGCCGGCGGCGGGGGAGCGGGTGGCGGTCGTCGGCTGCGGCACCTCGTACTTCATGGCGCAGTCGGCGGCGGCGCTGCGCGAGGACGCGGGCCAGGGCGAGACGGACGCGTTCGCCGCCTCCGAGTTCCCGCGCGGGCGGACGTACGACCGGGTCGTGGCCCTCACCCGCTCCGGCACCACCACCGAGGTACTGGAGCTGCTCACGGAGCTGAAGGGCCGCACCCGCACCGTCGCGCTCACCGCCGACCCGGCCACGCCGGTCATGACCGCCGCCGACGACGTCGTCGTCCTCGACTTCGCCGACGAACGGTCCGTCGTACAGACGCGGTTCGCGACCACCGCGCTCACCCTGCTCCGCGCCCACCTGGGCCTGCACACCGAGGCCGTCGTCGCCGACGCCCGCGCCGCGCTCGCCGCCGAGCTGCCCGAAGGACTCGTCGAGCGCACCCAGTTCACCTTCCTCGGCCGGGGCTGGACCGTCGGACTGGCCAACGAGGCCGGCCTGAAGATGCGCGAGGCATCCCTGTCCTGGACCGAGGCCTACCCGGCGATGGAGTACCGGCACGGCCCCATCAGCATCAGCACCGCGGGCACGGCGACCTGGATGTTCGGCGAGGCACCCGCCGGGCTGGCCGAGCAGGTCCGCGACACCGGCGCGCTGTGGGTGCCCGGCGAGCTGGACCCGCTGGCCGAACTGGTGCGTGCCCAGCGGCTCGCCGTCGCCGTCGCCGCCGCGCGCGGCCTCGACCCGGACCGCCCGCGCCACCTGACCCGCTCGGTCGTCCTCGCCCCCTGACGCCCGCCCCCGACGCCCGGGAAGGACCCGACCGTGCCCTTCGCCACCACCGGCGACCTGATCGGCCGTGCCGCGGCGGAGCGCTCCGCCGTCGCCGCCTTCAACGTCATCACCCTCGAACACGTCGAGGCCGTAGTCGCGGGCGCCGAATCCGTACGCAGGCCCGTCCTCCTCCAGGTCAGCGAGAACGCCGTGAAGTACCGCCACGGCCGCCTGCTGCCCCTGGCCCGCGCCGCCGTCGCCGCCGCCGAGGCCGCCGCCGTGCCCGTCGCCCTGCACCTCGACCACGTGCAGAGCGACGGCCTGCTGCGGCAGGCGCCGGACGCCGGGTTCAGCTCCGTCATGTACGACGCCGCCCGGCTGCCGTACGCCGAGAACCTGGCGGCGACCCGGGCCGCCGCCGACTGGGCGCACTCCCAAGGGCTGTGGATCGAGGCCGAGTTGGGAGAGGTCGGCGGCAAGGACGGTGCGCCGCCGCTCGACGCCCACGCCCCCGGCGCCCGCACCGACCCCGCCGAGGCGCGTGCCTTCGTCGCCGCCTGTGGCGTGGACGCCCTGGCCGTCGCCGTCGGCAGCTCGCACGCGATGACCACGCGCACCGCGGTCCTCGACCACGACCTGCTCAGGGAGCTGTCCGGCGCCCTGGACGTCCCCCTCGTCCTGCACGGCTCCTCCGGCGTCCCGGACGGCGAACTCGCCGCGGCCGTCGCGGGCGGCATCGCCAAGGTCAACGTCGGCACCGCGCTCAACATGGCCATGACGGGCGCGATCCGGGAGCATCTCGCGACCCGTCCCGAGGCGGTCGACTCGCGCGGCTACCTCACCGCGGGGAGGGAGGCCATGGTCCGGACGGTGGCGACGCTGATCCAGGTGGTGGCCCGCACCGCGCCCGTACCCCCTCCTCCCGCTATTCCTTGACCGCCTTCAGCACCACGAACTTCCGGTCGCCCGCCACCAGCCGGCTGTTGCCGAACAGGCGTCGCAGCTTGACGTGATAGCCCAGGTGCCGGTTGCCGACCACCCACAGTTCGCCGCCGGGGCGCAGCACCCGCCGCGCCCCGGTGAACATCCGCCACGCCGTGGCATCGGTCGTCGCCTGGTGGGAGTGGAACGGCGGGTTGTTCAGCACCAGGTCGACACTTCCGTCCGGCACCCCGTCCAGCCCGTCGCCGACCCGGAACTCCGCCCGGCCCGCGACCTCGTTCGCCCGGTACGTCGCCCGGGCCGAGGCCACCGCCTGGAACGACTCGTCGGTGAACAGCAGCTCCGCGTCGGGATCGGCCAGCGCCACCGCCGTACCGACCACACCGTTGCCGCAGCCCAGGTCCACCACCCGCCGGAAGCGCCCGGGATCCGGCAGATGCCGGAGGAAGAAGCGGGTGCCGATGTCGAGCCGGTCGGCGCAGAAGACACCGGCGTGGTTGACGACGGGCCTGCCGGAGAGGAGCGGTCCGACGTCGTCGGGGAGCCGGTAGCCGAGCGGCCAGGGGTTGGCCGGCTGCTTCAGCGCGGGATCGGGCTCCGCGAAGATCAGCCGGGCCTTCTTCACGGCCAGAGACGTCCGGGTCGGGCCGACGATCCGCTCGAACAGCCGGAGCGTCGAGGTGTGGATCTCCTTCACCATCCCGGTGCCGACCACGACCGTGCCCGCGTGCAGCGCGGGCGCCAGCCGCAGCAGCTGGTCCTCCAGCAGGGCGAGGCTCTTCGGCACCCGCACCAGCAGCACGTCGACGCGGTCCGGCGGCGGGTCCTGCGTGGTGAGCAGGCGCACCGAGCCCGGCTCTACACCGCTCCGCTCCAGATTGCCCCGCGTCGCCTGCCGCGCCAGGTGGGAGTCGGTGATCTGCACCGGACGGTGCGCCGCCAGCGCCGTCACCAGCGCTCCCCACCGGTCGCCGACCACCACGACCGTGCCGGACAGGGGGACCTCCCGCTCCGCGAGGTGCCCCAGCAGGTACTCGTCGGAGGCGTCCCAGGCGCGGAGCCGGTCGTGCGGGTCCTCGGGGAAGCGGGACAGCACGCGCTCGCCCCACGGAGTCGCCATGCGGTCGTCGCGCTCGCTGCGGTGATTCGTGCTGCGGTCGTTCGTGCTGCGGTCGTTCATCGTGTGTCCAGGCTAGCCGAGCCGCAGCTCAGCGCCGGTCGCACCCGGGGAGCGGGGCGCGGAGGCAGGATGGGGACATGGACGCCGAGCTGTTCCCCAGGACCCGCGCCGAGACCGCACCCGGTGCCGTCCACGTGCCGGACTGGCTGGCCCCGGAACGGCAGCGCGAGCTGCTGGACGCCTGCCGCGCGTGGGCCCGCCCGCCGGCCGGACTTCGCACGGTTCGCACACCCGGCGGCGGCACCATGACCGCCCGGCAGGTCTGCCTCGGCCGGCACTGGTACCCGTACGGCTACGCCGCCACCGCCGTCGACGGCGACGGCGCCCCGGTCAAGCCCTTCCCGGCCCGGCTCGACGACCTCGCCCGCCGCGCGGTGACCGACGCGCTCGGCGCCGAGGCGGTGGCACCGGCGCCGTACGACATCGCGCTGATCAACTTCTACGACGCCGACGCCCGCATGGGCATGCACCGCGACGCCGACGAGCGCTCCGACGCCCCCGTGGTCTCCCTGAGCCTCGGCGACACCTGCGTCTTCCGCTTCGGCAACCCGGAGACCCGCACCCGCCCCTATACGGACACCGAGCTGCGCAGCGGCGACCTGTTCGTCTTCGGTGGTCCCTCGCGGCTCGCCCACCACGGGGTGCCGAGGGTGCACCCGGGCACCGCGCCGCCCGAGTTGGGGCTCGCCGGGCGGCTGAACATCACGCTCCGGGTCAGTGGCTTCTAGGCACCCCGTGCGGACGGATCATGGGAGACTCCCCCTCATGAGCGGCAAGGCGGACCCCCGGACGGCGGGGGAAGGGACCACCTCGAGGACGCGGCTGGACCGGGGGCGCGGTGCGCTCGGACCCGCGTTGGAGCTCGTGCACACCGGACGTGCCCCCACCCGGGCCGTCCTCACCGCCGAACTGGGCGTGACCCGGGCCACGGCGGGCGCGGTCGCCGCCGAACTGGAGGCGCTCGGCCTGATCCGGGTGGACGCCAGGCCCGGCGCGGCGGCCGGTTCCCAGGGCCGCCCCTCGCACCGTCTCTCGGTCGCCGAGGACGGGCCCGTCGCCCTCGCCGCCCAGATCCACGCCGACGGTTTCCGGGCGGCCCTGGTCGGCCTCGGGGGCCGGATCGTCGCGACCGCGCCCGGCTGCGAGGTCGTCGACGCCGACCCGGCGAAGGTGCTGGGCTCCGTCGTCGAGGCGGGCGCGGAGCTGCTGCGGGAGACCGGGCGGCGCTGCGTCGGCGCCGGGCTCGCCGTGCCGTCCGCCGTCGCGGAACCGGAGGGCCTGGCCCTGAACCCGCTGCATCTGGCCTGGCCGGCCGGCGCACCCGTGCGGGAGATCTTCGCGCAGCAGGTGCGCGCCGCGGGAATCGAGGGCCCCGCCTTCACCGGCAACGACGTCAACCTCGCCGCCCTCGCGGAGCACCGCCACGGTGCCGGACGCGGCGCCCGCGACCTGCTGTGCGTGGCCACCGGCCACCGCGGGGTCGGCGGCGCCCTGGTCCTGGACGGCCGCCTGCACACCGGCAGCTCCGGACTCGCCCTGGAGGTCGGCCACCTCGCCGTCAACCCGGAGGGCCGCCCCTGCCACTGCGGCAGCCGCGGCTGCCTCGACGTGGAGACCGACCCGCTGGCCTTCCTCACGGCGGCCGGACGCGAACCGGGACCCGAGGTGTCCCTGCTCCAGCAGTCCTACGACCTGATCCGCGACCACTACGCCGACCCGGCCGTCCGCACCGCCACCGAGACCCTCCTCGACCGCCTCGGCCTGGGACTGGCGGGCCTGGTGAACATCCTCAACCCGGACCGCATCATCCTCGGCGGACTCCACCGGGCGCTCCTCGACGCCGACCCCGAGCGTCTGCGCGCGGTCGTCGCGGGGCGCAGCCTGTGGGGCCAGAGCGGCGGGGTGCCGATCCTGCCCTGCGGTCTCGACCACAACAGCCTGGTCGGCGCGGCCGAGTTGGCCTGGCAGCCGGTCCTGGACGACCCGCTCGGCGTGCCGGCGTAGGCCTCCGGACCGGCCCGCGACTCAGGGCGCGGGCCGGTCCCCGCCGCTCGGGGCGTGGCTGAGGTCGATGACGCAGAAGATGTTGTCGTCCGGGTCGGCCAGAACGACGAAGTCGGGGTCGGGCGGGTACAGGTCCCACTCGACGGCCCGCGCGCCGAGGCCGATCAGCCGCCGCACCTCCGCCTGCTGCTCCTCGGCCGAGTCCGTGAACAGGTCGAGGTGGAGCCGGGGCCGGGGCTCGGGCGGCGAGTCACTGCGCAGGAGACCGAGGGCCCGCCCGGAGCCGTCCGCGTACTCCAGCGTGCGCCAGGTCCCGCTCTGCCACTCCTCCGCGGCCACCAGCGGCAGCGCGGCCGTCCAGAACGCCACCGCGCGGGGGAGGTCCGTGACACCGACGACGGGGATTCCGAGTCTCAGCATGGTCCCGACCCTACGTACTGCGCCAGCCCGTTGCCCAGCGACCAGTCCGCGGAGGTGTTCTCGGTCAGGGTGACGAAGACGTTGCGGGGGTCGGTCCCCGCGTACTCCTCGGCGAGTCGGGCGATCCGGCCGTACAGCGCCTCCTTCTGCCCGGTCGTCCTCCCTGCCCGCAGCGTGATCGCCACGAAGACGATGCCCTCGTCCCGGTGCACCCCGAGGTAGTCGTCGTAGCGCAGGGTGCTGCCGGCAGGGTCGTGGGCGGTCAGGACCTGGAAGCGGTCGTCGGGCGGAATGCCGAGGGTTTCCACCAGGGCGTCGTGGACGGCCCGCCCGAGCGCGTCGAGCCGGTCGTCGTCGGTGCCGCCGCCGTGGGCGTCGATGCGGACGAAGGGCATGGGGGATCTCCCGTCGGGTGGGGGCCGGTTGCGTGGACGGACCTCAGCGCCATTCGACGGCGAACGCCCGCGCCGGGTTCTCGGTCAGGACCCGCCGCACCAGCTCCTCGCCCACGGCGAGCGCCAGCCGGGGAGCCACCCGGCGCAGCAGGTACGGCATCCCGTGACCGCCGTCGACCGAGCGGGCGGACGCGGTCGTCGTGTCGCCGCCGAGCAGCAGCCGGTCGCCGAAACCCGCCTCGGCGAGGTCCCGCACGGCGTCCGGCATCCGCCAGTCGGTGGGGTGGTGGGCCCGCGACGGCCCGTCGAAGGCCAGCCAGCAGCCCGACGCGGCGGCCTGCCGGTGGGCCACGGGGTCGGGGGACCGGTTGAGGTGACCGAGGACCACCCGGTCCGCCGGCACTCCCAACTCGCCGCACAGCAGGTCCAGCACGTCCAGGGCGCCGGTGCCCAGCTCCAGGTGCACGGCGATCGGCGCCCCCGTCGCGTGGTGTGCCTCGGCCGCCGCCGACATGCTCCACCGCGCGTGCGCGTCGAGCGCGTGGAAGCCGCCCGCCACCTTGATCAGCCCGGCGCGGACGCCCGACGTCCCGATGCCCCGGGTCAGTTCGGCCACGAAGACGTCGGCAGCCCGGCCCCGCAGCGCGGCGAGTGTGTCCTGGTCGTAGTGGACGTCCTGGTGCAGTCCCGTGGCGGCCACCACGTGGACGCCGGTCTCCCGGGACAGGAGCGGCAGATCGGCGGCCCGCCGGCCCAGTCCGTACGGCGTCCACTGCACCACCGCGCCGCCGCCCCGCTCCCGGAAGGCGGCCAGCTCCGCCCGTGCCGCCGAGGCGTCGCGCAGTTCCTCGCCGGGCAGCCGGGGGCTGGCGAAGAACAGGTGGTCGTGGGCGTCGCACACCCCCAAGTCCCCGCCGGGCACGTCCCCGAGAACCGTGCGGACGGCGCTCACCACTGGCGCCCCCTCGACAGCAGGGCCCGCCCCGGCGCGGACAGGTGCAGCACCTGGAAGACCTCGCCCTCCACCCCGTCGGGCGCGTCGCCCGCGTACAGCGAGAAGCGCACCAGCTCCCAGCGCCCGGTGTCCACGACCGCCGCCGCGAGCAGCGCCCCGCCCGAGGCCGCCAGCCGCCCGGTCTCCCGCACCGCATCCGCCGCCACCTCCGACAGCGGCACTCCCTCCGGCACCCGGTGCCGCCGCAGGACCGCGTGCCGCGCGAGGCTGCCGGCGGCGCCGCCCTCCTCGTAGGCCAGGCCCGTCCACTGCCGGACCGCGGGCCGGCCGAAGTCGTCGGTGGGCCGCTGGAAGGCGCCTTCCCAGAGGAAGGAGTTCATGCCCTCCACGGTGTTCCACAGGTAGAACGGCGCGTACTGGTTGACCGGCGAACCGTCCTTGCCCCGCTCGCGGATCAGATACGCCTTGAGCCCGAGACCGGGCCAGTCGTCCAGCAGGTGCCCGGTGCGGGCCACGCGCTCCCTGATGACGTCCATCGGATAGTCGGCGGGCAGGGTGAAGGCGTACTGCATGGCATGCATCGGATGTCCCCTCAGTTCCTGTGGGTCGCGCGTCAGTTCTTGTGGTTCGCAAGCAGCGAGAGCAGGCCCCGGACGCCCGCGTCGAAGGCGGCGGGGGAGCCGGACGCGCGGGCCAGGACGTAGCCTCCCTGCACGGTCGCGACGACGGCCGCCGCGATCTCCTCGCCGTCCAGCCAGGGCGCGAACTCGCCCTGTTCCCGCCCCTCCTCCACCAACTGGGCGATCTGCTCGCGCAGCCAGTCGAGGGTCTCGTCCACCGGGGCGCGCAGGGCGTCGTCGGCGATCACGTCCGGGTCCATCGTCAGACGCCCGACCGGGCATCCGCGCAGCACGTCTCGCTCGCGCCGCAGATACGCCTCGATGCGCTCGTACGGCGTCCCCGGACCGGCGAGCACGGCCCCGGCCGCGGCCCGCATCTCCTCGGCGGTGCGCCGGATCGCGGCGAGCGCGAGGTCGGGCTTGCCCCTGAAGTGGTGGTACATGCTTCCCTGCCCGGCCTCGGCCCGCTCCAGGATCGCCTTGGGGCTGGTGCCCACGTACCCGCGCTCCCACAGCAGCTCGCGGGTGGACTCGATCAGTCGTTCCGAGGTGCTCATACACGCACTGTACATACTAGTAGTTACAGACGTCGAGTGAGTGTCCGGAGACCGGGGAAGCAGACGCGGGCCGCCGGAGTACTCCCCGCGTCGTACCCGTACTGCCGCTGGCCGTACGACGACCCGGGCCCCCTCCCGGGGCGAGGCTCGGAAGCGACACAAGGGACATCGCGACCGAGGAGTTGGACGACATGGAGACCCTGGCACAGTTCGGCGACGGCGGGCCCGGCCCGTGGATCCTGCTCTTCCCGTTGATCTGGGCGCTGGTCATCGGCGGCGGCATCACCCTGCTGCGCCGCACGGTGTGGCGCGGGCGCCGCGGACCCGGGCGGCCGAGGACCGTCGAGGACAACTCGCCCATCACCGTGCTCGGCCACCGCTTCGCCTCCGGCGAGATCGACGAGGACGAGTACTGGCGCCGGCTGTCCGTGCTGGACGAGCAGTTCGGCCGGACCGGCAAGGGCGGTGCGGCATGACCACGACGACCGTCACCCGGGCCGCCGCCCGGGTCGTGGACGCCGTGAAGGTGTACGGCGGTGGCGACACCGCCGTACGCGCCCTCGACGGCGTCAGCGTCGACTTCCCGGCCGGCCGCTTCACCGCCATCATGGGGCCCTCCGGTTCCGGCAAGTCCACCCTCATGCACTGCGCCGCGGGCCTCGACACGCTCACCTCGGGCACCGCCCGCATCGGCGACACCGACCTGAGCACCCTCGACGACCGCCGGCTCACCCTGCTGCGCCGCGACCGCGTCGGCTTCGTGTTCCAGGCCTTCAACCTGGTGCCCACGCTGACCGTCGCCGAGAACATCACCCTCCCCCTCGACCTCGCCGGCCGCCGGGGCGACACCGAATGGGTCGACGCGCTGACCGACGTCGTCGGACTGCGCGACCGCCTCCACCACCGGCCCGCCGAACTCTCCGGCGGACAGCAGCAGCGCGTCGCCGTGGCCCGCGCCTTCGCCGGACAGCCGGACGTGGTCTTCGCCGACGAGCCCACCGGCAACCTCGACTCCCGCTCCGGCGGCGAGGTGCTGGGCCTGCTCGGCCGCACCGTCCGGCAGACCGGCCGCACGGTCGTCATGGTCACCCACGACCCCGTCGCCGCCGCGCACGCGGACGAGGTCGTCTTCCTCGCCGACGGACGCCTGGTCGACCGCATGGACGCGCCGACCGCCGACAAGGTCCTGGACCGGATGAAAGCCTTCGAGGTGCCGTCATGAACGCCTCCGTCCCCGTCCGGCTGAGCGTCTCGTCGCTCAGGGCCCACAAGCGCCGCTTCGCCGGGACGTTCCTCGCCGTGGTCCTCGGCGTCGCCTTCCTGGCCGGCACCCTGGTCATGGGCGACACGCTCCGCGCGAGCTTCGACACCATGTTCGGCAACGCCGCCGGCGGCACCGACGCCGTGGTGCGCAGCGCCGACGCCATCACCACACCGGGCGAGAGCCAGGGCGTACGGCAGCCGGTCGGCACCGACCTGGTGCGGACCGTCGAGCGGGTGCCCGGCGTCGCGGCGGCCGCGCCCAGCATCCAGGGCGCGGGCCAGCTCGTCGGCGCGAACGGCGACCCGATCGGCGGCCAGGGCCCGCCCACCCTGGCCGGCAACTGGATCACCGACACCGAGCTGAACCCGTACCGCCTCGCCGAGGGCCGCGCCCCGCAGCAGTCCGGCGAGGTCGTCGTCAACCGCGGCGCCGCCGAGAAGGGCGGCCTGGCGATCGGCGACACCACCACCCTGCGCACCCCCGACCCCGTCCGGGTCACGATCGTCGGTCTCGCCACCTTCGGCGGCGAGGACGGCATGGCCCAGGTGACCTTCACCGGCATGACCCGGGCCGACGCCGAGAAGTACCTCACGGCACGGCCCGGCGAGGCGGCGAGCATCCAGGTGCGGGCCGGGCCGGGCGTCGGCCAGCAGGAACTCGCCGACCGGCTCACCCCCGTACTGCCCGACGGCGTCGAGGCCATCACGGGGCAGGAGTCGGCGGCGGAGAACACCGACATGATCTCCAGCCAGTTCCTGAGCCTCTTCACGACCTTCCTGCTCGTCTTCTCCGGCATCGCCCTGCTGGTCGCGACCTTCTCGATCCACAACACCTTCGCCATCGTGGTCGCCCAGCGCACCCGCGAGAACGCCCTGCTGCGCGCCCTCGGCGCCTCCCGCCGCCAGGTCACCGCCGCCACCCTCGTCGAGGCGGCCGTCGTGGCCGTGACCGCGTCCGCCGCCGGGCTCGCGGGCGGCATCGGCATCGCGGCCGGACTCCAGGCCCTCTTCCCGGCGATCGGCTTCCCGTTCCCCGAGGGCGCCCTGGTGATCAGCGCGCTGTCGCTGCTGCTCCCGCTCGCCGTCGGCGTCGTGGTCTGCCTCTGCTCCGCCCTGCTGCCCGCGGCCCGGGCCGGCCGCACCGCACCCCTGGCCGCGCTGCGCGAGACGGCCGTCGACACCTCCGGCGCCTCCCGCGCGCGGGCGGTCACCGGCACGGCGCTGCTCGCGCTCGCCCTCGCGGTCACACTCGTCGGCGTCCTGCTCTCGCCGTCGGTGTGGCTGGCGGGACTGGGCGCCGTCCTCGCCCTGGCCTCCTTCGTGGTGCTCGGCCCGGTCGCCTCCGCCACCGCCGTACGCGTCCTCGGAGCCCCGCTGGACCGGCTGCGCGGCGTCACCGGCGTCCTCGCCCGGCGCAACGCCCTGCGCAGCCCCAAGCGCACGGCGGCCACCGCCGGGGCGCTGATGATCGGTGTGGCGGTCGTGTCGCTGTTCACGGTCTTCGGCGCCTCGCTCAAGGCGACCATGGACCAGACCGTCTCCCGGTCCTTCGCGGGCGACGTCGCCGTCAGCGCGCCGTCCTTCGGCGCGGGCGGCAGCGGCCTCAGCCCGCGACTGGCCGGCGCGGTCCAGAAGCTGCCCGAGGTGGACACCGCCGTCGGCCTGGGCCGGGGCGTCGCGGAAGTGGACGGCGAGGGACGGGCGTTGACCGTCACCGACCCGGTCGCCCTGAACCGCACCTTCGACCTGGGCACCGTCCACGGCTCACTGGACGACCTCGGCACCGACGGCATCGCGGTCACCGGGAGCGAGGCGGACAAGCAGGGACTGACCACCGGTGACACCACGCGCCTCACCTTCACCGACGGACGCAGCGGGACCTTCACCGTCCGCGCGGTCTACGGACAGTCCGAACTCGCCGGCGACTACGTCATCACCCGCGCGGCCTGGGCCCCGCACCGCACCCAGGACTCCGACACCCTGGTCGCCGTCGCCTTCAAGGACGGCGTGAGCGCGGAGGCGGGCAAGACAGCGGTCGAGAAGGTCGCCGGCCAGTACGGCAACCCTGAGGTGCAGACCCGTGACGAGTACGCCGAGTCCTCGGCGGGCGGCATCGACATGATGCTGACCCTCGTCTACGCGCTGCTCGCCCTCGCGGTGCTCATCGCCCTGCTCGGCATCGCCAACACCCTCACCCTGGCGGTCCACGAGCGCACCCGCGAACTCGGCCTGCTGCGCGCCGTCGGGCAGACCCGGGCCCAGCTGCGGGCCATGGTCCGCTGGGAGTCCGTCCTGGTCGCCGCCTTCGGCACGGTCGGCGGGCTCGGCCTCGGCGCCTTCCTCGGCTGGGTCCTGGTGGCGGCCTCCGACGGTGCCTCGGACAGCGCCTTCGCCTTCGCCGTGCCGCCCGCGCAGCTCGCGGTGGTGGCCCTGGTCGGTCTCGCGGCCGGTGCCCTGGCGGGCCTGCGCCCGGCCCGGCGGGCATCCCGCCTGGACGTACTGCGCGCCGTCGCCACGGAGTAGCCCGCGCCGGTCCGTTGACCCCCCGGCGAACCCCGCCGCCGGTGCGGCACCCGCCCTTCACCTCACGGCGAGTGCCGCACCGGCGCGGGGAGCCGGGCCGTGAGCAGGACCACGCCGGACGCCGACGGACCCCAGTCCCGCGCCGGCCGCTCACTGGCCGACAAGGCGGGCTCAGCAAGAGGGGATGCGTCCATCTCGACCGGGCCCGCCGCCGCTTGCGGCCGCGGGCCACTGCTAGCCCCCGTACCGCGTCCTTCCGGACGGCCGACGCGCCGTCAGGGCCCTTACCGACCCCGCCGGTCGTCAACCGCCGGAGACGCAAACCCGCGTTCCGGGCGTCGCCGGAACCGTGACGCACGGCCCGCGGCAGCGGACGGTCACCGCCCGGTCAGCCGGCAACGGCCGACCGGGCGGGAGCGGGTTGGGGGCTGCCGAGGTCGACCGCGTGCTCGACCTCGGCGAACGCGGCGGCCGGCACCTCCTCGACCAGACGGCGCGGCGGGCGGGCCGACACGGGTGGCGCGGTGACCGGCGTGGCGGTCACGGCCGTCGGGAGCGTGAACCAGACGACCTTGCCGGACTCACCGTCCGGCCGGGCGCCCCAGCTCTCGCTCATCGCGGCCACCATGGCGAGCCCGCGCCCGCACGTGGCAAGGGGCTCGGCGTCGTCCACGACGGGCAGTCGCGCATCGTGGTCGCGCACCGAGACCGTGAGCCGGTCCAGGAGCAGTTCTATCTCCACGGTGCACGTCTTGTCGGGCCGCGCATGCAGATGGACGTTGGTCAGCAACTCCGTCACGCCGAGCACCGCACGGTCGATCAGGAGATCCATATGCCAGTAGCGCAATTGCGCAGATACGATTCTGCGGACCTGGCCGATCCGCGACGGCAGGGCTTGGAGCTCCACCGTGCAGTGTCTGCTTGGGTGAGTGATCACGGCTGCGACTCCCCGACATAGAGGTCCGGAAGAACACGGAGTTCGGATCCAGCGAGCCGCACGTGGCGCACGTCGCCCGCTGTCATGGCCGGCGGGCTGGTTCGCAGCGTTATCGCCGGTAAACCCAGAGTGACGTGAGACCAGCGTGACGCAAGGGGTGAGGCACCGCAAGTTACGGACATCTCTCAGGCGTGGCGTCCGGCCGCCCTGCGCACCGCCTCGATGAAGCGGCGGGCCGCGGGAGGCCCCGGCTCCCCGGGGGCCGGGTCACGCTCGCCGAGAGTCAGCAGGTACCGCTTCCCGTCGAGGTCGGCCAGCGCCCGGTCCTGCGGGGCGAACCACGGGCGGGAGGCGCGCACCGCCTGCACCGGCGCGCTGTCTATCTCACTGCCGTAGCTGGTCAGCAACTCCACGCGGCCACCGCTGATCCGGACTGTCCCGGCCCGGGTGAGTGAACGCAGCCGCTTGCCGATCCGCACCCCCGTGGCCCTGAACTCCGGCTCCGTCATGGCCGTCGCCCCCTCGCGCGCGTCGGTTCCGCCGCTGGCAGTCTGCCCGCAGCACGCTCCGAGCACCAGTACGCGCCGGTCCTTTCCGGAGGCGACCGGAGCACTCGCGTGAATGCGCCCCCCCGTCGCGCCCCCGCCGCGTCGACCCCCGCACCCCAGGGGTGCCTTTGAGGCCCCCAAAGGTGCGTTTATGCAGGTGAGAAGCGTGTGCAAGGTGTTTATGATCCAGGTGTCGGCCGCGCTGTCCGCCGTCGGCGCGCGGCCTAAGGAGCCCCGAAGTGAGCACTGACCGACAGACCGGCACCGGCACCACCCGCGACGTCGACCACAGCGACGCCGCCTACCGTGCCTGGCTGAAAGAGGCCGTCCGCAAGGTCCAGGCCGACGCCAACCGCTCGGCCGACACCCACCTGCTCCTGTTCCCGCTCCCGGAACACTGGGGCATCGACCTGTATCTGAAGGACGAGTCGACCCACCCGACCGGCAGCCTCAAACACCGGCTCGCCCGCTCCCTGTTCCTGTACGGCCTGTGCAACGGCTGGATCCGGCCGGACCGCCCGGTGATCGAGGCGTCCAGCGGCTCGACGGCCGTCTCCGAGGCCTACTTCGCGAGCCTGATCGGCGTCCCCTTCATCGCCGTCATGCCCCGGACGACGAGCACCGAGAAGATCCGGCTGATCGAGTTCCACGGCGGACGGTGCCACTTCGTGGACGACTCCCGGCGGATGTACGAGGAGTCGGCCCGCCTCGCGGCGGAGACCGGCGGCCACTACATGGACCAGTTCACCTACGCCGAACGCGCCACCGACTGGCGCGGCAACAACAACATCGCCGAGTCGATCTTCCGTCAGCTGCGGCTGGAACGGTATCCCGAGCCGTCCTGGATCGTCGCCACGGCCGGCACCGGCGGCACCTCGGCGACCCTCGCCCGCTACGTCCACTACATGCAGTACGACACCCGCGTCTGCGTCGCAGACCCGGACAACTCCTGCTTCTTCGAGGGCTGGACCACCGGCGATCCCGACGTGGCCTGCGACCGCGGCTCCCGCATCGAGGGCATCGGCCGGCCCCGGATGGAACCGAGCTTCGTACCCGGCGCGATCGACCGCATGATGAAGGTGCCGGACGCGGCGAGCGTCGCGGCCGTACGCTCCCTCGAGCGGGCGATCGGCCGCAAGGCGGGCGGCTCCACGGGCACCGGGCTGTGGAGCGCACTGAAGATCGTCGCCGAGATGGTGGCCTCGGGGGAGCGGGGCAGCGTCGTGACACTGCTGTGCGATCCGGGGGACCGGTACCTCGACAAGTACTACTCCGACGCCTGGCTCGCCGACCAGGGCCTCGACATCGAGCCGTACACGGCGGCGATCGAGTCCCTGCTGCGCACCGGCAGCCTGCTCGACTGAGCGGTCGCCGGTCGCCGGTCGCCGGTCGCCGGTCGCGCGGCTACGGCCGCCGCAGCCGCCGGTCCAGCGACGTGACCGCGCTTCGGAACGCCCGCCCGAGCCCCGGACGCGCCTGGTCGAGCACGAAACGGAACGGCGCCGTACCGTCCGCCGCGAACGTCCAGCGCACCCGTGTCCCGGTCCCGGCCGGCGTCAGGCGCCACTCCTCGAGCATGGCCCGGGCGCCCGGCACGTTGGTGACGTCGACGCGGTAGGCGTACACCTCGGACCGCTCGGCCGCCAGCACCGTCTCCACGAAGCGCGCACCGCCCCTGAGCCGGATCTCGCGCCCCGCGCCCTCACCGATGGGCCGGGCGAACGTCACCGCCGAGAACCACGCGGTCCAGCCGGGCACGTCCTCGGCCAGGGCGCGGAAGACGGCGTCCGGAGCGGCGGCGACCTCCCGCGCGAAGACCAGGCGCACCGGCGCCGTCTCGACGAAGTCGAGACCCACCGGACGCAGACGGCGAGCCATGGACACCACCCCCTGGGGCGAAGCCGCGCGCGGCGGACGATCGGCTGGGTGGCGCCACGATAGACCCGGGCACGCCGGGTGTCAGCGGGGCGGGCGCCCCACGGCGGGCATGCGCGGCGCCTCGCACGGCAGGGGTTTGTGCGGCAGGGGTTTGTGCAACAGGGGCTCCCGTGCGCGGCCGACGCCGACGCGAGGTCAGTCGGTCTCGGGCTCCGGCTCGCCCGCCACGACCAGCCCGAGGTGCTCGGCGACCTCCCGCCGGGCATCCGCCGACAGGCCGGAGTCGGTGACGAGCGTGTCCACCTGCTCCAGCGCGGCGAACGAACTCAGGCCCACGACACCCCACTTGGTGTGGTCCGCGACCACCACGACACGCCGTGCCGACTGCACGAGCCGCCGGTTCGTCTCGGCCTCCGCGAGGTTCGGCGTGGACAGGCCGGCCTCGGCCGATATCCCGTGCACGCCCAGGAACAGCACGTCGAAGTGGAGCGTCGCGATCGCCTGGTCGGCGACCGGGCCCACCAGCGAGTCGGAGGGCGTGCGCACACCGCCGGTGAGGACCACCGTCGCCCCGCCCTGCCGCGCCCCCGAAGTACGCTGCGCCACGTGGAACACGTCGGCCACCCGCACCGAGTTGGTCACCACCGTCAGATCCGGCACGTCCACCAGCCGGTGTGCCAGCGCGTACGTCGTCGTGCCGCCCGACAGGGCGATCGCGGCACCCGGCGCGACCAGCTCCGCCGCGGCCCGCGCGATGTCCTCCTTGGCGGTCGGCTCCAGCCCCGACTTGGCCTCGAACCCCGGCTCGTGCGTGCTCGCCTCGGCCACTGGGACCGCGCCGCCGTGCACCTTCTCCAGCACGCCCTGCCGCGACAGCGCGTCCAGGTCGCGGCGGACCGTCATGTCCGACACGCCGAGCTTGCGGGTCAGCTCGTTGACGCGGACCCCGCCCCGGCGGCGCACCTCGTCGAGGATCAGGGCGCGCCGCTGCTCCGCGAGGAGGTTCGGATTCTCACTCACGTACGCCCCGGTCCTTTCGCCGCAAAACCGTCCGACACGCCGCCGCACTCGCTCTGATGAGGACTTCTCCCCGCACCCGTGCGCGGATGTCCCATCCTCGCACGCCCCGCCACGGCCCGCGCCACCGCCCGCCCGGGCACCACCGGCCACACGGATCGGGGAGATTCCGTGCCGAGGGGTGTACGACGTCCGCGGACGGGAGATCCTTGTGCCCGCACGGACAGAGCCGACGGCACGTCACGGGGGAGTGCGGACAGTGAAGAAGGCGCAGGAACGGGCCGGGACGGGCGGGCCCGACGCGAGAAGCGGCACCGCCCTGGAACTCCTGGTCCACGGAGTGGGCGGCACGACACCCGCCGAGATGCTGGACGACCCGCGGACCGTGCGGATCACCGGCGACCACGTCGCGGCCGTCTTCCGCCGCACCGAGGACGCCGACGCCGAGTCCCGGCCCGAGGACTACCGGGGCCGGCCGGTCCCCGAGGCCTACGTCTGGTGCAACCTGACCTCCGGCAACGGCACCCGCGCCCTGTGGCTGCTGCTCCTGCCCTTCATGGTGGTCAACATCGCCCACTGGATGCGGCCCGCCGCCCAGGACCGGATCCGCACGGTCCGCCTCTACGGACTGCTGCTGCGGCTCGCGGCCCTGACCCTGACGGTGCTTTTGGTCGCCGCCGCCTGCGAGGTCGCCCTCGACCTCGTGGCCTGGCAGTGCGCGGGCACCCGCGCGTGCGCCGAGCGGCACTCCTGGCTGGGCTTCCTGTCACCCGCCCTCTCGGACGGCGGCTGGTGGAGCACGCCCGGCCGCAGGCTCGCCCTCGCGGCCGCGGTACCGGCCGCCCTGACCGGGCTGCTGTGGTACCTCTCGCTGCGCACCTGGCGGGCGTACGAGTCCCAGCAGCCGATGGACCGCGAGGCCGACCCCGAGGACGATCCCCGCCGCGCCGCGCTGGGCCGCCCCGGGTTCTGGTACGGGCGCCGCCTGGTGGCCCGGCTGCGCGCGGCGCACACCACCGCGGGTCTGCTGACCGTCGCCGTGGGGGTGGCCGTCCCGGCGGCCCGCTTCGACCGCCGGCCGGGCGGGCCCGCGCTGCTCGACACGCTCGGATGGGCGCTGCTGGGGGCCATGGCCGCGGCGGCGGTCGCCGTGGTCGCGGTGGTGTGCCGCCGCGGCCGCAGCGAGCGGCTCATCGACCGGACACTCGACGAGCACCTCGTCCGCCGCCTGCCGCTCGCCGCCCTCCTCCTGTTCGTCCTCGCCCTGCTCTACGGCGGCTGGGCCCGCCCGGACTGGACCTCGGGCGGCCGACTGTCCGGGAACACCGCCTTCGGCGGCATCGCCCTGGTACAGGGGCTGCTGGTCGTCGCCCTGGCCGTGGTCGCCCACCTGCTCCACCGCAGCCGCCCCGACGCCCGCGCCGCGATCCGCGGCCTCGGCGGCCCCGCCGTCGCCATGCTGGCCTGCGCGCTGGGCGGCGTGATGTCCGGCGGCGTCGCCCAGCGCGTCTCCGACTGGATGGACGGCACCGGCACCTCCCTCGACGGCCCGCCCGTCCTGCTGACCTGGCAGGCGTCCGTCATCCCGCCGCTGCTCGTCGTCGTCCTGCTGATGTGCGCCGCGCTCGCCCTGCACACCCTGCGCCTCGCCCGCGCGGAACGGGACACCGTGGAAGGCGACCACCCGGGGGAGGCCGGAGACCCGGGGCGCACCCGGCGCATCGCCCTCAGCCGCGCCATGGCCACCCTCACCGACCGGGCGCCCCTCCTCGTCGCCATCACCTCCGCCGCCACCCTGCTCCTCGGCGCCGGAGCCCTGGTGGGCGCCCTGACGACCGACCGGGTACCCGGCGAGGCCGCACGCGGCACGTACGCCGTCGTCCAGGGGGCCGCGCAGACCGCCGAGGACCTGGGCTCCTGGCTGATCGGCCTCGGCTTCATACTGTTCGTCACCTGGGGCAGGCGCGCCTACAAGGACGCCTCCGCGCGGCGCACCATCGGCATCCTGTGGGACGTCGGCACCTTCTGGCCACGCGCCGCGCACCCCTTCGCACCGCCCTGCTACGCCGAGCGCGCGGTGCCCGACCTGACCTGGCGGATGGCCACCTGGACCCGCGCCACCGGCGGCCGGCTGGTCATCTCCGGGCACTCGCAGGGCAGCGTCCTCGCCGCCGCCGCGTCCTGGCAACTCGAACCGTCCGCCCGCGGGCGCGTCGCCCTGCTCACCTACGGCTCCCCGCTGGAGCGGCTGTACGGCCGCTGGTTCCCCGCCCACTTCGGTCCCGACGCGCTCGCCTCGCTGCACGAGGAGGTCGACTGCTGGCGCAACCTCTACCGGCGCACCGACCCCATCGGCGGCCCGATGCGGCTGCCGGGCGACGCGGGCCCCGCGGTGGACCGCGCACCTCTCAGGGACCCGCTGACGTACGGCCGGACCGAACTCCATCCGCTGCCGGCGCCGATCCTCGGCCACTCCGACTACCAGGCCGACCCGGTCTTCGCCGAAGAACGCGGACGGCTGCTGGCCCGGTTGCGCCCGGAGCTGCCGGCACCGCGTCACACCGAGGGTGCCGCCGTCACCGTCCCGGCGGCCGACGACACGGCGGGGGACTGCTAGTACGCGGGGAACCGCTAGTGCCCGGCGTCCCGCCCCGGCTCCGCTACGGCAGCCCGGGCAGGTCGTCGGGGTACAGCAGCGTCAGGTCGTCCGTGCTGGGGTCGGCCAGCTGGGCGACCCGGCTCGCGTGCCGCTCCACCATCGCCTCGAAGGTCTGGCGGGCGGTGCGCCCGTTGCCGAAGGCGGGGCCCTTGGGGATCTCCGTGAAGTACTTCGTCAGCGCCTCGGACGTGCCCGGCGCCAGCCGGTACTCGTGCTCGTCGGCCTGCTGCTCCACGATCCGCAGCAGCTCCCCGGGGCCGTAGTCGCCGAAGGTGATGGTGCGTGAGAAGCGGGACGCCACGCCGGGGTTGACCGACAGGAAGCGCTCCATCTCCGCCGTGTACCCCGCGACGATCACGACGACCGACTCCCGCTGGTCCTCCATCAGCTTGACCAGCGTGTCGATGGCCTCCTTGCCGAAGTCCCGGCCCGCGTCCTCGGGGGAGAGCGCATACGCCTCGTCGATGAACAGCACGCCGCCGTGCGCCCGCTGGAACGCCTCCTGGGTGCGGATCGCCGTGGACCCGATGTGCTCGCCCACCAGGTCCACCCGGGACACCTCGACCAGGTGGCCCTTGTCCAGCACCCCGAGTGAGGCGAGGATCTCGCCGTACAGCCGGGCGACCGTCGTCTTGCCGGTGCCCGGGGAGCCGGTGAAGACCAGGTGCCGCTTGACCGACGCGGCCTTCAGGCCCGCCCGCTGCCGGCGCCGGCCCACCTCGATCATGTCGGTCAGCGCCCGTACCTCGCGCTTGACGCTGTCCAGGCCCACCAGGGCGTCCAGTTCGCCCAGGACGGCCTTCGAGGTCCGGGCGGGCTCCGGCGGGGCGGCGGCCGCGATCAGCGGCTCCTGCTCGGTGGTGCGCTGCCCGGGGATCGAGCCCAGCAGACCGGGGGACTGGGCCGCGGTCTGCACCACCGGCTCGGGCGCGGCGGGCGCCGTCAGGCCGGTGCTCTCGTCGCCGGTGCAGTCCTCGACGAGCGGCCCGGAGTCGTACGCCGAGTCGGGGCCGCCGTCCGCGAACTCGTACCCGCCGCGCGCGCACCGCTCCGTGCGGCACTTCCGCAGCGTCGTACGGCAGCCGTCGATCACGTGGAAGCCGTAGCCGGCGCTGCCGGTCACCCGGCAGTTCAGGAAGCTGCCGCGGCCGCCCGCCGACACGTAGACGCCCGCCTCGGAGGGGGAGTCGACGGTGCAGCGCTCGATCGTGGGGTCGGCGCCCTTGGTGACGATCACACCGGTGCGATTGCCGTCCAGGGTGCAGTTGTTCAGGGTGCCGCCGCTGCCGTGGTCGCGGAACCAGGCGCCGGTGGCGGCGTCCCGGATGCGGCAGTCGTCGAGTTGCGCGGTGGCGCCGTCGCTCACCGACACGGCGGTGTTGCGCACCTGGGAGAGGTCGCTGTCGACGACGTCCACGCGCGAGCCGCGGTCCAGGACGAACAGCGCGTCCGGCACGTCGTGCACCCGGCAGGAGTCGAGCACCGCGGTGGCACCGTCACTGACCCAGACCGCCGGATAGTCGCCGGTGCTGTCGAAGATCTCGCACTGGTTGGCGTCCACCCGCGTGCCCGGGTCCCACACCGACAGGCCGTTGCGCCCGAACTGCCGGACGCTGGTGCGGGTCAGGGTGAGGACCGAGCGGGACCTGAGGTCGACCGCGTTCTCCGGGATGTCGTGGATGCGGCAGTCGGCGAGGGTGAGCACCGCGTCCGTGTCCAGCGTGACACCGTCGCCGGTGGTGCGGTGCACGTCGCAGTCGGTCAGGTGGGCCGTGGCCCGGGCGGTCACCTGCACGCCGCTGCCGCGGACCTCGTAGACCTCGCAGCCCACGGCCTCCAGGGCGGAGCCCTCGCCCGTCGCCGTCAGTCCCGAACCCGCGGCGTGGTGCACCCGGCAGCGCTCCAGCCGGGGATGGGCTCCGGAGCGCACCGCGACGCCCGCCTGCCCGGCCGCGACGACCTCGCACTCCTCGAACACGCCGCCCCCGCCGTCCAGGACGGCGATGCCGACACCGGCCGGATTGTCGACGGTGCAGCGCCGCACCGTGGGGCGCGCGCCGCCGCGCACCTCTATCCCGGAGGCGGAACGCGCGACGACCCTGAGGCCCAGCAGCTCGGGCGTGCCGTCCTCCACCAGGACCGCCGGCGCCGCCGCGTCCTGGCCCTCGACGTGCAGGTCCTGGATCACCGCCGAGGCGCGCACGGTCAGCGGGACACCGTCGGCCGGCGCGATGCGCACCGAACCCTGGGCGCCCTCGGGTCCGCGCAGGGTCACCGCCCGCTGGACGACGAGGTTCTCCCGGTAGGTCCCGGGGGCGACGGTGAGGACGTCACCGTCGGCCGCGGCCTCCAGGGCGGCGGCGAGCGATGCGTACTCACCCGTGCGGCGCCGCCACCGCGAGGTGCCGGTGTGCGTCACCTGGACCGTGCCCTGTGCCATGGCGTTGCTGTGCCCCCACCTCGTCGTACGCGGGTCGTCGCCGATTCGGTTCGGCCGGTCCACCGTAGCGTGCGCGCAGGTGGTGAGTTGACCGGAGGCACAAGCCCGTCAACTGCCCGCGCCGGTCCTGCCCCAGTCCGGCCCCGCCCGCTCCCACTCCTGCTCCAGGCGCGCGTACCGGCGGCGGACCAGGCGCCAGACCACTGTGCGCCGGGCGGCCTCCACGAGGGCCGCCACCGCCACCGCGGTGCCTGTCCCGGCGAGCACCGCGTGGGTGGTGGCGGTCTCGGCATCCAGCGGGCGGGCCACCTCACGGCCCCGCGCGTCCGTCCACATCGCGAACCGGTCGCCGCCGTCCGGGCGGTCGATGCCCACCAGGACGGGGCCCTCGTGCCGCGAGCCGTCCGGCCCGGTCCAGGCGGCGAGGACACGGCTGCGCAGCTCTTCGCCGGAGGAGGCACCCTCCGGGTCGACGGCCACGGGCGAACGCTCCAGGGCACGGAGCACGGTGGCCGTCACCCGGTGCCGGGACTCGTGCTGCTCGCGCACCGACCGCTGCAGGGCGTTCTGCGCCGCACCGCCGACGAGCACGCCGATCAGGGGCGCCACGGACAGGATCAACAGCAGTGCCGTCAGGGCCACCCAGGCCTCGGCCAGGTCGCTTCCGCGGCGCAGCGGATTGCCTCGCCAACGCCACAGACCTCTGATCGCCCGCACACACGGACCCCCTTCCCGCTCCGCTCCACCCCCGTCGAGCCGTTCACGCGGATCCCGGGCGGACCGGACCGCGGGGGGCGCGCCGTCCCGCTTGGTGGCCCGTCACGGCCGGGTTCTCATGAACCTCTCATGAACCCCAACGCGCGGACCCCGCACCGGGTTCCCGTTACCGGGCTGTTTGTCCGGAACTCGGGCACGGTCCGGGCGAGCGCGGGCTCCTCACTCGACGATCCGCACCGGGTCACCGACCCGGACCGTGCCCGGGCCGAGCGGGACCAGGTTCTGCCCGAAGACCAGCTTGCCGTCGACGCGACGGTGCCGGCCGAGGCTGTGGAGGGGCTCTGCGCCGCGGTCGGCGGTGCCCTGGTCGGTGGTCGTCACGACGCACCGCCCGCACGGCTTGGCGACCCGCAGGAGGACCTCGCCGACGGCGACGCGGGACCAGCGGTCCTCGGCCCAGGGCTCGGTGCCGGAGACGACCAGGTTCGGCCGGAAGCGGTCCATGGGCAGGGGACCCTCGTGCGCGTGCTCGCCCCGCGCGATCAGGGAGTTGAGGGCGTCGAGCGAGGCGGTGGCGGCCAGCAGCAGCGGAAAGCCGTCCGCGAAGGAGACCATCTCGCCCGGCAGCGCGTACGCCGGGTCCACGGGCCTGCGGGTGGCGGGATCGTCCAGGTGCACCAGCCGGACGTCGGCTCCGAGCAGCGTGCTGCACCAGGCGTGCGCGGCCGCGTCCTCGGCCGGGAGCGCCTCGACCTTGTCCCGGAAGATCTGCACCGTCACGGTGCCCACCGCGCGCGGGACCGGCACCGAGAGCGGTGCCATGCCGGGCGCGGAC
This sequence comes from Streptomyces sp. NPDC111628, assembly GCF_055635195.1. Classification (NCBI taxonomy): domain Bacteria; kingdom Bacillati; phylum Actinomycetota; class Actinomycetes; order Kitasatosporales; family Streptomycetaceae; genus Streptomyces; species Streptomyces sp. NPDC111628. Next base: position 1,109,881 of record NZ_JBVKBZ010000003.1, on the reverse strand, counting down.
AGCCGTACGCCGCCGCCGGGCAGAAGCTCGGCGGCGGCCAGGGCGAGGCGCGGCTGCCGGCGTTGCGTGACGACCTTTCCCCCGTCGTCGATCAGCATCCAGCGTCGGTCTCCGGCCGGCCCCCAGGGCTCCACAACGGCCTCCTGGAGCGACAGGCTCCGGAACGCCTTGACCGGATGGACGTGGATCGACTGCAGTCGCGCGTACCCCATGAGGTCATCGTGCCAGGTGGCACCGACAACCCCGAGGACGGCTCAGTAGCCGCGGTACTGCTGCTGGTTGTACGGGTCCTGGTACGGCGCGGGCGCCGGCCGGGGAGCCGCGGGCCGCATCGCCTCGTACCCCGCGGGGCCGGGCGCGCCCGGGCGGGGCTGCTGCGGCTGCTGGGGGCCGGGGTAGCCGCGAGGCGCGGTCGCCTGGTGCGGGATGTACGCGGCGGGCGCCTGCTGCAGCGGGGCGGGCTGCGGGGCCTGCTGCGGGTATCCGTAGGAGGGCTGCGAGGGGCCCGCCGGGAGGGCGGGCAGGGCGGACGGCAGCGCGGGCAGATGGCTGCTGCTCGGCATGTCGTACGCGGCGGGGACCCGGATCGGGGCGATCTGCGGTGTGCCCCGTTCGGCCACGAGCGAGTCGTAGATCGGGGTGTCCGGGAAGGAGGCGGAGTAGTAGCCGCCGCCATAAGTGGAGCGGGGGGAGGTCATGGCCATAAGTTAAGCCCACGATGTGCTGGTTGGGGAGACCGATAAGAGGGTTGTTTTCCGTGTCCGCAGTGACCGGGCATCCCCAATGCGAGCGAACTTGGCAAAATAGGGCGTCACGCCACGCGATTTTGCGGTAAAGGCCGAGTTCCGGACGGGTTACCGGCGGTTGACCGAAGCTTCTGCCGGACTGTTCTTCAAGGGCGGGCGGCCCGGAGAATAGGTTGTGCGTCAGGAACTCGACGATTCGCCGGGACACGACCCGGCTCGGTGACACGTGATGGGGGCGGACATGTCAATGTCGAAAGGATCGAACACCCCGGTGCCGACGACGGCGCTGCGGGTCGAACTGGGCTGGCGATCCGGCCCCGGCGTGCCCGACGCGGACGCCTCCGCCCTCCTGCTGGTGGGCGGCAAGGTCCGTTCCGACGCGGACTTCGTCTTCTACAACCAGCCGGCCCACGCCTCCGGTTCGGTCCGCCACGAGGGTAAGCGGGACGTCGGCGGCCGGGTGACCGACAGCCTGCTCGTCGACCTCACGCGCGTGGAGCCCGCGATCGAGACGGTGCTCCTCGCCGCCTCCTCGGACGGCGGAGCGTTCGGGCAGGTCCCCGATCTGTACATCGAGGTGCGCGACACCGCGCGGAACGCCGTCGTGGCCCGCTTCGACAACCCGGGCGCCAGCGTCGAGACGGCCTTCGTGCTCGGCGAGTTCTACCGCCGCCAGGGCGCCTGGAAGTTCCGCGCCGTCGGACAGGGCTACGACAGCGGACTCGAGGGCCTGGCCACGGACTACGGCATCTCGGTGGACGAGCCGCAGCACACCCCGCCCCCGCCCGCCCAGCCGGCGCCGATGGCCCCGCCCGCCCCCGCGGCCACGATGCCCCCGCCGGCGCCGCCCGCGCCGCCCGCTCCTCCCGCGGCACGGCCGGCCGCCGCGCCCCCGCCGCCCCCGGCCGCGCCCGCCGCGGAGCCGGTCCGGCTGACCAAGGTCACGCTCACCAAGGCCGCGCCCTCCGTCTCGCTCACCAAGCAGGGCGGCACCTCCGGCGCCATGCGCGTCAACCTCAACTGGCAGGTGCGCAAGCAGTTCTCGGGCTGGGCCCGCAAGCTCGGCCGCCCGGTCGCCATGCACGACGACCTCGACCTCGACCTGTGCTGCCTGTACGAACTGAGCGACGGCAGCAAGGGCGTCGTCCAGGCGCTCGGCAACGCCTTCGGGGCGCTGCACCAGCCGCCGTTCATCCACCTCGACGGCGACGACCGCACCGGCGCCGTGTCGACCGGCGAGAACCTCACCATCAGCCTCGACCACCGGCAGTACTTCCGGCGCATCCTCGTCTTCGTGACCATCTACGAGGGCGCCCGCTCCTTCGCCGACCTGCACGCCACGGTCACCCTCCAGCCGCAGTACGGCGCCGCGGTCGACTTCTCGCTCGACGAGTGCACGGTGCCCTCGACGGTGTGCGCCCTCGCGCTGATCACCAACACCGGAAACGACCTCGTCGTCCAGCGTGAGGCCCGCTACCTGGTGCCCGACCGGGGGGTGAGCCCGCAGCGGACGGTCGATCACGCCTACGGCTGGGGCATGAACTGGACCCCCGGCCGCAAATGACCCGCCCCCGGGGAGGCGCTCAGCCCGCCCGGCCCTCCTCGGGCACCGCGTCCGGACGGGCGTAGGTGCGGCCCTTCCAGGCCGCGCCGCGCCCCCGGTAGTGCTGCACCGCCGAGTCGACCGTCATCAGCAGATAGAGGAACGCGGTGAACGGCAGCAGCGGCGCGAGCCACAGGGGCTGCCGGTAGTAGCGCAGCATCGGCAGAAACGTCCCCGCCATCACCAGCCAGGCGGCGGCCCCCAGGGCGGCCGTCGCGCCCTGCCCCGTCGCCGCGCCGACGAGCACCGCCGCGGGCGGCACCAGGTACACCAGGGCCAGGCCGAGCACCGTTCCCGCCAGCACCAGGGGGTTGTGCCGCAGTTGCGCGTAGGCGCTGCGCGAGACCATCCGCCACAGGTCGTGCAGCCGCGGATACGGGCGCACGCTGTCCACCCGGTCGGCCAGGCCCAGCCAGACCCGGCCGCCGGCGCCCTTCACCGCGCGGGCGAGGGCCACGTCGTCGATGACGGCGTGCCGGATGGCGTCCGGGATCCGCGCCCGCTCGGCGGCGTCGGCCCGCAGCAGCACGCAACCGCCCGCGGCGGCCGCCGTCCGCGTCGCCTTCTTCCGTCCGCTCCCGGCGCGGCCACCACCGATCCACCGGAACGGGTACAGCTGGGCGAAGAAGTAGACGAAGGCCGGGACCACGAGCCGCTCCCAGACGCTCTCCACCCGCAGCCGGGCCATCTGGGAGACGACGTCGAAGCCCCCGGTGCCGGCCGCGGACACCAACGCGCGCAGACTGTCCGGAGCGTGCGCGATGTCGGCGTCCGTCAGCAGCAGGTACTCGGGCTCACGCGCGCGTGCCAGGCCGATGCCGTGCCGCACGGCCCACAGCTTGCCCGTCCAGCCGGCCGGCGGCTCCCCGGGGGAGGCCACGGTGAGCGGCAGCCCCTCGTGCCGCCGCGCCAGCTCGCACGCCAGCTCACCGGTGCCGTCCGTGCTGCCGTCGTCGATCAGGAAGACCTCGGCCCGCCCCGGATAGTCCTGGGCGAGCAGCGACGGCAGGCTCGACGACAGCACCGCCGCCTCGTCGCGCGCGGGGACGACGACGCACACCGGGGGCCAGACGCCGGGCTCCTCCCGGGCCGGAAGTCTGACGTCCGTGCGCCAGAAGAAGCCCCGGGCGAACAGCAGCCACAGCCAGGCGGCGAGGGAGAGGGCTGACACCAAGGTCACGACGGTCACGACGGAAGTCCACGCATCGGCGCTCACGTGCGCAGTCTGCCCCACGGCACCGGCCGGTGGCGGCGCATCGTCTATGGTGGCCGGGTGAAGATCGCGCTCATGGACTCCGGAATCGGTCTGCTGGCGGCCACCGCCGCGGTACGGCGGTTGCGACCGGACGCCGATCTCATCCTCTCCCTCGACCCCGACGGAATGCCCTGGGGCCCGCGCACCCCCGAGGACCTGACCGGGCGCGCCCTCGCCGTGGCCGAGGCCGCCGCGGCGCACCGTCCGGACGCCCTGATCGTCGGCTGCAACACCGCCACGGTGCACGCGCTGCCCGCGTTGCGCGCACGGCTAGAGCCCGAGGTGCCCGTCATCGGCACCGTGCCGGCGATCAAGCCCGCCGCGGCCGGCGGCGGTCCGGTGGCGATCTGGGCGACGCCGGCCACCACGGGCAGCCCCTACCAGCGGGGCCTGATCGAGGACTTCGCGGGAGACGCGACGGTCACCGAGGTGCCGTGCCCGGGACTCGCCGACGCCGTCGAGCACGCGGAGGAGACCGCGATCACCGAGGCCGTCGCCGCCGCGGCCGCCCTCACACCCGACGACGTGACGACCGTCGTCCTGGGCTGCACCCACTACGAACTGGTCGCCGAACGCATCCGCGCCGCCGTGCAGCGTCCCGGCGCCCCGCGGCTCGTCCTGCACGGCTCCGCCGGAGCCGTGGCCGCCCAGGCGCTGCGCCGGATCGGCGCCCGCCCCGACCCCGGCGCCCCGGCGACGGGCACCCTGACGGTGCTGCTGAGCGGACGTGAGGGCACCCTGCCCGCGCCCGCGCTGGCCTACGACGAGGGCCGCCTCCTGCGCGCGGTCACCCCGGCCGGCTGACGGGTCCGCCCCGCCCGGTCGGCCCAGTCACCCTGCGCGACGAGGTACCCGCGCAGCGAAACATGAGTAACCTCATAGCCATGAGGCATCGCCACGGCGAGACCGTCCCACAGCCCAATGTCTGGACCGGCCGTGCCACCAGCCGGGTCCAGTGGTTCCTGGCGCTCATCGGCGCCGCCTGCATGGCGCTCGGCATCGCCCTGGCCGTCGAATCGGCCTGGGAGTCCGGCGTCGCCCCGCTCGCCATGGCCGTCGTCGGCTGCATCGCGGCCGGGCTGCTGGTCCTGTTCGGCACGCTCGCGTTCGTGCACGTCGCGCTGAGAGTCGACGAGGACTGCCTCGAAGTGCGCTGCGGCCACATCGGCGTGCCCCGCCGCCGCATCCCCCTCTCCCTCGTCGCGGGCGCCGAGTTCGCGCCGCACGTCACCCCGCGCCACTGGGGCGGCTGGGGCTACCGGTGGCGGCCGGAGATGGGCACGGCCGTCGTCGTACGGCGCGGCGAGGGCCTGATCCTGCGCCTGCTGGACGGCCACACCTTCACGATCACCGTGGACGACGCGGAGGCGGCCGTCCAGGTCATCAAGGACCGTCTGCGCCCGAAGGCACCGGGCCCGGCCCACTGAGGCCGGGCGGACCCGGCCCGCCGAAGCCCGCGGCACGGGACGCCGGGCCGCACTGTCTCAGCGGGGCAGTCGGCCGTTCCGCGGCCTGGCGTCCGTGCCCCGGGCCGGTGATTCCTCCGCGAAGGGGCGGGCCGTGGCCAGCCCCGCGAGGAGCCCCGCGCCGAGCGGGACCGCGGTGAAGCTCAGCGCGTTGCCGACGGTCGCGATGGCCGCGACCCCGGTGAGTGCCGCGCCCGCGGTGAGGGCGACCGGAGTGGGGCGCGGGGAGCGCCACAGCGCGTACAGCACCCAGCAGAAGGCCGCGGCCAGCAGTGCCACCCCCACCAGCCCCTGTTCGGCCGCCTGCTGCCACACCGCGGAGTGCGGGCGGCCGTCCGGCACCGGTGACCCCGCGGCCGTCGGGCTCGACGCCCCGAACCGTCCCGGACCGACGCCGAGGGCCGGGTCCCCGCGCAGCAACTCCAGTGCGTCGGACCACAGCCGGACGCGATGGGAGGTCAGCTGCCCCTCGAGGGACGCGGCGAGCCCGTCCGGCACGAAGCCGCCCGGCACCGCCCAGCTCAGGCCGGTCACCAGACCCGCGCCGAGACCCAGCCCGGCGATCCCCGCGCCGCGGCGGCGCATGCGGCCGGCGGCGAGCGAGCACAGCAGCACCACCGCACAGGCGACACAGCCGGCGACCGAGCCCAGTAGGGCCGCGATCACCCCGATCCCGGCGGCCAGCAGCCGTAGCGCCGCCCGCACGGCCGGCACCCCGCCCGCCCACGCCCCGCAGCACGCGGCGCCCGCCGACAGCGCGAGCAGGGCGGCGGTCGCACCGGCGTGCCCGAACGGTGCGGTGAGCCGCGGCCCCGGCGCGAGGTGCGGAACGGCGACCGCCAGGACGACCCCGGCCAGTGCGACGGCACAGGGCGCGGCAACGGGCAGCAGCGCCCCGCCGATCCGACCCGCCGCGTAACCGGCGGTCACGGCCAGCACCGCGAGCAGCACCCCCTCGGGACGCCCGTCGCGCGCGGCCGCGGTGATCAGCGACCAGGAGGCGCAGGCGGCGAGGATCACCATCCCCGCCGTGTCCACGCCCCCGCGTCTGTCGCCGTCCGCGACCGCACCGGCCGCAGACGCCGTCCCCCTCGAACCCACCGTGTCCCCCGCCCCCGTCGCCCCCGACCTGACGGGCCCCCGCCGCCCGGCGGTATCGGACCGGCGACCGGGGCTCGGCCACACCGTAACGGCTGGTCGGCGGATTGTGGACCGGTCGGCGCCCGGTTGTGGCGAAACGATGCGGCACGGGTCGCCCACGGCCCGTCGAGGTCCTCGGACCGTCCTGTCCACGGCCAGGTCACCCGCCGTACACTCCGGGGGGTGACAGCCACCGCAACCACCGTCGGCGAGCCGGACCGGACGCAACCGCAGACCACGCCCGCCTCCCGGGCCGTCTCGCGGCTCGCGCGCCTCCTCCCGGCCGCCGCCGCGGCGCTCTCCGGAGTGCTCCTCTACATCAGCTTCCCGCCGCGCACCCTGTGGTGGCTGGCGCTGCCCGCCTTCGCCGTCTTCGGCTGGGTGCTGCGCGGCCGCGGCTGGAAGGCGGGCCTCGGCCTCGGTTACCTCTTCGGCCTCGGTTTCCTGCTGCCCCTGCTGGTGTGGACCGGCGTGGAGGTCGGCCCCGGCCCCTGGCTCGCCCTGGCCGCGATCGAGGCGCTCTTCGTGGCGGCCGTCGGCGCCGGCGTGGCCGCCGTGTCGAAGCTGCCGGGGTGGCCGGTGTGGGCGGCGGCGCTGTGGATCGCCGGAGAGGCGGCACGCGCGCGTGTGCCCTTCGAGGGCTTCCCCTGGGGCAAAATCGCGTTCGGGCAGGCGGACGGCGTGTTCCTGCCGCTCGCCGCGGTCGGCGGCACACCGGTTCTCGGCTTCGCGGTCGTCCTGTGCGGCTTCGCCCTCCACGAGGCCGTGCGCCTGGCCGTCCGGGCCCGCCGCGGCGACGAGGTGCGACGCGGTGCCGCGGCCGTGGCACTCCTCGGCGTGGCCGTACCCGTGGTGGGTGCCGTGGCCGCCAGGCCGCTGGTCAGTGACACGGCGGAGGACGGCACCGCGACCGTCGCCGTGATCCAGGGCAACGTGCCGCGCGCCGGACTCGGCTTCAACGCCCAGCGCCGGGCCGTACTCGACTACCACGCGCGCGAGACACTGCGCCTGGCCGACGAGGTGAAGGCGGGCAAGGTGGCCCGCCCCGACTTCGTGCTCTGGCCGGAGAACTCCTCGGACATCGACCCCTTCGCCAACGCCGACGCCCGCCTCGTCATCGACCGGGCCGCCAAGGCCATCGGCGCGCCCATCTCGGTCGGCGGCGTCGTGGAACGCGACGGCAAGCTGCTCAACGAGCAGATCCTGTGGGACCCGGACAAGGGCCCCGTCGACACCTACGACAAGCGGCAGATCCAGCCCTTCGGCGAGTACCTGCCGCTGCGCTCGCTCATCGGGGCGATCAACGACACCTGGACCAGCATGGTCAGCCGGGACTTCAGCCGCGGCACCGAACCCGGCGTGTTCACCATGGCCGGCACCAAGGTGGGCCTGGTGACCTGCTACGAGGCGGCCTTCGACTGGGCCGTGCGCTCCGAGGTCACCGACGGCGCCCAGATGATCTCCGTGCCCAGCAACAACGCGACCTTCGACCGCAGTGAGATGACCTACCAGCAGCTCGCCATGTCCCGGATCCGCGCGGTCGAGCACAGCCGGACCGTCACCGTCCCGGTGACCAGCGGCGTCAGCGCGATCATCATGCCGGACGGCCGGATCACCCAGAAGACCGGAATGTTCGTGGCCGACTCCCTGGTGCAGGAGGTGCCCCTGCGCTCCTCCGAGACGCCCGCCACCCGGTTCGGCATCGCACCCGAGATCGCCCTGGTGCTGGTCGCCGCCGGTGGACTCGGCTGGGCCGTCGGCGCCGGTGTGCGCGGTCGACGCGCCCGCGACGTGTAGCCGTACGCCCGGTGCACGCCCCGTGACGGCGGCGGGAGCGGTCCGGCCGCCCCGTTAGGGTCGGACGCATGACTACTCCCGATTTCATCCGCGACCTGCGCGCCTCGGCCGGACACCAGCTCCTGTGGCTCCCCGGAGTCACCGCCGTCGTCTTCGACGACGAGGGCAGAGTGCTGCTCGGCCGACGGTCCGACAACGGGCGCTGGTCGTTGATCGGAGGCATCCCGGAGCCGGGGGAGCAGCCCGCCGCCTGCGCCGTGCGCGAGGTCGAGGAGGAGACCGCCGTCCAGTGCGTCGTCGAGCGGCTGGTCCTCGTGCAGGCGCTGAAGCCGGTCACCTACGACAACGGTGACGTCTGCCAGTTCATGGACATCACCTTCCGCTGCCGGGCCGTGGGCGGCGAGGCCCGGGTCAACGACGACGAGTCGCTCGAGGTGGGCTGGTTCGCGGTGGACGCGCTGCCGGACATCAAGGAGTTCGGGCAGACCAGGGTCAAGCAGGCCCTGTCCGACGCCCCCACATGGTTCGAACCCACTGGTTCCTTCTGAAGTATGGGGCGTGCCCACATGGGGGACGGGGTGGACGCTGCCTAGGGTCGGGGCATGACCTCGCCCAGCGTCCTCCAGGCCCCCCACGCCTCCTCGCTCGACCTGCACGGCCGCACCGCCCTCGTCACCGGCGCCGCCGGCGGCATCGGCCGTGCCTGCGCGCTGCGGCTGGCCGCGGCCGGCGCCGAGGTCAGAGCGGTCGACCGGGACGCCGCCGGTCTCGAGGCGCTCGCCGGGAGCTGTGGGGACCTCGCGGGCAGTGTCGAGCCGCAGGTCCTGGACCTGACCGACCTGGACGCCGCCGAACGCGCCGCGGCCGGCACCGACGTCCTCGTCAACAACGCCGGGCTGCAACTGGTGCGACCGCTGGAGGAGTTCCCGCCGGACGTCTTCCACACCGTGCTCACCGTGATGCTGGAGGCCCCCTTCCGGCTGATCCGCGGCGCCCTGCCCCACATGTACGGGCAGGGCTGGGGCCGCATCGTCAACATCTCCTCCGTCCACGGCCTGCGGGCCTCCGCCTACAAGGCCGCCTACGTGTCCGCCAAGCACGGGCTGGAGGGCCTGTCCAAGACCGCCGCCCTCGAAGGCGCCGCCCACGGCGTCACCTCCAACTGCGTGAACCCCGCCTACGTCCGCACCCCGCTGGTGGAGCGGCAGATCGCCGACCAGGCCCGGGCCCACGGGGTCCCCGAGGAGCAGGTGCTCTCCGACGTACTGCTGCGGGACAGCGCCCTGCGGCGGCTGATCGAACCCGACGAGGTCGCCGAAGCGGTGGCGTACCTGTGCGGCCCGTACACGGCCGCCCTCACGGGCACCTCACTCGTCCTGGACGGCGGCTGGACCGCGCACTGAGCCGGGGTTTTCCACAGGGCTGCCGGGAGGGGCGGGTGATGGGGAATCCTGTGAGCATGTCCCGCGATCATGCGCAGTCCGCCGAGACGCCGTTCCTTGAGCTGCTGGCCCGCGGCGCCTCCGCCGACGCCTACGAGCAGCCGGTGCTGCTCGCCCGCGCCGAGGGCGGACCGGCCGAGCGGACCGACGCGCTCGAACGGGCCAAGCACCTCGCGCTGCGGGTGCGCTCGGAGCTGGAGGGCCGGCGCAGGCGCGAGGCCGAGCTCTCCGCGCTGTTCGAGACCGCCCACGACCTCGCCGGACTGCGGGACCTGGACGCGGTACTGCGCGCGATCGTGCAGCGCGCCCGCTCCCTGCTCGGCACCGACGTCACCTACCTCAGCCTCAACGACCCCGACCGCGGCGACACCTACATGCGGGTCACCGAGGGCTCGGTCGCCGCCCGCTTCCAGCAACTGCGGCTCGGCATGGGGGAGGGCCTCGGCGGCCTCGTCGCCCAGACCGCCCGCCCCTACGTCACCGACGACTACTTCAAGGACGCCCGCTTCCAGCACACCGGCACCATCGACGCCGGTGTGCGCGACGAGGGCCTGGTCGCCATCCTCGGCGTACCCCTCATGCTCGGCCACCACGTCATCGGCGTGCTCTTCGCCGCGGACCGGCGGGCCAGAGTCTTCGAACGCGAGCAGATCGCCCTGCTCGGCTCCTTCGCCGCCCTCGCGGCCGCCGCCATCGACACCGCCAACCTGCTCGCCGAGACCCGCTCGGCCCTCGCGGGCCTGGAGCGGGCCAACGAGATCATCCAGGACCGCAGCGGCGTCATCGAGCGCGCCTCCGACGTCCACGACCGGCTCGCCGAGCTCGTCCTGCGCGGCGGCGGGGTGCACGACGTCGCCGCCGCCGTCTCGCAGGTCCTGGACGGCACCGTGGAGTTCACCGAGGCCGCCGCCGCACCGGAGTACGCGCTGGAGGCGTCCCGCGCCGACGGACACGTGGTGCGGCACAAGGACGACTGGATCGCCGCCGTCGCCGCCGGTGACGAGCTGTTCGGCGCCCTCGTCCTGCGCGGCCACCCCGGCCTCGACCCCGTCGACCAGCTCACCCTCGAACGCGCCGCGATGGTCACCTCCCTGCTGCTGCTCGCCCGCCGCTCCGCCGCCGAGGCCGAACAGCGGGTCCGCGGCGAGCTCCTGGACGACCTGCTCGACGCCCGCGACCGCGATCCGCGCCTGCTGGACGACCGGGCCCGGCGGCTGCACGCCGATCTGTCCGCCGCCCACGTCGTCCTGGCCGCCCGCCTCGACGCCACCGAGGCCGACGCCGACCAGGAGGCGGACGCGCGCCGACGCCTGTGGGCCGCGGCCTCCCACCTCGCCGCGACCCGGCACGGCCTGGCCGCCGCCCGGGACGGCGGCACCGTACTGCTGCTGCCGCTGACGGACGGCGACAGTGCCAGCGATCTGGCCCGACGCACCGCCCGGCACCTGGGCCGCGCGGTCCACGAGGCCGTCACCGTCGGCGCCTCCGCGCCCGTGCGGGATCTCGCCGCCCGTCCCGAAGCCGTGGCCGCCGCCTACACCGAGGCCGGACGCTGTCTGGACGCCCTGCGCCTGCTGGGCCGGGGCGGAGACGGAGCGGCGGCCGAGGACTTCGGCTTCCTGGGCCTGCTGCTGGCCGGCGACCAGAACGTGCCCGGGTTCGTCGAGCGCACCATCGGTCAGGTCGTCGCCTACGACGCGCGGCGCGGCACGGAACTCGTGCGCACCCTCGACGCGTACTTCGCCTGCGGAATGAGCCCGGCCCGCACCAAGGAGGCCCTGCACGTCCATGTGAACACCGTTGCCCAGCGCCTGGAGCGCGTCGGCCGGCTCCTGGGCGACGACTGGCAGAGCCCCGACCGCGTGCTGGAGATACAACTGGCCCTCAGGCTCCACCGGTTGTCGGCACCGGCACGGCCCTGACCCCCGCACGCACGGGCGTACGGGGGCCGGTGACGCGGCGGCTCAGACGGTGCGCGCCTGCTGCGCACGGGAGTCGGACACCGAACCGCTCCCGTCTCCGTCACCGGGGACGGGGCCGACCTCCGCGAGATCCCGGTGCCGGGTCTCCCGGGCCACCCCCACGGCGAACAGCGTCAGCACGGACGCCGCGATGACATAGAGGGAGATCGGCGTCGAGCTGTCGTACTCGGACAGCAGCGCGGTGGCGATCAGCGGCGCCGGAGCACCCGCCGCGACGGAGGCGAACTGGGCGCCGATCGAAGCCCCCGAATAGCGCATCCGGGTCGCGAACATCTCGGAGAAGAAGGCCGCCTGGGGCGCGTACATGGCGCCGTGCAGCACCAGCCCCACGGTCACCGCGAGCAGCAGACTCCCGAAGTGACCGGAGTCGATCAGCATGAAGAACGGGAACATCCAGAGCCCGACACCGGCCGCGCCCAGCAGGTACACGGGGCGCCGGCCGATCCGGTCCGACAGCGCGCCCCAGGCCGGGATGACCGCGAAGTGCACGGCCGACGCGATCAGCACCGCGTTGAGCGCGGTCTGTTTGGAGACGTCGGCCGCGGTCGTGGCGTAGACGAGGATGAAGGCCGTGATGACGTAGTAGCTGATGTTCTCGGCCATCCGCGCGCCCATGGCGATCAGCACGTCGCGCCAGTGGTGCCGCATCACGGCGACCAACGGAAGCGGCTCGGCCTTCGCCTTCCGCGACTCCGCCTGCGCCAGGGCCTGCTTGAAGACCGGCGATTCGTCGACAGAGAGACGAATCCACAGACCGACCATGACCAGGACCCCGGAGAGCAGGAACGGAATCCGCCAGCCCCAGCTGTTGAACGCGGCGTCCGACAGCAGGGCCGTGAGCAGCGACAGCACACCGGTCGCGAGCAGTTGCCCCGCCGGTGCGCCGGTCTGCGGCCACGACGCCCAGAACCCGCGCCGCCGCGCGTCCCCGTGCTCCGACACCAGGAGCACGGCCCCGCCCCACTCACCGCCGAGGGCGAAACCCTGGACGAGCCGCAACACGGTCAGCAGTACGGGAGCGGCCGTGCCGACGGTCGCGTGGGTGGGGAGCAGCCCGATCGCGAACGTCGCCCCGCCCATCATCAACAGGCTCAGCACCAGCAACTTCTTACGCCCGAGCCGGTCACCGTAGTGCCCGAACACCAGGGCCCCGACCGGCCGCGCGGCGAACCCGACAGCATAGGTCAGGAACGACAGCAGCGTCCCGACCAGCGGGTCGGAGTCCGGGAAGAACAACTCGTTGAACACGAGCGCGGCGGCGGAACCGTAGAGGAAGAAGTCGTACCACTCGATGGTGGTGCCGATGAGGCTGGCGGCGACGATGCGCTTGAGGTTGTTCGGAGCTGGTGGAGCGGTTGCGGGCGACGACATCGGCACCACTTCCTGGGGTGTGACGGGGACGTTTGCGTGTCGCCACACCGTAGGAATCCGCAGGTCAGGCGCACATGTGGCGGGACAACATAGTTCGGGGGCCGGGTATGCGCGCGGCCACCATGCCTGCTCAGGGGAGGGGGTAGATGCCTGGGGAAGGCCGTCTTCGCCCCTCCCGTGCTGACTTGGTGCTGACTGAGCTGCGTTGAAGTCCGTCCCTGGGGTCGATCGGACAGCTCTGCCGCCTGGTCCAGCATGGAGCTGGGGCCGGAGAACCCGATGACCGGGACCTGCGGCGAACGGAATGGCCGGCCTGTGCGTGCCTGGCACCTGTTCTTGGTCCCGTCGAAAGCGTTTCCGCGTGATCGCGCCAGTCAGTGAAGCGCAAGGAAGGGGCGACGCGAATGGCGACGCCCAAGCTCTCCTCCGAGAAGTAGCGCGGGCTCAGCCCCGCGAACGGGGTTATCCAGGACGGCTCCGATGCCGGGACAGTCCCGCCGTTGGGCTGATCCGGGCAGCCCTCTGTGAGCAAGACCGCGGGAAACCGTGAACCGACCGCTGATGTTCCTCGACGTGGACGGGCCGCTCCCTCCTTGAGCGGCCAAGCCGGAGAGGCGTCCCGACGGCTGACGCCAACCGGTGGATCGCGCCCGTCCTGGGCCGGCGAGCTCAGCGGGACGCGCTCAACCTGGGGCCATGCGTCGCGGTGACGCCCCGGCTCCACACTGCGGACGGGCTACGTCATCAACTCGATGTGCGGATGCTCGGGCTCAGCCGGGCAGACGAACAGGTGCTGCCGGTAGCCGCTGCCTATCTGGACGCCGGTCGCGTTGTAGCCGCGGTGGCCGGGGTACGGTCCAGCACCTGGGTGGGGGTGCGGAGACCAGCTGTTACCGGCGTCGTCCCCTTCCTCGAACGTGGCGACGGTCATCAGGACCTTCATGCCGGTGCCGCACTCGGAGCAGGGCTGCGGACTGGGGTCGGTGGAGTCCCAAGCGGGCCAGCCGCCGACCTTCCAGCCGGGTGCGTTGGACAGCACGCAGTCGTAGTACGTGTCCGGGGCCATGTCTCCTTCTGCCGCCTGGGGCACATTCCATTGCCTGAGCTGCTCCCGCAGTTCTTCGCTCAGCTCCAGATGGTCGGGGTACTCGGTGATCTGCTCCGGTTCGAGCATGCACGGGTCCGGTAGATAGCCGTCGAACTGCACTGCGGGCGGCTCGGGGGGTGTGTCGAGGATGTCGGTGACGGCGGCTGCCGAACGCCAGAAGAGCAGGGTCCTGGGCATGATCGGATGATCGAAGGGGCACCACAGAACCTGCAGCAGGTCCTTGCCCTCCGGCGGGCTCAGATCGGGCACATCCCGTACGTACAGCTGCGCGACGGGCAGCATCGCTATGGGGCCGTCGTACGACTGGACCGCCGGCCATACCGGATACGTCCGAGGGGGCCGGATCCGCTCGAGAGTCTCCCGTTCCGCCGGAGTCAGGCCCCGGCCGTGCGAGGCGGCGAAGATCCGCCGTTCCAGCCGCAGATCCGCCGGGGACTGGGCTGGGTTGATGCCGTCCACCACATGCGGTTCCTCGCAGTGCGGCCACGGCTCCTCAGCGGGCCACAACAGCGGCCCGCCGATTGAGCTGTCGTGCCACGTCGGCGCCCCGGGGCGCGGGTGCAGGCGGGTCGCCGTGCGGGCCAGCGGGGCCAGTTGGGGAAAGACCGCGGCCACGTCGATCGGCCGTGGCGGAGTGACAGGAGTGACATTCATGGCCGCAATCTTGCCAATCGCCTCTGACAACGGCCCTCGTGGCCGCCCCACGTGCTCGTGAGTGACGAGACCTCGCTGCCCGAGGCTCTCTGCAGGACTGCCTCCCCGGTGAACCTGCGACGGACAAGTGCTGGGCAGGCCGTCAGTCCATGCCCTTCCTGCCCGGCGTCCAGAACGGCTTGGTCAGGACCGCGCGCCGGTCCCACCCCGCTTCCTGGAGCACCCGTCGCACTGCTTGCACGTCCCGTGCCTCCCCAGCGACATACGCGATTCCGCCGGGTTCGGGGGTCAGGCGTCGTACCGCTTCCGGCAGTGACGTCTCGCCCCGGAGTACCCAGTCGAGCCGGTCGCCGCCCGCCAGGGGCAGCCGGTCCGCAGCTGTCGCCGTCTCGACGCACCCGGAGACGACGGCTTCCCCGGGCAGTGCCGCGAGCATCGCACCGAACGCGACCGAAGCCGTCTCGTCGCCGACGAAGAGGTGGTGGGCGGCGTCGGGACGCAGCGTGAAGGTGCCCTCGGGCCGCCGCAGACGCACCTGTTCGCCCGGTGCGACGGTGCGGCCCCACTGGGCGCCCGGTCCGCCCGCTTCGTGGTCCAGTACGCACAACTCGACGCCGCCGGACGGGTCGTAGTGCCAGATCGAGTACGTACGGAGGGTGAGCCCGCCGACGAGGACTCGCACCTGCTGGCCCGGCTGGACCTCCAGACCGGCCAGTTGTCCGCCATCGATGCGCAGCCGACGCATCCGGGCGGTGACCTGCTCGGCCTCGGTGACGGTGCCGCGTACGGTCAGAAGATCGAGGACTGGGTCCAGGATGGCGGGCATGAAGGGCTCCTCAACGGGGTGGGTTGTCGTACTCAGCGGGAGGATGGACGCGATAGTACGTGTTCATGAGATCTCGCGATAGTGCGTGTTGAGGTGGTGTTGCCGTAACCGGGCAGGCGCCCAGGACGTCGTGCCCGCGTCGAGGGTAGAGGCGGCGAGTGCACCCGGTCCGATCAGAATGAGATCAGCGCCATCCGACTGGCAGCGCCATCTCATGGGGCATTCCGGTCCCCGGTCGTACTCGCCAAGTGAAACAACGTCTTTAGTGGGCTCTCGCAGGGGCGCGGAGCTGTTCGGTGAGCCGCTCGAGTTCGGCCGCCGTGGCAGGCGAAGGGTCGTTGAGTCCGCTGTGCACGGCCGTCGGGCTCTTCAGGAAGCGCCGGAGCACGGCCACGAGGAGCCCTTGCGGCAGAGCCCGCAACGCGGCGAACGCGCGCGGTACGGGCGGTGTCTCCATCGCGGCGAGGTTGTGCCGCATGAGGTGGAGCATGCCGCGGACCGCGTCCGGGTCGTCGGCCAGCGCTACCGGGCCGCCCGCCGCGTGTACCGCCTGTCCGAGCGGCACCTCGAAGGCGGCGTGCGTCCTGAGCCAGGCGTCCGTCTGCGGCTCGGCCTTGGCGTTGATCCCGGCGGTACGGAACGTCTCCACGATCCGTTCCAGTCGCGGGGTGGTGCGGCCGTCGGGCTCGCCGATCGGCATCGCGACCCGACGGGTGAGGAAACTGCTCTTGCGGTAGCGGATCACGTCGCCGTCCGTCGTGCCGCCCGTCATGGGGAAGCCGAGCAGCACCCGTTCGTGGCCGATCGCCGAGCCCAGCGTCTCCGGGCCGGCTGCCCAGTTGAGCAGGAACAGCACGTCACCCTGGACGCCGGCGAGTGATTCCAGCACCGCGTCCACCTGGTGGGTACGGACGAAGACGGTGATCAGGTCGTACTCGCTGTCCGGGTGCTCGATCACCGGTACCGGTACCCGTCTGACAGCTGGGCTGTCTCCCTCGGCGAGCTGCACGCCGTGCCGGCGCAGAGCGGTCAGGCGCCTACCCCGGGCGAGGAGCGAGACGTCGTGGCCGGCCTCATGCATGCGGGCGGCGAACAGGCTGCCGCAGACCCCGGCGCCGTACACGAGCAGCTTCATGACAGCCTTCCTTCACACGTTCGATTGAATCATACGTTCGTTTCATTCAAACATATGTAGAGTCCTTCGTGTGGCGACCCCAGACACTCGCACCCAGCTCCTCGACGCGGCCGAGCACCTCTTCGCCGAGCACGGATACCGCGGCACCTCGGTCCGCGCGATCACCAAACTCGCCGGAGCGAACCTCGCCGCCGTCGGCTACCACTTCGGGTCGAAGGCGGAGCTGATGGCCGCGGTCGCCCGCCGCGTGATCGAGCCCATCAACGCTGCCCAGTGCGCAGGGCTCGACACATTGCTCGCCCGGACCCCCGACCCATCGGTCAGCGAACTGGTGGAGGCATTCGCGGGGCCGCTGTTCGACGAGATGTCGGCCGGCGACGCGGGCGGCGCCCGGACGTCCCGGCTGATCGTGACGGTCCTCAGCGACCCGGCCGAGGAGGCGCGCAGCTGGACCGGCCCGGGCGAGGACACGGTCCGCGAGCGCTACCTCGCAGCCTTCGCGCGCGTACTGCCTGGCCTTTCCCCGGAGGAGCTGCGGTTCCGGATACGGGGGATCCTTGCCGTGACGGCCGTCGACCGCCTCGAGGTCCACCAGCAGCCCTCCCCGGGCTGCACGTCCCCGGTGGCGGGCGAGGCGGCCCAGCGATGGGCGATCACGTTCCTCACGGCAGCGATGAGTGCGCCACCGACCCGGACCTGACGACCCAGAACAGACGCCGACGGAACCTGGTAAACCCCTCGACCGGGCATAGCAACTCAGGAAGGAGCGGAGGTGCCCGGCCGCGGACGCCCCGTACGGCTGGAGGGATGTGCTGTGACCTCGGCAGAATCGCACCCGGCATGTACGCCGACCTCGTGTCGGGCATCGCACACACCGTCGACTCCCTCATGCAGCCGTTCTCCGGCGCCCCGGCCGCCGGTTTCAAAAAGCCGGAGGGGAGCAGCACCGTACTGCCTCGCGTGCCCGAGCATCCGGCCAACGGCGAGTTCTGGTGGCACGGACACGAGTACGTGGAGGAGGCACGGCACGCCTGCTGCAGCGAGGGGTGAACGCCGTGGGTGCGCGAGAGCCGGTCGGTGACGGCGACGGCGTTCGCGGGCGTACGCCTCGTCCGTACCGGGAGTCGAGAAGACCACCCGGAAGTTGACCCGAGTCGGGGCGTGTTCCGCAACCCGGGGCAACCGACAGTCAGGAGTTCGCGACAGGCGGCGCGGTGCGTGGGCGATGGGCCCGGACGTCCACGGGGCGTCCATCGGGATCGCGAGCTGTCATCGTCCACTGCGTGGGCAGGGTCGCGATCGGCCCGACCGGCCGCCCTGCACTCAGGATTCGATCGCGAACCTCACACAGCTGCGCGTAGGTGCCCACGCGAAGCCCCCATCCCGCATTGCCGAGGGGATCGAGGTCAGCCGTGGGGGCGGCAGCGGCTTCGACGATCATCAGGTGGTCGTCCCCGCCGACGTCGACGACTGCGATCCGAGGATCGGCACCGGACGCGGCGCGCTCGAACGCGAGCGTTGCGCCGAGCAACTCCGTGTAGTACTTCACGAGCCGGTCGAGGTCGGTCGTGGACAGCGTCAGATGGTTGATTCCGAAGAGATCGGGCATGGTGCGTCAACTGTAGTCCGGCCGCCGGACCGCGCCCTGCTGTGTTTCCTCGGTCTTCAGGCGCGGCCGACGGCCACCGAGTTTCTGACCGCGTCCAGGCCGGCGGCGTACGCGACAACGGGCTCGTATCCGAGTTCGGTCACGGCCTTGTCCGTGCGCAGGGTGCACTCCTGCCCGAGGAACCACCGAGCGGGAACGGGGACTTGGCCGGCAGCGGTCTCGGCGTCCACGTCGGGGATCGCGGCGTCGACGCCGTAGATCTCGAACTGGGTTTCCAGGAATTCGCGGAGAGTGACGCGGTGCCGGTCGGTGACGAAGTAGGCCTGACCCGGTCTGCCGTGCCGCCATCCGAGCACGAGCCCCTCGACGGCGTTCTCGACGAACGTGACGTCGGTCGTGTGACGGCCTCCGTCGATCCAGGCGAACCGCCCCGCCCTCGCAGCCGCGACCAGGCCCTCGACGAGGATGCTGTCGGGCCCCCAGACGAACCGTGGGCGAATCGACACCGTCGCGAACCCCGGGGTGTTGGCGTCGAGCACGATCTTCTCGGCCACGGCCTTCGTGGCACTGTAAGCGGCTTCCGAGTCGGGCCGCAGCGGCGCGGTCTCGTCGACGTCCACGAGCGGGGCACCGGCGAGGAGCGCGGCCTCGCTCCCGCAGTGGACGAAGCGCGGCACGCGCGCGTAGCGAGCGGCGTCGACCGCTGCCCGGGTGCCGCGAACGGTCACCAGCTCATGCCGTTCACGATCTGCGGTGACATCCGTCTCGGCGGCGAGGTGGAACACCACGTCGTGGCCCGTCAGATCGTTCCGCCACGTGAGCGGGTCGGTCAACTCGCCCCGCACGGGCTCCGCGCCCAGCGCCGAGACCTTCGCAGCCGAAGCCTCACTTCGAACCAGGACCCCAACCGTGTGCCCCGCGCCGAGGAGTCGCCGTACCAGTACCTGGCCGATGAACCCGGAACCGCCGGTGACGAACACGTGTGCCATGGACCTCTCCTTCGCCCTGTGTGAGCCCCTCGCCGGCCTTGGCGGGACGGTCTCGTGGATTGGAGCAACCGGGGATCCGGATGGCTTCCCTCGATCACAATCATGCTTTGGAGGTCTGCGATAAAATTTACGAATGGCTTCTCTGCGGGCACTGGAGTGCCTTGTCGCTGTCGCGGACTCCGGATCGATCACGCAGGCAGCTCTGCTGCTGCATTCGTCGCAACCCGCCGTCTCTCATCAGCTGGCTTCGTTGGAACGCGAGACCGGGACGGTCCTGCTGCGCCGCGAGCCTCGGGGGGTCAAGCTCACTTCTGCGGGGCGTGCCGCCGTGGCGGACGCCAGACGAGCGATCGAAGCAGCCGCTTCCGCGGTCCGGTCCGCACGCGCGGCGGGCCGGGCGGCCGGCGGTGTCCTGCGGGTGCTCTGCGCGCAGAGCCTCACAGTGCCGCTGCTCGCTGACGTCATCCGGCAGTGGCATCGCCGGTACCCGGAGGTCGCGATCACGCTGCGCGAGTCCACGGCGATGGACGAGGCGCTCGGCCTCGTCGACTCCGACGAAGTCGACGTAGCGGTGCTGACCGCGCCCTCCGCCGCCCGCTTCACGATCACCCCCCTCACGGAGGAGGAGATCGTATGGGCGGCGCCCGTCGGCCATCCGCTGGCCGAGCAGCCGGCCGTACGTCTCGAGGACCTCGATGGGGCGCCGCTCGTCCACTTCACACCGGACAACGGCCTCAGTGCCTGGCTCGACCAGTCCCTGGCCCGCGTGGGCGTCCACCCGGAGACGGTGATGCGGACCTCGGTGACGGCGACGGCACCGCAGCTCGCGGCTGCCGGACTGGGAGTCGCCGTGTGTCCCGTGAGCGCGGTCAGCCCGGGCTTTCCGGGAGCAGTGCGGTCGTTCTCTCCGCGGTGGGTCAGACAACTGGTGGCGGTGACGTCCACGGAGCCGGATCCGCTCGTCGCACGTTTCATCGGCGATCTGCGCGGTCACGGCATGCGTGTGCCTCGCGACGTGCGGGATCAGCTCGCGCAGGGCGGTCTTCCGGACGAGACACCCCCGGCCGCCGCCGAGGCGGCCCACTCCGGAGCGGGCCGTCCGTGAGGGGGCCCGAGTCCTGCACCACCGGAGCCCTGCTGCTCGACAGGGTTCCGCCCTCGTCCTGTCAGCGGGCATAGAAATGGCCGAACTGCTGTAGCGGACGGCTCGGTTCTGGGCCGTCCTGTCCCGTACTCCCGCTCTGCTGCGCATAGCTGGTCGGTGAGCACAGGGTGATCAGGACGAGGTGACAGATCGGCGTCCCCGAGTGCAGTCGGATCTTTCGACCGCCGACGGTCGACAGGACAATGCTGTCCGCCTCCGTCACACGGCCCGCCGCCGCGGCCAGCGCATGGGCGTCCGCGGTGTCCAGCACGGCGTCCGTGTCGATGCGGCGGAAGGCCGTGTGCAGGCGCAGCAGATAGCTGTTGCGTTTGACGAGCCGGTCGTCGAAGGGCCTGATGACCAGTGCCCCTTCCGCCAGCGACGTGCGGATGCCCTCGTCCGAGAGGATCACGGTGCGCTCTCCGCCTCCGCCTGCGGCACCTGTGCCACGGTGCGGTCGGCCGTGTCCAGGAGCACGTGGTCGTCGGCGCGCAACCGGTCGTACGCCTGCCGGTCCACCAGGGCGGGTACACCCAGTTCGCGCAGGACGATGGACAGCTTGCCCGTGTAAAGTGAGGACAGCCCTTGACCTGCACAAAGCAGGCAGGGAGCCGTCTTAGAGGAGTCCAAGTGCTGCGTACTCTGTTCAAGTCCAAGATCCACCGCGCCACCGTCACCCAGGCCGACCTGCACTACGTCGGCTCGGTGACCATCGACGCCGATCTGCTGGATGCCGCGGATCTGCTGCCCGGTGAGCTCGTGCACATCGTGGACGTCACCAACGGGGCCCGGCTCGAGACGTACGTCATCGAGGGGGAGCGCGGGTCCGGGGTGATCGGGATCAACGGGGCCGCGGCGCACCTCGTGCACCCCGGTGACCTGGTGATCCTCATCAGCTATGCCCAGGTCGACGATGCCGAGGCGCGGTCGTTGCGGCCCCGGGTCGTGCACGTGGACGGCGACAACCGTATCGTCGCCCTGGGTGCCGACGCGTCCGAGCCGGTACCGGGCTCGGACCAGGAACGCAGCCCTCAGGCCGTGTCGGCCTGACGTACCGGTGTACTGACCTGCTGACCCCGCGGGGACAAGGAGCGTGTGGCCGTGAGCGACATCGAGATCCGTGACGACCGGACGGCGGGGCGGCTGGAGGCGGTCGCGGCCGGAGAGGTCGTCGGCCACATCGAGTACTTCGAGCTCGACGCCCCCGAGCGGGCCCTCGTCCCCGTCCACACGATCGTCGAACCGGCCCACGAGGGCCACGGCATCGCCGGTTCCCTGGCGCGTGAGCTGTACGGGATCGCGCGACGGGAGGGCGTCACCGTCGCCCCGCTGTGCCCGTACGTCGTGAAGTGGGCCGAGCGCCACCCGGACGAGGCACCCGCCGCCGACCCGGAGCTGCTGCGCGCCGCCAAGGAGTGGCTCGTGGCGCATCCCGAGCTGTTCTGACCGCCGGCCAAGAGAGACGGGGGACGTGCGTGCTGGCGCTCTTGCACACCTCGGCCGTTCATGTTCCGGTCTTCGACGCGTTGCGTGACGCGGCGCATCCGGGCCTCGAACTGCGGCATCACGTCGACGCCGGGCTGCTGGAGCGGGCCCGGCGGGACGGGCCCGAGGCGGTGGCCGCATCCGTCGCGGCCGTGCTGACGCGGGCGGTGGCGGAAGGGGCGCGCGCCGTGCTGTGCACCTGCTCGACCATCGGTGGTGTCGCCGAGGCGGCAGCCGCCGCGGCCGGAGTGCCGGTGCTGCGCGTGGACCGGCCCATGGCCGCCGCCGCGGTGGCCGTCGGGCCGCGTGTCCTCGTCCTCGCCGCCCTGGAGAGCACGCTCGCTCCGACGGTTGCACTGATCGAGGAGGAGGCGCGGCGCGCGGACCGCCCCGTGGCGGCGAGGACCCGGCTGGTGGACGGGGCCTGGGCGCGGTTCGAGGCCGGCGACACCGAGGGCTATCTGCGACGGGTGGTCGAGGCGGCCGACGCCGTGACCGGTGCCGACGTGATCGTCCTGGCCCAGGCGTCCATGGCGCCCGCCAGGGAGTCGACGACGGCCCGCGTTCCCGTGCTGGCCAGCCCCGCGCCCGGACTGGCCGCCGGGGCGGCGGCGGCACGCAAGGTCCGGCCGAGCACGCTGGGCCACCCGGACCCCGGGGTTCCTACCGGGGAGTGAGTGGGGAGGCGGCCGTCGGGTAGGCGGGGGACAAGTCCAGAGAGCCGACGTCGACCGACTGGCCGGAGGACAGCGCCATGACGAACCCGTATCCGGATCCCGTCCCGCCCGGGCCCACCCCAGGGCCCGCTCCCGGTCCGGACCCGGAGCCCCCGCATCCGCACCCGGACCCGGCCTCACCACCGGCCCCCGGTCCGGAACCGACCCCTCCGCCGCCGCCCCCGGGCCCCGGTCCGCAACCCACGCCCCAGCCCCCGGGCCCCGGCCCGCAGCCGACCCCTCCGCCCCCCGGCCCCGGCCCGCAGCCGCCGCCCGACCCGCCCGGCCCTCCCGGGCCCTCGCCGTCCCCGATCCCGCCGGGGCCCGAGCCCGTGCCCAACCCCGAGCCGGGGCCACCCCTCACCTGAGCGAGGGGCGACACACGCCGGGGGAGGGCATGAGGAGAGGGGTTACGCGGTGACCTCCGACCGGTCACCGCCCCACAGCGTGTGGAACGCGCCGTCCCGGTCCGTCCTGCGGTACGTGTGCGCCCCGAAGAAGTCCCGCTGTCCCTGGGTCAGCGCGGCGGGGAGCCGCTCGGCGCGCAGAGCGTCGTAGTAGGCGAGGGCGGCGGCGAAGCCCGGCGTCGGCACGCCCTGCCGGGTCGCGGCGACCAGGACCTCGCGCCAGTCGTCCTGCGCGGCGGCGATCTCCTGGGCGAACGTCTCGTCCGACAGCAGGCTCGGCAGGTCCGGCCGGGCGTCGTACGCGGCCCGGATGCGGTCCAGGAAGGCCGCCCGGATGATGCAGCCGCCGCGCCAGATCGCGGAGACCGCGCCCAGATCGATGTCCCAGCCGTACTCCTCGCTGCCCGCAGCGATCTCGTGGAAGCCCTGGGTGTACGACACGATCTTCGAGGCGTACAGCGCCTGCTCGACGCGGTCGGCGAAGGCGGCCGCTTCCGACTCGCCGAGCGGGGACGCCTTCGGGCCGGCCAGGCCGCGCGAGGCGTCACGCAGCGCCGCGTGCCCGGACAGGGAGCGCGCGAAGACGGCCTCCGCGATGCCCGACACCGGCACGCCCAGGTCCAGCGCGATCTGTACCGTCCAGCGGCCGGTGCCCTTCTGCTCCGCCTGGTCGACCACCACGTCCACGAACGGCTTGCCCGTCGCCCCGTCCACGTGCGACAGCACCTCCGCCGTGATCTCGATCAGGTACGAGTCCAGGCGGCCGGTGTTCCAGGTCCGGAAGATCTCCGCGATCTGCGCGGGGGAGTACCCGGCGACGTCGCGCAGCAGTTGGTACGCCTCGCCGATCAACTGCATGTCGGCGTACTCGATACCGTTGTGCACCATCTTCACGAAGTGCCCGGCGCCGTCGGGACCGACGTGCGTCACACAGGGCGCCTCGTCCGCGGCCTTCGCCGAGATCTTCTCCAGCATCGGGCCGAGCGACTCGTACGACTCCTTCGAGCCGCCCGGCATGATGCTCGGGCCGTTGAGCGCGCCCTCCTCGCCGCCCGAGATGCCGGTGCCCACGAAATGGATGCCCTGCTCGCGCAGTTCGCGCTCCCGGCGCCGGGTGTCCGCGAAGTGCGCGTTGCCGCCGTCGATGATCATGTCCCCGGGCTCGAGGAGCGGGGCGAACTCCCGGATCACCGCGTCGGTCGGGTCACCGGCCTTCACCATGATGACCAGGCGTCGCGGGCGCTCCAGCGCGGCCACGAACTCCTTGGCGGTCTCGGTCGCGACGAAGTCGCCCTCGCTCCCGAACTCCTCCACCAGCGCGTGCGTGCGCGACGCGGTCCGGTTGTGCACCGCGACCGTGTAGCCGTTGCGGGCGAAGTTGCGGGCGAGGTTGCGGCCCATGACCGCGAGACCCGTGACGCCGATCTGCGCTGTAGTGCTCATTGGGTTGGCTCCTAGTGACCTTGGTGTCCGTGGTGCCTTGTGTAGGTGGTGCCGGTGCCCGCCAGTATCGCCGGTTTCGCTGCTCGACCATGCTGACGTGCCGGGACGCACGTCGCACTTTCTGCTTCCCGTTCTCCCACGGAACCTCAGTACGGGCGGAAGGGGCCGGGTGCCTCAGCGGCGCGACCTCTCATCCGGCCAACGGCCGCCCGTTCCCGGCCACTCGGGGTGACCAACCGGCCGGTTGCCGTCTTGTCATGGCCTGTTCGCGGCGCTTACTTTTGCCCCTCCTGACGCAATGTCGAGGGGGACCTCCATGTCCGTACGCGGCCGGCACCGCCGGTATCAGCCGAACAGGATCAACCGCGCCTCACTGACCGTCACCGCGGGGGGTGCGGGACTGGCCCTCCCCCTCGTCGGCACCGGCACGGCCCACGCGGCCGACGTGGAGACCTGGGACAAGGTCGCCGCCTGCGAGTCCACCGACGACTGGGCCATCAACACCGGCAACGGCTACTACGGCGGGTTGCAGTTCACCCAGTCCACCTGGGAGGCCTTCGGCGGCACGCGGTACGCCCCGCGCGCAGACCTGGCCACCAAGGAACAGCAGATCGCCGTCGCCGAGAAGGTGCTGGACACGCAGGGCCCCGGTGCCTGGCCGGTGTGCTCGGAGCGGGCCGGACTGACCCGTGGCGGCGACCCGCCCGACATCCGGCCGGCCGGGTCCGCGGCGCCGGCGCAGCAGAAGTCGCGCTCGGTGAAGGACGTCCAGCCGCAGACCACCCCGCAGTCCCGGGCGGGCAAGGCCAGGATGTACACGGTGGTCACCGGCGACACCCTCTCCGGCATCGCCGACACCCATGAGGTCCGCGGCGGCTGGCAGCGCCTGTACGAGGCCAACCGCGGCGCGATCGGCTCCGACCCCGACCTGATCCTGCCCGGCCAGCACCTGTCGCTGCGCGGCTCGGGGGCCACCGCGGCAGCCGGCACCGAGACGCGCAAACAGGACAAGCAGCAGAAGCAGAAGCAGCAGCCGAAGCAGCAGACGCCGCAGAAGAAGGAACAGAAGCGGGAGCCGAAGTCCGAGCCGAAGGAACAGAAGCGGCAGGAGCAGCGGCAGGAGCAGCGGAAGTCCTCCTCCTCCGACAACGGCAAGGCCAAGTCCGGCAAGGCCACCACCCACCGGGCCGTAGTGGCCCCCGTCGACGCCGCCACCGGCACGCCCTACCACCAGGCGGGCTCCTCCTGGTCCAAGGGCTACCACACCGGCGTCGACTTCCCCGTCCCCACCGGCACCTCCGTCAAGTCGGTCGCGGACGGCCGGGTGGTCAGCGCGGGGTGGGGTGGTTCGTACGGCTACCAGGTGGTGGTCAGGCACGGGGACGGCCGCTACTCGCAGTACGCGCACCTCTCGGCGATCTCCGTGAAGAACGGTCAGTCCGTGGGCGTCGGTCAGCGCCTCGGCCGCTCCGGCTCCACGGGCAATGTCACGGGCCCGCATCTGCACTTCGAGGTGCGGACCGGGCCCGGCTTCGGTTCGGATGTCGACCCGCTGGCGTACCTGCGGGCCGGCGGCGTCAGGATCTGATCCGGACCCGTCGGCGGCTGAGCATGGGCGGCGGGACGAACGGGCCGCCGTAGAAGGGGCCGTAGGAGAGCGTCGTGTCGTCGCTCTCCTCCGGTATCCGGGCCTCGTACGCCTCCTCGGCGGGGGCGGCGTCCGGGACCGGCGGTGCCACCGGTGACGGCACGAAGACCTTGTCGGACAGCCGGGCCACCTGCGGTACCGGCGCCACCGGCTCCCGGACCGGGACGCCCTCGACCGGCCCGGCCGCCTGCACGGGCACGGGCTCGGGTGCCGCGGTCGCGACCGCTGCCGCCGCCTCTGAGAGGGCCACCGTCTCCCCGGCCAGGGCCGGGGGCTCGTCGGTACCGGCGCCCTCCCGGGCGATGCGCTCCGTCGTCAGCATGATCAGTCCACCGGCGGCCACCACACCGCAGCCCAGGGCGAGGACGGTGCCGGTCGTGCCGTAACGGAACGTCTCGCCGAACATCGTGATGCCGACGACGGCGGCCACCACCGGGTTCACGACCGTCAGCGTGGCCAGTGGGGCGGCGAGACCGGCGCCCCGGTAGGAGGCCTGCGACAGCACCATGCCGGCCGTGGCGAGTACGCCGATCACGGCCAGCGACGGCAGATCACCGGCCGACACCCCGCCGTTCCAGTCGACCGCGACCGTCTTGGTGAAGACCGAGGACATTCCGAACGCTATGCCGGACGCGGTCGCCAGCAGGATGCTGCGGACCGCCGGATGACGGTGCGCGGCCCGGCCGGCGATCATCAGCGCGACGATCGCGCCACCGGTGACCAGCGCCGCCCCGACCCGCTGCGCCGTGTCCAGCGACTGCGCGTCGGAGGCACCGACCAGGGACAGCAGACCGGCGAGGCCCACCGTGGCCATCAGCGCGCCCCGCCAGGCCGTCGCACCGGCCCTGCGGCCCACGAAGAGCGCCGCCATGGGCAGCGCGAAGACGATGGTGAGCGCTCCCAGCGGCTGCACCAGACTCAGCGGACCGAGCGCGAGGGCGACCACGTGCAGCAGACCGCCCAGGCCGTTGAGCGAGACCGCCGCCCACCAGGCGGGCCGGCGCAAGGGAGCGTACTGAGCATCCGGGGACGACGCCGCGACCTGCTCCTGCACGATCGCGCCGCCCGCGTAGGCCACGGCGGAGACGAGCGACAGCAGCACGGACAACGCGAGGGCGCTCATCGGCTGCTCCTCTGCGTGAGGCGGGGGCGCTGGGCCCGGCGCGGCGAACGGTCGTCATCCATGGACAACACGATGCCGTCTCAGGGTCTTCCCGTCGTCGTCCCTGAGCATTCTTTGGGTCCTACTACCGATGGAGTACGACGGCGCCGCCGTCCTCCCCAGGGTGGGCGACTTGGGTCCCCGACCCCCGGCCCGGCCTCCTGGAGTCCCCGGTGGGTACTGGAGGTCGGGTCCGGCTGTTCTCGGCCGAGCTGCTCAGTCGCGCTGCGAAGCGGCGTCGCTCGCCAGCCGCCACATTTCGTAGTTCCCGCATTCCGCCGTGATCTCAGCCGTGGTCTGCGCCGCGGCGAAGAAACTGTCGGCCAGCGGCGAGGTGCGCGATGCCGCCATTGCGACACATACCTGGTCGGGCGCCAGGTCCGGGACGGGCACGTAGCTGATGTCCGGACGTGAGAAGAACACGGCCTCCGAACGCCCCACGAACGAGATGCCGCGACCGGCCGCGACGTGCTCGAGCTTCTCGTCCACGCCGCGCACCCGGAGTCCGGAGTCCGGGTGTGGGCGCCGGGTGGGCTGCGTACTCGCGTCGGCATGCCAGATCAGCGGCTCACCGGCCAGGTCGGCCTCGGTGACCTCATCTTTGCCGGCCAGCCGGTGACCGGCTGGCAGCGCCACCATGAGGGGTTCGGTGTAGAGCGGAGTCAGGCGCAGGCCCGTCTCGGCGACGGGCAGCCGTACATAGGCGACGTCGACGCGGCCGTCGAGCAGCATCGAGGCCTGGTCGTCCCATTCCATGCGCTGCACGTCCACGACCACGTCCGGATGCTGCGCCTCGAACACCCGCGTCGCCGGGATGACCGGGATACCTGCCCGGAAGCCGACCACCAGCCGCTGGCCGCCGCGTTCTGCCACGGAGACTCGGCGCCGGACCGCGTGCGCGGAGGCGAGCAGCGGACCCGCGTCGTCCAGCAGTTGCCGGCCCGCGTCGGTCAGTGTGACGCCGTGACTGTCCCTGGTGAACAGCGAGGCACCGAGATCCTGTTCCAGTGCGCGGATCTGCCGGCTGAGCGCCGGTTGCGCGATGTGCAGCTCATCGGCGGCGCGGCCGAAGTGCAACCGGTCGGCGACGGCGACGAAGTAGCGCAGCTTGCGCAGGTCCAGATCCATGGGGCCTCCCGGTCCGGCAATGCCTTAACGGTATCACCACGGTTGAAACAGGTCTTGGACACACGATCAGGCCGGTGCCATCGTTAATTGGGCCGGGAAAACCCGGTACAGGAATTCCGGATCGGCATTTGACAGCAGGGTTCAAACCACGATGAGTGCATCAAGAATTGGGCCCCTTGCGCTCCCGTTTCGGAAATCAATTAATTCAAAGGAGTGGCCGTGGGAAAGCTCGATGGCAAGGTAGCGGTGATCACCGGTGGATCCACCGGCCTGGCACTGGCCGGGGCCAAGCTGTTCGTCGAGGAAGGAGCGTACGTCTTCATCCAGGCCCGACGGCAGGAAGCCCTGGATGAGGCCGTCAAGTTGATCGGCCGCAACGTCACCGCCGTCCAGGGTGACGCGTCCGATCTGGACGACCTGGAGCGCCTGTACGACACCGTCAAGCAGGAGAAGGGCTCGATCGACGTGCTGTGGGCCAGCGCCGGGTTCGGCGAACCCGCCGTGCTCGGCGAGATCACCGAGGAACAGTTCGAACGCTCCTTCTCGCTCAACGCCCGCGGCACCCTGTTCACCGTGCAGAAGGCCCTGCCGCTGATCAACGACCATGGCTCGATCCTCATGACCGGTTCCAACGCCTCACTCGGCGCCTTCCCCGGCTGGAGCCTCTACGCGGGCAGCAAAGCCGTCCAGCAGGCATGGGCCCGCGTGTGGCTCAACGAGCTGCGCGACCGCAAGATCCGGGTCAACGTCCTGACCCCCGGACAGGTCGCCACCGCCAAGCAGGAAGAGCTGTTCGACGAGGCGACCAGGGCTTCGTTCGAGTCCCTCATTCCCCGCGGAACGATGGGCCGTCCCGAAGAGATCGCCAGCATCGCCCTGTTCCTCGCCTCCGACGACTCCAGCTATGTCAACGGCCTGGAACTGGTCGCAGACGGCGGCACGACCGCCATCTGAACCACCCACGAACGCGTCGTAGCGGCGTCTCAGGAACAGGCGCCTCAAGAACAGAAAGAGGCACAGCTCATGAGCAGCATCACCTTCATCGGGGCGGGGAACATGGCCCGCACGATCGGCACGCGCGCGGTGGCGGGCGGCAACACCGTCGAGATCATGGCACGCGATCAGTCCAAGGCCGACGCCCTGGCCAAGGCTCTGGGCGGCGGCACCACGACAGGCAAGTGGGGCGCTGTCCCGGCCGGGGACATCGTCATCACGGCCGTGTTGTACGCCGGTGTCGTCTCCGCCGTCGCCGAGTACGGAGACGCACTCGCGGGCAAGACCATCGTCGACATCAGTAACCCCTTCAACGCCGCGTTCGACGGCCTGGCCCACAGCGAGCCGACATCGATCGCGCAGGAGGTCGCCAAGGTCGCCCCGGCCGACGCCAAGGTCTTCAAGGCCTTCAACACCATCTTCCGCGGCGTGCTGGAGAACGGCCGGCCCGACGTCTTCTTCGCCGGCGACGACCCGCAGGCCCAGGCGGACGTGGCGGCATTCATCGAGAGTCTCGGACTGCGCCCGATGCATGTCGGCGGCCTGAAGATGGCGCACTGGCTGGAAGGCGCGGGCGTGCTCACGGTAGGCCTCGCGGGCAACGGAGTCGGCCACGGAAACTTCGCCCTCGGCGTCAACGAAGTCAACGGCTGAGCAGAAGCGTCGCCTGAGGAGGCTCATCGCCATGCAGCTCGGTTTCATGATTCCCCTTGTCGGGCCCTCGGTCAGCGACGCCTCCGCCCTGAGCGCCTTCGTCCGCGGACTCGAGGACCTTGGCTACGACGCTCTGTGGGTCGGCGATCGGCTGGTCACGCCCGTCGATGTGGGCAGCGACTATCTGGCCCGAGGGCCGCAGATGGCCCGCTCCTTCGACCCCGTGCTGCTGTTGACCGTCGCCGCGGCGGCGACCAGCCGGGTGCGCCTGAACACCAGCACGCTCAGCACGTTCTACTACGAGCCGCCGCACCTGGCCCGGCAGCTGACCACGCTCGACGTGCTCAGCGACGGCCGCCTCGGCGTCGGTGTGGGGCTGGGGTGGATGAAGCAGGAGTACGACGTCGCCCGCAACGCGGACTGGCAGCGGCGCGGCAGGATGCTCGATGACACGCTGGCGTTCTTGCATGCGTGGTGGACGACCAGTCCCGTGTCCTGGGACAGCGAGTTCTTCACCATGCCACCGGTCCACGCCGGCCTCCGGCCGGTCCAGGCGGGCGGGCCGCCCATCTGGATCGGTGGTGCCAGCGAGGCCGCGATGCGCCGAGTCGGCCGCAGTGGGGTCGGCTGGCTCGGGGTCGAAGGGCCGGCGCCGACCGCGTCGATCAGCAGTCAGGACGAGGGCGCAGGCCGCCTGTGGTCGATCGCGCGTCGAGCGGCGGAAGACGCCGGCCGCGATCCCGACGCGCTCAAGACGGCCATGCGGATCAACCTCGAGCCGGGCACGTCCGTCGAGTCGGTCGCGGACCAGCTGAAGCGGTACGCCGACTCCGGTGTTGACGAGGCGTATTTCGATGCCTTCGCGATGTTCACCGGCCTGGACCAGCTGCTCGACTTCGCCGCCCAGGTGATCGAGCGCACCGGCCGGTTGTGACCACCCGAAGAACGATCACCCAAGAAGCGACCACCCAAGAGACGACCACCCAAGCGACGACCACCCAAGAAAGAGAGCACTCACCATGAGCAGCATCAGCATCATCGGCCTCGGGGGCATGGCCCACGCCATCGCCGCACGCGCGGTCTCGGGCGGCCACTCCGTCGAGCTCATCGGCCGCGACCCGGCCAAGGCGAAGGGCCTGGCCGCCGAACTCGGCGGCGGTACCACGGCGGGGACGTTCGGCACGGTCCCCGCGGGCGACATCGTCGTCCTCGCCGTGCCGTACACCAGCGCTG
Source organism: Streptomyces sp. NPDC111628 (assembly GCF_055635195.1). Classification (NCBI taxonomy): domain Bacteria; kingdom Bacillati; phylum Actinomycetota; class Actinomycetes; order Kitasatosporales; family Streptomycetaceae; genus Streptomyces; species Streptomyces sp. NPDC111628. Next base: position 1,078,745 of record NZ_JBVKBZ010000003.1, on the reverse strand, counting down.
CGCCCGTCGTCGCCCGGTACGGAGACGCCCTGGCCGGCAAGGTCGTCATCGACATCTCCAACACCTTCAACGCCGACGCCACCGGGCTCGTCACCCCCGACGGCACATCCGGTGCGCAGGAGATCGCCAAGGCGGCCCCGGCGAGCGCGCACGTCGTGAAGGCGTTCAACACCGTCTTCGGCCACGTCCTGGTCCAGGAGCGACCGTTGGACGTCTTGTTCGCCGGAGACGACGCGGGCGCCAAGGCGAACGTGGCGGTGTTCATCGAGAGCCTCGGACTGCGCCCGCTCGATGTCGGCGGCCTGGAGATGGCTCGCTGGCTGGAAGGGGTCGGGCCGCTGCTGATGGGCCTGGCCCGCAACGGCGCGGGCACCTTCGACCTCGCCCTCGGCGTCGACTTTCCCGGCTGAGCGGACCCCACACCACCCCTTCTTCCGCCGTACCACTGACGCCACATCACTCACCAGGAGGAGAACATGCACGTCTTCGTCACCGGCGGGACCGGCCACTCCGGTTCGCACATCATTTCCGAACTCGCCGCCGCAGGGCACGAGGTCACCGGCCTGGCCCGGTCGGACGCGGCCGCGGCTGCCCTGTCCGCGCTCGGTGCGAAGGTCCACCGCGGTGACCTCCAGGACCTCGACGGGCTCAAGGAGGCGGCTGCGGACTCCGACGGCGTCATCCACGTCGCGCACAGGCAGGACCTGCTCCCGTCCGGCGGGATCGAAGCCGTGGCCGCCGCCGAGGTCCCGATCATGCTCGCCTACGGCGAGGCACTTGCGGGAACCGGAAAGCCGCTGGTCGCGGCAGGGAGCATCGGCTCGCCCGGGACCGGGCGGGATCTGGGCCGGCCCTCCACCGAGGAGGACCCTGCCCTCCCCGTCGGCGATGAGCACAAGGGCACCCTCCGGGCCCGTAACGTCGTCGAGACCACGGTCATCGGCCTCGCCGGGCGGGGAGTCCGGTCTTCCGTCGTACGGATTGCCAACATCGCGCACAGCACGGCCGATCGTGCCGGTTTCCTGCCCACCCTGATCGCCCTGGCGAAGGAGAGAGGCTTCGCCGGGTACCCCGGGGACGGCTCGAACCTGTGGAACGCCGTACACATCCGCGATGCCGCTTCCCTGTTCCGCCTGGCGCTGGAGAAGGGCCCGGCCGGCAGCTACTGGCACGCGGTCGAGGACGGGGGCATCCCGGTCCGCGAGATCGCCGAGGCCATCGGCAACCGCCTGGGCCTGCCCGCAGTGAGCGTGCCCCTGGACGAACTGATGCTGCCGGGGTACTTCGGGTTCCTCACCAACATCGTCACGCAGAGCTACCCGACGTCCAACCTCATCACCCGCGAGACCCTCGGCTGGGAACCCGCCCGGCCCGGCCTCCTCGCCGGCCTGGACAACGGCCACTACTTCGCGTCGACCGACGTCCCCGCAATCTGAGGGCACGTCCAATGGGCAGGGACCTCAACATGACAACTGTGGGCCTCATCGGAAGCGGGTCCATCGGCGGCACGATCGCGCGGCTCGCCGTCGCGGCCGGACACCAGGTCGTGCTCAGCAACTCGCGCGGTCCCGGGTCGCTCGCGGACACGGTCGCGGAACTGGGGCCCCGGGCGTCGGCGGCGGTGCCCGAGGACGCCGCGGCGGCTGGTGACATCGTCGTGGTCACGGTGCCGGTCACGGCCTTCCCCGACGTGCCCGCCGCACCGCTGGCCGGGAAGACGGTCATCGACACGTGCAACTACGGCCCCGAGCGTGACGGGCACATCCCCGAGCTCGACGGCACGTCGCTCACATCGAGCGAGCTGCTGCTGCGATACGTCCCGGACGCCATGCTCGTGAAAGCTTTCAACAACATCTACTTCAAGCATCTGCTGTCGCTCGCCCGCCCGGCGGGGGCGACCGACCGCTCCTACCTGCCGATCGCCGGGGACTCCGCGCCGGCGAAGGCGGCAGCCGCCGAGTTCATCGATTCCATCGGGTACGGCGTGGTGGACGCGGGACTCCTGGCCGACAGCTGGCGGCAGGCGACGGGCACACCGGTGTGGGGAATCCCGTACGGGCCGCCCTCGAACGAGACGGGCCGGCCGGCCGGCGCGGGCGCCATCCGCGCGGCACTGGCCACCGCTACGCGACAATCGCACGAAGACGGCACAACGACCAGCACGTGAGCACGACCGGGAGAGGCACATGACCGCCCCATCGCCGATGATCGCGGTGACCGATGCAGAACTCGAAGACCTGCGCGCGCGGCTACGGGCCACCCGGTGGCCCACCCGGTGGCCCGTCGATGGCTGGGAGGCGGGCGCCGACACCACCGAGGTGCGCCGCCTGGCGGAGTACTGGGCCGGCGGCTACGACTGGCGCACCCACGAGGCGCGGATCAACGCCCTGCCGCACCACACGGCCGTCATCGGCGGCACGCCCGTCCACTACCTCCGGTTCGACGGCGAGCAGCCCGGCGCCCTGCCGATCGTCCTGACCCACGGTTGGCCCAGCACCTTCCTGGAGCTCACCGACCTCGCCCGGCGTCTCGCGGAGCCGTCGAAGCACGGCGGCGACGCGTCCGACGCGTTCACGGTCGTCGTCCCCTCTCTGCCCGGCTACGCGTTCTCGCCACAACGCCCGGCCCTCCCGCCGACGCTCCAGACTCACCAGATCTGGCACCGGCTCATGCGGGACGAGCTGGGCTTCGACCGGTACGCCGCCCACGGCGGTGACCTGGGCGCGGGGATCACCTCGCGCCTGGGGGAGGCCTACGCGGAGTCGGTGGCCGGCATCCATCTGCTCGCCGTCGCCGCACCCCAGGAGTACGACGCCACCAGCCTCACCCTGGACGAACAGGCATACCTCGACCAGGTCGCCACCTGGAGCGCGGAGGAAGGCGGCTACCAGCACCAGCAGAGCACCCGCCCGCTCACCCTGGCCCACGCCCTGTCCGACTCTCCGACCGGCCTGCTGGCCTGGATCGTCGAGAAGTACCGCGCCTGGAGCGACTCGGGCGGCGACCTGTCGTCCCGGTTCACCGACGACTTCGTCCTCACCCAGGCGTCCCTGTACTGGTTCACAGGCACGATCTCGACGTCGTTCCGGCCCTACCACGAGTACGTCCGCGGCCTGACCCGGCGCGTCGAAAAGGTCGAAGTACCCACCGCCCTCGCCGTCTTCCCCGCCGACCTCACCCAGCCCCCGCGCTCCTGGGCCGAGCGCACCTACAACATCACCCGGTACACGTCGATGCCGCGCGGCGGGCACTTCGCCGCCCACGAGGAGCCCGAACTGCTCGCCGACGACATCACCAAGTTCTTCCGCCAACTGCGCTGACTGGCGCTGACCGGCAGACGCCGCCACGTCCAACGGCTTGGCCAGGAACCATCAGGGAACTGGTACTACTGCTCTCCGTGGACCTCGACCCCGCACTCTCCGCCCTCCGCCCGCTCGGCGGCTTCTTCGTCCTGCACGCCTCGCGTCCGTTGCCGTCGGTGCGGACCGCCGAGGCTGCGCCCCTCGCGCACGCCTACGCACCCGGATACGTGAGCGCGGCGGCGGACGTTGAAGTCCCGGTTCACCGCGCCGATCCGCTGGGCCGCCGGGTCCGCAAGGTCGCCGCCGCGCTCGGCGCTTCCGAGCCCCGGGTCGCCGCCTCCGTGGCCCAGCAGGGGTTCGCGGCCCGCCTCTGGTCGGTGACCCTGGCCTGCGCCGTCCTGTACGGACATGTCCCGGACCTCGACCCCCGCCTGCTGCACTGGGACCCCGAGGCCACCGCACCCGACGACCTGTGGCTCACCGAGGTGCGCGCCCGGCCGGGGGACGGCGGCACCGTCGCGGACGTCGTCCTCACCACCCACCTGGCCCCCCTCACCGAGGCCGTGCACGCCCGCTACGGCGTCGCGAGGGGACTGCTGTGCGGCAACGCGGCCTCCGCCCTGGCCGGCGCCGGCCGGGAACTGGACCGCTGGGCCCGCCGACACGGCCGTACGGACACCGCTGCCCGTGCCCGGGCGCTCACCGCCAACCTGCTGGCCCACCCCCTGCTCGCCGGCACCGGGACGCTCACCGGCACGTCCTTCCGGCGCCGCAGCTGCTGCCTGTACTACCGGGTGCCGGGCGGGGGCGTCTGCGGCGACTGCTGCTTCCCGAGTCCGCCGGGACCCGCCCGTTCGCCGCGCCCGCCGGAGCCCGGCAGCCTCCCGCGCCCGCCGGAGCCCGGCAGCTCCCCACCCCCTCCGAGGCCTCCGCGCTCTTCCCCAGGCGCCCGCTCTGGGTGACCATGAGGGAACCAGCCGCCGAGACGGGAGGTTCCGGGTGCGCGTGGGACTGCTGACCCGTGAGTTCCCGCCGGACGTCTACGGAGGCGCCGGAGTCCATGTCGAGTTCCTCGCCCGGGAGCTCGCCCGCCTCGTGGACCTGGACGTGCACAGCTGGGGCGAGGGCCGCAGCGACGGCGTGCTGCGCCACCGCCCCTGGTCCGCGCTCGACGGCGCCAACGACGCGCTGCGCACCTTCTCCGTGGACCTCGCCATGACCGCCGCCCTCGAAGGGCGCGAACTGGTGCACTCCCACACCTGGTACGCCAACCTCGGCGGCCACCTCGCCAAGCTCCTGCACGGCGTCCCGCACGTGGTGACCGCCCACTCCCTGGAGCCCCTGCGCCCCTGGAAGGCCGAGCAGCTCGGCGGAGGCTACGCGCTGTCCGGCTGGGCCGAACGCACCGCGTTCGAGGCGGCCGACGCGGTGATCGCCGTCTCCGGCGCCATGCGCGAGGACATCCTCGGCTGCTACCCGGACCTCGACGCCTCCCGGGTCCACGTCGTGCACAACGGCATCGACACCCGGCTCTACCGGCCCGACCACGGCACCGACGTGCTGGAGAGGGCCGGCCTGGACCGCTCCCGCCCGTACGTCCTGTTCGTCGGTCGCATCACCCGTCAGAAGGGCGTGCCCCATCTGCTGCGCGCGGTCCGGGGCATCGACCCCGCCGCGCAGGTCGTGCTGTGCGCGGGCGCCCCGGACACCCCCGAGATCGACCAGGAGTTCCGCGACCTCTTCGCCGAACTCGGCCGCGCCCGCGAGGGCGTGCACTGGATCCCGCGCATGCTGCCGCGCACGGAGGTGATCCAGCTCCTGACGCACGCCGCCGTCTTCGTCTGCCCCTCCGTCTACGAGCCCCTCGGCATCGTCAACCTGGAGGCGATGGCCTGCGGGACCCCGGTGGTGGCCTCCCGGGTGGGCGGCATCCCCGAGGTCGTGGCCGACGGCGTGACGGGGGTACTCGTCCCGAGGGAGGAGGGTGCGGACGACGACTTCGAGACGGGTCTCGCGCGCGCTCTGGACTCCGTCCTCGGCGATCCGGCGGCCGCCCGGCGGATGGGCGAGGCGGGCCGGGAGCGCGCGGTGGAGGAGTTCGGCTGGGACGCGGTCGCGCGCCGCACGGTCCGGCTCTACGAGGAGATCCTCAAGCGGGCTTGAGCCGCCCCGCCCGGGGCGGCCGAGGGTGAACGAGGGTGAGGGGAGCGGCCATGCGTCGTGGAGGTCCTTCGGTGCTCGGCATCGTGCTGGCGGGCGGAGAGGGCAAACGCCTGATGCCCCTGACCGCGGACCGCGCCAAACCGGCGGTCACCTTCGGTGGCACGTACCGCCTGGTCGACTTCGTGCTGTCCAACCTGGTCAACGGCGACATCCTGCGGATCTGCGTCCTCACGCAGTACAAGTCGCACTCCCTGGACCGGCACATCACCACCACCTGGCGGATGTCCAGCCTGCTCGGCAACTACGTCACCCCGGTCCCCGCCCAGCAGCGCCTCGGCCCGCGCTGGTTCCTCGGCAGCGCCGACGCGATCCTCCAGTCCCTGAACCTGGTGCACGACGAACAGCCCGAGTACGTCGCGGTGTTCGGCGCCGACCACGTGTACCGGATGGACCCGCGCCAGATGCTCGCCCAGCACATCGAGTCCGGGGCGGGGGTCACGGTCGCCGGGATACGCGTCCCGCGCGCCGAGTCGCCGTCCTTCGGCGTGATCACGCCGGGCTCGGACGGGCAGACCGTCACCGGCTTCCTGGAGAAGCCCGCCGACCCTCCCGGCCTGGCCGACGACCCCGGGTGCGTCTTCGCCTCGATGGGCAACTACGTCTTCACCACCAAGGCCCTCGTCGAGGCCCTGCACCGGGACGCCGAGGACCCGAACTCCGTGCACGACATGGGCGGTTCGATCCTGCCCCAGCTCACCGACCGGGGCGAGGCCGCCCTGTACGACTTCAGCGCCAACCACGTCCCCGGGGAGACCACCCGCGACCAGGGGTACTGGCGGGACGTGGGCACGCTGGACGCGTACTACGACGCCCACATGGACCTCATCGCCGAGCGGCCCGCGTTCAACCTCTACAACCGCGACTGGCCGGTCTACACCCACTCCACCCAGCTCTCGCCCGCCCGCTTCAACGGCGGTGGCATCGCCGGCGAGTCGATCATCAGCGCGGGCTGTCTGATCCGGGGGCAGGTCACCCGGTCCGTGCTCTCCCCGGGGGTGGTGGTCGACCCGGGTGCGGTCGTGCAGGGCTCGGTGCTGCACGACAACGTGCACATCGGCCGGGGCGCGGTGGTGCGCGGAGCGGTGCTGGACAAGAACGTGCAGGTGCCGCCGGGCGCGACGATCGGCGTCAACCCGCAGCGGGACGGCGAGTTGTACACCGTCTCCAAGGGCGGCGTGATCGCGCTGGGCAAGGGGCAACGGGTGCCGTGAGGCACGGACGACCGGGCGGCCGGCGGCCCCGGGAGCGCGCGACACCCGTGATACGCGCGTTGAGCCCGGGGCCGTTGTCATGTCCCTGGACGTCAAGCGGAATCCGTGTTGTCATGCCTCTGCACCGCTGCTGTTACATCGATGTATGACATCGATGTCCTGAGCCATCAGCCACCACCCGTTCTCGAGGAGAGGGTCAGTGCGCACCAAACGACTCAGAGACAAACTCGCCCTGTTGCTGGCAGCCGCGCTCGGCGTCGCGGGACTCGCCGCCGTACCGGCGGCCAACGCGGCCGACGACGACGGCACCGCGGAGGTCCACGGCCTGAAGGGCGAGTACTACACCCAGTCCGCCCCCGGCGCCTTCGACTTCCACGAGCTGAAGGCCACCGGCTTCGACCAGCAGGTCGACTTCAACACCCTGGAGCCGCGACTCGCCTTCGCCACCGGGCAGTCGGACGACGTGAGCGTCCGCTGGACCGGCAAGCTCGTCCCGGAGAAGACCGGCGCCCACACCTTCTCGATCACCGGCGACAACGGCTTCCGCCTCTGGATCGGCGGACAGCTCGCCATCGACCACTGGGTCGACGACTGGGACCGCGAACAGACCGCCCAGCCGATCGAGCTGACGGCCGGCCAGTCCTACGACATCAAGCTGGAGTACTTCGAGCACTACGGCGGCTCCAACCTCCACCTGCGCTGGACCGAGCCCGGCGGCAGCAAGGAGGCCGTTCCGCAGTCGGCGTTCCGTCTGCCCGACGGCTTCGACTACAACGGTGCGACGGCGACCACCGTCCAGTCCACCGGCCGCACCCTCAAGCTGGACTTCGCGAGCCCGCTCGCCGCGCCCCCGGCCGGTCTCACCGACCACCTCGAAGCGGTGATCGGCGGCGCCACGTGGCCGCTCGGCGAGACCAGGCTGGACCCCGCCGACCCCAGCGCCCTGCTCGTCGCCCTCGACCAGCCCGTCGTCGGCAACAAGAACGGCGACGCCCCCGGCACCGCCGACGTCCGCTACGACGGCGAAGGCGGGCTCAACGACACCGAAGGCAACGTTGTCAACGCCTTCTGGAGCAGCGGCGGCAACGAGTCCACCTACGAGCTGCGCACCGACTGGGCCGACGAGGTCGGGCCGGACAACGCCCTCCCGGAGTACCCGCGCCCGCAGCTGACCCGCGACGACTGGCAGAACCTCAACGGCCGCTGGCAGTTCGCCCCCGCCGAGGCGGGCGAGCAGCCGCCGGTCGGCAAGAACCTCAAGGAGCGCATCCTCGTCCCGTACCCGGTGGAGTCCCAGCTCTCCGGCATCCAGCGGCACGAGGACCGCATGTGGTACCGCCGCACCTTCACCGTGCCCCGCGACTGGCACATCGGCTCCGCCCAGCGGCTGAAGCTGAACTTCGGCGCCGTCGACTGGCAGTCCGAGGTGTACGTCAACGGCACCAAGGTCGCCGACCACAAGGGCGGTTACGACAAGTTCAGCGCCGACGTCACCGATGCCCTCAAGCCCGGCCGCACCCAGGAACTGATCGTCGGCGTCTACGACCCGACCGACGCGGCGAACGGCGAGAACCCGCCGCTCGGCAAGCAGCGCCTGGACCCGAGCGGCATCTGGTACACGCCCAGCTCCGGCATCTGGCAGACCGTCTGGATGGAGCCGGTCGCCCGGGACCACGTGGACTCCCTCAAGCTCACCCCGCACGTCGACGGCGCGGCTAGCACCCTCACCGTCGAGCCGAAGGGCGTGCGCGACGGCGTGCGCGTCAGGGCCACGGCGTACGCCGGGCACCGCAAGGTCGCCACGGTCAGCGGCCGCACCGGCGAGCCGCTGACGCTGAAGATCCGCGACCCGCGCCTGTGGTCGCCCGACGACCCGTTCCTGTACGACCTGAAGGTCACCGTCGGACACGACCACGTCGAGAGCTACTTCGGCATGCGTTCCATCGCCGTCGAGAAGGTCAACGGCGTTCCGCGCACCATGCTCAACGGGAAGCCCACGTTCCTGATGGCCACCCTCGACCAGGGCTTCTGGCCGGACGGACTGCACACCGCGCCGACCGACGAGGCCCTCGCGTACGACCTCAGGCTGCACAAGCAGCTCGGCTTCAACTCGGTGCGCAAGCACATCAAGGTCGAGCCCGACCGCTGGTTCTACTGGGCCGACAAACTGGGCCTGATGGTGTGGCAGGACATGCCCGCGATGACCGCCGGGAAGAACCCGTCCACCGCGGCCCGCGCCGAGTACGAGCGGGAGATGAAGGAGATGATCGACGAACATGTCAGCCACCCGTCGATCATCATGTGGGTCACCTTCAACGAGGGCTGGGGCCAGTACGACATCGGCCGCGTCGCCGCGCAGGCCAAGGCCTGGGACCCGACCCGGCTCGTCAACAACCAGTCGGGCCTGAACCTCGGGGCCGACGGCGGCGCCGGCGACATCATGGACGAGCACGGCTATCCGAGCCCCGCCCTGCCGCCGTCCCCGGACGGCGAACGCGCCCTGGTCACCGGTGAGTACGGCGGCCTCGGCCTCGCGGTGCCCGGACATGCCTGGTCCGTGCAGCAGTCGTACGTCGACGTCGACCCGCAGACGTACACGGACGACTACCTCACCAAGCTCGACGAGGTACGCGCCCTGGTCTGCCGGGGCAGCAACGGCGCCGTGTACACCCAGATCTCGGACGTCGAAGGCGAGCTGAACGGCCTGACCACGTACGACCGCAAGGTGCTCAAGCCGGACGTCGAGCGGGTGAAGGCCGCCCAGGAGGCCCTCATCCACGACGCGTCCCAGCCCACCCCGGCGGGCTGCACCGCCTGATCACCCGCACCCGAAGCAGAACCGCACGACACAGCAGACCTTCCGGAGGTCACCGCACATGATCGGCACCCGGCGTCTGCGGCTGTGCGTGGCCGGGGTGGTGGCAGCGTCCGCGCTGCTCACCGCCCCGGCGGCGCAGGCCGCCCCGACGACCGACCAGAACCTGACCGACCTCGTGAACCCGTTCATCGGGACGGAGAACGAGGGCAACACCTATCCCGGCGCCGCCGTGCCCTTCGGCATGGTGCAGTTCTCGCCGGACACCGGCCACAACACCGGCTACGACCACTCCGACACCCGCATCCGCGGCTTCTCCCTGGTCCACCTCTCCGGCGTCGGCTGCGGACTCGGCGGCGACCTGCCGGTGCTGCCGACCACCGGCGACGTCACCGAGACGGACTACGCGAAGTACGCCGCCTCCTTCAGCCACGACGACGAGGAGGCGAGCCCCGGCTACTACCGCGTCGGCCTCGACTCCGGTATCGAGGCGGAGCTGACCGCCACCGAACGCACCGGCGTGCAGCGCTACACCTTCCCGGCCACCGACAAGGCCAACGTCCTGCTCAACGCCGGCCAGTCGCTGCACAAGAACATCAGCACCAAGGTCGAGGTGCTCGACACCCGCACCGTGCGCACCGCGATCACCGGCAGCGGCTTCTGCCAGGACACCAAGCCCTACACCGTCTACACCATCACCCGCTTCGACCGTCCCTTCGCCTCCTACGGCACCTGGGACGACGGCACCGTGACGGCGGGCGCGAAGAGCGGCGGCGACGGCGCCTACGTCCGGTTCGACACCACGAAGGACCGCACCGTCGAGGCCACCACCGCCCTGTCCTACGTCGACGCGCACGGCGCCGCGCGCAACCTGCGCGCCGAGGGCGGGCACTCCTTCGCCGCCGTGCGCCGCGGTGCCGAGCGCACCTGGGAGCAGCGGCTGGACGACGTCAGGGTCCGCGGCGGCGACGACACCCTGCGCCGCACCTTCTACTCGTCCCTGTACCGGTCCTTCCTCGCGCCGAACATCGGCAGCGACGTGGACGGGCGGTACACCGGCTGGGACCAGGAGATCCACCGCGCCAAGGGCTTCACGTACTACCAGAACTGGTCCCTGTGGGACACCTACCGCACCCAGTCCCAGCTCCTCGCCCTGCTCGCGCCCCGCGAGGCGCGCGACATGGCGATCTCCGTCATCAAGATCGACGAGGAGAGCGGCTGGCTGCCCAAGTGGGGCTACGGCACCGTCGAGACCAACATCATGACGGGTGACCCGGTGACCCCCTTCCTCACCAACGCCTACCAGCAGGGCCTGCTGCACGGCTGGGAGGAGAAGGCCTACCGGGCGCTGAGGAAGAACGCCGACGGCGTCCCGCCCGCCGACTCGCCGGCCGTCGGCCGGGAGGCCAACCGCGAATACCTCGCCGACGGCTTCGCGCCGTACGTCAAGGGCCGCCCGCACGCCAAGCCGGGCGACTCCGACTACGACCACGGCGCCTCCGCCACCCTGGAGTACGCCCTGTCCGACGCCATGCTCTCCCGCATGGCCCGCGACCTCGGCCACGACGCGGACGCGAAGCGGTACGCCGAGCGCGCCCAGAACTACCGCAACGTCTTCGACCCCTCGACCGGCTTCTTCCGGGCCCGCGACGCCGAGGGCGCCTTCACCGGTCCGGCCGACCCGGCGCAGAGCGAGGGCTTCCACGAGGGCACGTCCTGGCAGTACCAGTGGCTGGTGCCGCAGGACCTGCCCGGCATGATCGACCTCATCGGCGGCACCGGGGCGGCGAACGAGCGGCTCGACTCCTTCTTCGCCTACGACCAGCTCCTCGCCGACCCGGCGAAGACCGCCCGCGAGGTGTGGGTGAACGGGCCGTACGACTACTACAACGCCGACAAGTACAACCCGCAGAACGAGCCCGACCTGATCGCCCCGTACACCTACCTGTCGACCGGGCAGCCCTGGAAGACGACCGACGTGGTGCACGCTGCGCTCACCCTGTTCACCGACACGCCGACCGGTATGACCGGCAACGACGACCTCGGGACCATGTCCGCCTGGAACGTCCTGTCCTCGATCGGGATCTTCCCGATCCAGCCCGGCTACGACACCTGGGGCCTGTCCACCCCGGTCTTCGACCGCGTCGACCTCACCCTCGACCGCCGCTACTACCCCCGCGGCGGCCTGACGATCACCGCCCCCGGCACCTCGGACACCGACCGGTACGTCCAGTCGGCCCGCACCGACGGTTCGGCCTACGCCCGTACGTGGCTGACGACGGACGCCCTGCGCTCCGTGCGGTCGCTCGCGTTCACGGTCGGCCCGCAGCCGTCCGGGTGGGGTACCGGGGCAGAGGCGGTGCCGCCGCCGCTGACCTGAGCCGACGCGAGCACAGGCGCCCCATGCGACACAGCAGTCCCGCCCCTGCCGAAAGGGGCGGGACTTTAATCTCCTGTTAACTGTGCGTAGCTTGATCGTACTTGACCGTAATCGTCGGAGAGCGATTGACTGCTTGTCCACCCGTTGTCCATCCGCCACCCATGCGTCGTCCTTGCGAGGCCAGCCCGTGACTCCCGATCCGCTCGCTCCCCTCGACCTGGCGTTCTGGAACATCGAGTCCGCCGAGCACCCCATGCACCTGGGCGCTCTCGGCGTCTTCGAGGCCGACTCGCCCACCGCGGGCGCCCTCGCGGCGGACCTGCTCGCGGCCCGCGCCCCCGCGGTGCCCGGACTGCGGATGAGGATCCGGGACACCTGGCAGCCGCCGCTGGCCCTGCGCCGGCCGTTCGCGTTCGGCGGCGCGACCCGCGAGCCAGACCCCCGCTTCGACCCGCTCGACCATGTGCGGCTGCACGCCCCGACCACGGACTTCCACGCCCGGGCCGGGCGCCTGATGGAACGCCCCCTGGAGCGCGGACGGCCCCCGTGGGAGGCGCACGTGCTGCCGGGCGCGGACGGCGGGTCCTTCGCCGTGCTCTTCAAGTTCCACCACGCCCTGGCCGACGGCCTGCGTGCCCTGACCCTTGCCGCGGGCGTCCTCGACCCGATGGACCTGCCGGCGCCCCGGCCCCGCCCCGAGCAGTCGCCGCGCGGACTCCTGCCGGACGTGCGCGCCCTGCCCGACCGGCTGCGCGGCGCCCTGTCCGACGCCGGGCGCGCCCTGGACATCGGCGCCGCCGCGGCGCTGTCCACCCTCGACGTGCGCTCCTCGCCCGCGCTCACCGCGGACTCCTCCGGCACCCGCCGGACCGCGGGCGTGGCCGTCGACCTCGACGACGTGCACCACGTTCGCAAGACCACCGGCGGCACCGTCAACGACGTACTGATCGCGGTCGTCGCGGGCGCCCTGCGCCGCTGGCTGGACGAGCGCGGCGACGGCAGCGAGGGCGTCGCGCCCCGGGCCCTGATCCCCGTCTCCAAGCGCCGCCCGCGCAGCGCCCACCCACAGGGCAACCGGCTCTCCGGGTACCTGATACGGCTTCCGGTCGGCGACCCCGACCCGCTCTCCCGCCTCGGCACGGTCCGCGCCGCCATGGACCGCAACAAGGACGCCGGGCCCGGCCGCGGCGCCGGAGCCGTCGCCCTGCTCGCCGACCACGTGCCGGCGCTCGGCCACCGGCTCGGCGGGCCGCTGGTCTCCGGGGCCGCCCGGCTCTGGTTCGACCTCCTGGTCACCAGCGTGCCCCTGCCCAGTCTCGGGCTGCGGCTGGCCGGGCACCCGCTCACCGAGGTCTATCCACTGGCGCCGCTGGCCCGCGGCCACTCCCTGGCGGTGGCCGTCTCGACGTACCGCGGACGGGTCCACTACGGCCTGGTCGCGGACGCGAAGGCGGTGCCGGACCTCGACCGGTTCGCCCTGGCGGTGGCCGAGGAGGTGGAGACGTTGCTCACGGCGTGCCGTCCCTGACCCCGGCGGGTTTGGATCCACGCCGCGCGCTGAATAAAATCCGCTGTTCGACAGCGGTCGCCCCCGGAGCGCCGCAACGGTGACCAGGGAACGGCAGCGGCGATGACGGTGACACAGGACGGTGCGGCGACCACGGACGAGGTGGCGGCATCCGGGTACGGCCCCGGCATCGACCCCGAACGGCTCGCGGTCTGCCTCGACGTACTGAAGGAACTCGACGAGCTGGACGTCGACCACCCCGACGCGATCGCGGTCCGCCGGGCCACCTCGCACATCTACCGCATGGTCAAGCAGCGCCGCCGCCAGGAGCGCCGCGCCGCCAAGACCGCCCACGACAAGGCGGTCACCGAGGCCACCGCCACCGGGTCCGCCGAGCGCATCGACGACGAGACCGAGGGCCTGCTGCCCTCCTCGCGCACCGAGCAGGGTGCGATCGCGGGGATACTCCAGCGCCCCCGCTCGTGCTACATCTGCAAGCAGCGCTACGTCGAGGTCGACTACTTCTACCACCAGCTCTGCCAGGACTGCGCCGCCGAGAACCGGACCCGCCGCGACGCCCGCGCCGACCTCACCGGCAAGCGCGCGCTGCTCACCGGTGGCCGCGCCAAGATCGGCATGTACATCGCGCTCAGGCTGCTGCGCGACGGCGCCCACACCACGATCACCACCCGCTTCCCCAAGGACGCCATCCGCCGCTTCAAGGCGATGGACGACTCCGCGGACTGGCTGCACCGCCTGGAGGTCGTCGGCATCGACCTGCGCGACCCCGCCCAGGCCGTGGCCCTCGCCGAGCAGGTCACGGAGCAGGGCCCGCTCGACATCCTGATCAACAACGCCACCCAGACCGTGCGCCGCCTGCCCTCCGCGTACGCCGCGCTGGTCGAGGGCGAGAGCGCCCCGCTGCCCGCCGGTGAACTGCCCGCGCACCAGGTCATCGGCGCCTTCAACTCCGGTGCGGTGGACGGCCTGGCCGCGCTGCCGCTGGGCACCTCGGGGCTCGACGCGCAGAAGGTGGCCGACCTCGCCCTGGTGGCCGGCAACGCCAGCGTGGTCCGGCACCGCGAGGGCACCGCCATCGACGCGGGCGGCCTGGTGCCCGACGTCGTCGACTCCAACACCTGGGTGCAGACCATCGAGCAGATCTCCCCGGTGGAACTGCTGGAGACCCAGCTGTGCAACTACACCTCGCCGTTCATCCTCATCAGCGCGCTGCGCGCGTCGATGGCCGAGGCCGCGCGCAAGGCGCCCGCGGGCCGTGCCTACGTCGTCAACGTCTCGGCGATGGAGGGCGTGTTCGCCCGCGGCTACAAGGGTGCCGGTCACCCGAACACCAACGCGGCCAAGGCCGCCATGAACATGGTGACCCGGACCAGTGCCCAGGAGATGTTCGACGCCGACCGGATCCTGATGACCTCCGTCGACACCGGCTGGATCACCGACGAGCGCCCGCACTACGACAAGCTGCGCCTCGCCGACGAGGGCTTCCACGCCCCGCTCGACCTGATCGACGGCGCTGCCCGCGTCTACGACCCCATCGTGCGCGGCGAGGCGGGCGAGGACCTGTACGGCGTCTTCCTCAAGGACTACGCGCCCGGCAAGTGGTGACCGGGCCCTCAGGGCGGCCGGGGCCGGCCGGTCCGTACCGGACGGTGCCTCAGTCGACCGCGCCCAGCCGCGAGTTCCGCGCCGCCGTCAGCTCCAGCACCGTGCGCCAGTCCTCCAGGACCCCGGCGTCGAAGACGGCGGTGCGCGCCTCCTCGTCGGCCTGACGCAGGCTGACCAGGTCGTCGTCGTGGTCCCAGGCCTCCGGGTGGGCCTGGCGGCGCAGCAGGCGGGCGACGCGGGCGCCGAGCAGCGGCCGTACCGCGTCGGCGGTCCTGGCGGCCGGGCTGCCGGGCCACAGCAGCCGGCCAACCGGCGACACCAGCCCCGCGACCTGGAGCTCCTTGTCCGCCGGGCGGCGCCGACGCAGCAGCGCGGCCGTGCGCAGCGCGTGCCCGTGCGGATCCCCGGGCCCGCCGCCGGCCCCGTCGGCGGGCCGTTCGCCCCGGCAGGCGTACAGCAGGTCCATCAGCTCCTCGACGCTGCGCAGTTCCATGCCTCGGTCCTCCCACGAGACAGCCGTTGCCGACGAGCAGCAGACCATGGCGAGCTTGCGCCGCAGCCAACGGCAACTTAACTGCGCGACCCGGCGCCGCCGACATTCGAAGGCGCGGACATCGATGTAGGCCGAACGGGTGAGTTGCGCACCGTGCGGAAGAGGAGGAATCGGGGCAGACTCGGGTCAACTGCGGGCGGAGCGAAGGGCAATGGTTGTCCCATCTTTTGAGCCCCATAGAGCGCACCCCCGCTCATTTGGTTAATCTGGTCCGGACGGACGGCAGTACAGGGCACTACCCACACCCAGGTCCGTCATGGGACAAGCCGGTTCACAACGGCCTGCTTCCGCACGAGTTTCCGGCGCCACCGCGTCCGAACTGCATTTCGACCCACACTCGAGCGGGCGCCGGGTGCCGGACAGGAGACTGGCGTCGGCAGGCCCCGAGGGTGATCCGACACATAAGGAGTGCGCGGTGACACCGGAAACGACGACGACCCCAGAGCAACGCACCGAGGAACGCACCGGGCGGGCAGGCCGCCGGCCCGGCGAGATCGGCAGCCTCGACGTGTGGGCGCGCTCCGCCCCCATCCGCCTCGCGGGCTACGAGGAGGACCTCGCCGAGCCGCACATCCTGCCGAGCGTGGACTGACCCGCACGCCACCCACCGAGGCCGCCGCACGCATGGGCGTGCCACACTCGCGCCCATGCTGATCAGGGAAGCCACGGCCGGCGACTGGCCGCACATCTGGCCCTTCTGGCACCGCATCGTCGCCGCCGGTGAGACCTACGCCTGGGACCCGGACACCTCCGAGGAGGACGCCCGGGCCCTGTGGATGAGCCCCGCCAAACGCGTCTACGTCACCGAGGACGACACCGGCACGGTCGTCGCCTCGGCGTACGTCACCCCCAACTACGGCGGCCCCGCCGCCCGCATCGCCAACGCCGGCTTCATGGTCGACCCCGACCGGGCGGGCCGCGGCACCGGCCGGGCCCTCGCCGAGTACGTCCTGGATGCCGCCCGGGCCGACGGATACCGGGGCATGGTCTTCAACGCCGTCGTCGAGACCAACCCCGCCGTCGGGCTGTGGACCTCCCTCGGCTTCACGATCCTCGGCACGGTGCCGGACGCCTTCGACCACCCGCGGTACGGGCGGGTCGGCCTGCACATCATGCACCGCGCCCTGTAGCCCCGCTCAGCCGAGCGGCGCCGTCCGCCGCCAGGGCCGCGACGCCTCGATCCGTTCCGCCAGCTCCAGCAGCGCCGACTCCGACCCCGGGCGCCCCACCAGCTGTACGGCGCAGGGCGCGCCCGACTCCAGTGTGCCGAACGGCACCGACATCGCGGGCCAGCCGGTCAGGTTCCACGGTGGCGTGAACGGCGAGTACGCGGAGTTCGCCACCACGTTGCGCAGCCAGCCCCGCTCGTGCCAGGGTCCCGCCGCGGGGGAACGGCGGGCCAGCGCCGGGGTGAGCAGGACGTCGTACTCGGCGAAGAACGGCTCCAGCCGTCCGCGCAGCCGCTCCCGGCCCGCGCCGGACGCCACCCGGCCGGCGAAGCGTCGCCCGAGGGCCGTGTGCACCCGGGTGCGCCTGGTCAGCAGCCGCCGGTCCAGGTCCCGTGCGTCCACCGACGTACCGGCTGTCCAGTGGGTCAGCGCGGTCACGCCCAGCGACGCCGGATAGGGCGGGTCCGCCCGCCGTACCTGGTGCCCCGCCTTCGTCAGGACCCCGGCGGCCTCGCGAACGGCCCGCGCGTACGGTCGGGAGACGGGGACGCCCGCCAGGGGGCTGCGCAGGGAGGCGGCGACGCGGAGGGCGCCGGAGTTCTCGCGGTCCGGCAGGGGCCCGTCCGCGAGGACGTCGAGCATGAGGCGGGCGTCGGCGACCGTCGTGGCCAGCGGCCCGTTCTCGGACATGCCGAACCAGTCGCCCTCGCCGATACCGGCCGGCACGACGCCACGGCCCGGTTTGAGGGTGACCAGGCCGCAGTTGGCCGCGGGTATGCGCAGTGAGCCCATCCCGTCGTTGCCGAGCGCGAGAGGCACCATCCCGGCGGCGACCGCGGCCGCGCTGCCGCCCGAGGAACCGCCCGCCGAGCGGGCCGGGTCCCACGGGTTGCGGGTCGTGCCGAGCACCCCCTCGGTGGTGCCGAACACGCACAGCTCCGGCACGTTCGTCAGCCCCACCACCACCGCGCCGGCCGCCCGCAGCCGGGCCACAGTGACATGGTCGGCGTCCGCGGGCGTGTGCGGCGTGGCGGCCGAGCCGACGCGGGTGGACTCCCCGCGCACCGCCAGATTGTCCTTGACCGCCACCGGCACCCCGGCCAGCGGCAGTTCGCCCAGGTCGCCCCGGGCTCCCACCTCCTCGGCCTCGGCGAGCGCGGCCTCGGCCCGCACCGCGCGGAAGGCGCCGACGCGGCCGTCCAGCCGCTCGACGCGGGCCAGGTGCTCCGCCACCACCTCGCGCGGGGTGGCCCGCTTCTCTCGTACGGCGGCGGCGATCTCGACGGCGGTCCGGCCGGCCCAGTCGGTCACGGAGGGCTCCTAGGGTGTGGGAACGGGAACGCGACCTTACCGATGAGTAGGCAGGACAGCATTAGGCAGGACAGCATTGGGCAGGACAGCATTGGGCAGGACAGCACTCCGCCCGCACCGGGCGCGTGCCTCGAGAGCACCGCCAGCCGTGACCGTCGTCCCACCGGTGATCGGCCGTCACCCGCGTCCGCGCCGCAGGGGCGTGCACGTGCCCGCGGCTCGGACCGGCCCCGCCCTTGAGCGACCGGAGGTCCGGCAGCCGCCCGTCGGGGGCCCGCTCGCCGGAGCCCGGGGCACCCGGCCGCGGCCGTCAGACCGAGGGCCGCACCACTCCCGTGCTGTCCCGCTCGATCAGCCTGGGCACCGGTACCCGCACCGTCCGGGCCGGACCGCCGTCGAGGAGGGCGGTCAGTTCCGTGGCCGCCGTGCGGCCGAACTCCACGCTGTCCCGGGACAGGGCGGACAGCCACGGCTTGACCATGCGGCACAGTGCCGAGTCCTCCCAGGCCACCACGGACACGTCCGCCGGTACCGAGAAGCCGAGTTCGGCCGCGGCGGCGACCCCGGCGACGGCCATCACGTCGTTGTCGTAGATCAGGGCGGTCGGGGGAGTGGGCGCCTCCAGGACGCGGCGGGTGACGGCCGCGCCCTCGGCGTCCGAGTAGTCGGTGGTCACCGACTCGACCTCGCCCAGACCGCGCCGCCCGGCCTCCGCGCGCAGGGCGCGGATACGGCGTTCGGTGTGGGCGAGGCCCGGCAGCCCGGCGATGTGCACGATCCGCCGGTGTCCGAGCGCGTGCAGCGCGTCCACCAGCGCGGCCATCGCACCCGCGTCGTCCGCCCACACCGTCGACAGCCCCGGATGACGCTCGTCCGGGGCCCCGCCGATCACCACGGCGGGCAGGCCGAGTTCGTCGAGCAGGTCCGGGCGCGGATCGTCGGTGCGCGGGTCCACCACGAGGACACCGTCCACCCGGTGTTCGGCCCACCAGCGCCGGTACACCGCACTCTCGTCCGTGACGTCCTGCGCCACCTGGAACAACAGCCCCAGGTGCCGCTCCGCCAGCACCTCCTGGATGCCCGAGACCAGTTGCAGGAAGAAGGAGTCCACGCCGAGGGTGTGCGCGGGCCGCGCCAGCACGAAGCCGACCGTCGCCGCACCCTCCCCGGACAGCGCGCGTGCCGCAGTACTGGGCCGCCAGCCGAGCTGCTCGGCCACCCGGCGCACCCGGTCCCGGGTGATCTCGGAGACTCCCGGCCGGTCGTTCAGCGCGAACGACACCGCGCTCTCGGAGACCCCGGCCCGGCGCGCGATGTCCTTCATCGTCGGCCGGCGCGCGGCGGGCCGCTTGGCCGGCATGCGCGCTCCTTTCCTCGGTGCGAGTGGTGAGAGCTGTCTCAGCTAAAGCGCTTGAGTGCGAAGATCCTAAAGCGCATTAGTAGTTCCTGGCAAGTGCCCGTCCATACCGCTCTGACCTGGACTAATGCTGTTCCTTCTGCTTTAGTTTGCGTGAATCCATTGACTTTCCGCGGAATCGCCGTGCATGGTCGCTGGCATCCCACCGCCGACGTCCTTCAGGGAGACGTGTCACCGTGCCCACCTCGCGCAGAACATTCGCCGTCGCCGCCGTCGCCGCCCTCGTCCTGCCGCTCAGCGCCTGCGGTTCCGGAGGCGACGGCGGCTCTTCGACCGACGCCTCGGGCAAGGTCGAGGGCGACATCACCTTCCAGACCTGGAACCTGCGGGCCAACTTCAAGGACTACTTCGAGGGTCTGATCGCCGACTTCGAGAAGAAGTACCCCGACACCCACGTCAAGTGGGTGGACCAGCCCGGCGAGGGCTACGCCGACAAGATCAGCGCCGACGCCGCCGGCGGCACCCTGCCCGACGTCGTCAACGTCTCCCCGGACCTCGTCGCACCGCTCGCCAAGGCGGGCCTCGCCCTCGACCTGGACAAGGCCGCCGGGCAGTACGAGAAGGAGTACCTGGAAGGTGCCTGGGCCAGCCACCGCATACCGGGCATGGACGGCACGTACGCCTTCCCCTGGTACCTCAACACCGGCCCGCTCTTCTACAACAAGTCCCTCTTCGAGAAGGCCGGACTCGACCCCGAGCAGCCGCCGAAGACCTACGACGAGGTCTTCGACGCCGCCCTGAAGATCGCCGACAAGACCGACGGCGAGGTGGCCACGCTCGCCAACGTGCCCACCATCGAGGACTTCGGCCGCTACGGCGTCCCGCTCATGAACAAGGAGGGCACCGCCTTCGCGTTCAACGACGCCAAGGGCGTCCAACTCCTCACCCGCTACAAGGAGCTGTACGACGCCAAGGCCCTGGACCCGCAGGCGCTGACCGCCACCCCCGAGTCCTCCGGGAAGAAGTTCCTCACCGGCGCCGTCGCCATGAACCCGGGCAGCGCGCTCGACCTCGCCAACTTCAAGAAGCAGGCGCCGAACCTGTACAAGAACATCGGCATCACCGACCAGATCACCAGCACCGGCCACGTCAACATGTACGTGATGGGCCTGATGGTCAACGCGCAGAGCCAGCGCAAGCCGGCCGCGGTCGCCTTCGCGCACTACGTCACCGACGCGGCGCACCAGATGTCGTTCGCCAAGCAGGTCGCCATCTTCCCGAGCACCGCCGGTTCGCTGGACGACCCGTACTTCACCAAGGAGGACGGCACCGACGAGACCCGCGTCCGGGTCGCCGCCGCCAAGTCGCTGAAGACGGCCGTCAACTACACGCCCGTACTGTTCAGCGAGCAGATGAAGACCGAGCTGCGCAACGAGGTCGCCAAGGCGCTCCAGGGCAAGCAGAGCCCGAAGGAAGCCCTCGACAACGCTGTCAAGGCGTGCGACCGGCTCCTCCAGCAGCAGGGCTGAGACATCATGGCGAGTCCCACCCTCACCACCGGCACACCGGACGCCCGCAAGGGCGGCGGCGCCCGGCGCGTGCGACGGCAGCTGCCCGCCAGCCCCTGGCTGTTCGCCGCACCCGGTCTGCTGATCACCGGCGCGTTCATCCTGTACCCGTTCGTCTCCACGCTCATCAACTCCTTCACCGACCGCCGCACGCTGGTCCCGGGCGAGTTCGTGGGGCTCGCCAACTTCCGCGAGCTGCTCCACGACGACATGTTCTGGATCGGCCTGCGCAACAGCTCCCTGTACGTCCTCGGGGTCGTCCCCGCGCTGGTCCTGCTGCCGCTGCTGCTCGCGATGCTGGTGCAGAAGAACATCCCCGGCATCACCTTCTTCCGCTCGGCCTTCTACACCCCGGTCGTCGCCTCGATCGTCGTCGTCGGGCTGATCTGGGTCTGGCTCCTCGACGAGCGTGGACTGGTCAACTCCCTGCTGGAGACGCTCGGTGCCAGTCCGGTCGGCTTCCTCAGCGACCAGTGGCTGATCCTGCTCAGCGCGATGGGTGTCACGGTCTGGAAGGGCCTCGGCTACTACATGATCATTTACCTGGCGGCGCTGGCCAACGTGCCCCGCGAGCTGCACGAGGCCGCCGCCGTGGACGGCGCGGGCGCGGTCCGCCGCTTCCTCACCGTCACGGTGCCCGCGGTCCGTTCCACCATGGTCCTGGTCGCGGCGCTCTCCTCGGTCGCCGCCTTCAAGGTCTTCTCCGAGGTGTACCTGATGGCGGGCCCCAGCGGCGGACCGGCCGGCGAGGACACCACCCTCGTGATGCTGGTCCAGCGCACCGGCACCGGCCTCACCGGCCGGGTCGGCTACGCCTCGGCCATCTCCGTGGTCGTCTTCGTCGTCACCGTCGTCCTGATGCTGCTCGTCCTGCGCGCCGACCGGAAGGAGGATGCGTGAGCATCGCCGAGAAGACCCGGCCCGCCGGGCGGACCCGGGCCACCGACCGGGAACGGAAGCGGGAACCGCGCATCACCGACGAGCACGGCCGCCGGGTACGCGGGTGGGAACTGGCCCTGCGCTACCTGCTGCTGCTCGGCGTCCTCGCCCTGACCATCGGCCCGTTCCTGTGGCAGCTGTCGACCTCGCTCAAGGGCCCCACCGAGGACATCTTCAGCTCCCCGCCGAAGTTCCTGCCCTCCGACCCCACCCTGCACAACTACGAGCGGGTCGCCGACACCATCCCGGTGTGGGACTACGCCCTGAACTCGCTGAAGGTCGCCGCCGCCAACGTCGTCACCAACTGCGTCGGCGCCGCCCTCGCCGGATACGCCCTGGCCCGCCTGCGCTACCGCGGCCGGCGCGTCGCCACCCTGGTGTTCATCCTGGCCATGCTCGTGCCGGTGGAGGGCATCATCATCGCCCAGTTCACCACCATGCGGGAGCTGGGCCTCAACAACACCCTGGTCGGCGTGGTGCTGCCGGGCTGCGTCAGCGCCCTGAACGTGCTGCTGATGCGCAACGCCTTCCTCAACCTCCCCTACGAGATCGAGGAGGCCGCCTTCGTCGACGGCGCCAACGTCTGGCAGCGGTTCTACCGGATCGCGCTGCCCGCGGTGAAGGGCACCCTCGCCGTCGTCGCGATCTTCGCCTTCATGGGCGCCTGGGACGACTTCCTGTGGCCCCTGATCGTGCTGAGCGACCCGTCCAAGTTCACCCTGACCATCGGCCTGAACTACCTGCACGGCACCTTCGCCAACGACGAACGCCTCGTCGCCGCCGGCACGATCATCGCCGTGGCGCCGCTCATCATCCTCTTCGCCTGCCTCCAGCGGTACTTCTTCCGCGGCGTGGGCGAGGGCGCCGTCAAGGGCTGAACCACCCGCTTCCCCCCTCTCAAGGACACCGCATGCCTTCTGCCGTGCGCTTCGGCGTCAACTACACCCCGAGCGTGGGGTGGTTCCACCACTGGCTCGACTTCGACCTCGACTCCGTACGCGCCGACCTGGACTCCATCGCCGCGCTGGACGTGGACCACGTCCGCGTCTTCCCGCTGTGGCCCTACTTCCAGCCCAACCGCACCCTGATCCGCGAGCGCGCGGTCGAGCACCTGGTGGCGCTGGTGGACGCGGCCGGTGAACGCGGCCTCGACGTCAACGTGGACGGCCTCCAGGGCCATCTGAGCAGCTTCGACTACGTGCCGGCCTGGACCCGCACCTGGCACCGGCGCAACCTGTTCACCGACCCCGACGTCGTCGAGGGCCAGGCCGCCTACCTGCGCACCCTCGCCGCCGCCCTGGCCGGACGGTCCAACTTCCTCGGCATGACGCTCGGCAACGAGGTCAACCAGTTCTCCGCCGGGCCGCACCCCGACCCGGACCGCGCCACCAGCGCCCAGATCGACGCCTGGCTGGAGCGGATGCTGGCCGCCTGCGAGGAGGGCGCCCCGGGCCGCATGCACCTGCACGCCGAGTACGACGCCACCTGGTACCAGGACGACCAGCCCTTCACCCCCACCCAGGCCGCCCGGCAGGGCGCCGTCACGGCGGTGCACTCCTGGGTCTTCAACGGCACCGCCCAGCGCCACGGCCGCACCTCCGTGCCCAGCGAGCACCACGGCGCCTATCTGATCGAGCTGAGCAAGGCATGGGCCGACGACCCGCACCGCCCGGTCTGGCTCCAGGAGGTGGGCGCCCCCGCGCCCCTGGTCCCCGCCGAGCACGCCGCCGCCTTCACCGAGGCGACCGTCGAGAACGCCCTGGACTGCCCGGACCTGTGGGGCGTCACCTGGTGGTGCTCCCACGACGTGTCCCGGGCGCTGGCCGACTTCCCGGAGCTGGAGTACGGACTCGGGCTCCTCACCAACGACCGGCGCCCCAAGGACACGGCACGGGTCCTGGCGAGCGCGGCGCGCGCCGCCCGGGACGGAGCCCGCCCCGCCCCCGCCCCGCGCACCACGGCCCTCGCCGTGCCGGCCGACCCCGCCGCCCGCTCGGCCTGCGCCCCCGGCGGCGCCGTCTTCGACGCCTTCTTCCGGCTGGTCGCCGACGGCGCCCGTCCCACCACCGTCCTCGACACCCGCGCCGCGGACCCCGGGCACCTCGCGGCCCGCGGCATCACCGAGGTCGTCGTCCCCGACCAGGTGACCGCCCCGTGACCCCAGCCCCGCCCGGTACGACGAGCGCGCCGCACGATTCGAAGCGCGTCCCGCTGGGGAGCTGTACCTGACGTCGGCCCCCGCCACCGCCCACCCAACCCCGGGCAACCACCCGCCCCCCGACCCCGGAGCACCCGCATGCATGACGACCGCAGCCTGGTCGAAGCCCGCCTCAAGCGCGTCCTCGACGAGCGTGTCCGCCCCGCCCTCTACCCCGAGTCCGTACCGCTGGACGTGGCGGTCTGGAACGCGCCCGGCGAGCCCGTCCCCGTCGAGGAGGGGCTCGCGGCCGAACCGCGGCCCATCGAGGTCGGCGCCCGCTGGGGCGCGCCCTGGGGCACCAGCTGGTTCCGCGTTACCGGCACCGTGCCGAAGGAGTGGGCCGGCAGGACCGTCGAGGCGATCCTCGACCTGGGCTTCGACGAGAACATGCCCGGCTTCCAGTGCGAGGGCCTGGTCTACCGCCCCGACGGCACCCCGGTGAAGGGCCTCAACCCGCGCAACCAGTGGGTGCGGATCGGCGCCCCCGTCGAGGGCGGCGAGGAGGTGCGCCTGCACGTCGAGGCGGCCTCCAACCCCGTCATCCTCGACTACCACCCCTTCGTGCCGACCCAGCTGGGCGACAAGGACACCGCGGGCAGCGAACCGCAGTACACCCTCACCCGCATGGACCTCGCCGTCCTGGACGAGACGGTGTGGAACCTGGTGCTCGACCTGGAGGTCCTCGGCGAGCTGATGGCCGAGCTGCCGGTGGAGTCGCCGCGCCGCTGGGAGATCCTGCGCGCCGTCGACAAGGCGCTGGACGCCATCGACCTCCAGGACGTCAACGGCACGGCCGAGCAGGCGCGTTCCCGCCTCACCGAGGTGCTGGCCGCCCCCGCCGTCCCCTCCGCGCACCGCATCAGCGCCGTCGGGCACGCGCACATCGACTCGGCGTGGCTGTGGCCGCTGCGGGAGACCGTGCGCAAGGTGGCCCGGACCACCTCCAACATGACCGCCCTCCTGGAGGACGAGCCGGACTTCGTCTTCGCCATGTCCCAGGCGCAGCAGTGGGCGTGGGTGCGCGACCACCGGCCCGAGGTGTGGGCGCGGGTCAAGAAGGCCGTGGCGGACGGGCGGTTCGTGCCGGCCGGCGGCATGTGGGTGGAGTCGGACACCAACATGCCCGGCTCCGAGGCGATGGCCCGGCAGTTCGTGCACGGCAAGCGCTTCTTCCTCGACGAGTTCGGCGTCGAGAACGACGAGGCGTGGCTGCCGGACACCTTCGGCTTCGCGGCGGGCCTCCCGCAGATCATCAAGGCGGCGGGGGCCAAGTACCTGCTGACGCAGAAGATCTCCTGGTCCCAGACGAACAAGTTCCCGCACCACACCTTCCGCTGGGAGGGCATCGACGGCACCCGGATCTTCACCCACTTCCCGCCCGTCGACACCTACAACTGCTCGATGAAGGGCAGCGAGATCGCCCACGCGGCGAAGAACTTCAAGGACAAGGGCGTCGCCCGGCACTCCCTCGCCCCCACCGGCTGGGGCGACGGGGGCGGCGGCACCACCCGCGAGATGGTCGCCAAGGCGGCCAGGATGCGCGACCTCGAAGGCTCCGCGACCGTCGAGTGGGAGACCCCACACGCCTTCTTCGAGAAGGCCGAGGCCGAGAACCCCGCCCCACCGGTCTGGGTCGGCGAGCTGTACCTCGAACTGCACCGCGCCACCCTCACCAGCCAGGCCAAGACCAAGCAGGGCAACCGCCGCAGCGAGCACCTGCTGGGCGAGGCCGAGCTGTGGGCGGCCACGGCGGCCGTGCGCGCCGGTTTCCCCTACCCGTACGACGACCTGGACCGCATCTGGAAGACGGTCCTGCTGCACCAGTTCCACGACATCCTGCCCGGCTCCTCCATCGCCTGGGTGCACCGCGAGGCCCGCGCCACCTACGACCGGGTCGCCGCCGAACTGAACGGCATCATCGACGCCGCCCAGCGCGCCCTGGCCGGCGAGGGCGACACCCCGCTGGTCTTCAACTCCGCACCGCACGCGCGGGCCGGGGTCCCGGCGGGCGCCGCCACGTCCCCCGCGACCGAAGGACACACCGACCTCGGCTCCCGCCCCGGCGGCGGCCATGTCCTGGACAACGGCCTGCTGCGGGTCGAGATCGACGACCGGGGCCTGGTGGTGTCGGCGTACGACCTCGCCGCCGACCGCGAGACGATCGCGCCGGGCGGGGCGGGCAACCTGCTCCAGCTCCACCCCGACTTCCCGAACATGTGGGACGCCTGGGACGTCGACGAGTTCTACCGCAACACGGTCACCGACCTCACCGAAGCCGACGAGGTCGCCCCCGGCGACGACGGCGCCTCGGTGCGGATCGTCCGCTCCTTCGGCTCCTCCCGTGTCACCCAGGTGCTGACCCTGGCGCCGGGGGAGCGACGGCTGGAGGTGGACACCGAGGTCGACTGGCACGAGACGGAGAAGTTCCTCAAGCTGGCCTTCCCGCTCGACGTGCACGCCGAACGGTACGCGTCGGAGACCCAGTTCGGGCACTTCCACCGGCCCACCCACACCAACACCAGCTGGGAGGCGGCCAAGTTCGAGGCCTGCAACCACCGCTTCGTGCACCTGGAGGAGCCCGGCTGGGGCGTCGCACTCGTCAACGACTCGACGTACGGCCACGACGTCACCCGCACCGTCCGCGGCGACGCCGACGCCGGTACGACCACCACGGTCCGGCTCTCCCTGCTGCGCGCCCCGCGCTTCCCCGACCCCGAGACCGACCAGGGCGTGCACCGCTTCCGGCACGCGCTGGTGCCCGGCGCGGGCATCGGCGACGCCGTGCGCGAGGGCTGGCGGATCAACCTGCCCGAGCGGCGCCTCACGGGCGCCGCCTCCGAGGTCGCCCCGCTCGTCACGGTCGACCGGGACGCGGTCGTCGTCACCGCCGTCAAGCTCGCCGACGACGGCAGCGGCGACGTCGTGGTCCGCTTCCACGAGGCCCACGGCGGCCGGGCCCGCGCCACGCTGACGGTCGGGTTCGCGGTCACGGACGTGCAGGTGACCGACCTGCTGGAACGCCCGCTCGCGGACACGGAGGCCCCCCGGGCGGACGGCGACCGGATCGCCGTAAGCCTGCGTCCGTTCCAGCTGATGACCCTGCGGCTCAAGCGCGCCTAGCGCCGCCGCCTCCGCCGGGCCCGGCTCACCGAGAAGGGGTGAGCCGGGTCGGCGGCAGGTACTCCCGCACATAGGTCCGCTCCCAGCACGCGCCTGTCTCCCGCAGCTCCCGCCAGGTCGTGTACCGGTAGCGGAACAGCCGGGCGCGCACGAAGCGCGGCGGCGCGTCCGGCGGGAACGGGGACCGGCGCAGCAGCCGCAGCGTGGCGCGGTCGTTCTCCAGCAGCCGTTCCACGAGGGTGCCGAACCACGACCCGGCGTACGAGGGCGACAGCGCGGCGAACCACATCAGCCAGTCCAGACGCAGATGGTACGGCGCGAACTGGCGCGGCCAGCGTCGCGGGTCGCCGGGTTTGCCCCTGAACTCGTACTCCCGCCAGTCGCCGTCCTTCCTGGCGACCTCGTCGGCGGTGCCCTCGATCACCACCTCGTAGCGGACCCGGCTGACGGAGCCGAAGGCGCCGTAGGTGTTGACCAGGTGGAGCGAGTCGAAGGAGCGGTTCATCACCTGGCGGCGGGAGATCATGTTGCGCACCGGCCGGTGGCTCAAGAACACCAGCAGCGCCGCCACCGCCAGGACCACGGCCTCGTACCAGAGCGGTGCGGCGGCCACGGCCGGGGCGTCGGCCGGGAAGCGGACCACCGACAGGGCCAGCACGATGGTGACCCAGTTGAGCCAGGAGAAGTTGCCCGAGAGCACCAGCCACAGCTGGGTGGCGATCATCAGCGCCGCGGCGGCCGTCGACACGGGGTGCGGGGCGAACAGGAGGAAGGGCACCACCAGCTGCGTGACGTGGTTCGCGGCGACCTCGACCCGGTGCAGGGGCCCAGGGAGGTGGTGGAAGAACCAGCTCAGCGGGCCCGGCATCGGCTGGGTCTCGTGGTGGTGGTCCAGGCAGGTCAGCTTCCGCCAGCACTCGTCACCGCGCATTTTGATCAGCCCCGCCCCGAACTCCACCCGGAACAGCAGCCAGCGCAGCAGGAACAGCACCACGACCGGCGGCGCCACCTCCTCGTTGCCCAGGAACACGGCGACGAAGCCGGTCTCCAGCAGCAGCGACTCCCAGCCGAAGGAGTACCAGGTCTGTCCGACGTTGACGATCGAGAGATACAGCGCCCACGGCACCAGCCACAGCAGCATCGCGCCCCACAGCGGCAGCAGTGAGTCCAGCCCGGCCACCAGCGCCGCCGACACCGCGCAGCCCGCCCAGGCGCAGCCCGCGAGGAGCCGGTCGGAGTAGCGCCACTGGAACAGGCTCGGCGCCCGCCGGAACGGCACCCGCTCGACGAAGCGGGGCACCGGTGTCAGACCGCGCTCGCCGAGCAGCGCCCGGAACTGCAGGGCGGCCGTCAGGAACGCGACCAGGTAGACGACGGCCAGCGCCCGCTGGAAGACCAGCCGGGCCAGCCAGTAGTCGGGTGCGGTGAACCACTCCACGGCCGGGCTCCTCTCGTACCCGCTCCCCCCGCTCCCGGCTCCGGGTACCCCCGCTCGGCCGCCGGCCCCCTCCGGACCCTTTCACGCCTGTCCGGCGACCAGGAGTCGAAGATTCCGACAAATCCTGGCAAGGTGGGGTCCATGTCTGATCGGGGAGCGAGCGCCCCGTCACTCCCGGACGACTGGCCCGCCCACCCGGACCCGATTCTGGCGCTCAACCGCATGGGCAGCTTCGACTGGGACCTGGACGCCGGGCTGTTCCACATGGACGCCCAGGCCCACGAGGTGTTCGACCTGCGCCCGGAGGAGTACGACGGGCGCCCCGAGTCGCTGGCGCTGCGCGTGCCCACGGCGGAGAGCCGCCGCATGGACGCGATCGTCGCCCAGGCCATGAAGGACGGCAGCGAGAACTACGGCACCTACTTCCGCCTGCGCCGGCGTGACGGCACCCTGCGCTGGACCCGCACCCAGGGGTACATCCGCCGCGACGAGACCGGCCGCCCGCGCCGGATCATCGGCATCGTCCGCGACGCCACCCAGGAGATGGCCGAGACCGCGGCCAGCCGCGACCAGGCCGTGCAGGACGAGGCCCGCCGCCGACTCACCAACGTCGTCCAGCTCGCCACGGCCGCCCTCGCGCACGCCCGCACCGTGGACGACGTCATCGACGTGCTGCGCGACACCCACGGCCTCACCCGGCTGGGCGCCACCAGCCTGGTGATGGGCCTGGTCGAGGCCGGCCGCATCCGGCTGGTCGCCGACGGCCCCGAGAACAGCTTCATCCCCGGGACCCGGGTCACCCGGATCGACGAGCCCTACCCGATGAGCGAGGCCGTACGGACCCTCAGCCCCCGCTTCATCGAGTCGCCCGAGGAGTTCGCGGAGCGCTACCCCGGGCTGTGGAAGGACATCACCCACCTCGACATCACCGCCGCCGCCTATCTGCCGCTGATCGCGCAGGCCCGGCCCATCGGTGCCATCGGGCTGCTCTACAGCGACCGGCACGGCTTCTCCCCGGAGGACCGCAACGTCCTGGTCGCGCTGGGCAGCGGCATCGCGCAGAGCCTCCAGCGGGCCATGCTCTACGAGCAGGAGATGGACCTCGCCGAGGGCCTCCAGCAGGCCATGCTGCCGCGCACCATTCCCAGCGTGCCCGGCTGCGACGTCGCCGTCCGCTACCGCGCGGCCTCCATCGGCGGCGCGCTCGGCCGGGACATCGGCGGCGACTGGTACGACCTGATCCCGCTGCCCGGCGGCCGGGTCGGCGCCGTGATCGGCGACGTCCAGGGCCACGACACGCACGCCGCCGCCGTCATGGGCCAGCTGCGCATCGTGCTGCGCGCCTACGCCGCCGAGGGGCACCCCCCGGCCACGGTCATGGCGCGGGCCTCCGTCTTCCTGCACGAGCTGGACACCGACCGCTTCGCGACCTGCCTGTACGCGGAGGCCGACCTGGGCACCGGAGTGGTCCAGGTGGTCCGTGCCGGGCACATCGACCCGCTGCTGCGCTTCGGGGACGGCACCTGCCGGCTCGTGCGCGTCGAGGGCGGGCTGCCACTCGGCCTGTCCGCCGAGTTCGGGCGCCTCGCCTACCCGGTCGCCACCCTGGAGCTGGACCCGGGCAACACCCTGCTGCTGTGCACCGACGGTCTGGTCGAGCAGCCCGGCGCCGACCTCGACGAGGGCATGGACGTCCTCACCGCGCTGATCACCTCCGGGCCGCAGGACGTGCGGGACCTGGCCGACCGGCTGATCGACGTGGTCGACGAGCGGCGCGGCGACGACGACGTCGCGCTCCTGGTACTGCGCCGGCACGGCCTGGGCGCTCCGCGGACCTTCGGCCGGGTCCAGCAGCACGTCTCCCCGGGCGACCCGGAGGGCCTCACCGAGGCCCGGCACATGATCCGCGCCGCGGTCCGGTCCTGGGGCGCGCGGGGCCAGAGCGACGAGATCGAACTGGTCGCCGACGAGCTGATGACCAACGCCCTCATGCACACCGAGGGCTCCGCCGTCGTCACCCTGCGGCTGCTCACCGGAACCGACCGGCGGCTGCGGGTCGAGGTCGAGGACTCCTCCAGCGCCCTGCCGCGCCGCCGGGAGGCCGGGGACGACGGCGTGTCCGGACGGGGGCTGCTCCTGGTCGACACGCTCGCCGACGCGTGGGGCGTGGAGGCGCGCGGCGGCGGCAAGGTCGTCTGGGCGGAGTTCGTGGTGGCGCACGGGGCGGGCTGAACCCGCTGGCGCCGCCGGTGGCCGGTGGCACTCTGGACGTATGCCAGAACTGCCCGAGGTCGAGGCGCTCCGCGACTTCCTGACCGAGCACCTCACCGGCCGCGAGATCGTCCGGGTCCTGCCCGTGGCGATCAGCGTCCTGAAGACGTACGACCCCCCGCTCACGGCGCTGGAGGGGCACCGCGTGGCGGCCGTGCACCGCCACGGCAAGTTCCTCGACGTGGAGACGGCCGGCGGCCCGCACCTGGTGACCCATCTGGCCCGGGCCGGCTGGCTGCACTGGAAGGACAGCCTCCCCAGCGGCCTGCCCAAACCCGGAAAGGGCCCGCTCGCGCTGCGGGTCGCCCTGGAGACCGGCGCCGGCTTCGACCTGACGGAGGCGGGCACGCAGAAGCGGCTCGCGGTCCACGTCGTGGCCGACCCGCGGCAGGTGCCGGGCGTGGCCCGGCTCGGCCCCGACCCGCTCGCCGACGACTTCGACGAGGCACGCTTCGCCGCTCTCCTCACCAGTGAGCGGCGGCAGCTCAAGGGCGCCCTGCGCGACCAGAGCCTGATCGCGGGCGTGGGGAACGCGTACAGCGACGAGATCCTGCACGCCGCGAAGATGTCCCCGTTCAAACTGGCCGCCTCCCTGACCGACGAGGAGACCGCCCGGCTGTACGCCGCCCTGCGCGGCACGCTCACCGAGGCCGTGGAACGCTCCCGGGGCATGGCCGCCGGACGCCTGAAGGCCGAGAAGAAGAGCGGGCTGCGGGTCCACGGCCGCACCGGAGAGCCCTGTCCGGTGTGCGGCGACACCATCCGCGAGGTCTCCTTCAGCGACTCCTCGCTCCAGTACTGCCCGACCTGCCAGACCGGCGGCAAACCGCTCGCGGACCGCAGGATGTCCCGGCTGCTGAAGTAGCGGTGTCCGACCCGGTGACGGCGGTCGCCGGGGGCCGCGGTCAGCCGGACGGCAACGTCACCAGGTGCTCGCCGTCCGCCGTACGCACCTCGTAGCGGTCGATCTGGCCGGGATGCAGGGCCGCCCCGCCGTGCATGGTGTGCGGCCGGGTGCCGTGCCCGGGGACCATCCAGCTGGTGATCGTCTGTTCGGACCCGTCGCGGCCCACGGCGACGAGCCGGCAGGAGCGCGGGCCGCCCCCGTCCTTGACCTCGAGCCGCACGTCCGTGCCCCAGGTCTCGTCCTCGGCCGTGATCCGCGCCCACACCCCGGACCGGGCGTCGGTCGCGGTGACCGGCGCCGCCGGGTCGCCCTGGCTCGCGTAGAGCACGGCGCCCGGCCCGGCCGCGGCGCACACGACGGCGGCGGCCACGGCGTACAGCACCCGCCGCCGGCCGGTCCGCCGGCGCGAGGTCACCTCGGACAGCAGCCGGTCGAGCAGTCGCGGTCCCGGCCTGGTCAGGGGGTGGACGATACGGGGTGTCGCCTGCCGGTACAGCATCAACTGACGGGTGGCGGGACCGAATTCGGTCACCTGGGCCGCGCACCGGGGGCATTCCATGAGGTGGTCCTCGAAGCGGAAGGCCTCCGCTTCGTCCAGTACGCCGAGCGCGTAGGCGCCGACGTCACGATGCCTCTCCAGGGACCTCATGCCGAATCCTCGTACCGTTGGGTGCGGGTGGGGTTACTCCTTGCTCCCACCCGTACGCACCCGACAGCCGAATCACTCAAGCCACCCCGGAATCGCAACCAAGGTGTTCGGAGCGGTCCGGGGCGTGGATTGGTCCGTCCCGCGGGAAAGTTCGTGGGGCCGGCCGGGGAGGCTGGATGAGGCCGGCCGGGGAGGCTAGAACAAGTGGATGGCGAGGTGCCCCAGCGGCAGCCCGAGCTGCCACGCGGGCGTCCACACCTTCGGCCCCTCGTCCTCTCCGGTCACCGGCGCACCACCGGGCACCGCGTTCAGGTCCGGGGCGAGCAGTTCCGTGTCCTGGAGCCAGCGCCAGGCCGCCCGGGCCAGCTCCAGGTCCGGCGAGTGGCGTCCGGCGGCGACGGCGTCGGCCGTGACCTCGGCCAGCCGCCCGTGCACCCACTCGTGCCAGGGCTGGTCGTAGGCCGTCAGGGACAGCCAGGTCTCCAGGTGGGTGACGACCCGGATGCCGCTCAGTTCGTTCTCCGTGTCGGACAGGAAGACGGTGAGCGCCAGCGCGTCGCGTCCGGCGCGGAACTCGAAGGACGTCGGCGGCATCAGATCGCCGGTCCGCAGCAGCTCGTCGGCGATGTACTCGGCGTACAACCAGGCCATGGGAACGCTCAGTTCGCCCCCGCCGGCGCCGTCCGTGCTCTCTTGACCTCTGTGCAGCATCCCTTCCTGCCTTCCTCCGGTGCGTGCGCGTCGCCCGACCGGGTCATGGACCCCCGTCCGGAACACGGATGAGGACAGCCGACTGCTCAACCGGGGTCCTGGGCAAGGCGCTTTACGGAGGCTTGACCAAAAGGTCGGTTTCACCGCAGGTCGGCGGCGTATCCCGGTAGCACCCTGCGCATGGCGCGCAGCGCGTAGTACGCGCGGGACTTCACGGTACCGGGTGGGATGCCGAGGGCGGCCGCGGCTTCCGCCACACTCGCCCCCTGGAAGTACACCAGCACCAGGACTTCACGGTGCTCCGGAGTGAGTGTCTTCACAGCCTCCCGCACATCGAGGGCGGCGGCGGCCCGTTCGGCGTGATCCGCGCAGACGCGCGCGTTCTCCAGCACGGCGTCGCCGACCTCCGCGGGGCGCGCCTGGCGAGCGCGGCGGGCGTCGATCGCGAGCCGCCGGGCCACGGTGAGCAGCCACGGCCGTACGGAGTCGAAGTCGTCGGCGCGCAGGGCCTCGGGATGCTGCCAGGCGCGGACCAGGGTCTCCTGCACCAGGTCCTCGGCGCGCTGCCGGTCGCCGTCGCTGAGCCGCAGCAGCAGCGCGAAGAGCGGCCGGCCGTGCTCGCGTTGCAGTGCGGCGAGCTCGTGCTCGGCGGTCGTCCCGTTCGCAGTGTCCGTGAGGGTGATTCCGGCCGTCATGGCCGTATGGCACCGCAGGGGACCGTGCGGGGACAGGGCGTACGCACGGGTGTGCGGCGGACGGTCGATCGCGTCGACGAACGGTTCGACGAACGGTCGGCGTGCGGTGGGCGTGTGGTCCGGGCACCCCGTTCGCGCACGCCGGACGGGCTAATGGGCGTGTCGGAGCCGCGTGTGACGGGCCGTGACTCTTTACCTGTTCATACGTAAATGTGACTTTTCATCGGTGTGTGCGACCCAGCGGAGTGAACGGATGATCACACGCAGCCGGCAGGTGGCCCTGGCCCTGACCGCCCTCCTCACCGCGGGCGCGGCCTGTCAGGCCCGCGACCACGAACCGCCGAAACCGCCGGCTCCGGCTCCGCCCGCCGCCGTCGAAGGTGCCTTCACCCTGGTCGCCTCCGGAGACGTGCTCCCGCACGACTCGATCATCGAGCGGGCCCGCTTCGACGCCGGCGGCACCGGCTACGACTTCCGCCCCATGCTCGCCGGCGCCCGGCCCGTCGTCGCGCGGGCCGACCTCGCCCTGTGCCACATGGAGACCATCTACGGCGCGAACGGCGACTACAGCGGCTACCCGCTCTTCAAGTCCCCGCCCGAGGTGGCCAGGGCGCTGGCCGCCACCGGCTACGACGGCTGCTCCACCGCGTCCAACCACAGCGTCGACGACGGCGCGGACGGCATCCGCCGCACCCTGGACGCCCTCGACCGGGCAGGCGTACGGCACGCCGGGACGGCGCGCACCGAGGCCGAGGCGGACATCGCGACGGTGCTGCGCGCGGGCCGGGCCCAGGTGGCCCACCTCGCCTACACCCTCCACACCAACGGCCACCCGCTGCCCGCGGACCAGCCCTGGGCGGTCGGTCTGATCGACGAGGCGCGCATCGTCGAGGACGCGCGGGCCGCCCGGAAGGCCGGCGCCGACGTCGTCGTCGTGTCGATGCACTGGGGCACCGAATGGCAGGACGAGCCCGACCAGGACCAGTTGGCCCTCGCCCGGAGCCTGACCGCGTCCCGCACCGGCGACCGTCCGGACATCGACCTGATCCTCGGCACCCACGCCCACGTCCCGCAGGCCTACGAGAAGGTCAACGGCACCTGGGTGGTGTACGGCATGGGGGACCAGATCGCGGGCGAGATGGTCAACAACGAGGGCGTCCGCGATCCGCGCGGCAACCAGTCGGCCGTCGGCCGCTTCACCTTCGCCCCGCCCGACCGGGCCGGCGAACGCTGGAAGGTGACGAAGGCCGAGTTCGTCCCGCAGTTGTTCGACGTCGACGCCGGCCGGGTGGTCAACCTCAACCGGGCGATCGACGAGGGTGCCGACGTACGCGCCGTACGTGACCGCATCCGCGACGTGGTGCTCAGCCGGGGCGCCGCCGAGGACGGACTGGTGATGGGCGAGTAGGTCAGGCGTCCGCCACGTGGTCCAGGGCCGTCAGCATGGCGCCCAGCACCCGCAGACAGGTGGCGACGTCGGCGTCCGAGAGGTCCGAGCCGACCGCGCGCAGCAGTTGGTGTTCCCGGTCGAGGACCGCGTCGATCGTGTCCCGGCCCCGGGCGGTCAGCCGGATCAGCGACGACCGGCGGTGCGCCGGGTTCGGGGTGCTCTCCACCAGGTCCTGGGCAACTGCGTCGTTGACCATCCGCTGGACGAACTGACGGCTGATCGCCTGCGCCCGGCCCATCTGGGGCACGGTCATCGGGCCGCCGCGCCGCAGCATCGTCAGCACGGCGCGGACGCCCACGGACAGACCGTCGGCGGCCAGGCCCTGCTCGACGCCGCGCTGAGCGCGCCGGTAGAGGGGACCGACCAGGTCGTAGACCTCGGTGAGGCGCTGGGCGAGCGCGTCCGGGGGGAGGGGTGCGTCGATGTCGTTCACCCCGCCATCATGACACCCAGGTTGCCAAAGTCGACCTCACATGACACCTTGGTTGTCATGACTGTTGTTTCGGACCTCCGCTTCTTCACCTCCGCCGACGGCGACCTCGCCTACCGCGACACCGG
Organism: Streptomyces sp. NPDC111628; assembly: GCF_055635195.1. Classification (NCBI taxonomy): domain Bacteria; kingdom Bacillati; phylum Actinomycetota; class Actinomycetes; order Kitasatosporales; family Streptomycetaceae; genus Streptomyces; species Streptomyces sp. NPDC111628. The sequence continues at coordinate 1,042,785 of NZ_JBVKBZ010000003.1, read as the reverse complement.
CACAGGAGACCCGGTCGTCCTGCTGCACTCCGGGTTCACCGACCACCGGGTGTTCGACGCCCAGATCCCGGCCCTGGCCCGCGAGTACCGTGTGATCGCCCCCGACGTCCGCGGACACGGCGCCTCGGCCAACGCGAGCAGGCCGTTCCGCTGGGCGGACGACCTCGCCGCGCTGCTGCGCCACCTCGACACCGGTCCCGCGGTACTCGTCGGCGTGTCCATGGGCGGGGCCATCGCCACCGACACGGTCCTCGAGTACCCGGAGCTGGTCCGTGCGGTGGTCGCCTGCGGGGCGTCCACGAGCGAGTTCGAGTACACCAACCCCTGGGTGCGAGGGGTGCAGGCGGAGCAGGCCGCCGCACTGGGCGCCGGGGACGTCGAGGGCTGGCTCACGGCGTTCCTGCGCTTCGTTCCGGGGGAGCGCCGCGGCCTCGACGACGTCGACCCGGACGTGCTGCGCAGGGTGCGCGAGATGGCCCTCGGCACCCTCTCCAAGCACACCCCGGACGAGGAGAACCACCACGTGCCCCTGACCGACACCTGGCCCCGGGTCCCGAAGATCGACGTCCCGGTCCTCACCGTCAACGGCGCACTGGACGCGCCCGAGCTGGTCGCCGAGGCGGAACGGCTCGCCCGTACGGTCCCGGACGGCCGTTCCGTCACCGTCGAGGGGGTCGCGCACTACCCGAACATGGAGCGGCCCGAGGCGTTCACGGGCATCGTCGCCGAGTTCCTGCGCACCCTCTAACGGCGGGCCAGCTCCGACTTCCGGTACGAGTACGCGAAGTAGATCACCAGGCCGACCACGAACCACACGGCGAACCGCACCCAGGTCTGCCACTGCAGGAACGTGATCAGCCAGATCGAGAAGACGATGCCCAGCGCCGGCACGAACGGCATCCACGGGGTACGGAAGGTGCGCGGCAGCTCCGGCTGCCGGTAGCGCAGCACGATCACCGCCGCGCACACCACCACGAACGCCAGCAGGATGCCGATGTTGGTCAGCTCCGCCGCCTCGCCGATCGGCAGGAACCCGGCGATCACGGCGGACGCGCACCCCACGATCCAGGTGACCCGGGTCGGCACGTGCCGCGTCGGGTGCGTCTTGGCGAACCACTTGGGCAGCAGCCCGTCGCGCGACATGGAGAACCACACCCGGGTCACGCCCAGCATGAACGTGAACATCACCGTGAGGATGCCGATGATGGCGCCCACCGCGATGATGTCGGCCAGCGAGCTGAGCCCCACCGACTTGAACGCCGTCGAGAAGCCGCTCTCCGGGTCGATCTCCTTGTAGTTCTGCATACCCGTCAGCACCAGACAGGCCGCCACGTACAGCACCATCGAGATGATCAGCGAGTAGATGATCGCCTTCGGCATGTGCCGCTGGGCGTCCTTCGACTCCTCGGCCGCCGTCGACATGGCGTCGTAGCCGAAGACCGCGAAGAACACCGTCGCCGCACCGGTGAACGCCCCGCCGACGCCGAACGGGAAGAAGGGGTGGTAGTTCGAGCTGTTGATGTGGAAGACGCCGACCCCGATCACCAGCAGCACCACCAGCACCTTCAGCACCACAACGACCATCTCGAAGCGGGCGGCGTTCCTGATGCCCAGCGTCAGCAGGTACGCGATCAGCAGGCACAGCACGGCCGCGAACAGGTCGACCTTGTGCCCGTCCCCGGTGCCCGGCGCCCCCAGCATCCAGTTCGGCAGGTCGGCACCCATCTCGCCGACCAGAAAGCTGAAGTAGCCCGAGATGCCGATCGCGACCACCGCCACGATCGCCGTGTACTCCAGGAGCAGGTCCCACCCGATGAACCAGCCCACCAGCTCGCCCAGGACCGCGTAGCCGTAGGTGTAGGCGGAACCCGCCTTCGGGATCAGCCCGGCGAACTCGGCGTACGACAGGGCGGCCGCCGCGCTCGCGACACCGGCGATGAGGAAGGAGATCAGGACCGCCGGCCCCGCCGTGCCGTTGGCGACCGTGCCGGCCAGCGTGAAGATGCCGGCCCCGATGATGCCGCCGACACCGATCGCGGTGAGCTGCCACAGCCCCAGCGAGCGCACCAGGCCCCCGCCGCTCTCCGTCTCCTCGATGTGTTCGATGGGTTTGCGGCGGAGAACACCCTCACCCATGCGGAACCGGGCCATGCGCCTCACCTCTTCGTGAACGGCAAACGGCTGACGGTGGATCATGATGACGCACACGCGTCCGTGACGGAAGTCACGACGCACAAAGGTCCCAAGACGCACACACCGACCCGGCCGGTGCTAGGGGGTGTCGTCTGGATCAGGCCGGCCGCGGCCTACGGTGCCTTGTGGCCGACCCCGGCAAGATCCAGACGACACCCCCTAGGGCACCACCGTCACCGGCCAGCGCCCCGCCTTCACCAGCCGCACCGCGACCGAGCCGACGAACCGGTGACCGGCCTGCTCGGAGGCGCCGACCACCACCGCGTCCGCCTTCAGCTCGTCGGCCGTCTGCTTCAGACCGCTGTACGGGTCGCCGCGGAACGTGTGGAACTCCCAGCGGATGTCGAATATCCCCTTCACCCGCTCGGTCGCCTCCCGGATCTGGGCCACCAGCTCCTCGGCGATCTCGTCGGTCGTCTCCGCCACCGACGCCCCGAGCGCCGCACCACCCGCCAGCACCGGCTGCACGTACACCACGGCGAGCAGGGCGCCCTGCCGCCTGGCCATCCCCCCGGCGTAGGCCGCGGCCCGCAGCGAGGAGTCGGAGCCGTCCACACCGACGACGATGACCTTCGGTCCGTCCGTGCCGCGTTCGAACTGATGGGAGTGCTGTTCCGTCACGCGGCGAGGTTATCGGAGTCCCCGGTGATCTTGAGCCGGGCGGGTGGTTTCATGCCGCCGCACCGGTGTTGCTCAGGTGCGGCGCACCGTGACCGGGCGACTGATGAGTCATGAAGAAGGACCAGTTGCTCACCCGCCGCACCCTGCTCACCGGCGTCGCGGCCCTGGGCGCGGCCGGCGCCGGCGGCGCACTCGCGGCGGGCCTGGGACACGGACCGTCCCGGCCGCCCGCCCCCGTACCCGCCCCGGGCCCCCCGCAGCGCAGCCCGCTCAGGGCCTCGGCCTACCGGCTCCAGCCCCTGACCGGATACGGCGCACCGCGTGCCGCGCCCGGCCGGCCCCCGGTGCGCAGCGAGCCGATCCTGCGCATGACGGGCCGGGGCCGCACCATGCTGCTCACCTTCGACGACGGACCCCACCCCGAGTACACCCCGCGGATCCTGGACACCCTGGCGAAGTACGAGGTGCGGGCGACGTTCTTCGTGTGCGGGGAGATGGCGGACTACAACCGGGACCTGCTGACCCGGATGGCCGACGAGGGGCACGTGGTCGGCAACCACACCTGGTCCCACCCGCTGCTGACGAAACTCTCCCGGCGCCGCATCCGCTCCGAGATGGAGCGCACCAGCGAGGTCGTCGAGCAGGCCTACGGCGAGGCGCCCCGCTGGTTCCGGGCCCCGTACGGCGCGTGGAACCGGGCCGCCTTCCAGCTCGGCGCGGAACTCGGAATGGAGCCGCTCGCCTGGACCGTGGACACCCTGGACTGGACGACACCCGGCACCGGGGCCATCGTCGACCGGGTCGAGGAAGGCGCGGCCCCCGGTGTCGTGGTGCTCTCGCACGACGCCGGGGGCGACCGTTCGCAGAGTGTCCGGGCCCTGCGGCGTTATCTGCCCGAACTGCTCGACTCCGGCTACCACCTCACCGTCCCCCGGCGGCGCCTGATCTGACCGCTGCCGGGCCCGCCCGGCCGGGGCACGCTCAGCGGACCTCGACCAGGCGGGCGAAGGCGACGACGTTCCCGTCGTAGCCGTTCTGCTTGGTGAAACCGCCGCCGCAGGTGATGACCCGCAGTTCGGGGCTGCCTTTCGAGCCGTAGACCCGGTCGCCGGGGAAATTGTTCTTCTCGAACACTTCGATGCCGTAGATCTCGAAAACCGCCGTCTTTCCGTCCTGGCGGTGCACTTCCACCCTGTTTCCCTTTTTCAGGGCCCCGAGTCCGTAGAAGACGGCGGGGCCCTGCTGGTTGTCGACATGGCCGACCACGACCGCGGTGCCCTTTTCCCCCGGTGAGACCGCGCCGGTGAACCAGCCGGCCAGGTTCGGGTCCTCGGGCGGCGGCGCGTCGACCCAGCCGTCCGCGTCGAGACCGACCCCCATGACCGGCGCGTCGACCTGGATGGCGGGGATGGAGACCTGGTCGGGCACCGAGTACGGCAGCGGACTCACTCCGGCCGCGGCACCGTCGCCGGTCGCCGAGCGGGTGTCCGACGCGGCGGCCGACGCGGGCTGCGGGGGGCCCACGTCGAATTCCCCGGAGCCGTTGCGGATGAGCGCGAGACCGGTCAGCAGAACAAGCGCTATCACGCCCCAGGGAGCGCGCTTCCGCCGCCGCTCCTCCTCATCGGCCAACTCGGAGTCGTACATTCGCCATCCCCTCTCGACCCGGCCGTCGCCGGATCATCCGCGCATACGAGCACGCTAAGCGCCGTGCGGGGGACCGGCGACGGGGCGGCGGCGAACGGGTGGCGGGCGCGTCCTTGCGTGCGCCATCCGGGAGGCGACCGGCAAGATTTTCTGACGGGGCGTGACCTGCGGCGATATCCACTCGCGCGGTTTCGGCCCGGCAAGCCGCTCACCAGGACGGACCATTCCCGAAATGCGGCTGCGGGCAGGGCAACTGAGGGTCTTTCTGGGAGGCGCTTTCTCGCCGATCGACCGGGGACGGGACCCGGGGCGTCTTCCGCGGAGGATCACATGCGCAACACTCGTGCCCTCGCGGCAGCCGGCGCCGCCGTCGCTGTCCTCGGACTGGCGGCCCCCACGGCCACCGCGGGCGGCGACCACAACCAGCCGAGCAACATCGTCGCGCTGCCCAGCGTGATCGCCCGCGGCGGCCAGATGACCGTCACGGTCGACGGCTGCCCCCAGGGCGGCACCATGACCTCGGACGCCTTCCGGACCACCCACCTGACCCCGGTCAGAGGAGCCAACGAGACGTCCAAAGGCACCGCCACCATCAAGCAGGACGCCAGGCCGGGCTCGTACGACATCACCGTCAACTGCTCGGGCCGCCGGCTGACCCGGCCGGCCGCCTTCACCGTCATCGGCGGTGTCCGCGGCGGCCTCGGCGGCAGCAGCTCCAGCGGGGCGACCTCGACCGACATCGCGATCGGCGGCGGGCTTGTCGCCGCGGCCGTCGCCGGCGGCGGACTCTTCTGGATGCGCCGCCGGTCCGAGCGGCGGATCTGAGCGCACGGCGCAGGACGGCAGCGGCACTTCGCCCCGGATCCGGTGGGATCCGGGGCGAAGTGCCGTGCGTGATGCGGACGGGTCAGGCCCGGTCCTCGCCGGAACGGCGGCGCGAGAGGTGGTAGGCGGTGCCCACCGCCCCCGCGATGAGCGCCGCGCCGAGCCCGGTCTGCTTCAGGTCGAACCCCGCGACGCTGCCGCCCCGACCGGCGTGCACGCCCTTGTCGTGCCAGGGCTCGTCGGTCGGGTGGTGCGAGCCGCCGCCCGCGATCGTCAGGTCCACCGTGCCGGTCTTGTCCCGGCAGGCGAACGTCACCCGGTACACCGCCCCGCGCCGGGCGTCCCGGTCGACCCGCGCCGTGGCGGACGACTCGTCCCGGGGGATGGTCACCGTGTCGAAGACCGGCGAGGTCACGGTGACCCGCCCCCGGCAGCCCGCCTCGGTACGACCCACCCTCAGCGTGACCTGACCGCCGGGCGCCACGGTGGCGGGACTGACGGTGAAGCCGAACGTGTTCGAGCCCACGGCCCCGGCCGGCACGCAGGCGGAGAGGGCGGCGGCGCCCAGCAGTGCGACCGAGGCGACGGGTATCGCGCGCATGGTGAATCCTCCGGGTCCCCGAGGAGCAGCGGCGGACCTGTTCCGCTCGCGCCAGGAATGCACCTCGATGTCCGAAACGCTAGGAAGCCGTGCACGTCACCGCGATCGCAGTCGCGCGAATGGGGCAAGAGTGTGGGCCGCTCAGGGGACGGTGACGGCGTGTCGGCCGTCACCGTCCCCGGTGTCGTGTCAACGGCGGGTCGCTCCCCGCAGGCGGGTGGCTCCTCGGTGTCCGGTCAGTCCCCCGCGCCGGGGAACAGACTCAGGAACGGGTCGGTCGACGCCGCGACGCCCCTGCTGAAGGGTGCGTCGAAGTCCCAGATCAGGAAGAGCAGGAAGGCGATCAGCGCGGAGAACAGACCCGCGAGGACCAGTTCGCGGGTCGTGCGCCGGATCTGCAGGGCGAAGACCATCCCGATGGTGATGACGGCGCCGGCGATCAGCCCGAACCACACCACCCCCGGCATGGTCGCACCGGTCGACTGCGCACGGGCGTTGCGGGCCTGGTCCGCGAGGGCCACCTGGTCCACGAGGGGCTGGTACGCCTGCGCCTCGAAGTCCGACCTCGGTTCGTAGTCCGTGACGTCCGCGCGTACCCGGTCGAGCAGCTCGGTGCCGCGGTCGGTCACCTCTCCGTGGTCGGCCATGGCCTTCCACTCGGTGGTGACGACGTGTCCGACATAGGCGTTGACATCCGCCCGGATGCGGTCACGGACGTCGGGCGGGTAGACCCGGGCCCGTTCCGAGACCTCGTGCAGTGCGACGGCCTCCGTCTGTACGTCGGCCTCGGCGGCGCTGCGTGCCTCCCAGACACCGGCGATGGCCAGGCCCAGGACGATGGCGTACACCACGCCGATCCACATCGTCATGTACTCGATGACGTCCGGGGTCTCGGTGATGTCCTCGTCGTCGGACGCGGTGCGGTGCCGTAGGAGGGTGATGATGACCACCACGACGCAGGCGGCCAGCATCGCGAGGGTGAGAACAAGCCATTCCGGCAAGAGAGGCTCCAGGGATCAGCGCGCACGGAGCGCGGCGACGGCGACCACCGCGGGCACCGTGATGAGCAGGACGAAGACGAGCGGCGACGTGGTCCCGCGCGAGGAACGCTGCGGCGCCCGGGCGGCGCGGTGGCGCGGATAGTGCACCGGGCTGAGCGACGGACGGGGCGTGGGCGTGACCGAGGGCGCGGGGGCGGGCGCCGCGGAACGGACCGGCGGCGGGGCGGGAGCGGGCGTCGGCGTCGGGCTCGGCTCAGGGGCGGGCCGTGGCGGCGCCGGCCGCGGGGCGGGAGGCGGCGGCGGTTCGGGCTCCGGCGCCGGTGGCTTCGGCGGGGGCGGCTTCGGGGCGGGCGGAGGAGTGGGCTCGGGCGGGGGAGGCGTCGGTTCGGGCTCCGGTGGGGGCGTCGGCGTCGGCGGCGGTGTCGGTGTCGGCTTGGGGCAGGGCGGAAAGGTGGGCCAGGAGGCACTCCCGGCGACCGCCACCGCGTCGGTGCCGTCCGGTCCGGTCGACGCGTACGCACACGCGTCGGCCCGGGCCGCGCCGGCCGGTATGCCGACGAGGGTGAACGTCAACGTCACCAGGGCCAACACCCGTCCGGCAGCGGCGGATCGGGTCGGTTCGGGTCCATGCACGACGCAGATCATGAAGCCTGGCGCACCGTCCCACGCCCGAGTGCCCGGCGATTGCCCCGAAGGAGGGACATGGCCCCACCAGGGGTTTGACGGCGGCGGAGGGGCCCGCGCCGGGGCCCGGAAACCTGTACGAGGCACCGCGCGCCGGTGGCGGACCGGAAGAAAACCCGCGACCGGTTGAACACAACGGGCTCCGCCGTGCGTACCCAGTGTCGTGCGGCGGCCCACCAGGGCGCCCCAACACCTTCGTGACGATCGGGGATTGACGATGAAGACCTCCTGGCGGAGCGCCTCACTCGTGGCGGGCGCCGCGGCGCTGCTGGCGCTGACGACGGCGTGCGGCCAGGACGGCGGCGCCCCCACCGGCAGCCAGAACGTGGGTGCCACGGCCGCTCCCGGCGACGTCGGCGACCTCGGTACCGGCGCCGGTGACGGACTCGGCACCGGCCCGGGCGCAGGACCGGCCTCGGCGAGCGCGCCGGAGCCGGCGGGCAAGCTGTCCGTCGCGGCGAACGCCGAGATCGGCGATCTGGTGACCGACGGAGCGGGCCGTACCCTCTACCGCTTCGACGCCGACACCGCCGAACCGCCCAAGACCACCTGCGAGAACGACTGCGCCACCACCTGGCCGCCGGTCGCCGCGGACGATGCCCTCGCCGGCGAGGGCATCGACAAGGACCTGCTCGGCGAGGTCGCCCGCCCCGACGGCACCAAGCAGCTGACGATCGGCGGGTGGCCCGCGTACCGCTACGCCAAGGACACCGCCGCCGGAGACGTCAAGGGCCAGGGCGTCGGCAAGAAGTGGTACGCGCTGGCCGCCGACGGCAAGAAGGCCAAGGCCGAGCCGGCCGCCGGGCTGTCCACCCGCGAGGACCCGAAGCTCGGCGAGATCGTCGTCGACAAGAACGGCATGACCGTCTACCGCTTCATGAAGGACGAGGCCTGGCCGAAGCCGGTGTCCGCCTGCACCGGCGCCTGTCTGGAGAAGTGGCCGGTCGTGGCGCCCGTCGAGGCCAACGACACCAAGGGCGTCGAGAAGAAGGGGCTGATGAGCTTCACCCGGCCCGACGGCGCCGCCCAGCAGACGATCGACTGCTGGCCCATCTACACCTTCGCCGGCGACAAGAAGGCCGGGGACACCAACGGCCAGGGCGTCGGCGGCACCTGGTACGCCGTCAAGCCCGACGGAAAGCCGGTCGGCGCGCCGAAGAAGTAGCGACCTCCCGCCCGCCGCCCTTCGGCGTCCGACCAGCGGACCGTCCCCTCCGTGCCCAGCGGAGGGGACGGTCCCGTTCGTGTGCTTTGGCATGCCTTCGCCCACGGCACGTGCCTCGGGCAGTGACCGGGAACGGACGGTCAATTTCCGTTTGGGCTCGCCCCTTTGGCGGGCGATCAGTAGCCTCAGCTCGAACACCGGATCGCCTATGCCTTGGAGAGCTAGATGGAGCGTCCCGCCTGGGCCCCTCGCAGCATCGACATCTCGGTGCCCAGCGTGTCCCGGATCTACGACTTCTACCTGGGCGGTTCGCACAACTTCGAGGTGGACCGCGAAGCGGCCCGCAGGGCCATGGAGTTCATGCCGGGGCTCCCCAAGATCATGCAGGCGAACCGGGCGTTCATGCGCCGGGCCGTGCGCTTCGCGGCCGACGAGGGCATCGACCAGTTCCTCGACATCGGCTCCGGCATCCCGACCTTCGGCAACGTCCACGAGGTGGCCGGCCGCAGCCGCCCCGGCTCCCGTGTGGTCTACGTGGACCACGACCCGGTGGCGGTCGCGCACAGCGAGGCCGTCCTGGCGGGCCACGACCACGCGGACGTCGTGGCCGGCGACCTGCTCAAGCCGCGGGAGATCCTGGCCAGTCCCCAGGTGGAGCGGCTGATCGACCTGAATCGACCGGTCGCCCTGCTGCTGGTTGCCATACTGCACTTCGTGGAAGACGAGGACGACCCGTACGCTGCGGTGGCCGAGCTGAGCGACGCGCTCGCGCCCGGCAGCCTGCTCGTCCTCACGCACGCCTCGTACGAGAACATCCCGCTGCCCGCCGAGCGGGCCGGGGGCGCGGTGGACGTGTACAAGGACATCCGCAATCCGCTGATCATGCGTTCGCGCGAGGAAATCGCGCGGTTCTTCAAGGGGTACGACATGGTGGAACCCGGACTGGTTCCGATGCCGCGCTGGAAGCCGGAGGGGGAGCCGGAGGAAGAGGACCCGTACGCGTTCTCCGGGTTCGCCGGCGTGGGGCGTACGGCGTGAGCGCCGAGCCGGACGGGCCGGAGGACAGGCTGCGGCGGTTCGCGACGATCTGGAGCCGGGCCGTGTTCCCGGTGACCTCGACGTCGTCCACCCGGCCCGAGTTCGAGGCGGAACTGCTGCCGCTGGCCCGCCGGCTGAGCGACGTGCTGCGCGCCCGGAGCTTCGACGCGGGGGAGGCCAGGGCGGTCGGCGCCGCCCTCGTCGACGCGCACTGCACCGACCCGGAGGCGCTCTCCCGGACGCTGGACTGCGTCGACGCCTACCTGGTGCTCTACTGCGGAGAGGACGGCGACCCGGAGGACCTGCGGGCCCGTTCGGCGCGGCTCCAGCACGCGATGGCGGCCGGGTTCGCCGGGGCGCTGCGGGCCCGTACCCTCGCCGAGCAGGAGGCCATCGCGCAGGCCGCCCTGAAGGCGCAGGGCGTGGTGGCCGAGGCCCTGCACGCCAGCGAGGCCCGCTTCCGCGCGGTCTTCGAGGGCGCCGCCATAGGCATCGGCATCGCCGACCTGGACGGCAACGTCCTCCAGGTCAACGAGGCGTTGATGCGCATGTTCGGCATCGCCGACCCCATGCTGGGCGGCCGCCGGGCCACCGAGTGGACGCACCCCGACGACGCGCCGCAGACCTGGCGGCTCTACGACGAGCTGGTGCGCGGCGAGCGCGAGCACTACCACGTGGAGAAGGCCTTCTACCGGCCCGACGGGACGGTCCTGTGGACCAACCTCACCGTCTCCCTGCTGCGCGACGCCGACGGCATCCCGCAGTACCAGCTCGCGCTGATGGAGGACACCACCGAGCGGCGGCTGCTCAACCTGCGGCTGCGCTACGAGGCCACGCACGACGCGCTCACCGGCCTGCCCAACCGCAGCTTCTTCTTCGAACGCCTGGAGAAGGCCCTGAACGCGGGCCCGGGCCAGCGCTTCGGCCTGTGCTACCTCGACCTCGACGGCTTCAAGACCGTCAACGACAGCCTCGGCCACGCGGCCGGCGACCGGCTGCTCGTCGAGGTCGCCGACCGCCTCCAGGCCTGTGCCACCGCGCCCGGCGAGATGGTGGCCCGGCTGGGCGGCGACGAGTTCGTGGCGCTGACCACCGGTCCGGACACCCGGCACGAGGTCGACGAGCTGGCCGGCCGCATCATGAACGCGCTGCTCGCCCCGGTCAGCGTCGACGGCCGCGAGCTGACCGTGCGCGGCAGTATCGGCATCGTCGAGGGCCCGGCGGGGGAGCGCAGCCCGGCCGAGGTGCTGCGCAGCGCCGACATCACCATGTACCGGGCCAAGTCGGCGGGCGGCAACCGATTCGAGCTGGCCGACCCGGAGGCCGACGCCCGCGTCATCACCCGGCACGGGCTGACCACGGCGCTGCCCGCGGCGCTGGAGCGCGGCGAGTTCTTCATCGAGTACCAGCCGCTGGTCCACCTCGGCGACGGCAGTGTGCGCGGCGCCGAGGCGCTGGTGCGCTGGCTGCACCCGCAGCACGGGGTGCTCGGCCCGGACCGGTTCATCCCGCTCGCGGAGCACACGGGGCTGATCGTGCCGCTGGGCCGCTGGGTCCTGGAGCAGTCCGTGCGGCAGGCCCGCGTCTGGCGGGAGCGGTACGGCGAGAGCGGGGCCGCGGGCCCGCTGCGCATCAACGTCAACCTCTCGCCCTGCCAGCTCACCCACCCCGGCCTGGTCCAGGACACCGTGGAGATCCTGGAGCGGACCGGCGTCGCGCCCGACGCGCTGTGCCTGGAGGTCACCGAGTCGGCACTGATCGGCGCGGACGACGACCTGCTGAAGCCGCTGCGCCGGCTGGCCGAGATGGGCGTCGACATCGCCCTGGACGACTTCGGCACCGGCTACTCCAACCTCGCCAACCTGCGCCGGCTGCCGGTGAGCGTCCTCAAGCTGGACCGCTCGTTCACGCAGAGCATGCAGCAGTTCCCGGCCGACCCCGTCGACCTGAAGATCGTCGAGGGGATCGTCGCCCTGGCCCACAGCCTGGACCTCGCGGTCACCGTGGAGGGCGTGGAGACCGGCGCCCAGGCCGAGCAACTGCGCATACTGGGCTGCGACACGGCCCAGGGCTGGTACTACGCCCGCCCCGGCCCACCCGAGCGGCTGCACGAACTGGCCCTGGTGGACGCGACGGGCTGAGCGGGGCCGCCGGTCCGTCCGGGACCCGTCACGGCCGGCTCAGGCTTCGTCCCGGGCGGATCGGGCCATGCGGCGCCGTATGTGCCCGTGCGGCATCCCGGCCCCGGGGCGGCCCAGCCTGCGCCTTGCCGCAGGGCGGCCGGCGTGGCTGGCTTGGCTCCTGCCCCGGCGCGGACGGCTCGGTTCACGCCCCGGCGCGGGTGCGTCGGCTCCCCTCCCGGCGCGGGCGTCTCCGTTCTCCTCCCGGCGCGGACGCCCCGTCTTCTGCCCCGGTACCGACGACCCGGTTCACGTCCCGGCGCGGGCGGCCTCGGCGGCTTCCGTCGCCACGCGGACCAGGGCCGCGGTCGCCGTCGAGCGGGACTGCTGGGGCCAGGCGAGGGCCAGGACGACCGGCGGGGCGTCCAGGACCGGGCGGTAGGCGACTCCCGGCCTCGGGTAGCGGGCGGTCACCGACGCGGGAAGCAGGGTGACGATCTTGCCGAGGGAGACGGCCGTGAGCACCTGGGCCAGGTCGTCGTGGCCGCGCCGGGCCGCGTCGATGTGCCGTTCCACGCTGCCCGCGTCGAGGCCCAGGTCGGCCAGCTCCAGCCGGTCGCGGGCGGCGAGCGGGTGGTCCGCGGCGAGGACGGCGACGCGCGGTTCGGCGGCCAGTGTCTCGGTGTCGAGGCCGGTGCCGTCGAACGGCGCGTGGACCAGGGCGACGTCCGCCTCGCCGGCGCGCAGCAGCCGCGGCTGCTCCTGCCACCCGCACAGCCGGACGGCGACCGGCACGGACCCGGGCTCCGACGCGTAGCGGGCGAGGATCGGCTCCAGCAGGCCCGCGTCCCCGTCGGCCTTCACGGCCAGCACCAGCTTCGGCCCCTCTGCCGCCCGGCCGGCCCGCCGCCCGGCGGCCTCCAGGGCGTCCAGCGCGACGCGCGCCTCGGCGAGCAGCACGTCCCCGGCCGGGGTCAGGGTGACACTGTGGGTGGTCCGCTCGAACAGGGTGACGCCCAGCTCCGACTCCAGGCGGCGGATCGCCCTGGACAGGGGCGGCGGAGAGATGCCCAGCCGCTCGGCGGCGCGCGCGAAGTTGAGCTCCTCGGCGACCGCCACGAAGTAGCGCAGGGGACGCGACTCCATGTTCCGCCTCCCTCCGGCGCCGCTCGGTATTGCCCTCAGGGTAACAAGCGGGACCCGATCGATCCTTCAGTTCCGGCCGCCCGGCGCACAGGATGGGAAAGCGCCGGAGAGTGAACGGCAGCAGGCCTCCCGCCCGGCGCGCACCCCTCTCTTCTCCCTCCCTGAACCGGAGTTGTGCTCGTGATCGTCATCACCACCCCGACCGGCGGAATCGGCCGACAGGTCCTCGACAACGTTCTGGACGGCCTCGACGCCCGGAACGACGGGACCGCCCTGCGCGTCATCGCCCGCGATCCCGGCCGGCTCACCGCACGGGCCCGGAAGCGGGCCCGGGTGTTCCAGGGCTCGCACGCCGACCCCGAGGTCCTGGGCGCGGCCTGCGAGGGTGCCGACCAGGTGTTCTGGCTGGTGCCGCCTGCGCCCGGCGCCGACAGCGTCGAGGGCCACTTCCGGGACTTCACACTGCCGCTGTGCGAGGTGATCGCGCGGCAGGGCGTGCCACGGGTCGTCGCCGTCTCCACCCTCGGCCGCGGCGTGGCCAAGGACGCCGGACCGGTCTCCGCCTCGCTCGCCATGGATGACCGGATCGCGGCCACCGGCGTGCACTACCGGGCGCTGTGCCCGCCCTTCCTGATGGAGAACCTGCTCGGGCAGGCGGCCGCCCTGCGCGACACCGGCGAGTTCCGCATGGCGTACGCCGCCGACCGCGTGCTGCGGACCTGCGCGACCGCCGACATCGCCGCCACCGCCGCCCGTCTGCTCCTCGACGACACCTGGACCGGCCGCGCGGACGTACCGCTCGTCGGCCCCGACGACCTCACCCCGGAGGGCATGGCCAAGGTGCTGTCCGACGTACTGGGCCGTCCGGTACGGGTACGGGAGACCACCCCGGAGGCGTACAAGGCCTCCGCCCTGCGGTTCGGGGCGAGCGAGAGCGGGGCCCAGGGTCTGGCCGACATGGCCTCGGCGATGGATGCCCAGGGCTTCTACGGCGCGGCCGAGCCCAGCACCCCGGACACCGCGCCCACGGGCTTCCGCCGCTGGTGCGAGGAGGTCCTGAGGCCGGCCACGCTCGCCTGACAGCGGCTCCGGGCCACTGAACGGGGGCGGTCCCTCACCGCTCCAGCAGCATCCGCTGCAACTCCCGCGCCGCCCGCGGCGGAGCCACGTCGCTGCGGTGGGCCAGGGCGATCGTCCGGTACAGGCCGGGCCGGGCCAGCGGGGTCACCCGCAGTCCGCGTCCGGAGCGGGCGGCCACCATCCGCGGGACGACCGCCATGCCGAGCCCGGCCCGTACGAAGCCCAGCACCGCGTCCATCTCCCCGCCCTCCACGGCGAAGTCCGGTTCGAACCCGGCCGAGCGGCACGCGGCCACGGTCAGCTCCCGCAGGTCGTAACCGTGCCGGAACATCACCAGACGCTCGCCCTCCAGGTCGGTGATGCGCACGGCACGGCGCCCGCCGCCCGGCCGGGGCGACTCCGGGGAGGACACCACCACCAGGTCCTCGCGCAGCAGCTCCACCGTGGTCAGCGCCGGTGAGGCGGTGGGCAGCGGCAGCACGACCAGGGCGAGGTCCAGCGCCCCGCGCGCCAGCTCCCGCACCAGGTCGTGCGAGCCGCCCTCCTCGATCAGGAGCTGGATGCCGGGATAGCGGTCGTGGAAGGCGCGCAGCACGTCCGGGAGCAGGCCGGTGCACAGGCTCGGGGTCGCGCCCAGCCTGACCCGGCCCCGGCGCAGCTGCGCCAGCTCCAGCACCTCGTGCCGGGCGGTGTCCGCGTCCGCCAGGATGCGCCGGGCCAGCGGCAGCAGCGCCTCGCCGGCGTCGGTGAGCGTGATGTTCCCGCGGGCCCGCAGGAACAGGTCGGCGCCCAGCTCCCGCTCCAGCGCCTTGATCTGCTGCGACAGCGAGGGCTGCGCCACGTGGACCACCTCGGCGGCCCGGGTGAAGTGCCGGGTCTCGGCGACCGCCACGAAGTACTGGAGCTGTTGCAACTGCATACCGCGAGCATACGACGTCGATAGGCAAGCCCTATGGAATCCAGGCGTTCCATGTCTTGGACCGATGAGGTGCCGGGCCCGTAACGTCCGGTGACATGGCTCTGGCAACGCGGACGGACCGACGGCCGTCCATGGCGCGCACCGTGTGGGACTCGACCGTCGGCAAGAAGACAGTGATGGCGGTCAGCGGTCTCGTCATGCTGCTCTACCTGGTCGCCCACATGATCGGGAACCTGAAGATCTACTTCGGGGTCGAGGAGTTCAACCACTACGCCCACTGGCTGCGCACGGTCGGCGAGCCGTTCATGCACTACGAGTGGACGCTCTGGCTGATCCGCGTCGTGCTGGTGGTCGCCGTCGTCGCCCACGCCGTCTCCGCGTACCAGCTCAGCCGCCGCGACATCAAGGCGCGGCCCAGCAAGTACGTGCACAAGAAGGCCCGTTCCAGCTACGCGACGCGCACCATGCGCTGGGGCGGGATCATCCTCGCTCTGTTCATCGTCTGGCACATCCTCGATCTGACCACCGGCACCGTGCACTCCGGCGGCTTCGAGACGGGCAAGCCCTACCAGAACGTCGTGGACACCTTCTCCACCTGGTACGGCAACGTCATCTACATCGTCGCGATGCTCGCCCTCGGCCTGCACATCCAGCACGGCTTCTGGAGCGCCGCCCAGACCCTCGGCGCCGGCAGCCGTACCCGCGACCGCGCCCTGAAGACGACCGCGAACGTCCTCGCGCTGCTGCTCACGATCGGCTTCGTCGCCGTACCCGTGGGCGTCATGACCGGAGTGGTGAGCTGACATGACAACCTACGCCGACTACACGACCGGTGAGCCGGTCGCCGACACCAAGGCCCCGGCCGGACCCGTCAACGAGCGCTGGGACACGCGCCGTTTCGAGGCGAAGCTGGTCAACCCCGCCAACCGGCGCGGGAAGACCGTCATCGTCGTCGGCACCGGCCTCGCGGGCGGCTCCGCGGGCGCGACGCTGGCCGAACAGGGCTACCACGTCGTCCAGTTCTGCTACCAGGACTCCCCGCGCCGCGCCCACTCCATCGCCGCCCAGGGCGGCATCAACGCCGCGAAGAACTACCGCAACGACGGCGACTCGATCCACCGCCTGTTCTACGACACCGTCAAGGGCGGCGACTTCCGCTCCCGCGAGTCCAACGTGCACCGGCTGGCGCAGATCTCGGTCGAGATCATCGACCAGTGCGTGGCGCAGGGCGTGCCCTTCGCCCGCGAGTACGGCGGTCTGCTCGACACCCGCTCCTTCGGCGGCGTCCAGGTCTCCCGCACCTTCTACGCTCGCGGCCAGACGGGACAGCAGCTGCTGCTCGGCGCCTACCAGGCGCTCAGCCGGCAGATCGCGGCCGGCACCATCGAGATGCACCCGCGCACCGAGATGCTCGACCTGATCGTGGTGGACGGCCGGGCCCGCGGCATCGTCGCCCGGGATCTGATCACCGGGAAGATCGACACCTACTACGCTGACGCCGTCGTCCTGGCCAGCGGCGGCTACGGCAACGTCTTCTACCTCTCCACCAACGCGATGAACTCCAACGCGACCGCGATCTGGCGGGCGCACCGGCGCGGGGCCTACTTCGCCAACCCCTGCTTCACGCAGATCCACCCGACCTGCATCCCGCGCACCGGCGACCACCAGTCCAAGCTGACCCTGATGAGCGAGTCGCTGCGCAACGACGGCCGGATCTGGGTGCCGAAGGCCAAGGGCGACGACCGGCCCGCGAACAAGATCCCCGAGGACGAGCGCGACTACTACCTGGAGCGCATCTACCCGTCCTTCGGCAACCTGGTCCCGCGCGACATCGCCTCCCGCGCCGCGAAGAACGTCTGCGACGAGGGCAGGGGAGTGGGCCCCGGCGGCCAGGGTGTGTACCTGGACTTCGCCGACGCGATCAAGCGCATGGGGCGCAAGGCCGTCGAGGCCAAGTACGGCAACCTCTTCGACATGTACCAGCGGATCACCGACGAGGACCCGTACCGGGTGCCCATGCGGATCTACCCCGCCGTGCACTACACGATGGGCGGCCTGTGGGTCGACTACGACCTCCAGACCACGATCCCCGGCCTGTTCGCCGTCGGCGAGGCCAACTTCTCCGACCACGGCGCCAACCGCCTCGGCGCCTCGGCGCTGATGCAGGGCCTGGCCGACGGCTACTTCGTGCTGCCGGCCACCATCAACGACTACCTCGCCCGCACCCCGCACAAGGACGACGTGGACGACGACCACCCGGTGGTGCAGGAGGTGCTGGCCGAGACCGAGGACCGGCTGAACCTGCTGCTGTCCGTCGACGGCGACCGCACCCCGGACTCCTTCCACCGCGAACTGGGCGAGCTGATGTGGGAGTTCTGCGGCATGGCCCGCACCGACTCCGGCCTGCGCAAGGCCCTGGAGCGCATCCCGCAGATCCGCGAGGAGTTCTGGCGGCGCATCAAGGTCCCCGGCACCGGCGAGGAGTTCAACCAGTCGCTGGAGAAGGCCAACCGCATCGTCGACTACCTGGAACTCGCCGAGCTGATGTGCCTCGACGCGCTGCACCGCGCCGAGTCCTGCGGCGGCCACTTCCGCGAGGAGTCCCAGACCCCCGACGGCGAGGCGGCCCGCAGGGACGACGAGTTCGGGTACGCCGCCGCCTGGGAGTTCACCGGCACCGGCGACGCCCCCACCCTGCACAAGGAAGACCTGGTCTTCGAGTACGTCCACCCCACCCAGCGGAGCTACGCATGAAGCTCACCCTGCGCGTCTGGCGGCAGAAGAACGCCGACGCCGACGGCACCATGTCCACGTACGAGGTGGACAAAATCTCCAGCGACATGTCCTTCCTGGAGATGCTCGACACCCTCAACGAGGAGCTCATCCTCAAGGGCGAGGACCCGGTCGCCTTCGACCACGACTGCCGCGAGGGCATCTGCGGCGCCTGTTCGCTGGTCATCAACGGCGACGCCCACGGCCCCGAACGCACCACCACCTGCCAGCTGCACATGCGGTCCTTCCAGGACGGCGACACCATCGACATCGAGCCGTGGCGGGCCTCCGCCTTCCCGGTCGTCAAGGACCTCGTCGTCGACCGCTCGGCCTTCGACCGGATCATCCAGGCCGGCGGCTACATCACCGCGCCCACCGGGGCCGCACCGGAGGCGCACGCCACGCCGGTGCCGAAGCCGGACGCCGACCTCGCCTTCGAGCACGCGGAGTGCATCGGCTGCGGCGCCTGCGTGGCGGCCTGCCCGAACGGGGCGGCGATGCTGTTCACGTCCGCGAAGGTGAACCACCTGAACGTCCTGCCGCAGGGCGCGCCCGAGCGGGAGACACGGGTGCTGGACATGGTGGCGCAGATGGACGACGAGGGCTTCGGCGGCTGCACGCTCACCGGCGAGTGCGCGACGGCGTGCCCGAAGGGCATTCCCCTGGTGTCCATCACCAGCATGAACAAGGAATGGCTGCGGGCCACGCGCAAGGTGGCCAAGAAGTAGCCCTCACGACGTTCGCCGACAAAGTGCGGACGGGCGGGGCCGGGGGAGGTGCTCCCCCCGGCCCCGTCTCGCTTTCGCGCCCGGCATTCAGGAAGCGCACATCCGCGCTCCCGGCAGTCGTCATGTGCAGTACAGCCGGCGTCGGAAGAACTGGGACGAGCCGTCCCCACGACCCCGTTCTCACGACCAGGAGAGCACCCATGACCGGCGTACTGACCGCTGACCGTCCCCCGAAGCCCGCCGCGCCCCGCCGCTACACCGTCGCCCTCGCCCGCGACGAGGACGACGTCCGGGCCGCCCAGCGGCTGCGGCACGACGTGTTCGCCGGGGAGATGGGCGCGCTGCTGGCGAGCCCGCAGCCCGGGTACGACGTCGACCCCTTCGACGCCTACTGCGACCACCTGCTCGTGCGCGAGGAGACGACCGGGCAGGTCGTCGGGACCTACCGGCTGCTGCCGCCGGAGCGCGCGGCGGTCGCCGGACGGCTGTACGCGGAGAGCGAGTTCGACCTCACGTCCCTGGACACGATCCGGCCCTCCCTGGTCGAGGTCGGCCGGTCCTGTGTGCACCCCGACCACCGCGACGGCGCCGTCATCGGACTCGTCTGGGCCGGCATAGCCCGCTACATGACCGACCGCGGCCACGCCTGGCTGGCGGGCTGCTGCTCCCTCCCGCTCGCCGACGGCGGTGCCCTCGCCGCCGGAGCCTGGGACCGGGTGCGGACCAAGCACCTGGCGCCCGAGGAGTACCGGGTACGGCCGCTGCTGCCGTGGGTTCCGCGCCCGGCGGCGCCCGCCGCCCGTACCGAGCTGCCGGCGCTGCTGCGCGGCTACCTCCGGCTCGGCGCCTGGGTCTGCGGGGAACCCGCGCACGACGTGGACTTCGGCGTCGCGGACCTGTACGTGCTGCTGCCGATGAACCGGGTCGACCCGCGCTACCTGCGGCACTTCCTCTCGCTGGCCCCGGCCTGATGAGCGGCTGGCTGCCCCTCGCACCCTGCACCCCCGCCGCGTGCGTGGAACGGTCCCCGGCCGCGGCGGCCGTACCGCGCGCCGTGCTGCGGCTCACCGCGGTCGCCGTGCTGCTCCTCGCCGGGATCGCCGTCGTGCTGGCCCCCTCCGGCCTGCGGCGCAGGCTGCCCGCGGTCCTGGTGCGGCGCTGGTGCCGGTGGGTGGTGCGGGCCGCGGGGGTCCGGGTCCGCGTCACGGGGGCCGCCGTCCCCGGGGGCGGGCTGCTCCTCGTCGCCAACCACGTCTCCTGGCTCGACATCCCGCTGCTGGCCGCCGTACGCCCCGCGAGGATGCTGGCCAAGAGCGACATCCGGCGCTGGCCCGTGGCGGGCGGGCCGACGGCGCGCGCCGGAGTGCTGTTCATCGAACGGGACCGGCCGCGCGCCCTGCCGGGCACGGTCGACGCGATCGCGCGGGCCCTGCGCGGGGGCGCCGCGGTGGCCGCCTTCCCCGAGGGCAGCACGTGGTGCGGACGGGCCCACGGAACCTTCCGCCGGGCGGTGTTCCAGGCCGCCCTGGACGCCGGGGTGCCGGTCCAGCCGGTCCGGATCCGCTACCGGGCCGGGGAGCGGGAGCTGAGCACGACGCCCGCGTTCGTCGGCGTGGACACGCTGCTCGCCTCCCTGTGGCGGGTGGCGTCGGCGCGCGGACTGACCGCCGAGGTGGAGGTGCGGCCGCTCGTACCGCCCGGCCGCCACGGTGACCGCCGTGCCCTGGCCCGGGCCACCGAGCACGCGGTCCACGGTGACCAGGGGAAAGCACCTTCGAAAAGTATGTGTGCTTTGTGAGGTTTGTGCCGTTTCCGTACCGCTGGATGCGGACAACCGGAAGGCAGGCACTCGAAAGGAGGGTGATGGCAGATGATCACCCGTGAAGAGATCGCCAACGTCCTGGACCAACCGGTCTACGACGGTGACGGCAACAAGATCGGCGACGCGAAGCATGTCTTCTTCGACGACATGACCGGGCGCCCCGAGTGGGTGAGCGTCAAGACGGGCATGTTCGGCTCCACCGAGTCCTTCGTGCCCATCCGGGACGCCGCACTGGTGCAGGACCACCTCGAGGTTCCCTACGGCAAGGACCAGGTCAAGGGCGCGCCCTCTGTCGACGTCGACTCGGGCGGCCATCTGTCGGAGACCGAGGAGCACCGGCTCTACGACTACTACGGCATCAACTGGGACAGCGTGCTGTCCGAGGCCGAGCGCACCGACGACGGCCGCACGGCCGCGGGACCGGGCACCGCGGGCGCGGCCGGAGCCGCCGGAGCCGCCGGAGCGGCGGGTGCGGCGGGCATGGCCGGCCGGACCGGCGAGGCGGGCGGGAAGGACATGCGCGCTGCGGCCGGTACCGGCGGCACCGCCGGGACCGCGGGCGGCATGACCGGCCGCAAGGACGCCATGGCACGCGAGGGCATGCGCGGCGACGAGGCCATGACCCGCTCCGAGGAGCAGCTGCACGTCGGCGTCGAACGGCACGAGTCGGGCCGGGCCAGGCTGCGCAAGTACGTGGTCACGGAAGAGGTCCAGCAGACCGTTCCGGTGACCCACGAGGAAGTGCGCGTGGTGCGCGAGCCCATCACGGACGCCAACCGTGGCGACGCCCTGGCCGGGCCGGAGATCAGCGAGGCCGAGCACGAGGTCACGCTGCACGCGGAACGCCCCGTCGTGGAGACGGAGACGGTGCCGGTGGAGCGCGTCCGGATGACCACGGAGGAGCTCACGGAGAACGAGACGGTGCGCGGCCAGGTCCGCAAGGAGCGCATCGAGGCCGAGACCGAGTCCTTCACGGAGGAGGAGACGGGCCGGGGCGGCAAGCGGCGGGGCCGCGAGTGACCGTCCCCCGTCGTCAACGCGGGACCGTGCGCCGGTGAACGGACTTCACCGGCGCTTCCCGCCGTCCAGAGCCCGCGCCAGATAGGGCGCGGTGGCGCTCTCCGGAACGCGCGCCACCTCTGCCGGCGACCCCGCCGCGACGATCCGGCCGCCCGCGTCCCCGCCGCCCGGTCCCAGGTCGATCACGTGGTCGGCCCCTGCCACCACGCTCATGTCGTGCTCGACCACGACCACCGTGTGCCCGGCGTCCACCAGACCGTGCAACTGACGCATCAGCACCGCGACATCGGCCGGGTGCAGACCGGTCGTGGGCTCGTCGAGCAGGTACAGGGTGTGGCCGCGACGGCCCCGCTGCAGCTCGCCGGCCAGCTTGATGCGCTGCGCCTCGCCGCCGGACAGTTCGGTCGCGGGCTGGCCGAGCCGGAGGTAGCCCAGACCGACGTCCAGCAGGGCGGCCAGGGCGCGGGCCACCAACGGCGTGTCCGCGAAGAACTCCGCCGCGCCCTCCACCGTCAGGTCCAGCACCTCGGCGATGTTCCGTCCCCGGTGGGCCACTTCGAGCGTCTGAGGGTTGTAGCGGGCCCCGCCGCAGTCCGGGCACGGCGCGTACGTACTCGGCAGGAACAGCAGCTCGACGCTGACGAAACCCTCGCCCTGGCAGGTCTCGCAGCGCCCGCCCGGCACGTTGAAGGAGAACCGGCCCACGCCGTAACCCCGCTCCCGCGCGCGGTCGGTGGCGGCGAAGACCTTGCGCACGACGTCGAACAGGCCCGTGTAGGTGGCCAAATTGGAGCGCGGGGTGCGGCCGATCGGCCGCTGGTCGACCGAGACCAGCCGGTCCACCCCCGCGAGGTCCTCCGTGACCTCGCCGACCAGCGTCGACTTCCCCGAGCCGGACACGCCCGTCACCGCGGTCAGCGCCCCGAGCGGGAACCGCGCGGTCACCCCGCGCAGGTTGTGCCGGGTCACCGGACCGACCGTCACCGCGCCGCGCGGGGTGCGCGGCTCGCGGGCGGGCGCGGGGGAGCGGTCGAAGAGGTGACGGGCGGTGGCGGACCCGGCGACCCCGGCCAGTCCGTCGACCGGGCCGCTGTACAGCACCTGCCCGCCGTGCTCACCGGCCAGCGGGCCGACGTCCACGATCCAGTCGGCGCCGCGCATCACACCGAGGTGGTGCTCCACCACGAACACCGAGTTGCCGGCCGCCTTCAGCCGTTCAAGGACCGTCAGGAGCGCCTCCGTGTCGGCCGGGTGCAGACCCGCGGAGGGCTCGTCGAGGACGTACACGACGCCGAACAGCCCGGAGCGCAGCTGGGTCGCCAGGCGCAGCCGCTGCAACTCGCCCGCCGACAGGGTGGGAGTGGTCCGGTCCAGGCTCAGATAGCCGAGCCCCAGCTCCACGACGGGCGCGATCCGGGACGTGAGGTCCTCGGTCAGCACCTTGGCCGTCTCGCCCTCGGTCGGCAGCAGGCCGGGCAGCTCGGCGAGCGGCAGCGCGGCCAGTTCGGCGACGCTGCGGCCGCCGACCGTCACCGCGAGCGCCTCGGCCCGCAGCCTGCCGCCGCCGCACACCGGGCAGGGCTCGCTGGTCAGGAAGCGCTCCGCCTTCGCCCGCAGCGTGGCGCTCTTCGAGTCCGCGAACGTCTTCAGTACGTAGCGCCGGGCGCTCATGTACGTGCCCTGGTACGGCCGCTGGATGCGGCCCGCGTCCCGCACCGGGTGGACCGTGACCACCGGCTGCTCGTCGGTGAACAGGATCCACTCCCGCGCTTCGGCGGGCAGCTCCCGCCAGGGCCGGTCCACGTCGTACCCGAGCGCGTCCAGGACGTCCCGCAGGTTCTTGCCCTGCCACGCGCCCGGCCACGCGGCGATCGCCCCGTCCCGGACGGACAGCGACGGATCCGGGACCAGCAGCTCCTCGGTCGTGCGGTGCACCCGGCCGAGCCCGTGACACTCCGGGCAGGCCCCGGCCGCCGTGTTCGGCGAGAACGCGTCGGAGTCCAGCCGCTCGGCGCCCGGCGGGTACGTGCCGGCGCGGGAGAAGAGCATCCGCAGGGAGTTGGAGAGGTTGGTGACCGTCCCCACCGAGGAGCGGGACGTCGGCGTCGCCCGCCGCTGCTGGAGCGACACGGCGGGCGGCAGCCCGGTGATCCCGCCGACCTTGGGCGCGCCGACCTGGTGGATCAGTCGCCGGGCGTAGGGCGCGACCGACTCGAAGTAACGGCGCTGCGCCTCCGCGTAGACCGTTCCGAAGGCCAGCGACGACTTCCCCGATCCGGAGACGCCCGTGAACACCGCCACCACGTCCCGGGGGACATCCACGTCGACGCCCTTGAGGTTGTGCTCGCGGGCGTCGCGCACGCGCACGTACGGGTCGTGGGGGCTGTGCATCGCGGGCGCTCCGTACGGTGGGTGGGACAAACCCCGCGATTCTACGCCGGGGCGCCGAGCGGCCCCGTACCGGTGACACGGGCGAGCCGCCGGTAGGAGTCGAGCAGCGCGGCACGGTCGTACGTGCTGGTGGTGACCAGCACCTCCTGCGCGCCCGTCTCCTTCACGAGCGTCTCCAGCTCGTCGGCGACCTGTTCCTCGGTGCCGGTGATGTGGCCGGCGAGACCCGCCTCGTACAGGTCGCGCTCCTTGCCGGTCATGGACCGGGCCTCGACCTCCTCGGCCGGCGGCAGCGGCGGGAAGGAGCCGCGCGTGCGGGCCTCGGCCATGGACCACGCCTCCGGGACCAGGAGCTCCCGGGCCGCCTCGGGCGTGGCGGCCACCGCTACGGTGCCGGAGACGACGACGTACGGCTCCGGGCTCCACTCGGAGGGGCGGAACGCGGCGCGGTAGCGGTCGATGCCGCGGCGCATCCGGTCCCGGTCGCGCAGGTCCCCGATGACCATCGGCAGGCCCGCACGGGCGGCGACGGCCGCGCCCTCGCCCATGGCGAGCACGAACGGCGGTAGGGTCAGCCCCTCCGCGGGGCGCGCGTGCACGCCCGTGGACGAGGTGCCCCGGAACCAGCCGAGCAGCTCGGCCAGTTGCGCGTCGAAGTCCTCGGCGTCGTCCTTCTCCCGGCCCAGCGCCCTGCGGACGCCGTCGGTGAAGCCCACCGAGCGGCCGAGCCCCATGTCGATCCGGCCCGGGAAGAGCGACTCCAGCACGCCGAACTGCTCGGCGACCACCAGCGGCCGGTGGTTGGGCAGCATCACGCCCCCGGTGCCGACGCGGATACGGCTCGTGGCCCCGGCCACGGCGGCCGCGAGCACGGTCGGCGCCGATCCGGCCACTCCGGGCACGCCGTGGTGCTCCGCCACCCAGAACCGGTGGTAGCCGAGCCGCTCCGCCTCCCGGGCCAGCTCCACGGTGTCGCGCAGTGCCTCCCCGGCACTGCGGCCGGCCCGGATGCGGGAGCGGTCGAGGACGGAGAAGCGGGTGTTGGCGAGTGCAGAGGTCACACCGTCTTCAACGCCCGCGCGCCGCACAGATTCCCGGCGGCGCGCTCTAGGGTGGGCGGGTGAGCGACAGCAGTGGGCCCCCGGTGGCCGTGTTCGACCTGGACAACACCCTCGCCGACACCGCGCACCGGCAGCGGTTCCTGGAGCGCAGGCCCCGTGACTGGGACGCTTTCTTCGCCGCCGCGCCGCACGATCCGCCGCTCGCGGAGGGCATCGCGCTGGTGCGGGAGAGCGCGAAGGAGTGCGAGATCGTCTACCTCACCGGACGGCCCGAGCGCTGCCGGCGCGACACGCTCGACTGGCTGGCCGCACACGGCCTGCCGGACGGCGCCGTGCACATGCGCGGCAACGCCGACCGCAGGCCCGCCCGGCGCACCAAGCTGGAGATCCTGCGGCGGCTCGCTCGGACCCGTGAGGTCCGGGTCCTGGTGGACGACGACGAGTTGGTCTGCGACGACGCCGAACGGTCCGGATTCCCCGTGGTCCGGGCGCGCTGGGCGGCCCGGTCGGCCGAGCTGCGCGTGGCACAGGAGCGTGAGGGCCGCACCTGAGGGACGTGGTGGCCGGAAGAGGCTCCGGGGCCGTCAGTCGGACTCCTCCAGGCGGAAGCCGAGCTTGAGCCCGACCTGCCAGTGCGCGACCTGCCCGTCCTCGATCTGGCCGCGCACCTGCGTCACCTCGAACCAGTCCAGCTTGCGCAGGGTCTGCGAGGCACGCGTGACGGCGTTGCGGACGGCCTGGTCGACGCCGTCGGGCGAGGTGCCGACGACCTCGGTGACCCGGTAGGTGTGGTTCGACATGCGATGCTCCCTTCCACGGGGCAGCGGTGTGCCCTGCGTCACTCCACCGTGCCCCAAGACGGGACGGAGCGCGAGGCATCGGCGTTCGGGGTGGAAACCCTCCGGTACCTCCCCTTGACCTTTGTAATGGTCCATACCAAAATCCCAGACACCCGTTCGAGCCTCGGGCTCGTCCCCCACGTCGGGTCTCCCTTCGCGTGTGCAGGACACACCTGCCTGCGCCCTCTGTTCGTCAGTCAGAAGGACCCCTCGTGAGACGTCGCCTCCTCGCCCTTGTCTGTGTGTCCGCCACCGTGCTCAGCGGCTGCGGCCTGATCTCGCAGGACGGCGGGAGCGAGCGGCGCACCGTCACCGTGTGGCTGATGAAGGACAGCGCCTCGCAGGACTTCCTGAAGCGGTTCACCGAGGGCTTCGAGGCCGACCACCCCGACCTCGACCTGGACGTCCGCATCCAGGAGTGGACCGGGATCGGCGACAAGGTGCAGGCCGCGCTGAAGGCCGACGGCACGGACGGCCCCGACGTCGTCGAGGTCGGCAACACCCAGGTCCCGCAGTACGCGGAGGGCGGCCGGCTGCAGGACCTGACCCTGGAGTCGATGCGCGACTGGGGCATCCGCGACTGGCTGCCGGGCCTCGCCGAACCCGGGCAGTGGATGTCCCAGCAGTTCGGCATCCCCTGGTACGCCGCCAACCGCGTCGTCATCTACCGCAAGGACCTCTTCGAGCAGGCCGGCGTGGGCGAGCCGCCCCGCACCCGCGAGGAGTGGCTCACCGCCACGGAGAAGCTCGACAAGAACGGCGGCCAGGGCATCTACCTGGCCGGGCAGGACTGGTACACGCTCTCCGGATTCATCTGGGACGAGGGCGGCGAACTCGCCACCCAGGACGGCGAGGGCGGCGTCTGGACGGGCGCCCTGGACTCCGCGGCGGCCCTGCGCGGCATGGACTTCTACCGCGAACTGCAGGCTCTGGGCGACGGCCCGGTCGACGCCGACGAGGAACACCCGCCGCAGGCCGGGGTCTTCGCGAACGGACAGGTCGCGCAGATCATCGCGGTGCCGGGCCAGGCCCAGTCCATCCTGCGCGAGAACCCCGAACTCAAGGGCCGGATCGGCTTCTTCCCCGTGCCCGGCAAGAGCGCCGACAAGCCCGGCGCCGTCTTCACCGGCGGTTCCGACCTCGTCGTCCCGAAGAACACCGACCAGGAGGACGGCGCCCGTGCCGTGGTCGAGGCGCTCGTGAGCACCAAGTGGAACACCGACCTGGCCCGCACCATGAACTACGTCCCCAACAAGAAGTCGCTCGCCGAGGACGTCTCCGGCGAGGAGGGGATCGAGGCCATGGCGGCCGGTGCCGCACAGGGCCGGGCGACCCCCGGTACGCCGCGGTGGGGCGCGGTCGAGGCGGACAACCCGATCAAGGAGTACATGACGAACGTGCTCAAGGGGGCGAAGGCGAAGTCGGAGGCCCGGAAGGCCTCCGACCGCATCACCGAACTGCTGGACGTCAACACGCGCTGACCGACGGGCGACGGGGCGCGGGCCGGCGCCCCTGACTCAGCGCGCCACGCTCAGCGACAGGGCGAAACGGCCCTCGCCGTCCGTCCACCAGTGGGCCAGGTCGAGCCCGGCCGCCGCCAGCTCGGCCCGCACGCCCTCCCGGCGGAACTTCGCGGACACCTCGGTGCGCAACTCCTCCCCGTCCGCGAAGTCCACGGCCAGGTCGAGCGCCTGGATCTTCACGGTCTGCGCGGTGCGCGAGCGCAACCGCATCTCGATCCACTCCCGTTCGGCGTTCCAGAGCGCCACGTGACCGAAGGCCGCGGGCGCGAAGTCGGCCTCCAGCTCGCGGTTGACCACGGACAGCACGTTCTTGTTGAACTCGGCCGTCACCCCGGCCGCGTCGTCGTAGGCGCGGACCAGCACCCCTTCGTCCTTGACCAGGTCCGTGCCCAGCAACAGGGTGTCGCCCGGGGCGAGCAGGGAGCGCACGGAGGCCAGGAACTCGGCGCGCTCCTCGGGCAGCAGGTTGCCGATGGTGCCGCCGAGGAACGCCACCAGCCGGGGGCCCGGTGTGTCGGGCAGCGTCAGCCCGCCCGTGAAGTCGGCGATCAGCGCGTGCACCTGGAGGCCGGGACGCTCGGCGACGAGCGCCTGCCCGGCCTGGGTGAGGGCGCTCTCGCTCACGTCGACCGGCACGTAGCCGCGCAGCCCGTTCTTCTCGGTGAGCGCGTCGAGCAGCACGCGCGTTTTCTCCGAGGAGCCGGAGCCCAGCTCCACCAGGGTGCGGGCGCCGGTCGCCGACGCGATCTCCCCGGCCCGGTCGACGAGGATCTCCCGCTCGGCCCGGGTCGGGTAGTACTCGGGCAGCGCGGTGATCGCCTCGAACAGCTCGCTGCCCCGCGCGTCGTAGAACCACTTCGGCGGCAGCCACTTGGGTGTGCTCGTCAGGCCCGCCAGGACGTCGGCGCGCAGGGCGGCGTCCGTGGCGTCCTCGGGCAGCGTCCGGGTCAGACGGAACTGGCTCACGTACGGGGCTCCTTCGCAGAGACGAAAGCGTCGGTCGGGCCGAGGGCGGGGGCGGCGGTCCCGCCCGGGTCCTTGAGCGGGGTGAGTCGCACGTCCGTGCGGCTCGCCGTGAGCAGGGTGCGGTCGGGGACCTCCTGCCAGTGGGGGTCGTCGTCGTACGGCTCGGAGGCGACGACCGTGCCGCCACCCGGGCGGGACAGGTACCACAGGGTGTCGCCCCAGGTGGTGGCGGCGACGGTGGAGCCGTTGGTGAGGAGCAGGTTGAGCCGGGAGGCCGGGGCCGCCGCGGCGACCTCCAGCACCGTCTCGGCCAGCGCCCGGCCCTCGTCGTCCCCGGCCCGCAGCCGGGCCAGGACCAGCGCCCACACGAGCGCCGAGTCGTTGCGCGCCTCCAGCGACAGCAGCTCCCCGGGCGGCAGCGTCGCGGCCACCGGAGCCAGCGAGGCGGGCCAGCCCGCCACGGCGCCGTTGTGGCTGAACAGCCAGGCACCGGCGGCGAACGGGGCCGCGGCCGCCTCCGCGTCGGCGCCGGCCAGCGTCGCGTCCCGGACGGCCGCGAGCAGCGCGCCGGTCCGTACCACCCGCGCGAGGTCGGCGAAGGACTGGTCCGCCCAGATCGGGCCGGCCCGCCGGTACCGGGCGGGCACCGGGTCGCCCTCGGCGTACCAGCCGACGCCGAACCCGTCGGCGTTGACCGTGCCGTACCGCTGGTGCCGGGGCGCCCAGGACTGGCGGTACAGACCGTGCGGCGGCGTCACGAGGAGGCCGCCGAGCGGCTCCGCGGGGCCCACGTAGGCCAGGTGACGGCACATCAGACGGCCTCCGCCGAGCGGGCCGTGCGGAACCCGGAGAAGATCTGCCGCCGGATCGGATAGTCCCAGTTGCGGAACGTGCCCCGGCAGGCCACCGCGTCCACGGCGAAGGAACCGCCGCGCAGCACCTTGTACTCGGGGCCGAAGAACACCTCCGAGTACTCCCGGTACGGGAACGCCCCAAAGCCCGGGTACGGGGCGAAGTCGCTCGACGTCCACTCCCACACGTCACCGATCAACTGCCGTACACCGAGCGGCGACTCGCCGGCCGGGTAGCTGCCCGCGGGCGCCGGGCGCAGGTGCCGCTGTCCGAGGTTGGCGTGCTCCGGGCCCGGATCGGCGTCGCCCCACGGATAGCGCATGGCGCGGTCGCCGGCCGGGTCGTACCGTGCCGCCTTCTCCCACTCGGCCTCGGTGGGCAGCCGGCGCCCCGCCCAGCGGGCGTACGCGTCGGCCTCGTACCAGCACACGTGCAGCACCGGCTCGTCGGCCGGGACCGCCTCGGTCACCCCGAAGCGGCGCCGCAGCCACTGCCCGCCGTCCCGGCGCCAGAACAGCGGGGCGGTGATGGTGTGCCGGCGGATGTGGTCCCAGCCCTCGGGGGTCCACCAACGCGGGTCGTCGTAGCCGCCGTCGTCGATGAAGGCCCGGTAGGCGCCGTTGGTCACCGGGACGGTGTCGATGAAATACGGGGCCACCTCGCGCCGGTGCGCGGGGCGTTCGTTGTCCAGGGCCCACGGCTCGGTCGAGGTGCCCATGCTGAACGGGCCGCCCGGCACCAGGACTTCGGCCGGTCCGGTGAACAGCCCCGCCGGGTCCGGGTCGGGCGCGGTCAGCGCCTGCGGCCCCGTGCGCAGCTGGTGCGTGATCAGCATGGTCTCGTCGTGCTGCTGCTCGTGCTGGGCGATCATCCCGAAGGCGAAGCCCGCCTCCGTCAGCCGCGTCCCGTCGAAAGCGGTGCGCTCCAGCACGTCCAGGGCCCGGCCGCGCACGTCCGCCGCGTACCTGCGGGCCTCGGCGGGCGACAGCAGGGGCAGGCTCGGCCGCTCGGAGCGCGGGTGCTCGAAGGCGTCGTACAGGCTGTCGATCTCCGGGCGTATCGCCTCCTGCCCGGCGACCGCGCGCAGCAGCCACTGCTCCTCCTGGTTGCCGATGTGCGCCAGGTCCCACACCAGCGGGGACATCAGCGGCGACACCTGGGCGGTCAGGTCGGGGCCCTCCACGCAGCTGGTGAGCAGCGTGGTGCGCTCGCGGGCGGTGACCAGCGTGGTCAGGGCCCGCTCACGCAGGGCCTCCGGCGTTGTGGTCGTGGTCACGTCGGTGGGGTCGGTCATGAGCGGGTCTCCCTCCCGTGCGGGCCACGGTCCGCGCCGCCCGGCATGTCCAGCAGATCGTCGGCGGGGCAGCGGCCCCTCAGGACGTAGCGCTCCAGGTACCCGGCGACGGCGTCGATCACCTCGGTGCCCGCGCCGAGCCGGGGCAGCGCGGCGAGTGCCGCGGTGAAACACGTGACGGCCGCCTCGCGCAGCTCGGGATCGGTGAGGGCGTCCCGGGCCGCGTCCTCGTACAGCGGGTTGTGCGGCGCGGGCAGGCCGAGGGTGCGCTCGGCCAGGGGTTTGACGGCCCGGTAGGCGGTCTCGGTGGCCTCGGGATCGTCGAACAGCGCGGCGGTCACCGCCAGCGGCACGATCCAGCCGTCGTCCCCGGGCTGCGCGTCGATCATCCGCAGCTCCAGATGGCCGCGCGGACGCACCGGTGGGAAGAGCGTGGTGAGGTGGTAGTCGAGGTCCTCCCGGGTCGGCGGCCGGGGCACCAGCTCGCGGGTCCACTCCCGCAGCGTCAGGCCCTCCGGCACGTCCCAGGGGCCGCCCTCGCGGCGCACGCACATCACCGGGGCGTCCAGCACGTGCCGCGCCCAGGTGCCGCGCGGGTCGCTGTCCAGCGGGGGACCGCCCGCGCGTCCGGCGCCGATCTGCGTCCACCGCAGCTGCCGGGTGGACCGCCAGCCGGTGGGGCGCCCGCCGGACAGCGGGGAGTTGGCGAACGCGGCCAGCAGGACCGCGCCCAGATGATGGGCCAGCCACCACCGGCGTACGTGACCCAGTGGCCCCGGCTCCTCGTGCCCGGCGTCCACGCACACCTGCACCGAGGCGGAGGCGCACATCATGAAGCGGCCACCGGGGCCGGTGCGGTCGAGAAAGGACTCCATGGCGTCGTAACGCGGCTGCCGCAGGTAGCGGCGCGGCGGGTGCCAGGGATCGTGGCCGAGGCCGACCAGGGCGAGACCGTCCTCGCGCAGTACCGCGCGGACGGCGTCGAGGTCGGCGGCGACGGAGCGGACGCACTCCGTCAGCGAGGCGGCGGGGAGCGAACTCAGCTCCAGCTGGCCGCCGGGTTCGACGGTCAGCGCCGACCTCAGGGGCACGGCCCGCAGCGCGGTGTACACCGCACGGAGCCGTTCGGGTGACACGGGGAGCCGCGGCGCGCGCAGCTCGTGGACGAGCCATTCCACCTCGACACCGAGGAGCCTGGGCGGACCGGTCTTGAAGCAGATGCCGCGGACCAGCGCCTCGACCTCGGCCTCACTGACCGCGGTACGTGGCCGGATACAGCCACCAACCGAATCGGACATGTCGGGATCCTCCTGAGATTCCACCATGCCGCCGGCCCCTCTGCGGTGGGCCGGGCCGGCACACTCGTCCCACCCAAGACCCTCGTGCCGCTCCGCACAAGGATGCATTTCGGGACGTTCCCGCTCGGTAATCTCCGTGAACCGCCCGTTGCCGAGCGCTTTCCACGTCGTTCGCCGGTCGGGAAACTCCGTTGCACCGCCCCCTCAGCATCACCCAGGATTCCCGCATGAGCACGACGGGGGAGACCGCGCCGCGCGCGGTCACGGCGTCCACGGGGGTGGCGCCGTGAGCGCGCGCCTGCGGGGCATCGCACAGCAGACGGAGCAGATCGTCGCGGCCGGGTCCTACCGCACGTCCGACGGGCGAGAGGTGCCCCTCGCGGCGGCGATCGGGGCGGCCCGGGACGGTACCCGGATGTACGGGCCGGGGACCGTCGAGGTGTCCGTTCCGGCCGGGGCGCGCACGGTCTTCGAGGTCACCGGCGAGAGCAGCCTGGAGGCCGCCCGGCGGCTCGGCGGCGGCGACGTCGCCGTGCTGAACTTCGCCTCCGCGCGCAACCCCGGTGGTGGCTACCTCAACGGCGCCCAGGCGCAGGAGGAGGCCCTGTGCCGGGCCTCCGCCCTGTACACCTGCCTGCTGCGGGCGCGCGAGTTCTACGACCACCACCGCGCCCACCGCGACCCGTTCTACACGGACCGCGTCGTCCACTCGCCCGGCGTGCCCGTCTTCCGCGACGACCGGGGCCGCCTGCTGGACGAGCCGTTCACGGCCGGATTCCTCACCTCCGCCGCACCCAACGCGGGCGTGGTGCTGCGCACGGCCCCGGAGCGCGCCGCTGGCCTGCCCGCCGCCCTCACCGGGCGCGCCGAGCGGGTGCTGGAGACGGCCGCGGCCCACGGATACCGGCGGCTGGTCCTGGGCGCCTGGGGCTGCGGCGTGTTCCGCAACGACCCCGCCCGGGTGGCGGGCGCGTTCCGGACACTGCTCGGGCCCGGCGGACGGTTCGCCGGTGCCTTCGAACAGGTGGTGTTCGGCATCCTGGACCGCACCCCCGGCGCCACCGTGCGGGCCGCCTTCGAGCGCGCCTTCCCGGAGGGCACCGGCGGTCCCGGTCAGCTCCAGCCGTAGCGCTCCCGCAGCCGCTGCCGTACGAGGTCGAAGCGCATCCGGTCCAGGGCGCACGCCTCGCGGCGCATCCCGGCGTCGTGCAGCCGCAGGACCCGGTCCACGTCGACCCAGGAGTCCCGCCCGGAGCGGTCCCACGGCCCGCTGCCGATCGGCACCCACTCCCGGTCCCCGTCGTGCCGCCTGCTGGAAAGCTGCACGGCCAGCACCGTCCCGGCCGCCTCCCGGGCCACCACGAGCACGGGCCGGTCCTTGCCGCGGCCGTCCGCCTCCTCGTAGGGCACCCACGTCCAGACGATCTCGCCGGGATCGGGATCGCCGTCGTGCGCGGGGGAGTACTCGGTCCGCACCCGGCCCACCTCCCGCGGGTCGGCCTCGGTGGTGGCGGCGGGTCCGTAACGGCCCGGGGCGGTCTCGCCGTTGCTGTCGATGTCGTCGGTGAAGGCGTTCACGGCCGTACCGTACGGGACGGGTCCGCGCGGACGCGCGGGGACCCGCGTCCGGTGGCAGGCTGGCCCCCGGGCCCGGCTCGCAGGAGCCCGGCCACCGGCGACACGAGACAGTACGAGTCAGAAGGCGGCGTCATGACCGACCAGCTCACCGTGAGCGTCCTGGGCACCGGCATCATGGGTGCCGCGATGGCCCGCAACCTCGCCCGCGCCGGACACGCCGTCCGCGTCTGGAACCGCAGCCGGGACAAGGCCGAGCCGCTGGCCGCCGACGGCGCGCACGTCGCCGGCAGCCCGGACGAGGCCGTGAGCGGCGCCGACGTCGTCCTCACGATGCTCTACGACGGCCCGGCCGCCCTCGACGTCATGCGGCGGGCCGAGCCCGGCCTGCGTCCCGGCACCGTGTGGGCGCAGTCCACCACCGCGGGCGTCGACGCGGTCGCCGACCTGGCCGCCTACGCCCACGACCAGGGCCTCGTCTTCTTCGACGCCCCCGTCCTCGGCACCCGGCAGCCCGCCGAGGCCGGTCAACTGCTGGTGCTGGCGGCGGGGCCGAGCGAGGCGCGGGACACCGTGGCCCCCGTGTTCGACGCCGTCGGCTCGCGCACCGTGTGGACCGGCGAGGACGGTGCGGCCGGCAGCGCCACCCGGCTGAAACTGGTGGCCAACAGCTGGGTCCTCGCCGCCACCAACGCGGTCGGCGAGGTCCTGGCGCTCGCCAAGGCGCTGGGTGTGGACCCGGACGGCTTCTTCGACGCCATCGCCGGTGGTCCGCTCGACATGGGCTATCTGCGGGCCAAGGCCGGGCTGATCCGCGACGGCGCCCTGACGCCGGCCCAGTTCGCCGTCGCCACCGCCGAGAAGGACGCCCGCCTGATCGTCGAGGCCGGCGAGGCGAACGGAGTCCGGCTGGACCTCGCCGCGGCCGGTGCGGAACGCTTCGCCCGGGCCGCCGCCCAGGGACACGGCGACGAGGACATGGCGGCGGCCTACTTCGCCAGTTTCGAGGAGAAGGCGACCGACTGAGCCCACCCTGGGTACCGGGTGCACGAGACACCCCGGCACCCGCACCGACACCGACACCGGCGTCCGGCCCCGGTGCCGGACCAGACCACACCGCGAGGAGTCCGCATGTCCAAGCCGCCGCTGCCGCCCGAGGCCGTCGAACTGCTGCGCCGCCCCAACCCGTGCGTCATGGCCACCCTCCGCCAGGACGGCGCCCCCGTCTCCACGCCCACCTGGTACGCGTGGGACGACGACGGCCGGGTGCTGATCAACCTCGACGCGGGCCGCGTGCGCCTGGGACACCTGCGCCGCGACCCGCGCGTCACCCTCACCGTCCTCTCGGGCGACGACTGGTACACCCACGTCACCCTCATCGGCCGCGTCGCCGAGACGCGCGACGACGAGGACCTCGCCGGCATCGACCGTCTCTCCCGGCACTACACGGGCAACCCGTACCCGAACCGGGAGCGTCCCCGGGTCAGCGCCTGGATCGAGGTGGAGCGCTGGCACGGCTGGGGGGCGCTGAAGGACAGCTCCCAGTCGGGCTGACGGACGGCGCCTCCTGCCGCGCCGGGCGCCGGAACAGCGCGCCCGGCCACCAGAACCGGCGGCCCAGGTCGAGCGCGAGGGCGGGCACCAGCACCGTACGCACCAGGAAGGTGTCCAGCAGCACGCCGATCCCGACCAGGACGCCCAGCTGCGCCATGGTCACCAGCGGCAGCCCCGCGAAGACGGCGAAGGTCGCGGCGAGCACGACGCCGGCGGAGGTGATCACACCGCCGGTACTGGTCAGGCCCTCCAGCACACCCCGGGCGTGCCCGAGCCGGGTGGTCTCCTCGCGCACCCGGTGCATGAGGAAGATGTTGTAGTCGATGCCCAGGGCGACCAGGAACACGAAGCCCATCAGCGGAATCGACCAGTCGACACCCGCGAAGCCCAGTACGTGCTCGAAGAGCAGGTTCGACGCGCCCAGCGCCGCCAGGTACGACAGCACCACGGTGGCCAGGAGCAGCAGCGGGGCGACCAGGGCGCGCAGCAACCCGACCAGCACGGCCAGGACCACCAGGAGCACGATCGGAACGACCGTGGTCAGGTCGCGGCCCGCGGCCCGCTCGGTGTCCAGGTACTGCGCGGTGGTGCCGCCCACGAGGGCTTCGGCGCCGGCCACCCGGTGCACGGCGTCCCGGAGGTCGCCGACCGTGTCCTTGGCACGCTCGCTGTCCGGGGTGTCCGCCAGGACGACCGACAGCTGGGTGCGGCCGCCGTCGGGCGTGCGGTCGCCGCCGGCCTCCACCCGGGCCACGCCCTCGACGTCCGCCGCGGCCCGCCGTACCGCGTCGGCGTGCGCCGTGGCGGTGACGATCTTCACCGGATCGGAGGCGCCCGACGCGTAGTGGGCCGAGATCCGCTCCTGGGCGACGACCGACTCCGGCTTGTCCTGGAACATCTCCTCCTGGGTCAGCCCCATGGAGAGGCCGGCCGTGCTGAGCGCGAGGACACCGGTGACGGCCACCGACATCAGCCACGACCAGCGGGGACGCCGGGCGACCGCGGACCCGATGCGGGACCACACCGTGCGCGACGCCCGGGCGGGCGTACCGGCCCTCGGCACGAAGGGCCAGAACACCCAGCGGCCGGTGACGACGAGGAGGGCCGGGAGCACGGTGACCATCGCGAGGAAGGCGCAGACCACGCCCACGGCACCCACCAGTCCCAGCGAGCGCGAGGAGTTGATGTCGGCGAAGCCCAGACAGGCCAGGCCCGCCGCGATGGTGCCGGCCGAGGCGAGGACCGCCGGTCCCGAGCGGACCATCGCGATCCGCATCGCCTCGTGCCGGTCGGTGCGGCGGTGCAACTCCTCGCGGTAACGGGCGATGAGGAGCAGCGCGTAGTCGGTGCCGACACCGAACACGAGCACCATCAGCACGCCCGAACTCTGCGGGTCCACCGGCAGCCCGGCGTACCGGGCCAGGAGATAGGTGCCGACCTGGGTGAGGACGGCCGCGAAGCCCACGGACAGCAGCGGCAGCAGCCACAGCACGGGGCTGCGGTACGTGATCAGCAGCAGGAGAGCCACGACCAGGCCGGTGGCGAGCATCAGGGTGGAGTCCAGGCTGTCGAAGACGGCGACCTGGTCGGTGAGCGAACCGGCCGGTCCGCCGACGGCGACGTCCACGCCGGGCGGCGCGTTCGCGCCCACGGACGCCCGCAGTTCGTCGATCGTCGCGGTGACGTCGTCCTCGCTGTCCAGCGGAACCACCGTCATCAGCGCCTTCCCGTCCTCGGACGGGATCGGCGGCGACACCTCCTCGCCCGCGGCGGCGTACCGGGCGAGCACGGTACGGTCGGCGGCCGCCTGCTCCTTCGCCCCCGCACCGGTGTACAGGACGACGGCGGGCATCAGCGGGTCCGTGCGGAACCTCTCCAGCTCCGTGTTGACCCGCGCGGACTCCGCGCCACGCGGCAGGAAGGCGTTGGCGCTCGTGTCCTCGACGTCGCCCAGCCGGCCCGCCAGCGGACCCAGCGCGACGGCCACGATCAGCCAGGCCGCCAGGACGTACCACTTGCCGCGCCGCCCACCGGGCGCACGGGCCACACGCCGCAACAGCGCACGCATGAGTAATCTCCTTCATGGGGAACGCGCCCGCCGGTCGTCGACCGGCACGAGGGCGCACGGGACCCGCACCGCGGCGCTCAGGTGTGCCGACCTGCCGCGGTGTACGGGACGAATGTGTGTCTCCGGTGTGACATCTGGCGATGTCGGGTGTGTTCCGCCGCGGTACGGCCGGGAGTTGCCGCTCCCGGCCGTACGTGTGCGGCGGTGTCCGGTGGCGGTGTCTATTCGATCTCGCGCATCATCTTCTCCATCGAGCCGACCGCGAGCCGGGTCTGGGTCAGCTCGTCGAGGGTCTGCCGCTGCTCCTCCGCCGTGCGGCGCTGCAACTCCACCGTGTCCTCCAGGAGTCGCGCGTACCGCGTGGCCAGCTCCTTGTACTGCTCCTCGCGCGCCGCCAGCATCCGGGCCCGCCAGGTGGCGGCGACCTGCCAGACGATCACGATCATCAGGCCGAAGAACCCGGCCGCGCCCACGGCGCCGACCAGGACCCCCAGCTCCTCGGCCCCTGCGGCGAGAGTCACCACGTCCTCGTTCACTTCGCTTCCTCTTTCGCACTCCGGCCGGCGGTCCGGTCGGTCTCGGTGGTGTCGGTGATCGTCGCGGCCGCCTGCGCGACGACCCGCGGGGTGAGCTCGTAGAAGAACGGGGTGACGTCGTAGTACTTCACCGTCTTGCCGTCCTCCGCGACCTCGAGCGTGCCGGCGACCAGGCCCGCGGCCTCCAGTCGCTGCAGGTGCATGTGCAGCAGCGGACGGCCCATGCCGATCAGGCGGGCCAGTGCGCTGACGTAGTTCCGGCTCTCCAGGAGCGCCGCGACGATCCGCATGCGGTGCGGGTTGCCGAGCGCGGAGAGCACCTTGAGCAACTCGTCACCGGTCGGTGCCGGAGGTGGGGCCTCGGGCATCGCACCCCTTTCCGTCGTACCTGTCAGGAAACGCTGACAGGGGCCGGAGGTACCTGTCAAAGATTTCTGACACATCTCAGGGACGGATCAGGGGCGGATCAGGGGCGGGTCGGGGTGGAGGCAGGGACAGATCGGGGGTGGACGTGGAGGCGGACCCGGGGCGTATGATCATCACGCGGCATCGCGTGTCGGTCACCGTCCGGGTGAGGCATGGAGGCGCCGCGAAGATGCCCGTGGAGGCATTGACCCGTGTCAGTCGAGTTCAACCACACCATCGTTCTCTCCCACGACAGGGAGAAGTCCGCCCACTTCCTCGCCGACATCCTCGGTCTCGAGGTCGGCGAACCGGCCGGAATGTTCCTGCCCGTGACGACCGCCAACGGCGTCACCCTCGATTTCGCATCCGTCGACATCGACATCCCCGTGCAGCACTACGCGTTCCTCGTCTCCGAGGAAGAGTTCGACGGCATCCTCGCCCGCCTCGTCGACGGCCGGATCCCCATCCAGGCCGACCCGCCCGGCCGGCACCCGCGCCGGATCAACCGCAACGACGGCGGCCGGGGCGTGTACTTCACCGACCCCTCCGGACACGGCATGGAGGCCTTCACCCGCCCCTACGGCAGTGACCCGGCCTCGCCGCTGAACGGCGTCACCGAGGACGTGCCCGGGGCCTGCTGACCGGCGTCCCCGAGGCCGTCACCGGCCAACGGCCGGGACCGTTGTCAGACCCCCTCCGCATACTGGTGGCCACGAAGTGCCGGATGCGAGGGGGACTGGCCGTGCGGATGCGGACGGTGTACAGGGGTGAACTACCGGTCGCCCACGGGCGGTTCCACGTGGACAGCCGTCGCGAGCCGTGGGCGCCGGTGCCGTCGGAGGCCTGCGCCGGGCAGACCAACGGTCTGTGCGGCGCGGCCGTCCCGGGCTGTCTCTTCCTCTGTACGGGCCTGAGCAGCGGGAAAGTCGCCCTGACCGTCGAGGTGCACGGCGCCGCGCCGCCCCTCGACGACCGCTGGGAGGACGTGGTGGAGGCGTCCTTCCGCCCGCTGACCGCCTCGACCGCCGTCCTGCCCTGCGGCCGCGGCGCACTGTGCGAATGGGCCCTGCCGCCCGCCGACCACCGGGTCCGCTACTGCGGGCGCGGCATGGACGGCGGTGCGGGGGCCGGGTCCGCCACGGCCCGGGACGCGGGACCGGTCGGCCAGTACCTGCTGCAGTTCTGGCCGGCCCCGCCCACCGCGGACCGGGTCGTCCGGCAGACCTCGCGCAGCGCGGCACACCGGCACCGCTACGCGCGCGCCCTGGAGCCGCCCGTCTCCGGGGCGCGCACCGAGCGGGAGCGCGCCGAGATCCGGTCCTGGGGCGGCCGGCTGCCCAGCCGACGGGTGCGGGAGGCCGGTGCCGACGCGCGCGGGCTCGTACCACTGGACCGGGAGCTGCTCGACGCCGTCGACGCGGCGTGCCCGGCCACCCAGCGCGGCCTCGCCCGCTGGGCCGCCCGCCGGGCCCTCACCACCGCCGGCTTGGACGGCGTCGACTGGATCGCGCCCGCGCTGACCGCGCTGGACCGGGGTGCGCCCCTGCCGGCCCCGTTCGACGATCCCCGGGGGGCCTGGGACCGCTTCTTCACCGACGCCCGCACCGCCCTCACCGCGCCCGACCCGCCCGGCGCGGGCCGGGGCGCCCCGCTGTGCCGCGCCCTGGCGCTGCCCGCCCTGCGCGCCGCCGCGGATCCGGACCCCCTGCGTGCCGCGCTCGGTGCCCTCTTCGCCGCCGCGGTCACCCACGGCACCGACTACCCGGCCCTGTTCGCCGAGGCCCGCCGGCGCTTCCCGGACCTGGGCGCGGACGCGTCGGCGGGGATGTGAGGGGTGGGCGTGTCTCCGACGGTGTGAGGGGTGGGGCGCCCGACGGCCCTGCGTGTCCGGCGTGCTGGTCCGGGGGCGGGCGGATGCGCGTTCGCGGTCGGTGGGCTGGTTCGGGGCCGGACCTGGTGGGTGTGGGGCCTGGGCTGTCGGGCCGGGGACGCGGGGCCTGCGGTGCTTGCCCGGTCTGGGTGCGGGCGTCTCGCCGGGGGTGTGTGCGGGGGGACGCCGGGTGCCCGATGGCCGTTCGTGTCCGGGCGGCCAGGTTCGGGGCCGGGCGGACACGGGCCGGAGCGTGCGTGGGGCGCAGCGGCCGTCGGGTCCGGTTCGCCAGGTCCGTCCGCGCTTGGGCGACGGGGGCAGGGGTGCGGTGTCGTGGGCGGGACCGTGGAGCCTCAGCCGTCGGCGGTGGGCCGGGCCGCGGAGGGAGCGGGCGTGTGGGGCCGGCGCGGCAGCAGCAGCGGGGTCGCCAGGAGCAGCAGGCCCGCGAGCGCGACCGCCGTACGCGTCCCGGTCAGGCCGGCCAGCAGGCCCCACAGCGCGGTCAGCGCCGCGGTCGTCAGCTTCCCGCTGACCGTCCAGGCCGACAGCGTGCGCGCCACCCGGTCCGCGGGCGTCAACTCCAGCCGCCGGGTGGCGTACACCGGGTTGTACACGCCCACGGACGTGATCAGTCCGAACTCGACGGCCATCACCAGCACCAGCCCTCCGGCCCCCGGACCGACGAAGGTCAGCCCGATGGGCCAGCACACGCGCAGCACGCCGCTGGTCACCAGCACCCGGTGCTCTCCGTAGCGGGCCACGAGCGGTCCGGCCAGCCGCGAGCCGACCAGACCGCCGACACACGGCACGGCGAAGGCGAGCGAGTACCGCCAGGGCGCGAAGCCCAGGTCGCCCAGCATGAGCACGGCCAGCAGTGGTGCCGTCGCCATGATCAGCCCGTTGACCAGGACCGTGTTGAGGAACAGCGGCCGCAGAGCCGGTGAGGCGAGCACGTACCGCCAGCCGTCCAGCAGGTCACCGGCGCGCAGCCGGCTCGCCGCCGCGCGCCGCGGGTGCGGCTCCCCGCCCCCGATCGCGCGGATGCCCAGCGCCGAGAGGAGATAGCTGACCGCGTCGGCCGCCACCGTCACCACCGGGCCGAAGAGCCCGATCGCCGCCCCGCCGACCGGGGGGCCGAGCATGGCCGCGGTCCAGGTCGTCGCCTCGAGGCGGCCGTTGGCCCGCAGCAGGTCCGGCCCTCGCACCAGCGCCTTGAGACAGGAACCGGCCGCGGCCCTGAACGTGATGTCGGCCGCGGCGACGACGACCGACACGACCAGCAGCTGGGCGAAGCCGAGCCGGCCGAAGGCGTACGCGAGCGGCACGCTCAGCAGCACCGCGCACCGCAGCAGGTCGGTCGCGATCATCACCGGCCGCTTGCGCCGGAACTCCACCCACGGCCCGAGCGGCACGGCCACCACCGCGCCCACCGCGAGACCGGCCGCCGAGAGCGCCGCCACCTGTGCCGGACCGGCGTCCAGCACCATGACCGCGATCAACGGAAAGGCGTCGAAGGCGAGCCGCGTGCCCAAGGCGCTGACCGCGTACGCACCCCACAGCCATCCGAACCCCCGCCCCAACGACCCGCCGCCCACCACGTCCGACTCGACCACACCCGACTCCGTCACGCCCGACATCCAAGCGAGCCGGGGCCGGGCGGATCAAACAACCGGCCGGGCGGCACGTACAACCGATCGTTGTGCACACCTCCCGAGGTGGGCGCTACCGGGTGAGCAGCTCGCGCAGCGCCCCGGCGACCTCGTCCGGCGCCTCCTCCGCCATGAAGTGCCCGCAGCCGACGGTCTCGTGCCGCAGGTCCGGGGCCCACGCCCGCCACACCGCGGCGGCGTCGTACCCCAGAGCGGCACCCCAGTCCTGCTGGAGCACGGTCACCGGCATCCGCAGCCGGTTGCCGTGCTCCCGGTCCGCCCGGTCGTGGTCCACGTCGATACCGGCCGAGGCCCGGTAGTCGGCCACGATGGACGGCACCGCCTCGCGGGACGCCTTGAGGTAGGCGGCGCGGACGTCGGCGGGCAGGGCCTCAGGGTCCCGGGTCCAGACGTCGAGGAAGTGACCGAAGAACGCGTCCGACGCGGCGCCGATCAGCTGCTCCGGCAGCCCCGGCGGCTGCGCCATCAGATACAGGTGGAAGCCCACCGCCGCCGTCGTGCCGTGCAGGACGTCCCACATGTCGAGCGTCGGCAGCACGTCCAGCGCGGCCAGGTGCGTCACCGCGTCGGGGTGGTCGAGCCCGGCGCGCACCGCGACCAGCGCGCCCCGGTCGTGACCGGCCAGCGCGAACCGTTCGTGCCCCAGCTCCCGGGCCAGGGCGACCACGTCGGCGGCCATGGCCCGCTTGGCGTACGCGGTGCCGTCCGGGTCGGCGGGCTTGTCGCTGTCGCCGTAGCCGCGCAGGTCGGGGCAGATGACCGTGTGGTCGGCCGCCAGGTCGGCGGCGACGTGCCGCCACATCAGGTGGGTCTGGGGAAAGCCGTGCAGCAGCACGACCGGGCTGCCGGTGCCGCCGACGGCCACGTGCAGGCCGACGCCGTCGGCGACCGTCACGCGTTCGTGGGTGAAGCCGGGAATGGCCGGTTCCCCGGTGGTCAGGGTGGTCATGGTGGTCAGCGCCTCTCTGTACCTGCTCTTGTCACACGTCCTGTCACCCGTCCTGGTGACGCCTTCGAGGCTGCCGCGCCCGAATCAGCAACCGATCAGCAACCGACCGGCAGCCGATCAGCAACCGGCCGGGGACCGGCCCGCACGCGTACCGTGGTGATCGCACGCGCGGTGGCGGATCGGAGCGGACGGAACACGGAACATGGAAGCGGTCACGTTCGGTGTGCTCGGAGCGGTCACCGCCCGACGCGGCCCCCACGCCCTCGCCCTCAGGGGCCCCCGGCACCGGGCCGTGCTCGCCCGGCTGATCCTGGCCCGGCGGCGGGTCGTCCCGGTCGCCCGCCTGGTCGAGGACCTGTGGGACGCCCCG
Source organism: Streptomyces sp. NPDC111628 (assembly GCF_055635195.1). Classification (NCBI taxonomy): domain Bacteria; kingdom Bacillati; phylum Actinomycetota; class Actinomycetes; order Kitasatosporales; family Streptomycetaceae; genus Streptomyces; species Streptomyces sp. NPDC111628. The sequence goes on along the minus strand of NZ_JBVKBZ010000003.1, from coordinate 1,000,182 downwards.
CCGCCGCGGGCCGTCGGCGCGGTGCGCACCTTCGTCGGAGATCTGCGCCGCGCCCTGGAACCCGACCGCCCGCCGCGCGCCCCGGCCACGCTGCTGGTCACCGAGGGCCCCGGGTACGCCCTTCGCACCGGGCCGGACACCGTGGACGCCTGGCGCTTCGAGGCCGCCGTCGCCGAGGCGGACCGGCTGCCGGCCGCTCGGGCCCCCGAGCGGCTGCGGGCGGCGCTGGGGGAGTGGCGGGGACCCGCCTACGCCGAGTTCGGCGCGGCGGACTGGACCCGCGGCGAACGCTCCCGGCTCACCGAGCTGCGGCTGCGCGCCGTCGAACGGCGCGCGGAGCTGCTCGTGGAGCTCGGCCGCGCCGCCGAGGCGGTCCCCGACCTGGACGCGCACCTCACCGAGCACCCCTGGCGCGAGGAGTCCTGGCGCCTGCTCGCGCTCGCCCTGTACCGGACCGGACGGCAGGCGGACGCCCTCGCCGTGCTGCGCCGGGCCCGCGCCCTGCTGGCCGGGCGGCTCGGCATCGACCCCGGCCCGCGGCTGCGCCGCCTGGAGGCCGGTATCCTCGCCCAGGACCCGGACCTGGACCCGCCCGGCGAACCGGCGGACGCGGCGGCCCGGCTGTGGGCCCGGGCGACCGAGGCGTACGACCGCACGGTCGCCGCCGGTTCCCGGGCCCGCCTGGAATCCACCGTCGGTCTGCTGCGGAGCCTCGCCGTCACCGGCGGCGGTGGCCTGGAGGCGGCCCGGGAGCACCGGATGACGGCGGTCCAGGCGGCGGAGGAGACGGGCGACGCGGAACTGACGGCCCGGGTGATCGGCGCCTACGACGTCCCGGCCAACTGGACCCGCAGCGACGACCCCGCACTGGCGCGGCGCCTCGTCGACGCCGCCGAACGCACCCTCGGCGCCCTGCCCAAGGGCCCCACCACCGAGGCGGCACGCTGCCGTCTGCTGGCCACCGTCGCCCTGGAGTCGCGGGGCGTGCGCTCCCCGCGCGGGCCGCGGGCCGCCGCCGAGGCCGAGGACATCGCCCGCCGCCTGGACGACCCCGCCCTGCTCGCGTTCGCCCTCGACGGCGTCTTCATGCAGTCCTGCACCCGCGCCGGACTGGCGCCGCGCCGGGACGCGATCGGCGCCGAACTCGTCGCCCTCGGCTCCCGGCACGGCCTGGTCAACTACGAGGTGCTCGGCCGTCTGATCCGGCTCCAGGCCCGCTCGGCCCGCGCCGACTTCACGGCCGCCGACGAGCACGCGAGCGCCGTGGACCGTCTCGCCGAACGGCACGAACGGCCCCTCGTGGCCGTCTTCACCGCCTGGTACCTGGCCCTGCGCAGGGCCGCCACCGGTGGCCCGTCCGACGGTGCCCACGACAGCGCCGAGGCCGCCTACCGGTCGGCCGCCGCGCGACTCGACGGCGCGGGGATGCCCGGCCTGGAACGCGGACTCCTGCCGCTGGCCCTGCTCGGCCTGCGCCTGGCCCACGGCCGGCCCGCGGAGGTGGACCCGCGCGCGGACTGGGGACCGTACCGGCCCTGGGCCGAGCCCTTCGCCCTGCTGGCCGAGGGCCGCGGCACCGAGGCCCGAAACGCCCTGCGGGCCCTGACCGAACCGCCGCCCGACCTCCTCTACGAGGCGCTGTGCTGCGCCGAGGCCGCGCTCGCCCTCGCCCTCGACGACCGCCCGGCCCTGCGGCGGACCCACGACAGGCTGCTGCCCGCGTCCGGTGAACTCGCGGGCGCGGGCAGCGGGCTGCTCACCTTCGGGCCGGTCGACGGCTGGCTCGACGCGATCCGCCGTGCCCTGGAGGCGTGACGGCACCGGAGCGGCCCGGCGGGGCCGTGGTCGTCACAGGCGTGCCGAGGCCAGCGGGATCGGCGTGAACGGCGCGGGCTCCTCGTCGGGGCTCAGCGCGGTGGGGCCGTACACCCAGTCCGTGAAGCCGTAGTCGTAGGCGTCCCGTTCCCGCATGATCGCGTTGCGCCTCAGCCGCTGGTCACCCTCCAGGTGCCACAGCTCGCCCCAGGCGCGGGCGGTCGACTGCACCCGGCGGCAGTGCTCGACGCGGACCCCCTCGTACGAGGTGAGCACGGCGTCCCAGTCCGGACCGCCGGCCGTGCCCGCGCCGTGGCGGGCCAGGTGCCGGGCGAGCACCCAGCCGTCCTCGATCGCCATGATCGCGCCCTGCGCCATGTACTGCAGCGGCGGGTGCGCGGCGTCGCCGAGCAGCGCGATCCGGCCGTGCACCCACGTCTCGATCGGGTCCCGGTCGAGCATCTGCCACCAGCGGTCGCGCCACATCAGCGGGATGCCCTTGCGGACCGTGTCGCAGGTGGCGTCGAACGCCGCGTCCAGCTCGTCCGGCGTGCCCCAGTCCTCCCGGCCCGCCACGGCCTTCGGCGACCGGAACACGGCGACCTGGTTGAACATGTCCCCGCCGCGCAGTGCGTACTGCACGAAGTGGCAGCGCGGACCCACGTACACGGTGACGTCGTCCTCCGCGACACCGTTGTCCCGGACCCGCTCGATCGGGACCGCCGCACGGTAGGCGACGTAGTCGGAGCTGACCACGTTGTCGCCGACCAGCTGCCGTCGGGCCACCGAGTGCAGCCCGTCGGCGGCGACGACGAGCGGTGCCTCCTCGGTGCGGCCGTCCGCCAGACGCACCCGGGCGCCGCCGTCGGTGTGCTCGTAGGCGGTCACCGTGCGGTCGGTCAGCAGCTCCACACCGGCGGCGCGGCAGGCGCGCAGGAAGATGCCGTGCAGGTCGCTGCGGTGGATGACCAGGTACGGGAAGCCGTAGTGCCGCTCCAGGTCCCGCAGGTCGAGCCGGGTCAGCTCCCGGGCGTCGAGCGCGTCGCGCATCACCATGTTCCGGGGCAGCACGCCGAGGTTCTTCGCCTCGCCGAGGAGCCCGTACTCGTCCAGGATGCGGGTGCAGTTGGGCGCGAGCTGGATGCCGGCGCCGACCTCGCCGAACTCCTTGGCACGCTCCAGCACGCGGACCCGCAGCCCTTGCCGGGTCAGTGCGAACGCGGTGCTGAGGCCGCCGATGCCGCCGCCGACGACGAGGGCGTCGGGGGTGCCCGGGGTGGCTGGTGTCGCAGGGTTCATCGTCACTTCCGTAGGTCGTGGGCCGCGCAGGTGTGGGCCGCCGCGCTCAGAGCCAGGGGCCCAGGGCGGGGGCCGGTTCGCCGCGGCCGGTGGTGAGGGTGTGCGCCCGGCCGGTGAGGTAGGCGGTCAGCCCGGGCAGCGGGCCGGTGACCTCCACCGCCCCGTGCGGGCCGGGCAGTTCCCAGCGGGCGCCGGTGTCCGTGGCGGTCAGGACCAGCGCCGGGCCGGGGCCCGCGGCCCGCTTGGCGACGACGTCCTCGCAGAGCGCGGTGAGGAAACCGGCCGGCAGGTCGGCGAAGGCGACGCCCTCCTCCAGATCGACGGCGTGCACGCAGACCTCGCGGGAGCGCATCCAGGGCAGCTCGGTCGCGGGCACCGTCCGGCCCTGGGCGGTGACGACCGGTGCCCGCCACCGCTCCGCGGTCAGCGCGGACATCGCGGACTCCAGGCGCCGGGCGGAGTCGCGCAGCCACGCCCGCAACTCGGCGGCGGGCAGCAGCGCGCCCTTGTCGATCCCGGCCCGCCGCTCCTCCGGCGAGGCGTACATCGGCGTCTCCTCGCCGGTGGCCGCCCAGTGGACGAGGTTGCCCAGCGCGTCGGCGTTGGCGGCGACGTGCGCGACCACGTGCCCCCGGGTCCAGCCCGGCAGGGCACTGGGCGCCTCCAGCGGGGCGTCGGCGGCCCCGGTCAGCAGGCGGGTGCCGAGCAGGGCCCACCGGCGCGCTTCCTCGAACGTACGGGGCATCAGGCCGACTTCTCCTTGACCACCCGGTTCTCCAGCCGCCCGATGCCGTCGATCTCGGCGACGACCGTCTCGCCGCCCAGCAGGTACCGCTCGGGCCTACGGGCGTGACCGACACCGCCGGGGGTGCCGGTGGCGATGATGTCGCCCGGGTTCAGACGCACCACCGTCGAGACGTACTCCACCAGGTGCACCGGGTCGAAGAGCAGGTCGGCCGTGGAGTCGGACTGCATCACCTCGCCGTCCACGCTCAGCCGGACGTCGAGCGCGGGTCGGACGCCGCCGGGCAGCTCGTCCGGGGTGACCAGGTACGGGCCGACCGGCGTGCTGGAGTCCCAGGTCTTGCCCTGGAGCCACTCCCGGGTGCGGAACTGCCAGTCCCGGCAGGTGATGTCGTTCAGCACGGTGAACCCGGCGATCGCCGCCTCCGCCTTTGCCCCCTTCGCGCGGCGCACGGGAGCACCGACGACCACCGCCAGCTCGACCTCCCAGTCGAACTTCTCCGTTTCCGCGGGCCGGGCGATGTCGTCGCGGGCACCGATCAGGGCGTCGGCGAACTTGGCGAACAGGGTGGGGTGTTCGGGCAGGTCGCGGCCCATCTCCTGGATGTGGTTGCGGTAGTTGAGCCCGACGCACACCACCTTGGACGGCCGGGGGACCACGGGTGCGAGGTCGGCGCCCTCGACGGCGTACGCCGTCCCGGTGGCCGCGGCGGCCCGCTCGGCCCAGCCGTCCCGGTCCAGCAGGGCGCCGACGTCCGGGACACCGAGGTCGACCAGGACGTCGCCGTCCAGCTTCACGGCCCGGGTGGTGCCGTCGACACGGAGGGTGGCGAGCTTCATCGGGTGGGTCCTTCCACGTGGGTGCGGTCCAGGCGCAGTGCCTCGAAGACCGGGGAGTCGCTGAAACGGAACAGGTCCAGGGCGCCGGAGTCGGAGTCGGTGGCACCGGCCTCGGAACGCACCGAGAACGGCTGCCAGGACGGGACGACGAAGAGGTCGCCGCGGGTCACCGACCACGAGGCGTCGCCGACGGTGACGGTCCCGGAGCCGTCGAAGACCTGGTAGACGGACGAGCCGGTCTCGCGGACCGGTGCGGTCTCGGCGCCGCGCGCCACGCGGTGCATCTCGGCGCGGATCGTGGGCAGCACGTCCGCGCCCGACGCCGGATCGCTGAACCGGACGGCCGCGTGCCCCGGCCCGACGGTCCCGCCGTAGCCTTCGGCCGCCAGGGCGAGCTGGTCGGCCAGCGCCCGGTCGGTGTGCTCCCAGCGGTAGGCGAGCAGCGGGGAGCCGGGGCCCGTCGCTGCGGCGGAGACGGGGCGCAGCCCGGGGTGTCCCCACAGGCGTTCGGACCGGGAGCGCGCGGGGGTGGTGCGCTCGGCGTCACCGATCGCGTCGCGGCCGAATTCGAAGAACTGCGCCTCGGTGACGTACTGGAAGGGAATGTCCAGGCCGTCGATCCAGGCCATCGGCTCGGCGGTGGCGTTGTGGTGGGCGTGCCAGTTCCAGCCGGCCTGCGGCAGGAAGTCGCCGCGCCGCATCGCGACCGGGTCGCCGCCGACGACCGTCCACACACCCTCGCCCTCGACGACGAAACGGAAGGCGTGCTGGGTGTGCCGGTGCTCGGGGGCGTCCTCGCCCGGCATCAGGTACTGGATCGCCGCCCACAGCGTCGGCGTGGCGAACGGCCGCCCGCCCAGCGAAGGGTTGGCCAGCGCGATGGCCCGGCGCTCGCCGCCGCGCCCGACGGGCACGATGTCGCCGGCCCGCGCGGCCAGCCGGCGCAGCCGTTCCCACCGCCACAGGTGCGGCACGGCGCGGGAGCGCGGGTGGGCGGGCATGAGGTCGCCGATCTCGGTCCACAGCGGGACGAGCAGCTCCTGCTCGAAGCCCCGGTACAGCTCCTCGAGCGCCGGGGTGACCTCGGGCTGGTCCGCCGCGGACACGGCCCGCAGTCGGACGGGGGAGGAGTCGTCCGGGACGCCCGCGACGGCGTCCGGGGAGACGGTCTGGGAAGCGTTGGTGGAAGTCACCGGCTCAGCGTGCGCCGAGTCCGCAGGGAGGACAGGTAGATTCTGGACAGCAGAATCGCACCGTTCACCGCCCGGGGGTCCCCGTGGACAAGCCGCTCAAGAACCGGCCCGCCTACGCCATCGCCAGCGTCGACCACGCCCTGCGCGCCGCCACGATGCTCCAGCTGGAGGGCGCGCTGACCGTCTCCGAGATCGCCGAACGCCTCGGCGTCGCCCGCTCCACCGCGCACCGCCTGCTGGCCATGCTGGTCTACCGCGACTTCGCCGTGCGCGACGACGACCGCCGCTACCACGCCGGACCCGTCCTGGAACTGGCCGCGCACTCCCGCTCCCAGGTCTCCCTGCTGCGCGCCGCCGCCCTGCCCCACCTGCACCGGGTCGTCGGCCTCCTGAACGAGACGGCGAACCTGACCATCCGCACCCGCGACACCGCCCGCTTCATCGCCAGCGAGGAGTGCACCCAGGCGCTGCGGGTCGGCTCCCGCGAGGGCATGGTCTTCCCCGCCCACCGCACCACGACCGGACTGCTGCTGCTCGCCGAGCTGACCGACGACGAACTGGCCGACGTGTACGCGCCCGAGCGCCACCGCGACCGACCCGGCGACCTCCCGGACCTCGGCGCGCTGCGGGCCGAGCTGGAGCGGGTGGGCCGCAGCGGCTTCGCGGTGAACCAGGAGCGCTCCGAGCGCGGGCTGGTCGCGGTCGGCGTCCCCGTGCGCGACGAGGGCGGCCGGGCGGTGGCGGGCCTGTCGGTGTCGATGCCGAGCGTGCGCTACGACCCGCACCGCCTGCCGTCCCTGGTGGCGACGCTCAACGCGGCCGCACGGGCCCTGGAGGCGGACCTCGCGCCGGGCCCCGGGCCGGGACGCTGACCGGGGTTGCCCCGGCCCGCGCCGGGTACCCGCCGGGCCATGAAGTGGCAGCAGGTGCAGGAGGGTCCGTCCGCCGTGTACGTGGTGGTGCTCGACCAGGGCGAGGACGCGGTCGCCGAGCTGACCGCCTTCGCCCGCGACCGGTCCCTGGGGGCCTCCCAGGTGACCGCCGTGGGCGCCTTCTCCGAGGCGGTCGTCGGCTGGTTCGACCGGCAGACCAGGGACTACCGGCACATCCCGGTGCGGGAGCAGTGCGAGGTGCTGTCCCTCATCGGGGACATCGCCGTCGCCGACGACGGACCCACCCCGCACCTGCACGCCGTACTGGGCCTGTCCGACGGCTCCACCCGCGGCGGCCACCTGCTGTCCGGCCGGGTCTGGCCGACCCTGGAGGTCGTCGTCCGGGACAGCCCGGCGGAGCTGGCCAAGACCCACCGTCCCGACATCGGGCTGGCCCTGATCGACCCCGGCTGAGCCCGGCGTCGCGGAACGGTTTACCGGCCCTGGCGCGGGCTACGCGGCCCGCAGGCAGTCCCGTACCGACACATACCGAACCCGGGAGGCGCGAGATGACACGGCGCATCCGAGACGTGATGTCACCGGCCGCGGTGGCCGTCGAGCCCATGACGACGGTGGCCCGGGCGGCCCGGCTGATGCGCGAGGAGGACGTCGGCGACGTCCTGGTGACCTACGACTGCGACCTGTTCGGCGTCCTCACCGACCGCGACATCGTGCTGCGCAGCGTCGCCGACGGGCGGGACCCCGACGCCACCACGGTCGGCGCGGTGTGCACGCCCTCGCCGGTCGTCACCCTCGAACCCGACGACACCACCGACCGCGCCGCCGAGCTGATGGCCCGCCACGCCGTGCGCCGGCTCCCGGTCGTCGAACACGGCGGTGTCCCGGTCGGCGTGGTCACCCTGGGCGACCTCGCCGCCACCGACGACCCGCACTCCGCGCTCGCGGACATCAGCCGGGCCGCACCCGGCCACTGACACGAGGCCGTCATGAGCGAACCGGTCCACGCACGGAGCGCCCTGCGGCTGAGACTGCTGCTGTCGGCGGTCTTCCTGCCGCTGTTCCTCGCGGGGGCCGTGTTCTTCGGCGTGTGGGCCGCGGACACCGCTCCCGGCGACAGCCCCGGCCGCGGCATGCTCGTGGTCGTCGCCGTGGTGTGTGCGGCGCTCACCCTGCTGGCGGCCGTCGACCTGCTGGTGGTGATCCGCCGGATGAGAAACGGACGCGGGCCCGCAAGCCCGTGATCCGGAAGGGGACGGAGGAAACGACATGGCGCCCACGGCACGCACACCGACGGCACGCACCCGGGAGGACCGCCGCGCCACCACCCGCACCGCGCGGCTGCGCACCCGGATCCCCGAACCCGACGAGGAACCCGACCTGCTCGGCCAGTACCTGACCCAGATCGGGGCCACCCCCCTGCTGACCGCCGAGGACGAGGTCCGGCTCGCCACCCGTATCGAGGCGGGAGTCCGGGCCAGGGAGGAACTGGAGACGGCCGACACCGGCGAGCCCGCCCCCACGCCCGGGCGGCGCCGCACGCTGGAGGAGACCGTCCACGACGGCCAGGAGGCCAAGGACCACATGGTGCGGGCCAATCTGCGGCTCGTCGTGTCGATGGCCAAGCGCCACGCCCACCGCGGGCTGCCGCTCCTCGACGTCATCCAGGAGGGCAACCTCGGACTGATCCGGGCCGTGGAGAAGTTCGACCACACCAAGGGCTTCAAGTTCTCCACGTACGCCACCTGGTGGATCCGCCAGGCCATCGAACGGGGCCTGGCCACCCACGCGCGCACGGTACGGCTGCCGGTCCACGTCGTGGAGCAGCTCCAGAAGCTCGCCAAGGTCGAACGTAAGCTCCGCGCGGGCCTCGACCGGGAGCCGACCACCGAGGAGGTCGCCGCCGAGAGCGGCATCGACGCGGACAAGATCGAATGGCTGCGCAGGGTGGGCCGGGACGCGGTCAGCCTGGACACCCCCGTGGACGAGACCGGCGACACCGTCGTCGGCGACCTCATCCCCGACACCGAGGTGCTGCGTGCCCCGGAGGTCGCCGAGTTCCAGGCGCTCGCGGCGGAGCTGCGGGAGGCCGTCGGCACCCTCGCACCCCGCGAGTCCCTGATCCTCAGCCTGCGCTACGGACTGCACGACGGCCGCCCCCGCACGCTGCAACAGGTCGCCCAGCACGTGGGCCTCACCCGCGAACGCGTCCGCCAGCTGGAGAAGGAGTCCCTCACCCACCTGCGCGCACCCGAGCACCGGGAACGCCTGCTGGACTGGGCGAGCTGACCCGGCCCGGCGCTAGGGCCTGTCTGACAATTCCCGTCTGCCGCGCGACGCCATGCACGCACTCTCGCCGCACCGGCCCCAGACCCGAGTACGGCCAGTACGCGGGTCAGGGGCCGGCACTCCCCCAGCCTCCGGCCGGGGGACCCCCCAGAGCACGCACCTGACGCCGCGCGGCCGCCCTTCGGGCGACGACGCGAATTGTCAGACAGGCCCTAGTCCGGCTCCGTCCGCAGCCGGGCCCCCTGCCGCAGCAGTTCGCGCTGGACCAGCCGGTAGGGCAGACCGCGCGGCCCGCGCCCGTGCCGTACGGTCAGCGCCGCGCACACCCCGGCCGCGTGCCCGGTCGCCATGGCGATGGGCATCACCCGGTACGACGAGTGCGCCACGTGCGTCCCGGAGATGCAGCGGCCCGCGACCAGCAGCCGGTCGGTGTCCCGGGGCAGCAGACAACGCAGCGGAATGTCGTAGAAACTGCCCCGCGGGACCCGCTTGAGGACGGTGCCGGAGCCGCGCGGGTTGTGGATGTCGACCGGATAGGCGCCGTGCGCGATCACGTCCGGGAAGGTGCGCGCCGCCAGGATGTCGTGGCCGGTCAGCCGGTAGTCGCCGACCACCCGCCGGCTCTCCCGCACACCGATGTGCGTGCCGCTCTGCACCACGTACGACTCCTCGAAGCCCGGCACGCGGGTGCGCAGGAAGCGGTCGATCTCCGCCAGTTGGTGCCGTGCCGTGTACTCGGCGCGGGTGAGGTCCCAGACGCTGGTGCCGAGAACCCGGTTCACCCGCGTGCTGTTGACGGCGACCTCGTGCGGGTGCGGGGTCGCGAAGAAGAGGATGTCCTCGCGCGGCAGCCGCAGTTCGCCGTTCTTCCTGGCCTCCTCGATCAGGTCCCACAGTCCGTGCACACCACGCCACTGGTCGGGGTGCTCGCGCACGTACGCGGCGAAGTCCGGCCGGGCGAAGTCGGCGACGCGGAACATCAGCGTCATGGGCTGCACCAGCCCGTCCTCCGGCCGTCCGATCTCGTACGGCGCCCCGCAGGCCGTCGCCACGTCGCCGTCGCCCGTGCCGTCCACGACCACCCCGGCGTCGATCACCACCGGCCCCGACTTGGTCTCGAACACCACCCGCCGGCCCGAGCCGTCGTCCAGCGGCAGCGCGCCGGAGGCGAAGGAGTGGAACAGCATCCGCACCCCCGACTCGTCCGCCATCTCGAGCAGCGAGAACTTGAACAGCTCCGGATCGAAGGGCACCGTGTACCCGGTCCTCGGGGAGGGCGGCAGACAGCCGCCCCGGCCCAGGAGCCGGTCGAGCAACCGCCACAGGACGCCCGCGACCACCGGCTCGCCCTCGCCGTGGTCGGTGGGCAGCAGCCGCGAGGTGTCCCCGGCCTCGGTGAACGCGGCCTGCTTGTGCTCGTTGTGGAACGACATCAGCGGCATCACCAGCGCCGCGGTCGCGTTGCCGCCGAGGAAGCCGTACCGCTCCACCAGCACGACGTCCGCCCCGGCGTCGGCCGCGCCGACCGCGGCCGCGAACCCGGCGGGGCCGCCGCCCACCACCAGGACGTCGCAGCGGCCCCCGTGCCGGGCGGGCCGCGGCGGCAGGGTGACGGTGCGGGACTCGTGGGGCTCTTCCAGGATCGGCATCGCGCACCCTCCGGTCAGGCGTTCAGCGGCCGCGGCTCTGCGTGGTGGGGCCCTTCATCCGCCGCGGGGGTGCCGCCCGACCCGCGTGCGGCACCGACCTCGTCGAGCAGGGACCCGCACCGCGCGCAGGTCTCCCGCGCCGACGCGGACAGTTCGCCCATCCGGTCCCGCAGGTCGTCCCGGCGCCGCGGGTACTCGTCCCACAGCCGGTCCACCTCCGCCAGCAGCAGCCCGACCTGCTCCCGCGCCACCCCCACCAGCGCCGGGGCGCCCAGCCGGCGCGCGAAGTCGAAGACCTTGCCGGAGTACGGCAGCGGCAGCACCGGTACGCCGGTGAGCGCGGCGAAGATCACGAAGTGCAGGCGCATGCCCACGGCCACGTCGAGATGGCGCATGAAGCCGAGAACCTGCCCCGGGCTGTAGTCGCCGTGCAGGATGCGGCCCTGGTCGGGGGCGGTCATGTGGGACAGCACGGCGTGTGCGTGCCGTACGTCGTGCCGTTCCATCGGCAGGAACACCACGCGCGCGTCCAGCCGGCGGACCAGGAAGTCCGCGACGTCGGCGAGCAGCGCGTGGTAGTCGCCCTCGTCGAGCTTCTCGGCGGCCCGCCCCGGCTCGCGCACCGACATCCCCACCAGCCGGGTGCCGGTCGGGATGCCCTCGTCGCGCATCATCGCCTCGGTGAACGGCTCCGGGGCCAGCAGGAGCGCCGGGTCGGCGGTCACCGCCACCTCCCGCTCCAGGCCGACCTCCTCCAGCACCAGCCGCGACTCCTCGTCCCGCACCACGACGTCGTCCATCTCCGCCAGCACCGTGCGCACCGCGTCCCGGTCCTCCGGGTCCGTGAGCGGCCCCGCCCCGACGGCGTAGGCGAACGTGGGTACGTGCCGGGTCTGCGCGGCCCGCACCAGCCGCAGATAGCGCCGCGCCTCGCCGTCGTAGAGGATGCCGCCGCCGCCCAGTACCAGCAGGTCCAGGCCGGGCAGCACGTCGAGGACGTGGTTGCGGCTCACCCCCTCCCAGGGCACCACCTCGTCGGCGTCGGGGTGATGGGCGCGGGTGTGCTCCGCGTTCCGGCTCAGCACGACGAGGTGCGCGTCCGGCCGCCGGACGCGCAGACAGCCCAGCACACAGGTCAGGATCGCCTCGTCGCCGGTGTTGAAGCCGCCGTAGGAACCCAGTACGCCGATGCGCGGGCCCCGGCGGTCGGGGTGGGGAGGCGAGGGCCGATGGGTCATCCGGGGCTCCCGTCACGTCGGAATCGGCCGGCGCGCGCCGACTTCGGCGCGTGGAGCCGCGCACCGTGTCGGGTTGCCTGCGCCGCATCCCGGAAACACCCTGACCAAGGACCGTCCGTACGCGACCCGTACCGCACGAGGAGCACCGGTGAACGTCACCCTCAGCGTCTGGCTGCTGACCGTCGCGGGCCTGTGCGTCCTCGTCGCCGCCGACTTCTTCATCGGGCGCAAGCCGCACGACGTGTCTCTCCGGGAGGCCGGGATCTGGACGGCCGTCTGGGTGGTCCTGGCCTGCCTGTTCGGCGTGGGGCTGCTCGTGTTCGGCGGTGGCGGGCCGGGCGGGGAGTTCTTCGCCGGTTACCTCACCGAGAAGTCGCTGAGCGTCGACAACCTCTTCGTCTTCGTCCTGATCATGGCGAAGTTCGCGGTGCCCTCGCAGTACCAGCAGCGGGTGCTGATGGTCGGCGTCCTGGTGGCGCTGGTGCTGCGTGCCGCCTTCATCGCGGCCGGCGCGGCGATCATCTCCGCCTTCTCCTGGGTCTTCTACGTCTTCGGCGCCTTCCTGATCTGGACCGCCTGGAAGCTCATCCAGGACGCCCGCAAGGGCGGGCACGAGCAGGAGGAGTACGAGGAGAACAAGCTGCTGAAGTCGATCGAGCGCCGCTTCGGCGTCGCCGACCGCTACCACGGCACCCGGCTGTGGGTGGAGGAGAACGGCAGGCGGGTCATGACCCCGATGCTGGTCGTGATGCTCGCCATCGGATTCACCGACATCCTCTTCGCCCTGGACTCCATCCCCGCCATCTACGGGCTGACCCAGGACCCGTACATCGTGTTCACGGCCAACGCCTTCGCCCTGATGGGCCTCAGGCAGCTGTACTTCCTCATCGGAGGTCTGCTGAAGAAGCTGGTGCACCTCTCCTACGGCCTGTCGGTCATCCTCGGCTTCATCGGCGTCAAGCTGGTGCTGCACGCCCTGCACGAGTCCGGCGTCCACGTGCCCGAGATCGGCATCCCCTTCTCGCTCGGCTTCATCGTGCTGGTCCTCGCGGTGACCACGGCGACCAGCCTGTGGGCCACGCGGCGGCAGGAGCGGGCATGACGGCGGCCACTCGAGCGGGCTACTCCACCAGATCCTGGGTGCCCAGGACCGTGAGCAGGGCGAGCCGCTCCGCGTCGGCGGTGTCCGGTTCGGCCGTGTAGACCATGATCCGCAGATCGCTGCCCGCCACACCGAGCACGTCGCAGTCCAGGACGACCGGTCCCACCCGGGGATGGTCGATGGTCTTGCGCGCCGCCTCGTGCCGGCCGACCGCGTCCGCCCGCCACAGCTCGGCGAACCGCTCGCTGCGGGCGCGAAGCTCCGCGACCAGCCGGCCGAGCCGCCGGTCGGCGGGATAGCGGGCGGCGGTGGCCCGCAGGTCCGCGACGAGCGCCGACTCGAAGGACCGGCGTTCCCCGGGCGTGTACCGGGCCCGGCTGCCCGGCCCGACGAAGTTGCGCCACACGCCGTTGCGCTCCGCGCCGTGCCACTCGGACGGATCACCCATCAGCGCCGCATAGGGTGGGTTGGCCAGCAGCAGCGTCCACATCGCGTCGTACACGGCCACCGGGGTGCCGGCCAGCCGGTCGAGGAGCCGGTGGACGCTCGGCGGGATGTACGCCGGAACGGTCTCGGGACCCGGCGGCGCCAGCCCGGCGAGCCGGAACAGATGCGCGCGCTCCTCGGCCGGCAGCCGCAGTGCCCGTACGAGCGCCTCGACGACCTGGGCTGACGGGTTGGCCGCCCGGCCCTGTTCGAGGCGGGTGACGTAGTCGACGGAGATGCCGGCCAGCAGGGCCAGCTCCTCGCGCCGCAGCCCCGTCGCCCGCCGGTGCCCGCCCGCGGGCAGCCCCGCCGCCTCGGGGGAGACCCGGTCCCTGCGCAGCCGCAGCGCCCGCCCGAACTCCGTAGCCGTCATGCCCCCAGTGAACACCGCGGGCGTCCGGTCTTCCTGGTACCCGTGGTCCCAGGAAGACCGGACGCCTGGCTGTCCGCCCCGGCGCGCCGCAGGCTTTCCTCATGACGACCACACTGATCACCGGAGCCAACAAGGGCCTCGGCTTCGAGACGGCCCGCCGCCTCCTCGCCGCGGGCCACACCGTCTACGCCGCCGCCCGCGACCCCGAGCGCGGCCGCCGCGCCGCCGCGGAACTGGGCGCGCGGCCCCTCGTCCTCGACGTCACCGACGACGCCTCCGTCGCCGCCGCCGTGCGGACCGTGACGGCCGACGGCGGCCTCGACGTACTGGTCAACAACGCCGGCATCGAGCAGCGCGGCGAGCTCAACTCCGTGACCGGGGCCGACGGCACGACCGCGGACCTGCTGCGCACCGTCTTCGAGACCAACGTCTTCGGTGTGGTGCGTGTCACCCACGCGTTCCTGCCGCTGCTGCACCGCTCCGCCGCGCCCGTCGTGGTCAACGTGAGCAGCGGCCTGGCCTCCCTGACGGGACTCACCTCGCCCCAGAGCCCGGGGTACGGCTACCCGGGCCTCGCCTACCCGGCGTCCAAGACCGCGGTCAACGCGCTGACCGTGCAGTACGCGAAGGCGTTCCCCGGGATGCGGATCAACGCGGTCGAGCCCGGTTTCACCGCGACCGACCTGAACGGGAACACCGGTACGCAGACCGTGGCGCAGGGCGCCGAGGTGATCGTCCGGATGGCCCGGCTGGGCCTGGACGGACCCACCGGGGGCTACTTCGACGCGGCGGGCCCGCTGCCCTGGTAGTCGCCGCAGTTGCCGGAGCCGCTCAGCAGCCCGCGGGCGTGGGCCGGCCGCGCGAGACCACGCGGGTGCCGTGGCCGTCGACGACACGGGCCTGGAGCGAACCGCAGGCGCACCGGGTCCACAGGGTGCCGCCCGCCCCGGTGGGGTGCGCGGACAGCACCTGGAAGGGCTCGGCACCGTCGGGCCACCCGCAGTGCGGGCAGACGAGACCGGTCGTGCTGGGCATGGCGACTCCTCGTGCGTCAGTGGGCGTCAGTGGGTGTCAGTGGTACGTCGGGATGCCGGTGTGGGACTTCGGTCCCACCGTGGCGCCACTGACAGGGTGCGGCCACGGATCCGTTCACGTCCAGGTTGACTTTACGGACTCCACCGTGAAGCGTGCACTTCATGATTGATCTGCGCAGGTTGCACGTGCTCCGGGCGGTCTCCCACTACGGCACGGTCACCGCGGCGGCCCGCGCCCTGCATTTCACCACCTCGGCCGCCTCGCAGCAGATCCGGCAGCTCGCCCGGGACCTGGGCGTCGACCTGCTGGAGCCGCAGGGGCGCGGGGTGCGGCTCACCGCCGCCGCGGAGAGCCTGCTGGAACACGCCGACGCGATCGAGGCCCGCTGGGACGAGGCCGAACAGGATCTGCGGGCGGGGGAGGGGGCCCCGGCCGGACCGCTGCGGGTGACGGGGTTCCCGGTGGCCGTCGCCGTCCTGCTGGCCCCGATGGCGGCGCGGCTGCGCGAGCGGCACCCCCGGCTGTCGGTGCGGATCCGGGAGGTCGAGGTGGCGGAGAGCTTCGACCTGCTCTTCGAGGGGGAGAGCGATCTGGCGGTGGTGGAGGCGACTCCGGTCAGTCCGCCTTCGGGCGACACGCGCTTCGAGCAGCGGCCGCTCCTGGACGAGCCGTTCGACCTGGTCGTCCCCGTGGACCATCCGCTGGCCGGACGGGAGGAGGCGGACCTCGCCGACGTGGCCCACGAGGCCTGGATCGCGCCGCTGCCGCAGAGTCCCTGCCGGACGCACATGGTGGCGGCCTGCGGTGCGGCCGGGTTCACCCCCGACGTGGTGCATCTCGCGGTGGACTGGAACGTCACGGCCCACCTGGTCGCGCACGGGCTCGGCGTCGCGCTGGTGCCGCGGCTCGCCCGGCTCACCCCCGAGCTGCCGATCGTCCGCGTGCCCTGCGCCGGCCGGCCGCACCGCAAACTGCTGACCTGCACGCGCAGCGGTGGCCACCGTCGCGCGGCGGTCGCGGCGGCGCTGGAGGAGCTGCGCACGCTGGCCGCCGCGGCGGTGGCCTGACACACGGCGGGACCGGAGCTCGGCCGAGCTCCGGTCCCGTACGACGTGCTCTCGCGCCGGTCAGGCGGCGATGGCGTCGTCCGCGTGGCCGTGCAGCCGGGCCACGACCTCGGTCAGCTGGGCGGCCACCTCGGCGTCGTCGGCCGGGTGGGTCTCGGCGAAGCGGGTGAGCGAGCCGGGGATGGACAGCTTGAGGTCCTCGATCACCTTGCCGCCCGCGATGCCCACGGCCTTGCGGGCCTCGTCCTGCGCCCACACGCCGCCGTACTGGCCGAAGGCGGTGCCGACCACGGCGACGGGCTTGCCGGTGAAGGCGCCGGCGCCGTACGGGCGGGACAGCCAGTCGATGGCGTTCTTCAGGACGGCCGGGATGGTGCCGTTGTACTCGGGCGAGAAGAGCAGGAAGGCCTGTGCGCCCTGGGCGGCCTCGCGCAGCTTCGCGGCGGCGGCCGGGACGCTGCCCTCGACGTCGATGTCCTCGTTGTAGAAGGGGACGTCGGCGAGCCCCTCGAACAGGTGCACCTCGGCGCCCTCCGGCGCGAACTTGACGGCCGCCTCGGCGAGCTGGCGGTTGTGCGAACCGGCGCGAAGGCTGCCGACGAGCGCAAGGATGCGGACAGACATGAGTACTCCCACTGGTGGAACACGTGTCGGCGGGCGTGCCGAAACACTGCGGTAACAATCCGGACCGGGGTCCGTTTAATTTCTAACATCTCAAACGGACCGCGGTCCAGTTCTCTTCCCGATGCTTTACGCTGGCTTCATGCCCGCTGCCCCGCCGCCCTTCCCGCAGCCCCAGGAGAACGCCGGTCCGCCCGAGCTGCTGCAACTCGGCACCGGGATCGACGAGGACGAGCCCTGCCTGCGCGCCGACGCCGCGCGCAACCGCGCCCGGCTCCTGGAGGCCGCCGAGCGGCTGGTGGCCGAGCACGGCGCGGGCGCCCTCACCATGGAGGCGGTGGCCGCCGCGGCCTGTGTGGGCAAGGGCACGGTCTTCCGCCGCTTCGGCGACCGCACCGGGCTCCTCGCGGCACTGCTCGACCACTCGGAGCGCAAGTTCCAGGCCGCCCTGCTGAGCGGTCCGCCGCCCCTGGGCCCGGGCGCACCCCCGGTCGAGCGGCTGCGGGCCTTCGGCTGCGCGCTGCTGCGCCGCTCCATCGACGAACTGGATCTCCTCCTCGCCGGGGAACCCAGCGCCGAACGCCGCCACACCTTCCCGCCGCGCCGTTTCCTGCGCCACCATGTGGCCCTGCTGCTGCGGGAGGCCGTGCCGGACGCCGACAGCGAACTGCTCTCGCACACCCTCATGGCCTACCTCGACGCCGCCCTGATCCACCACCTCACCCAGCAGTGCGGGCTGCCCGCCGAACGCGTGCGGGCGGGCTGGCTCGACCTGGTCGCGCGGCTCACCCGCACCGACACCCCGGCCCCCGGGGCCGAGCCCCCGGCCGTCGCGCCGTCGGCCTGAACTCCGTACGCCGTGGACGGCGTTGCCCCGCCCGCCGCCCCGCGTCCGGCTTCTGCCAGGATGCCGTACGTCATGGTGCAGATACCGAATCCACCGCCCTCCGATCCCTCCGCACCGCGCTCGGTGCCCACGAGCGCCGATGTGGCCCGCCTGGCCGGCGTGTCGCGCGCGACCGTCTCCTACGTCCTCAACAACACCGGCACCGTACGGATCAGCGAGCCCACCCGCCGCCGCGTTCGCGAGGCCGCCCGGGAACTGGGCTACGTCCCGCACGCCGCGGCCCGCTCCCTGCGCGCCGGGCACAGCCGCATGGTCCTGATGCCGGCGCCGTCCTTCCCCGCCGGCCCGCTCTACAGCCGGTTCCTCAGCGAACTCCAGTGGGCGCTCGGCCGCCTCGACTACACCGTCGTGCAGTACGGCTCCGTCGGCCTGCACGGCGACGAGGCCGCCCGCGCCTGGGCCGAACTCCGTCCGGTCGCCGTCCTCGCACCCGGTTCCGACCTCGGCCCGCAGGGCGTGGAGGTCCTCAAACGCTCCGGCGCACGGGCGGTCGTCACCCTCGGCCCCGAGGCCGTCGACGGAGCGCACGCGCTGCTCACCGACCAGGTGGGCGTCGGCCGCGGCGCGACCCGCCACCTCTACGACCGCGGACGCCGCAGAATCGGCGTCGTCGTGCCCGCGGAAGGCGGCCTGGACGTCTTCTCGGCGCCCCGCCTCGCGGGCGCCCGCGAGGCCGTGTCCGGCACCGACGCCACCGTCACCGAGCTGCCCCTCGCCTACGACGAAGGGGACGCCGCCCGCCTCGCGGCACGCTGGCGCCCCCTGGGGCTCGACGCGGTGTTCGCGTACAACGACGAGTACGCGATGCTGCTGATGCGGGCCCTCCAGGACGAGGGCCTCGACATCCCCGGCCACGCCGCCGTGATCGGCGCCGACGACCTCATGCTGGGCCGGCTGCTGAGGCCCCGGCTCAGCACCGTCCACCTGGAACTGCCCGCCGGCCGCGACCTGGCCGCACTCGTCGACCGCGCGGTGCACGACCCCGGCGCCGCGCCCGAACGCCACAAGGTGCTGGGCGCGACAGTCGTGCACCGGGAGTCGAGCTGACCGGCGGCCGAACCGCCCGCTACGGGCCCTACTGGCCTTCCTGGCCGTTCTGCCCGGCCTGCGCCTGCTGCTCGGCGACCGACTTGCGGACCTCGTCCATGTCCAGCTTCCGCGCCTGGCCGATCACGTCGGTGAGGGCCGCCTCCGGCAGCGCGCCGGGCTGCGCGAACACGGCCACCTGGTCCCGCACGATCATCAGCGTCGGAATCGACTGGATGCCGAAGGCCTGCGCCAGCTCGGGCTGCGCCTCGGTGTCCACCTTGCCGAACACCAGGTCCGGGTTGGCTTCCGCCGCCTTCTCGTAGACCGGCCCGAACTGCTTGCACGGACCGCACCACTCCGCCCAGAAGTCGATCAGTACGAACTCGTTGTCCGTGACCGTCTGGTCGAAGTTCTCCTTGGTGAGTTCCACGGTGCTGGTCATGAGGTGATCCCTCTTCCTGGTTTCGGGGGAGAAGCCGTCGGCACAACACTGCCGACGTGGTGGGTATTCCGCGCACGTACCCATGTGGCCACGGCGCACACCACCCACCAGACTGACCCCATGACGCAATCGGATTCCCTCACGTACGACGTCGTGGTGATCGGCGCGGGTCCCGTCGGAGAGAACGTCGCCGACCGCACCCGCGCGGCCGGGCTGTCCACCGCGATCGTGGAGAGCGAACTGGTCGGCGGCGAATGCTCCTACTGGGCGTGCATGCCCAGCAAGGCCCTGCTGCGTCCGGTCCTCGCCCGTGCGGACGCCCGCCGCCTGCCCGGCCTCGCCCAGGCGCTCCAGGAACCCCTCGACCCGCAGCACGTCCTCTCCCGCCGGGACGAGTTCACCTCGCACTGGAAGGACGACGGCCAGGTCCAGTGGGTCGAGGGCATCGGCGCCGACCTGTACCGCGGACAGGGGCGGCTCGCCGGACCGCGCGCCGTGGAGGTGACCGCCTCCGACGGCACCCGCCGCACCCTGACCGCCCGGCACGCCGTCGCCGTCTGCACCGGCAGCGCCGCCGCGCTGCCCCCGCTGCCCGGAATCGCCGAGGTACGCCCCTGGACCAGCCGCGAGGCCACCAGCGCCAAGAGCGCGCCCGGCCGGCTGATCGTCGTCGGCGGCGGAGTCGTCGCCGTCGAGATGGCCACCGCCTGGCAGGCCCTCGGCTCCCGGGTGACGATGCTGGTGCGCGGCGACGGCGGCCTGCTCGCCCGCATGGAGCCGTTCGCCGGGGAACTGGTCGCCGAGGCGCTCACCGAGGTCGGCGTGGACATCCGCACCGGCGTCTCCGTCGAGTCCGTCACCCGCGAGAACGGCACCGTCCTCGCCGTCACCGACACCGGCGACCGCCTGGAGGCGGACGAGATCCTCTTCGCCACCGGCCGGACGCCGCGCACCGGCGACCTCGGGCTGGACACCGTCGGCCTGAAGCCGGGTTCCTGGCTCCCGGTCGACGACAGCCTCCGTGTGGAGGGCAGTGACTGGCTCTACGCCGTCGGCGACGTCAACCACCGCGCTCTCCTCACCCACCAGGGCAAGTACCAGGCACGCATCGCGGGTGCCGCCATCGCCGCCCGCGCCTCCGGGGTGCCGATCCTGGAGTCCGACCCCTGGGGCGCGCACGCCGCGACCGCCGACCACGACGCCGTGCCCCAGGTGGTGTTCACCGACCCCGAGGCCGCGTCCGTCGGCCTGACCCTGGCCGAGGCCGAGCAGGCGGGACACCGCGTCCGCGCCGTCGACGTCCCGATCGCGGTGGCGGGGTCGAGCCTGTACGGCGACGGCTACAAGGGCCGCGCCCGCATGGTGGTCGACCTGGAGGACGAGATCGTGCGCGGCGTCACCTTCGTCGGCCCGGGCGTCGGCGAGATGATCCACTCCGCGACGATCGCCGTCGCCGGCCGGGTACCGATCAGCCGCCTGTGGCACGCGGTCCCGTCGTACCCGACGATCAGCGAGGTGTGGCTGCGACTCCTGGAGACCTATCGGGACAACTGACGGTCCGGCCGGGCCGGCCCCAGTCCCGGCGGGCGGTGCCGCAAGCCCGTGCGGGCGGGCGGTCAGGCCGCCGGGCCGGGCAGTTCGAAGCCCAGGGCCGACGCCGCGTGCTGCGGCGTCGGCTGGGACCAGAGCTCCGCCATCGCCGCGTTCGAGGCCAGCGAGCGCAGCTCGGCCCGGTCCAGGTACAGCGTGCCGTCGAGGTGGTCCGTCTCGTGCTGCACGATCCGGGCCGGCCAGCCCGCGAACACCTCGTCCACCGGCCGTCCGTGCTCGTCCCGCGCCCGCAGCCGCACCTCGGCGTGGCGCGCCACCACCGCCTGCCAGCCCGGCACGCTCAGACAGCCCTCGAAGAACGCGGCCCGCCCGGCGCCGGCCGGTTCGTACGAGGGATTGACCAGCACCCGGAAGGGCTGCGGCACCCGCCCCCGAGCCACCCGCACCTCCTCCGGCACCGGCGCCGGATCCTCGATCACCGCGATCCGCAGCCCCACCCCGACCTGCGGCGCGGCCAGTCCGACACCCGGCGCCGCGTGCATGGTCAGCCGCAGCGCCTCGACGAACCTCGCGAGGAGCGCGGGGGCCAACTGCCCGTCGAACGGCTCCGCCGCGCGCCGCAGCACCGGATCACCGGCCGCGACGACGGGCAACGGGCCGCCGACGGCGAGCAGTTCCTCGACCCGCTCGGCAAGCGGGGCACGTTCACTCGCAGTTCCCATCGCGTCAGGATGCCACGCTCCGAGTCCGCGCCCCGCGTTTGTGCTCCGCGTGCGCGCTCCGAGTCCGCGCTCAGAGTTCGGCGAAGTCGCCCGCGAGGGCCGAGGCGATCCGCAACTGCGCGTCGGCCTCCTCCTGCCGCCCCTGCCGTTCGAGGGTGCGGCCCAGCATCAGCCGGGCGTAGTGCTCGACGGGATCGCGCTCGACGAGGATCCGCAGCTCGGCCTCCGCCCGCCGCAGCTGGGCCGAGTGGTAGTAGGAGCGCGCCAGCAGCAGCCGCGGGCCGGTCTGCTCGGGCACCTGCGCGACCAGTCCGTCCAGGACGCGCGCCGCGGCGGCGTAGTCCTTGGCGTCGAAGAACATCCGCGCGCGCTCCCAGCGCTCCGCCGGCGTTCCGTGGTCGTAGTACGTCATGTCCACTGAGACCTCCTTCGGCCCCTGTAACCACGCCACACGGTTGAACATTCCACTACTGATGGAGGCGCGCGTGGAGGTACTCGTGGGGGCGCCGTCGCCCGCCACGGTGACGGCCCGCGGTCCGTCTGACGGGAAGGCCCCGCCGGGTCTAGGTTGGGCGGCATGAGCAACCTTGATCGCGAGGCCGTACCCAGTCTCTGCGGCGGCCGCGGCTTCGTGGTGACGGAGCCCGTACGGGAACTTCTCAGCCCTCGCCACGTCAAGCTCGGCGAGTCCACCGAGGTCCGCCGACTGCTGCCCAACCTGGGCCGGCGCATGGTCGGCGCCTGGTGCTTCGTCGACCACTACGGCCCCGACGACATCGCCGACGAGCCCGGCATGCAGGTGCCGCCGCACCCGCACATGGGGCTGCAGACGGTGAGCTGGCTGCACGAGGGCGAGGTGCTGCACCGCGACTCCACCGGCAGCCTGCAGACCATCCGCCCGCGCCAGCTGGGCCTGATGACCTCCGGCCACGCGATCAGCCACTCGGAGGAGAGCCCGCGCCCGCACGCCCGCCTCCTGCACGGCGCGCAGCTGTGGGTGGCCCTCCCGGACGCCCACCGCCACACCGACCCCCACTTCGAGTTCCACGCCGAGCTGCCCCGGGTCACCGCCCCGGGCCTGGCCGCCACCGTGCTCCTCGGCACCCTCGACACCGCCACCTCGCCCGGCACCACGTACACCCCCCTCGTCGGCGCCGACCTGGCCCTCACCGGCGGCACGGACGTACGCCTGCCGCTGGAACGGGACTTCGAATACGCCGTACTGGCCATGAGCGGCGAGGCACACGTCGACGGTGTGCCCCTGGTGCCGGGCTCGATGCTCTACCTCGGCTGCGGCCGCGCCGAACTGCCGCTGCGGGCCGACGCGGACGCGGGCCTGATGCTGCTGGGCGGCGAGCCGTTCGAGGAGGAGCTGATCATGTTCTGGAACTGGATCGGACGGTCGCAGCAGGAGATCGTACATGCGCGCCGGGACTGGATGGAAGGGACACGGTTCGGTGAGGTCAAGGGGTATGACGGCGTCCCGCTGCCTGCCCCTGCGCTGCCGACGGTGCCACTGAAGCCGCGCGGAAGGGAACGCTGACCTGCGGGAATGGCCGATGAGCTGATGCCGGCCAGTCGGCCGGCCGTCCTCCGTCGTCCCTCATGGGTACCTTGCGGGCGAGGGGCGGCAGGGCGTGCTGTTAGCTCGATGCGCTGCGCCATGCCTGTCGAGGGTGTGGCCATCTGTGGGTGGCTGTGGCAGGACATTTGCTAACCCTTTGCTCACTCTACTGACGCGTCATCATGTTCCGGTGGCATTTGTGGCTGACCTCTGGGCGCGGTGGCGTCGTCAGCGTGGCTGGATGACCACCGGGTGGATAGCGAGCCTGTGGGTGACCGGCACACGCTCTGCCGCACGGACTCGCTGCTTGGCCCATCGTATTGTGGGGGTTCTACAAGCGGTGTCAATGGCTGTGATGGTGAGGCTTATGGTGCTGCCTTCCTGGAGGAGAGCCGTATCGGAGCGCTCGTAGCAGGCTTCTCGGCGGCTGGTCGTACCGCGTACGTGAGCCTCTGAGAGAGATCCCCGTGAATCACGGCCCTGTCGTGGCATGGGGAGCCGGGTCCAGGATGGAGCGGATCCGACGCAGTCCTTCGTGATTGACGGAGAACCAGGCCCAAGTACCGCGCCGTTCGCGGTCCAGGAGCCCTGCCTCAGTCATGATCTTCAAGTGGTGACTGACTGTGGACTGGCGCAGCCCCAGGCTGTCCGCCAGATCGCACACGCAGGCCTCGCCATCGGGGGCCCGTTCCAGGAGTCGGAACAATTGCAGGCGGGTGGGGTCGGCGATGGATCTCAGTATCGTGGACAGTTGTTCGGCTTCTGATCGCTCCAGGGGCTGGCAGTTCAGCCCGGGCCCGCACGAGCCACCTTCGAGGAACCCGTCATCCGACATCTGCAGATCTATGACAGTCACCCGTCAACCATAGACGCAGTGTGATCACCTTGACACGATCGAATATGGCCGGACTGCGAGTTCACCTCATGTTGGGCAGCTGCTAATGCAGGCCTCTCCGTTTCGGTCCTTGGTGGCTATGGCTTTGTGGCAGCCGTAGTTGGTGCCGTGTACCAGGCGATGAGCGCAGCGGCGGCCGAGGTCAACGCGAGAACGGCGAACAGGTGGGGGTAGCCGCCGAGAGGGGCGGCCAGGGCGGTGCTGGCGAACGGAGCGAGTGCGGAGGCGGTCGTCGTGGGGGCGGCGAGGAGGCCGGAGAGGCGGCCGTAGCGATTGGCGCCCCATCGGTCTGTGATGGCGGTGGCCTGCAGCAGGGTCAGGTTGCCGCGGACTGTGCCGGCGATGACGGCCAGCGCCGCAAGCAGCCCGTACGGGCCGGGAATGAGCGCGAAGGCTGCGGTGGTCACTCCACCCATGCCGATCAGCACTGCTGCGCGTAGAGCGGGGGAGCTGCGGCGGGCCAGCGCGGCGTAGAGGGTGCGTCCGAGGGTCTGGCCGGCTCCGCCCAGCCCCAGGGCCCAGGCGGCTTCGGCAGCGGTGTAGCCGCGGTCGAGCAGCAGGGGGACGAGGGTGATGACGACGGCGTACGTTGCGAACGCCGAAAGGGTCAGAGCCGTTGCCAGAAGGAGGAAGGGACGGCTACGCGTGACGACGGCCGTGGACGCGGTCTCACCTGTTGTGCTCGGAGGTGGGGCGGGAGGCCATGGGCCGCGCAGGGCGTAGGCGTGGACGGGCACCGTCACCGTGGCTAGGACGAGAGCCAGCAGCAGGTAGGTGTGCCGCCAACTGAAGTGGTTGGCCAACTGGGCGGTGAGGGGTGCGAAGACGGTCGATGCCAGGCCGCCGGCGAGAGTGACGATCGTCAGCGCACGTACGTGGTTGGGGGCCCACCAGCGGGTCAGTGCCGCGAAGGCGGGCTGGTAGAAGGTGGAAGCCATGGCGAAGCCGGACAGTAGCCATCCCGCGGTGAACAGGGTCAGATTGGGGGCGCTGGCGATGATGACCAAGCTGACTGTGCCGACCACCGAACCGACGGTCATAACTGTGCGAGGGCCTCGGGCATCGAGGATGCGGCCGATGCGGATGCCGGCAACGGCGGACATCAGCAAGGCTGCGGAGAACGCGGCCGTGGTCGCGGTGGCGCTCCAGCCGGTGGCCATGGTGATCTGTGGGTTGAGGACGGGAAAGGCGTAATAGACGATGCCCCAGCTGGTGATCTGCGTCAGACACAGGGCGGGGAGGGCCGACCGCGGCCGCGCCGGCTGGTCGAGGGCGGCCGCGGGGGAGGCCATGGAGCGGTAGCTCATGCGCCGGTCAGCAACAACTGGTTGTGGTGGCCTGCGGTCCCGGTTGGACGGCGTGGGTGGGTGCGCAACACGTGCTGCCGGGTTGCTTGGCCAGGGTGTCCGCGTCCGCCTTCACGACGTACACCTCCCACGCCTCCTGACCGGGGCCGTGCACCCACACCTTGTCCTGCAGGGCGTAGCAGCAGGCGGTGTCGTTCTCTTCGCGAGTGCTCAGCCCTGCCTGGCTCAGCCGGGCGGTGGCTGCCGCAACGTCCTCGGTGGATGCCACCTCGACACCGAGGTGGTCCAGGCGGGTGTCCGCGCCCTCTTCTCCCTCGATCAGAACGAGCTTGAGCGGCGGCTCGGTGACGGCGAAGTTCGCATAGCCATCACGGAGCTTGGCCGGCTCGGTGTCGAAGAGCTTGCTGTAGAAGGCGATGGCTGACTGCAAGTCGGGAACTCGCAGGGCGAGTTGTATCCGTGACATGGGACATTCCTCCTGCCGGTGCAATGGTGCGCGCTCCCGCGGCCGCAACGGCTGCGGGTGGGGACGATCAGGCGTTGCAACTGCTGCCGGGGGTAGTGGCCGGTCCGGGGGAGATGGTGGACAACTGGACCAGCTGCGGAGCGGACGGAGCGCAGCAGCCTTCCGTTTCGGGCTCGGCGGCGCCGTCCGTGTTAAAGAGTCCGGAGCCTCCACACACGCCGGTTTCCGGCAGGACCAGTTCGACGCGGTCGGCAGCTTCGGTTTCGCCGGCAAGGGCGGCCGCGATCGAGCGGACCTGCTCGTAGCCGGTCATCGCCAGGAACGTGGGAGCTCGCCCGTAGCTCTTCATGCCGACCAGGTAGACACCGGAGTCCGGGTGGGACAGTTCCCGATGGCCGTGCGGGTAGACGGTGCCGCACGAGTGCTGGTTGGGGTCGATCAGCGGAGCGAGCTCGACCGGTGCCTGCAGGCGCTCGTCCAGGCGCAGGCGGACCTCGGAGAGGAAGGACAGGTCGGGGCGGAAACCGGTCAGGACAATGATCTCGTCCACTGCCTGGAGCCGTCGTCCGTCCTCCGCGACGAGGATCAGTCGGCCCTCAGCACCGAGTTCTACGGCCTCGGTGCGAAAGCCGGCGACCGCCTCGGCGTGGCCCTCATCGACGGCGGCCTTGGCAGCCAGACCGAGGGCACCGCGTGCGGGCAGCTGGTCCGCTTCACCGCCGCCGTAGGTGGAGCCCGAGAGGCCGCGGCGCAGTACCCATACCGCCTTTGTCGTCGCGCTGTTCTGCGATCGCGCGAGTTCGGCCAGTGAGGCGAGCGCGGTGAATGCCGAGGCGCCCGAGCCGATGACCGCGGTGCGCTTCCCCGCGTAGCGTGCGCGCACCGCCGGGTCGGTGAGGTCGGGGACGCGGTAGGTGACATGGTCGGAGGCCATGTGCTCGCCGAGGGCGGGCAGACCGCTGCTGCCGGCGGGGGAGGGCAGGGACCAGGTGCCGGAGGCGTCGATCACCCCAGAGGCGGTGATCCTTTCTTCCCGGCCGTCAGTGTGCCTCACCTGGACGACGTACGGCTGTGCGTCGCGGTCGGCGTCCACGACGCGGTCCCGACCGGCCTTCGAGACGCCGGCGACTCGGGCTCCGTAGCGGATCTGGTCGCCGAGGGTGTCGGCAAGCGGCTGCAGATAGTGCTTCACCCAGTCACCGCCGCTGGGGTAGGTGCTGCTGTCGGGCCTGCTCCACCCGGTGGGGGTGAGGAGCTTTTCGGCGGCGGGGTCCACGACCTCGCCCCAGGTGGAGAACAGGCGGACGTGTGCCCACTCGCTGACGGCACTGCCGGCGGTGGGGCCTGCTTCCAGCACGAGCGGGCGCAGACCCCGTTCCAGCAGATGAGCTGCGGCAGCCAGCCCAATGGGTCCGGCGCCGATGACGACTACGGGCGGGGTGAGGACGGCGAGCGCAGTCACGATGACTCCTCGGCTTCGATGTTTGTCGATGCCGCAAGGATGCATCCGGGATCGACATCCGTCAACATAGAAGTTCATCTATCCTGCGCCCGATCGGGCACAGAGGGGTTCCGCTTGCTGCTTGGCAAATGATTAGATGCCTGTCAACATAGAGGCATGTCGAATCTGGCTCTGGACTCCACCAACGTGAACGCCACCGCGTCCTGGTGCTGCCAGCCGCTGGGCAAGGAAGAGCTGTCCGCTGCGGACTCGGAAAAGATCGCCGTGATGTTCAAGGCGCTGTCCGATCCCGTCCGGCTGCGGCTGTTTTCGAAGATCGCTGCTCGGCCGGGCGGCGAGGCCTGTGTCTGTGACATTCAGGATGTCGGAGTCTCTCAGCCTACGGTCAGCCACCACCTGCGCAAGCTGAGAGAGGCCGGACTTCTTGAGTCGGAGCGCCGTGCCAGTTGGGTGTACTACCGAGTTGCGCCCGGCGTTTTGTCGGCCATGGCGGGACTGCTGTCGCAGACCACCTGAACCGGTCGGCTCTGCCCGTCCGCAGGTGCGCGCTCGGACGGTGTGCTGCGGCCCCTGGGTGCCAGGACATGCCCACCGGTAACGGATCCCAGAAGGGACGCTGGGAGGGAGATGTCATGTGTCAGAAAGGGGCGGGCTCCGCTTGTGACGGGACGTGTCTGGAGCTGACTGCGGCCGACATGGTCTGGTGGTCCAATGTCTTCAAGGCCCTGGGAGATCCCGTTCGTCTGCAGCTGTTGATGAAGCTCGCCGAGCAGTCCGGGGGTGAAGCCCCAGTGCATGAGTTGGCGGACGTCGGGGTGTCCCCGGCCACCGTCAGCCATCACCTGAAACGATTGCGCTGTATCGGCTTGATCGAGAGCAGACGTGACGGTCGGCTCGTCTACTACAAGCTGGGTGCGGGTGTGCGCGCTGCGCTGATGCAGATCCTGCATCAGCGCAGCCAGGTCGGCGCGTAAGGATCCGCCGTCGGGACCGAGGCTCCTCTCCAAGCGGTGCGGTGCGGTGCAACGACGCGAGGTGAGGGGCGATCGAGACACTGTGGGCGTTGGCAGACTTCCGTCCACCTACTGGCGATCAGCCCACGGCAGCAGGTGTGGATGCCGTCACGGGTTGGTCCAGGTGGACGGTCGTATCGCACAGGCGTTCCACCTGCGCCGGGTCGTGGGAGACCAGGAGGACGGCACGGCTTCCGCGCAGCGCCGAAATGGACTGTTCGACCTTGTCCCTGCTGCGTTCGTCAAGGGCGCTGGTGGGCTCGTCGAGCAGCAGTCCGGCCGGCTCCAGGGCCAGAGCCCGGGCAAGGCAGAGTCGTTGGCGCTGACCTGCGGAAAGATTCTGCGCGGGTGAGTCGAGCCGGTCGGCGACCTCCTTCCACAGACCGGCTTCCTCCAGCGCCTTCTCCGCTCGCTCGCGCAGGATCTCTTGGGAGGCGCGGAGAAGATGGCGGAGCCCGAACAGGGCGTTGTCGAGGATGCTGCCCCCGAAGACGACAGGCGTCTGGGGCACAAGGACGATCTTCGACCTCAGGTCGGCGTCTCCCTTGCCGGGGGCGATCGTGCGGTCCAGCACCCGCAGTTCCCCATCGCGGGTCAGTCCGTTGGGGAGCAGTTCCACCAGGGCGCGCAGAACCGTGGATTTGCCGACCCCGGACGGTCCGCACAGGCCCGTGGTCGATCCGTGCTTGAGGCTGAAGGAGACGGGGCCGACAAGGCTTTTGTCCCTGCTGCGCACGCGGAGTTCGCGCACGGTGATCACGTTGTCCATCGTTCCCCCTCAAAGCGGTTGCGCAGCGCGACCGCCGCGCTGAGAAGTACGGCTGTGATGATGACCAGCACCATGGCACTTCCCCATGCCTGGGTGACGGCCTGTGGGTCTCCCGAATCCTGGGAGAGCGTGAAGATGTGGGTCGGTAGTGCCTGCACCGGCGCTTCCACGATGCCGCTCGGTAGGGCGGGTGCGCCGAAGAAGACCGTCGCAGTGAAGATCAACGGGGCGGTCTCGCCGGCGGCGCGGGCCAGTCCGAGCAGCAGTCCGGTGATCGTTGCGGGCCAGGTGTACGGAACGACGACGGAGCGGACGAACTGCGCGCGCGTCAGGCCGAGGGACATGGCGCTTTCCTTGAGTTCCGGGGGGATGCTCCTGACGCGGGCGGATGTCGTCAGGGCTATCACCGGCACCACGACGGGAACGAGTACGATCGCGCCGGCCAGCCACGACCGGCCCCAGCCCATGGTGGTGGAGAGGATCACGAATCCGGCCAGGCCCAGCAGGATGGTCGGAGCCCCTCCGAGGACGACCGTGAAGGTCTGCAGCACTCGCGCGGTGCGCTCGGATGCGTGGACGCCGATCAGGATGCCCGCACCGAATCCGAGGGGCAGGGCCAGGATGCCGGTGGTGATGATAAGGAGCACGGTGCCGACGATCTGGTCGCGGACGCCTCCTCCTGCCGCGCCCGTCGCTGATGAGAACCAGAAAGACGGATTGAACGCCGAGCTCCCTCGCGTCACCAGTAGACCGAGCATGCCGAGGAGGAGGGCACTGGGTAGGAGCAGGGCGCCCAGCCGCAGCGTCATGACCAGCCGGTCCCGCTGCAACCGCATCCGAGATGTCCCCCGGAAACGCGGAGTGCGTTCCGCCGCGTTCTTGCGGGTGCGACTTCGTGTGCCCCAGATGGTCGCGGCGGCCACCAGCGCCAGGAGGATGAGACCGAGTGCGCACAGCGCGGCGAAGTGGGGGCCTGAGGTCCCGGCGAGGACGGGCTCCGGACCGGCGAGTTTCGTCGTCAGAG
Organism: Streptomyces sp. NPDC111628; assembly: GCF_055635195.1. Classification (NCBI taxonomy): domain Bacteria; kingdom Bacillati; phylum Actinomycetota; class Actinomycetes; order Kitasatosporales; family Streptomycetaceae; genus Streptomyces; species Streptomyces sp. NPDC111628. The sequence continues at coordinate 970,390 of NZ_JBVKBZ010000003.1, read as the reverse complement.
TCTGGCCGGGGTGGGACAGCGAGTCGAGGAACCCCCCGAAACTGGTGGGCAGTCGTCCATCTGCCCGGCCGACGACCAGGAAGACGGCGATGGCTTCGCCCAGTGCTCGGGCCAGTCCGAGCAGCACAGCCGCTCGCATGCCGGACCGGGCAAGCGGCAGTACTGCTGAGCGGACCACTTCCCGGCGGGTCAGGCCGAGGGAGTACGCGGACTCGCGGACACGGTCCGGTACAGCAGCGAGTGAGTCGACGCTGACCGCCACGATCGTCGGAGTGATCATGACGGCGAGGACGATGCCGGCGGCAGCGAGACTGTCGCCGCCGGGTACGTCGGCGATCTGCGCAATGACAGGGCGGACGACCATGATGCCGATGAGGCCGTAGACGATGGACGGTACGGCTGCGAGTAGCTCCACGCACATGCGTAGTGGCCGGGACAGACGGGGCGGGAGGTACTCCGACAGTGCGACGGCTGCGGCCCAACTGATCGGCACGGCGATGACCAGCGCGAGGGCGGACACCACGGCGGTTCCGTAGATCATTGCCAGGCCGCCGTACACAGAGCTTGTCGGGCTCCACGCCTTTTCGGTCAGCACTTCAAGCCAGTTGACGTGTCCGCTGGCCAGTCCTGCGCCGAGGTATCCGATGACGGTCAGGAGCAGGGCCGCCACGGCGACGGCCCCGCCGTAGAGCCAACTCCAGATCCATTTGGAGGCGCGCGGGCGGCTGCCGACGTCGGGTGCGACGGGCGGCCGTGTCAGGGTCTTGGTGGTCATCGACTACTTCCCGATTTCCTTGAGGGTCAGGTAGTCGTGCTTGGTCATCAAGGCCTGGCCCTTGGCGGAGAGTACGTAGTCGATGAACTTCTTGGCGGTCCCCTCCGGTTTGCCGTCGGTGATCATGTACAGGGGACGGGACATGGGGTACTTGCCCGTGGCGATGTTCTCGGGGGACGCCTCTATCCCGTCCAGCGTGACCGCGGCCAGGCGGTCGCGTCCTTCGACGAAGCTGGTGGACAGCGGTGCCACGGCCCCAGGCGTGGACTCCAGCTTGTTGCGGGTTTCCAGGTTGCCGCCGACGATGGCGAAGTTGCCGGACTCGGGCGGCGGCGGGGCCTTCTCGTCCACGTAGATGTACTTGTCGAGGACCTCCCGCGTGCCTCGCCCCGGCTCCTTGTCGTAGACGAAGACGTCGAGATCCGGACCGCCGACTTCGGACCAGTTCTTGATCTTGCCTTCGAACAGGTCACGCACCTGGTCGGCGGTGAGGTTCTTGACCCCGGCGTCGGCGACCTGCTTGGTGACGATGATGCCGACGGCGTCGGCGCCGATCTGTGTGGAGACGAAGTCGGTGTCGGGGTTGGCGGCCTTGTCCTCTTCGGACAGGGGCTTCGAGCTCAGGGCGATGGTGATCTGCCCAGAGGCGAGCTGCGAGATGCCGCCGGCCGAACCGCCCTGGGTGGCGACGGTGATGTCGAGTCCGTCGGCCTTGAGTGCCTCGGCCGCGTCGGCGGCGACCGGAGCCACGGTGGTGGACCCGCTGACCTGCAGGGCGCCACTCTTTCCGGATCCGCCGTCGGCGCAACCGGCCAACGACATGACCGCCAGTGCCGAAGTTGCGAGGCATGCGAGGCGGCGCTTCTTGCTGAACATTTCTGAGGCCCTTCCTTTGCGCGTGACCGTGGTACTCGGGGTGCAGGGGAACAGGGCGCGATGCGACGCCCTCAGGACGGTCACCGGTGTGACAGACGAGGAAGGACTGGGCTGGTAGGCGGACTGCCCCCGTCAGTCATGCCAATGGCAGACGGAGGGGTGTCCCGAGTGCTGGGTGGGGCGTGGACGAACGCTGAGTGCGTGCAGGCGTGCATGTCAGATCCTTCGGGGTTGGCGGTGCCCTGAAAGAGAACGCGAGGAATCTCCCCTGGGAGGGTTGCTCGCGCAGGCTGCGGGGGGGATCTGGTGGCGAGGCCCTCGCTATGTGGTGGTGGTCAGCCAGACGGTGTCGGATGCGGCCAGGTGGAGGTGCAGGCCGTCGGCCGCTTCGCTGGTGTGCATGGAGCCGCTGAGGAAGTGCCAGGTGCAGTGGGCGTGTTCGGGCAGCAGGGCGCGGAGATTGACGCGGCTCTCGGTCGTGGACGGGTTGTGCAGGCCCAGCACCGCTCGCGAGCGGTCGGCGGGCTCGTGCAGTACTCCTTCGATGCCGTCGGCCTCCAGCTCGCGGACGAGAGCGTCCTGATCGAAGGCGGCCGCGATGTGGGGCTGCGTCAGGCAGTCGGACAGGGCCGGAGTTCGATGCCACAGGGCGTGGTCGGGTATGGGGGTGAGTGGACTCACAGCATGGGCCTTCCTGTCATGACGGCTCCGGGTTTGTGTCCCAGTAGGTGCAGGATGGTGGGGGCCACGTCGGCCAGCGTGGCCGTTCTCGGCAGCGTGGGTGCCGGCGTGTTGGTCCGGTTGGGGACGATCACCAGCGGGACCGGGTTCGTCGTGTGGCCGCCGTAGGGCCGTACGCTGCCGTCCGGAGCCTGCTTGGTCATTGCTTCGGCGTTGCCGTGGTCTCCCACGGCCACTACCCATCGGCCGCTGTTCCTGGCCGCTTGCAAGATCTGGTCCACGGCGGCGTCGGTCGCCTCGCAGGCCGTGACGGTGGCGGCGAGGTTGCCCGTGTGCCCGACCACGTCGATGTTGGCCAGGTTGGCGATGACCAGGTCGACATCGACGCGTCCGGCCGCCTCGACCACCGCCTCCGTGACACGGTCGAGGTTCATGTGGGGACGGGCGACGTAGTCGGCCTTGCCCTCACCTGTGATCCGCAGATGCTCCTCGCCGTCGCGTACGGTCGCGTCCCGGCCGTTGATGTAGTACGTGACGTGTTCGAACTTCTCGGTCTCCGCGATGCGGACACTGCGCATCCCGGCTTCCTGGAGCTCATCGGCCAGACCGCCGGAGGCGTCCGCGCGGTTCACGAGGGCGGGTATCGCGGTGCGGGTGTCGTACTGGGCCAGGCTCACCATGCTCACCGTGCGGCCGGTGGATGCGAGGTGCTCCTGGAGCCTGTCCGCGAACTGCTGGATACGGTCGCTCCGGAAGTTGAACCACAGCACCGCGTCCCCGTCGGTGACCCTCGCGTCACCCGCTTCCGTGAGCACGGAGGCGGGGACCCACTCGTCGCCGCGTTCGCTCGAGTGGACCGCCGAGTGGGCGCTGTCGGCCGGGGAGCCGCGCCCGTCGGCGACCAGGGCGACCGCATGCTCGGTCAGGTCGAGATCGCCGGCCTTGTCCATCGCGTAGCCGCGGCCGATGACTGTGGCGATCTGCCCAGTTCCGGCCGCAGCGGCCAACTCGGCCACCCGTGTCAGATACGCCTCGCCCGTGTGATCGGCGACATCCCGGCCGTCGGTGATCGCATGGATGAAGACGCGCTCCACCTGGTGCGTGGCTGCGGCGGCCAGCAGCTCGCTCAGGTGCTCGACGTGGGCGTGGATCTGCCCGTCCGAACACAGACCGATCAGATGCAGCGCGCCTGAGGAGCCGGCGACCTCGTTCAGCACAGTGTCCAGCCGCGGATGGCTGCGCAGGGTGCCGCTGTCGATGGCCTGCTGGACCAGGAGGCTGTCGTAGGGGAGGGGCCTTCCGGCTCCGATGACCATGTGGCCGATCTCCGAGTTGCCGACCGTACCGGGGAGCAGACCGACCGCTTCGCCGGAAGCTTCGGCCAGCGTGCTCGGGTGCTGGGCCACGAGTTCGTCCAGCACCGGGGTGCGTGCGAGGCTCAGGGCGTTGTCGTCGGCCGCGTCGGCGGAGCCCCAGCCGTCGAGGACCAGGAGGATGCCCGGGCCGGCGAGCACCGGTTCGGGTGTGCTCACTTGGTGCTCTCCAGGTCCGGGTGCAGGGTGTCGAGGGTCTGCCAGAAGGCGGGGAAGGACTTGGCGACGCATCCCGGGTCCTTGATGACCACGCCCTCGGTGCGCAGACCGCCGATGGCGAAGGTCATGGCGATGCGGTGGTCGTCGTAGGTGTCGATGACCGCGCCGTGCGGATTGCCGCCGGTGATGTACATCGCGTCAGCGTGTTCCTCCACGTCGATGCCCATCTTGCGCAATTCGGTGGTGACGGCGGCGATGCGGTCGCACTCCTTGACGCGCAGGGACGCGATGTTGGTGATCCGGGTGGTGCCTTCGGCGTACGCGGCGACGATGGCCAGTGAGGGCACGACGTCGGGCATGGCCTCCATGTCGATGTCGATGCCGCGCAGGGGGCCTCCGGTGACCGTGATCGAGTCGTCGCCTACCTCGGTGCGACAGCCCATTCGCTCCAGGGCCTGGACGAGGTGGACGTCTCCCTGGTGGGAGCCGGCACCGATGCCCGGAATGACGACGCGCGACTGGAGGATGGCGGCGGCCGCCAGGAAGTAGGACATGCCGGAGGCGTCCGGCTCGACGGTGACTTGGCCGCCGCGGGCCTGCTGACCGGACGGGACGGTGAAACGTCGGTAGCCGTCCCGGTCGACGCTCACGCCCATCTCCGCCAGTGCGGCGAGCGTCATCTCCACGTAGGGCTTGGAGACCAGGTCATCGCTGATGGTGATCTCGGTGTCGGTCTGGGCGCGCAGGGCGTTGATGATGAGGCTTGAGGTGAACTGGCTGGAGACGGCTCCGCTGATGGAGGTGGCGCCGCCCTTGAAGGAGCCGCCGACGACGCGGACGGGCGGGCTGCCGTTGCCGCGGACCGCCGTGGCGTCCACGCCCAGTGCCGGCAGTGCCTTGAGCAGGTCGCCCATGGGGCGCTCCTGCATGCGGGCATTACCGGTGATGATCGTCGTGCCGTCGGCGTGGCCGGCCATGGAGATCAGGAACCGCAGCGGCGTGCCCGCGCCACCGACGAAGATGTCCTCGCTCGGGGCGCGCATCGGCTTGCCCGTGGGGGTGACGCGGATGCGGGCGGCGGCGTGGTCGATGTCGCAGGTGACGTGACCGAAGGTCTCGATGGCGCGGGAGAAGTAGACGGTGTCGTCGGACAACAGCGCGTTGTCGATGACCGTTTCCTGCCCGGACAGCGAAGCGATGGCGAGGTATCGGTTGGTGTAGCTCTTGGACCCCAGGACGCGGACTGTCTCGTCGAAACCGGTGAGGGTTCGGATCGTGAGGGTCTCGGCCTTGAGCCGTGGGTCGGGCGTTGCGGACATGCGATACCTCCTGCAGTGGGGACGGGTGAGGTGATGCCTGTGCTCGGTGATGCGTCAGGCTTTGACGACCCGGCAGGCGAAGCACTTGAAGGCCTGCTGGCCGGACAGGTTGTCGTAGAAGCGGTCGTCGGGCAGTGTGTTGGCCGCCTCGTAGCGGGGGTCGTCGAAGAGGTCACCCTGCTTTTGGGCCGGCCCGAAGGTGTTGGGGACGAACACGGTGTCCGCTCGGATCCCCTCCCAGAGGAGTGCGGTACCGGTAACCGATCCGCGAGGGCTCTCGACGGTCACCTCGTCACCGTCGGCGATACCGGAACGCCGTGCCGTGTCGGGGTGGATCTGGATGAAGCGGATGCCGTTGAGCTGCTTGCCCGTGGGTGTCCAGTGGGTCACCTCGGCGAAGTGGACGACGCTGGGCCGGCCCGTCATGCCCATGAGCGGGAAGTCACGGTGCACCGCGTCGCTTCCGGGGACTCCCAGGCGTACGGGATGGGTGACTGCCTGCGGGTTGATGGGGTTGGTGACGAACTTGCGACTGTAGGACAGGGTGGGGTTCCTGCCGGTGACCTCGGGATGTGTGTAGAAGATTGGCAGGGCGCTGTGCCCGGTGACCGCCAGCTTCTTCTCCAGGGCCGGTGTCGAGATCTCGACCTTGCCGCTGGGGGTGAGGAAGCGTTTGCCTCGGTTGGCCGGGTCGAGTGACTCGGCCGCCTGGTACCAGCTGGGGTGGTCCAGGTAGAGGGTGCTCACGCCGGGGTGGTCCTCGGTGGGGCACGGCCAGCGCAGCGGCTCGGTGCGCTGTCGCATCCTTATGCGGGTCATTCCGCCCACGCCGGGGGTGTGGGTGACGAAGTCGTCCCACAGTTCCCGGTAGTTCATCCACCGCTTTGGGAACGCCGCACGCCACTCGGCGGCTGGCCGACGGCTGTCGAGTTCGGCCAGCGTGTGCGCGAGCCCGACCCAGATCTCCCAGTCCGGCCGGGATTCGCCCACTCGGTCGACGGCCTGGTCCTGCCAGCGAATGGCTCGGTCGTCGCGGCGCATGTAGACGCCTTCCATCTCCAGGCCACTGCAGACCGGCAGGATGATGTCGGCGTAGTAAGCGGCCTCTTCCATGAACAGGCCGGTGTAGACGTAGAAGTCGAGTTGCTCGAATGCCTTCTTGACCTTGGTGGTGTTGGCCGAGGACACCAGCGGATTGCCCTGGGTCACCACCGCGCGCAGTCGGTAGGGATTGTCCGTGAGGATGGACTCGGCGAAGTAGTCCGGGCCGACCGGCAGCGCCTCGCGCCGCTCGGGCAGGTCGGCGTCCAGGGGTGGCAACTGCAGGTCGCCGGGCCAGGTGTTGTGCATGAAGTTGCAGCCGCCGCCGGGTTGCCCGATGTTGCCGGTCACCGCAGCAAGGAACGTGGCCACCCGGTAGGTGTCGAAGGCGCCGAGCTGGTGGGAGATTCCCGCGTTGCAGAAGAGTGCTGCCGGTTTCGCCGTCGCGTATTCCACCGCCATCTTGGTGATGACATCGGCCTTGACTCCGGTTACCTTTGCCGCCCACTCGGGGGTGTACTGGTGCTTCGCGAGGTGTCGGCGCAGCTCGTCGAACCCTGCTACCCAGCGTTTGACGAACGCCTTGTCGTACAGCTTCTCCTGCACGATGTGGTGGAGCATGGCGAGTAGGAGTGCGAGGTCTGTGTGCGGCTTCGGCGCCACCCAGCGGTCGGCGGCGGCTCCGGTGGGCGTCAGGCGCGGGTCCACGACCGTCAGGGTCGCGTTGTTCTCCTTGCGGCCGCGCAGGAGGTAGTCGAAGGTGACCGGGTGTGTCTCGGCCTGGTTGGTCCCCAGGAACAGGTAGTGGCGCGCTGAGCCGAGGTCGTCCTTGCCGGTCGCGCCGTCGGTTCCGTAGCCGTTGGTGAAGTTGCCGAGTCCGAAGGTCATCGCGAGGGCGTTGCCGCCGGCGTCGTTGCAGACCGGGCCGACATCCGTGTTGTTGGGGCTGCCCAGCATGGCGAACATGCGGGCCACGAGAGATCCGGTGCCTCGGGGCATCCGGCCGGTGGTGCGGTTGGCGATGGTGTGGGCCTGGCCTGCATCCCGTAGCGCCAGGAACTTCTTGGCGATGGTGTGCAGGGCCTCCTCCCAGCTCACGGCCTCGAACTTGGAGTGGGGAGAGCCCTTCGCGCCGGAGACGCGGCGAAGTGGACGGGTCAGCCGCTCGGTGTTGTAGACGAGCTGCGACATCAGCTCGGCTTTGACACATACCTGCCCTTGCTGGACCGGGTCGCTGTCCTCGCCTCGCACGGCCAGTACGCGGCCCGCTTTGAGATCGATGTTGAGTCGGCAGTTGGAATTGCAGAACTGACAGGCGGTGGCGACTGTCTTGTCGGGGGTCAAGGCGGCGGACTGGTCGGTGAAATCCGCGCCGGACCCTCCGCCCGTACCGGACGGCTCTCCCAGGGAGCCTGAGGCGTCGGCGGCTCGTGCAGAGACCACCGGAAGCAGGACGGGCGTTCCAAGGCCTGCACCGCCGACGACGCTCCCGCGGACGAAACCGCGCCGGGACAGGCCGTGCTGATCGTGCTTCATGAAGACGTGGGGATCCTTCCGCCTGGTGTGGGGTACGAGGCGGGCATGGCGGTGCCCGGGCCGTGCGGGCGTGCCGCACGGCCTTGTCGGATGCGGATGTGCCGTGGTGGTCAGGTCGTGGGCATCGGCAGAGCGTCGGTGTCGGCCTTCGCGCTTACGGCGGCCAGAAACGCCTTGAGGATCTTGTGTTCGCTTCCCGGAGCGGAGGAGAGCTCGGGCTGGAAGAGGCTGCCGAGGAAGAAGGGGTGGCCGGTGATCTCCAGGGCACGCGGTGCGCCGTCGCTGTCCCAGGCACTCAGCCTCAGTGAGCCCTGGTTGGCCGCGTTCATGAAGGTGTCGGTCAGGCCGTAGTCGCAGTGGAAGATCTCCTCGACCTCGGTCGTGCCGTAGATGCCGGCCAGCCGGGAGTTCTCCATCACGGTCAAGGGAGCCTTCTCTCCGCGGAAGGAGCACTTCAGCGGGGTGACGAGAGGCATCAGCTTTTCGGGGTCCTCGTCGACGCCGGCCGCCTCGGGGAGGTGGAGCACGTTCTGGGCGTGTTCGATCAGGGCGCTGAAGAAGCCACCGCAGGTGCCCAGGAAGGGCAGCCCGTTCTCACGGGCGTGGCGCACGGCGACGTGCACGCCCTTCTGGTTGAAGTACGGGGCTCCCGGCACGACCCATATGCCGTCGAAGCCGTTGAGAACCGAGGCGTCGTGTATGTCGGTGGTCGGTATCCACTCGGTGGTCAGGTCCCACTGCTCACGCATCGCGTCGATCTTGGGGTGGGACGGCTCGTCGTGATTGCCGCGGTCTCCCACCAGGGCAAGGCGTGGCTGTGCAGAGGCTGACATCGTTTTCCCCTTCAACGGTTCAGGAGGGCGAATCCGTCTCGCCAGTGACGGTTCCAGCCCAAGGGGCGCGGCAGAGCGCGTGCCGTGCGTTCTGCTGCGCGGGTGTGGTCGTGCCTGAGGTGATGTCAGGACCGTGCCGCCACGCACGGGTCCCGTGAGGAAGGAAAGCGGGGAACTACCGCCGTGTGGGCGGCTGGGCTGCGAGTTGTTGCCTACCGGATGTACGCATGTCTGCCAGCCCCCTGGTGTGCCCCGTGTGGGAGCCCTCTGCAGGCCCCCCGTGCTGCTTCTCGCTCAATTTATCGATGGCGGTCAAAGTATTCGAGGGTTTCCGGGTCGGCCTGGAAACGATCACGCCATCTCTGTCATGTGACGGGACTGCCGCTGCGTCGGCTGCCAGGGGCGGTAAGGAGGTGCTCTGACCAGCCGTCACGGTGGCGCTCCGGTGCCAGCGGACCGGAGGGGGCGGCAGGAGTCCCGCTCGGCGGTGATCCGTCACCGTGAGTGCTTCCGTGCACGCCAGTGCGGTAAACGGAACCTGCCCTGCCGGGTCGTGGGAGGCCGCGCGAGTTGGCCGGATCCGGCGCACAAACCAGGCCGTTATTAACAGTGATGACTGTTGATAGCGATGAGTGCTGTTTAGTTTGGGCTTGGCTGATGGCCGGCCTGCTCGTCATACCCCCGTGCGACGGCCGGCCACAGCCGCTCCCCGGGACTCCAACCTGTTGCGTTTGAGGAGAAGCAAGTGACCAGCTCCGCCGGCCATCCGCGCCGATGGCAGATCCTGAACATCCTGTGCCTGAGTCTCGTGTTGATCGGCCTGGACACCCTGATCCTGAACCTGGCGCTGCCCAGCATTCAGAAGGACCTGGATGCCACGAGCAGCCAACTGCAGTGGATGGTGGACTCCTACGCCCTGGCATTCGGCGGACTGCTGCTCATGGCCGGCGGCTTGTCGGACCGGTTCGGCCGCAAGCGGCTTCTCTCCGTCGGTCTGGGGGCCTTCGCCCTGACCAGCCTGGGCGCCGCGTTCGCTACCAACGCCGAGATGCTGATCACTTTCCGGGCCCTCATGGGCATCTCGGCAGCGCTGATGATGCCCGCCACTCTTGCCATCATCAAGGACGTCTTCCCGCGCGAGGAGCAGGGCAAGGCGATCGGCATCTGGTCGGGCGCCGCCGCGGTCGGCGTGCCGCTCGGCCCGCTCGTCAGTGGTCTGCTGCTCGAACACTTTTGGTGGGGATCGATGTTCCTCATCAACGTCCCCCTCGCGGCCATCGCCCTGATCGGCGGAGCCAAGCTCATCCCCGAGTCCAAGGCCGAAGGCCACCCCGGACTGGACCTGGTCGGAGCCCTCCTCTCGGTGGCGGGACTGGTGGCCATCGTCTACGGCCTGGTCGAAGCCCCGCACAACGGCTGGGGCGACATCATCACCCTCGGCTCCCTGTTCGTCGGCGTGGTGCTGATGGTCGCCTTCGTTCTGTGGGAGCGGAAGACGGCCCATCCGATGCTCGACGTCGGCCTGTTCCTGAACGCTCGCTACGGCGGTGGCGCGCTGGCCATCGCCTGCACCTCCTTCGGCCTCTACAGCGGCCTGTACCTGCTCACCCAGTACCTGCAGTCGGTGCTCGAGCTCGACCCCCTGGGCGCGGGCCTGCGCATGCTCGCCATCGGCACGATGATGGTCGGCGCGCCGCTGTCCGCGAAGCTGGTGGAGCGCACGGGGTTGAAGACGACGGTGGTGGTCGGCCTGTTGCTGTGTGCTGCGGGACTCGGTGTTCTGGCCGGGCTCAGCGTCGACGACGAGACGCAGGCACTGATCGGCCTGGCCGTGTTCGGCCTGGGCATGGGTATCGCGCTGCCCGCCGCCGTGGATGCCATCCTGGTGGTCTCCGCCGCCCGTCAGGCGGGCGCCGGGTCGGCCGTCGCCGATGTCGGTATGCAGGTGGGCGGTGCGCTCGGCATCGCGATCAGCGGCAGCGTGATCGCCACGCTGTACCGTGACGATTTGCCCCAGGCGGCTCAGCTGCCTGGCGAGGCCGGAGAAGCGGTACACGAGTCCCTGGCGGGCGCTTCCGCGGTGGCCCAGCAGCTCGGCGGCGACACGGGCCGGCGCGTGCTGGACGCGGCGCAGCAGTCCTTCGTGGGCGGGTTCACCGGCACGCTGCTGATCGCCGTGGGTGTCGCGGCGGTCGGCGCCCTGGCCGCCGCCTTTATTCTGCCCCGAGCTCGTGTTGCCGACGAGGACGGCACAGCCCAGTCCGAAGCCGCCGCCCGCAGCGACAGCGCCGACGCCGCCGCTACGTCCTGAAGACCGGGGAGCGGACAGTGCGTAGGATCGACTCCACAGCCCGGCCCGCGGGTGAGAGGGAGGTGGCGATGGCCCGGCCGTCGAAGCTCAGGGTGGCGGTCAGCGATCCTGACCAGTGGCTCAGCGAACGCGAGCGGGCACAGATGCTGGCACCCAAGTTGCGGGCCTTGGCGGACGAGACGCGACTGACGCTGATCCTGCTCATCGCGCAACGTCCCCGCACCGTCAAGGAACTGCAGGAGGCCACCGGCCTGAGTCAGACCCTGGTCAGCCATCACCTGGCCCCGCTGCGTGAACAGAACCTCGTAGAGGCGATTCCCAAGGGCCGCAGCAATCAGTACGTGATGTGCTGTCAGACGCTGGCCGAGCCGTTGCGCATGTTCGCCAGCCTTGCCGCCATGGACCCTGAGACGGTTGCGGCTTGCCTCCAGACGGGGGCCGGACAGCCGGCCGCGGTGCAGGGCGCCTGAGCCCGCCACTCGCCACAGGGGCCGTGTTCCACGCAGACGAGTGGAACACGGCCCCTGTGGCGTGCCGCCCCTGCTACTGCCGCAGATCGTTCTGGAAGCGGTCCCGGATGTCGAGCGTGCTGAGGGCATTGGTCGCGCGGGGCGGGATCGCGCCCGTGCGAGGCAGCGTCTTGATACAGATCAGGTGCGGGCCGGGAGCGGCCTGGGCCCGCAGCATCGCTGCCCGCACGTCCTCCTCCCGGTCACAGACGACCGCGTCGGCGTATCCGGCGGCCTTCGCCATCTCGGGGAACGAGGTCGTCGCCGAGGTTGTCGCCTGTCCGCCCGTCGACTCGTGCACCCGGTTGTCGAGCACGACGTGGATCAGGTTGGCAGGCGCCTCGCCGCCGATCATCGACAGGGCGCCCAGGTGCATCAGGAGGGCTCCGTCCCCGTCCAGGACCACCACGGTCCGCTCCGGTTGGGTCAGCGCCACGCCGAGGCCGATGGAGGAGGCGTGGCCCATGGAGCCCTGCATGTAGAAGGTGCTGGGCGTGTCGGCCACGGCGAAGGTGTCACGGCCGGTGAATCCGGTGGTGGCGACGACGGCCGCCTGCGGCGCGGCAGAGGTGACGAGGCGGATGGCTTCCGCGGCGGGCAGTCCCTCGGTGTGAGGGGAGTTGGCCGCCGCGGCCTTGCCGATGGCGCCGCGTTCAACCAGAACGAACGGCGCCCGCTGCTCGGCGAGGTCCTTTTCCGCCTTCTCCAGGATCGCGGTGAACTCCTCGACCCCGTCCCGCGCGTACAAGGTGTGGTGCGGGGTGTCGACGCTGTCGAGAAGGCCGGGAGTCGCCGGCCCCATCACGGCGTGCTGGGGTTCGTCCGTTGCGGGGTCGGGCCAGCCCCGGAGGCTGGTGAAGGTCAGGATCGGCAGCTGGTAGGTCATCACCAGGGAAGTGAGCGGATTGATGAGGTTGCCCAGACCGGAGTTCTGCAGCATCACGTAGGCGCGCTGCCCGCCCAGGGCGGCGCCGGCGGCCACGGCGAGCGCGCTGCCCTCGTTCGGGGCGGGTACGTAGCGACCGGGCTCGGTGCTCAGGTGCGCGATCGGTCCACCGAAGTGGGAGCAGGGAACGCCGCTGGCGAGGGTGAAGCCGCGGTCGGCCAGGAGGTCGCAGAATTCTTGTGCCGTGATCATGGACGGGGCAGCTCCGTTTCGGGGGTGGTGGACGGCGTGACGGGCATCTCCTGGCCCGCTGCGGGCGCGCTGCGGGCGCGGCGTCGCATCTTGATGCCCTCGATGATGATGGGAATGCCGGAGATGAGCACGATGCCGATGACGATGCCTTCGATGTTGTCGCGGACGAAGGCGACTTGGCCCAGGTAGTAGCCGACAAGAGTCAGGCTGACCGACCACAGCACCGCGCCGATCACGTTGAACAGGAAGAACGTGCGGTACGTCATGCGCCCGATGCCGGCGGTGATGGGGATGAAGGTACGGAACACCGGTATGAAGCGGGCCATCACCAGGGCCTTGGGACCGTGCTTGAGCATGAACTGCTGGGCCCGCTCGGCATTTTCCTGTTTGAAGAAGCGGGAGTTGGGGCGGCGGAAGAGAGCCCCGCCCACTTTGCGGCCGAAGGCGTAGCCGAACTGGTCGCCCAGGACGGCGGCTGCGGCGATGGCGAGCATGACCAGCCACAGGGGCTGGTGGAGGAACTGGTCGTTGGCCACAAGCAGCCCCGCCGTGAACAGCAGCGAGTCGCCGGGCAGGAAGAAGCAGACGATCAGGCCGGATTCGGCGAAGACAGTGGCCATGATGCCCAGCAGACCGAAGCCGGAGATCAGGGCCTCGGCGTCGAGCAAGGGTGATGAGGCGAGGTTTTGCACGCGTGCCCCCCAGGACGGTGGTGCGAATGAGCGGACATGCCGCCTGCCGGCCCCGTCGCGGGACCGGCAGGCGGGCGGGGTTGATCAGCCGGCGGCCCAGTCGGGCCGCTGGTCGATGCGTACGACGGCGCAAGTGATGGACACCCCGCCGCCATGGGCGACGATCAGTACGTGGTCACCTGGGCCGACCTGCCCGGTTTCCACCAGGTGCGTCAGGCCGACGATCTGGTCGTTGACCGTCATGTGGCCCAGGTTGCGGCCGAAGTCGAGCAGGCCCTGGTCGGGGGAGAGGCCCATGGGGTCGAGGATGACCTTCAGGTAGCTCTCCTGGCCGGTGAACACGTGGCAGACCCTGGTGACGTCACTCGGTTCCAGGTTGGCTTCGGCCAGGGTGCGCAGGGCGATCTCCGTGCGCAGCTCGCCCTGACGGCGCACGACCTCGGCGACGGTCTCCTCCAGCCCGCCGGCGGCAGCCAGACGCTCCTTGAAGTCCATGCCGCGGCCGACCGTCAGCGACGGGGGGAAGAGCGGTTCCGTACCGCGGTACTGCTCCTCGACCTCCGCCGTGGAGCCGGTGTTGATGGACAGGAGGCTCGCAAAGCCCTCGGACTTCGACAGCAGGATCGCACTGCCCCCGTCACCGAGCACCCCGTTCTGGATACCGAAGGCCCACCGGTTGAAGTTGGGGGTTCCGACGTTGTCGGCGCCGGTGAGCAGAGCGGCGCTGCGTTCGGGTACGGCCTTGAGGTAGCAGGCGGCCAGCTCCAGTGAGCCGATCAGTCCGCTGCAGGCCTGCCAGACACGGAAGGAGGGCACGTCGCGGTCGGTCAGGTGACGCAGGATGTAGTGCTGCGGCGACCAGCCTTCGGGGCCCTGTTCGTGCCCGCAGGCGTGGATGTGGAAGTCGATGTCGTGCGGGTGCAGCGCGGAGCGTTCCATGGCCTGCCGGGCAGCGGCGACCGCCATGTCCGGAGCGGGCATGTCGTCGGCGACGGCGGCGCCGGTCCATCCGTAGAACTCGTAGTCGTCGGCGTCGTACAGACCCAGCGCGACGGCCTTCCGGGCGTCGACGATCTCGGGGATGTACGTGCCCAGCCCGGCGATGCGAATGTCAGTGGTCTTCATGAAGTCGGTCCTCGTCCCTCGCTCGGTCAGGCCGAGGCGTCTGCGGAGTTCAGTTCGTTGGCCAGGGCTTGGGCGACGGTGGTGATGGTGCCGTCCTTGAGGAGTTGCACCATGGGGAGTTTGACCTGGTAGCGGCGTTCGACGCGGTTGCGGAGTTCGACAGCCATGAGGGAATCCATGCCGAGCCGGCTCAGCGGCCGGTTGACGTTGACCCGTTCGGGCCGCAGCCCCATCACGACCGCAACCTCCTGCTTGAGGAAGTCGAGCAGTTCGCTGCTGGGCGCTGCTTGTACAGGAGCAGTGGCCTGCGGTGCGATCCGGGCAGTAGCCGTGGGCTCGGCGACCGCCGCAGAGGCGGGCGGAGCCCCGGCTGGCGCGGATGCGACACGACGGGACACGTCAGGATCGGCGACCTGGGACAACGGGCGGGGTTCGGCGGCCTGCTTCTCAGAAGCGGGAGCCGGGTACGCCGACTGATCGCTGTTGGTGAGGTGCTGCACCAGAGGGGCAGCAGCGGCGCTCGGGTAGGCGCGGGCCCAAGCCTGCCAGTCCGCCGGCAACACCGCCGTGTGGAGCCTGCCTTCGGCCAGGATCCTGCCCAGCACCGACAGACCGTCGTCCGGGCTGAACGAGTTCATGCCGTGCGGCAGCAGCGTGCGCTCTTCCTCCTGCTCCTTGCGCGCCACCATCCCGACGCTGTCCCAGAACCCCCAGTTGACGACGGTGCCGGAGAGGCCCTGGGCGTGCCGGTGGTGCGCCAGCGCATCGAGGAACGCGTTCCCTGCCGCGTACCCGCCCAGCATGGGGGAGCTGAGGAGCGCGGAGCCGGAAGAGAACAGGACGAACGCCTCGACCGACTCCTCGCGCAGCAGCCGGTGCAGATTCCACGCCCCAGAGACCTTCGCCGCCAGGACTCGATCCATCTCGGCGCCGCTCATGTCACTGAGCAGGGTGTAGTCGATGACCCCGGCCGCGTGGAACACCCCACGCACAGGCGGCATCCCCGCGCGGCGTCGCGACTCCAGCATCGCCCGCATGGCCTGGGCGTCGGCGACGTCCACAGCCTTGTACGCCACGTTCACCCCGCGCTCGCGCAATTGCCGGAGCACGGCGACGGCGGCGGCCTGCGGATGAGTCCCGCTTACTACCGCGTCCTGCTCGGGCAGCGCACTGCGGCCGGTGAGCAGCAGGTGGCGGGCGCCCTGGTCGGCCAGCCACAGAGCCAGCTGTCCGCCGATGCCGCCCGCACCTCCGGTGACCAGGTAAGTACCGTCGGCGTGAACGGTGACCGAGCGGCCGCGTGGGCCGCCGGCCGTGACGGATGACTGGCCGAAGGACAGCACGATCTTGCCGGTGTGCCGGGCCTGGGCGATCAACCGGAAGGCGTCGGCGGCCTTCGCGACCGGATACACCGTGTGCGGCAGTGCCTCCAGCGCGCCCTCGTCGACCAGGGCGGCAGCGGCCCGCAGCACACGGCCAGCGCGTTCAGGCGCGTGCTGGATCATGTGCACGACGTCGATGGCGTGGAAGGAAAGGTTGCGGGCGAAGGCACCCAGCGGCAACGCGTTGTTGTCGAGGATGTCGCGTTTGCTGAGTTCCAGGTAGTGCCCGTACGGGGCCATCAGGGACAGGTTCGCCTCGATGGCGTCCCCGGCCAGGGTATTGCAGATGACGTCGAAGCCCTCTGCGACAGCCGGCTTGAAGACGTCGGCGAAGGCAAGGCTTCGGGAGTCGGCGACCTGCTCGACACCGAGCTCGGTCAGCAGCTGCCGCTTTGCGTCACTGCCGGCGGTGGCGAAGACGCGGGCCCCCTTCCAGCGGGCGACGTTCAGCGCGGCCCGGCCGGTGCCCCCGGTCGCGGTGTGGATGAGTATCTTCTGGCCCCGTTCGAGGCGGGCCATGTCGTGCAGGGCGTGGTAGGCGGTGAGGTAGGCGGCCGGCAGGGTCGCGGCCTCGGCCGCGGTCAGCCTGGCCGGCTTGGGTGCCGTGAGGCAGGCGCGGGTGACGACCTCGGAGGCCAATGCCCCTTCGGCGAAGGCGATGACCTGGTCGCCCACCGCGACGTCGGTCACGCCGGAGCCGGTCTCGCTGACCGTGCCGGCGCACTCCCAGCCCATCACGGGCGGCCTGTCGTCCTGTCCGGGATACATGCCCAGGCTCAGGAGCACGTCGCGGTAATTGACCCCGGCGTGGCTGACCTGGATACGGACTTCGTCCGCGGCGAGGCCGCGCGAGGGGGCGGCGGTCAGCTGCAGGTCGTCGATGACGCCGGGTGTGGGCAGTGACAGCGCCTGCGGCGCAGGGGTGGCGGCCGCCGCGGGGCGCAGCCGGGCTGCCAGGCGCCGGCCGTTGCGCCACGCGACCTGATTCTCCTGGTCGGGGTGGAGCAGTTGCTCCACCAGGGCGGGGACACTGGCCGGGGAACGGTCGAGGTCGACCAGGCGAGGGTTCAGTGCGGGTGCCTCGGCAGCCAGCGTGCGGCCCAGCCCCCACGGCATGGCCTGGAAGGGGTGGCGTACCCGCTCCCCGGTGCCGGTGGCCTGGGCGAGTTGGGTGACCAGCCACAGCGGGGGGTTGCCGAGCGGTTCCTTCTCCAGGGACCGGGTCAGGTGCAGGATGCTGTGCGCGGCGAGCACCTGGGTGCGGTGGATTTCGGTGGTTTTGGCGTCCAGGCCGGTCTGGGCGTCCAGGGCCCACAGGTGGATGATGCCGCGGCAGGCACCGTAGCGGGCGACATCGGCCAGGACCTCGCGGTAGTGCTCTTCCTTGGCGGGGTCGATGCGGTAGCGGTCGCCGCCCCCTGCCAGCTGGCCCGCGCCGGCGGTGACGGCGACGACGCGCTGGCCGCGGCCGTTCAGTTCACGCACCAGGGCGCGCCCGGTGGGCCCGCTGTCGGTCAACAGCAACCAGAAGCCGTCGGGGTCAGTGGTGCCCGTGGCCGGGGCGGGAAGGGGGGCTTCGTCCCAAGTGAGTGTGTGCAGCCAGGTGTCACGGTCGCCGCCGGCTGGGGCGGCCGGGGAGCCGGGGGTGCGGGATGGCGTCACGGAATCCTCGGTACGGGGGTTGAGCAGGGCGGGAGCGTGGCCGGCCAGGTACTGCAGGCGCAGTCCGCGCATCTGGGCGATCAGACGACCGTCGTCGGCGCGGATGTCGATGTCGGCGGTGAACGAGTCCTCGCGCAGGGACGGCAGCAGCCTGGCGTGGCTGAACAAGGAGGCAGGCGGCTGCTGGTAGAAGCGGACCTCGTCGATGCCGCCGAGGACGAAGACGCCTTCGTCACCGGGCGCAGTCAGCTCACGGGTGGCGGCCATGGCGTGCCCGCTCGCGTCCAGGAGAGCCGGGTGGAAGTGGTGGTGGGCGAGTCCGTCGAGGAGCGCGGCCGGGCAGGACAGCTGGGCGAGGACCTCGCCGTCGGCGCGCCACAGTTCGGTGATGCCTTGGAAGGTGCCGTTCCACTGGTTTCCGCGGGCGGCGTTCCACGTGTAGAAGTCGACGGCGTCCTGGTGTTGGGGCAGGCGGGCACGAATGGACTGGAGCGACTCGCCCGGTCGGGGGGTGTCGCCGACCACCGCGTGAGCAGTTGCTTCGGTGTGCAGCACCCAGTCGTCGTCGGCGGATTCCCGGCTGAGGATGCGGCAGTGCAGTGAGGAGTCCGGGCGCGGAGTGACAGTGACCTGGACCTCTGGTGCGGGCCCGTCCTCGTCGAGGAAGAGGGCCCGGTGGTAGTGCACCTCGCTCACCGACAGCGCTCCGGATCCCAGTTCGGTGCGTGCGGCAGCGCTGACGAGCTCCAGGTGGGCGGTGCCAGGCAGGATGATGGTGTCCTGGATGCAGTGGTCGCGCAGGTAGGGGTGGTCAGCGAGCCGCAGTGGACCCCGCCAGATGCGGGTCGCGCCCTCGGCGGGTGACGGGTTGCCGAGCAGCGGGTGCGTCGCCTGCTCCCCACCCGCTGCAGGCTCGGCAGGCGCCGCGGTGGCGGCCGTGGGACGGGCTGGGGCGGGGCTGATCCAGTGGCGGGTGCGCTGCCACGGATACGTGGGCAGGGCCACGTAGCTCCCGTCGGCGGTCAGCTTGCCGAGGTCGAGACGGGCACCGGCTGTGTGCAGGGCGGCGGCGGAGGTGAACAGGGAGCCGCGTTCGTCCGAGTGCCGGCGCAGGCTGCCGACGGCGGTGGTGTCGGCGCCGGTGGCCAAACGGCTGGTCTCGCGGATTCCTGACACGAGCAGCGGATGAGGACTGACTTCGACGAACACGGTGTCGCCGAGGTCGAGCTGGCCCTGTACCGCGCCCACGAAGTCGACCGGTTGGCGGATGTTGCGCACCCAGTACTCGGCGTTCATGCCGGAGCCGTCGATGACTTTGTTCAGCAGGGTGGAGTGCAGGGGGATGATGCCTGGCCGCGGTGTGAGGTGGGACAGCTCGGAGAGCAGGTCCTCCTGAAGAGCGTCCATCTGCGGGCAGTGTGACGCGAAGTCCACGTTGACCCGCCGGTTGTCGACACCGCGCGCGTCGAGGCCGGCCAGTACCTGGTCGAGGGCCTCACCATCACCGGACAGGAGGGTGGAGGTGGGGCTGTTGATGGCGGCTACGGCCAGCGTGTCCTCGTGACCGACCAGCGCTGCCGCTGCCTCGTCGGCGGGAAGAGCGACCCAGGCCATGGTGCCCCGGCCGGAAAGGCGCTTGGCCAGTCGGCTGCGGCGGCAGATCACCGCGGCGGCGTCAGAGAGCGAGAGAGCGCCGGCGATGTAAGCGGCGGCGGACTCACCCATGCTGTGGCCGATGACCACGTCCGGTTCGATGCCCCAGGAGCGCCAGAGTTCGGCCAGGGCGATCTCCATGGCCCAGAGGGTGGGCTGGATGACGTCGAGTTCCTTGAGCCGCTTTTCGTCCGCCGAGCGCAGCAGCTCGATGACCGACCAGCCGCTCTCCGTCCTGATGGCTTCGTCGCAGTCCCGCATGGCCTGGCGGAAGACCGGCTCGGTGTCCAGGAGCTCGCGGCCCATGCCTGGCCACTGCGAGCCCTGTCCGGGGAATACGAACGCGACCCGTGGCGTCGCCTCGGAGTCGGTGTAGTCGCTGAAGGACAGGCCGGGCTCGTTGTCGCCGTCGGCGAACCCTCGCAACGCGGCGGCGGCCTCGGCGTGGCTCTCGACGGGAAGGGCGAGGCGGGCCTCGTGAGCCGTACGGCGCAGCGCCGCGGAGTGGGCGATGTCCCGCAGCTTCTGCTGTGCGCCGGGGCCTTCGAGGTGGTCGGCCATGCTGCGGGCTGCTTCGGACAGGGCTTCGGGGCTGAGCGCGGACAACACCAGCAGCTCGCTGCGCGCGTCCGGCGCTGTGTCCCGGGCGGTGGTGCGCGGCTCGGGGGCGGCTTCGAGGACGAGGTGGGCGTTGGTTCCGGAGAAGCCGAAGCTGGAGACTCCGGCGATGGCGGGCCGGTCCCGCTGCGGCAGAGGGGTGGCGTGGGTGGGTACGGCGAGTGGCAGGTTGGCCCAGTCGACGGCGGGGTTGGGGTTCTTCAGGTGCAGGTTGGGCGGGATCGTCTTGTTCTCCAGGCAGAGCACGGCCTTGATGAGACCGGCGATTCCGGCGGCTGCCTCGGCGTGGCCGATGTTGGTCTTCACTGAGCCGACCAGACAGCGATCGTCCGAGGCCCGGGCGCCGACGATGTCGGCCAGGGCCTGCAGTTCGACCGGGTCGCCGACGCTGGTGCCGGTGCCGTGGGCCTCGATGTAGTCGATGTCGGCCGGGTCCACGGCGGCGTTGGCGTAGGCGCGGCGCAGCACGTCACGCTGGCCCTCGACGGCGGGCGTGACCAGGTAGCCACTGCTCTGGCCGTCGTTGCCGACGGCGGATCCGCGGATGACCGCCCGGATGCGGTCGCCGTCGGCGAGAGCGGCCGACAGCGGCTTGAGGATGACGGCCCCGATGCCGTCGCTGCGGACGAAGCCGTCGCCCGAGGCGTCGGCGAACTTGCAGCGGCCGTCGGAGGCGAGCATGCCGGCGCCCGAGTAGACGACCCCCTCTTCCGGCAGGAGTACGAGGTTGACCCCGCCGGCGATCGCCAGGGGGCACTCGCCGAGCCGGATGGCCTGGACGGCGTTGTGGACGGCCACGAGCGCGGAGGAACAGGCGGTGTCGACGGTGAAGCTGGGTCCCCGCAGGTCGAATGCGTAGGACAGCCGGCCGGAGGTGATGGCGCGGGCGGCCGCACCGGTCATGGCGTACAGGTCGAGCTGATCGCGGTCGTCGTACTGCAGATGCCAGTAGTCCCCACCCAGCTGGCCGATGAAGACGCCCGTGTCGGTGCCCGCGATGCGGGGCAGGCGCTGACCCGCGTCTTCGAGGGCTTCGTGGGCGACCTCCAGGAGGAGCCGCTGCTGGGGGTCCATGCGGTCGGCCTCTCGGGGGGAGATGCCGAAGAATTCCGCGTCGAAGGCGTCGATGTCGTGGAGCAAGCCGCCCCACCGGCTCACCGTGCGGCCGGGCGTGCGGGGCGTGGGGTCGTAGACGGCGTCGACGTCGTAGCGGTCCGGCGGGATGTCCGTGATGGCGTCGCGGCCCTGGAGCAGCATGTCCCAGAGTTGTTCAGGGCTGGTGGCGTCGGCGAACCGTCCGGCCATGCCGATGATGGCGATCGGTTCACTGGCAGACCCAGCCGCGCGGGTGGAATCGTGAGGCATGAATGTCCTTCCGGGCATGACGAAGCCGTTCACTGGTGAAGCAGCACGGAAGGAACTGCGGTGCGGGCGCGGCAGACCGGCAGCTGGGCCGGCCCGGTGGCGGGCGATCGCACCGAGGACAGAACGAGAGTGAGGCGGGAAGGATCCGGTCCCGGCTGAGCGGTCATGTGCGGGGCGAGCGCACTTGACCGTTCACGGGCCGGGCGCGGCTATCGGCACAGCCGCTGCTTCCCGATGTCGCTGTGGCACTGGGCGGTTGCCCTGGTGCCACTACCCCCGCTGTTTCGACATGTATCGAGATTGACCCGGCGTGGGTCGCCCGCGCAACGCGGCGCGAGGTGACGCTCGTCACACTGCGGCAGACTGTGGCGTGAGGTTGACATTCATCGAAGCAGGAGTGAAAGTGGAACTCTAATTCGTTGTTTATCTATATAGGCGGTTGTGATGCGCTTGCTTCGCGTCGCCCTCCGAGCCGCCGCGACAGGAGCCGCTTGCGATGAGTGATTCCATCGGCCTCGACGCTGAGCAGACCGGCTCTTGCTGTGCCGCGATCGCTGAATTCCGGCGGCGGGCTGCGGAGCGCATCGAACAAGACAAGCAGGCGGACACCGCAGAGGATCTCGCGGCTTCCTCGTCCGATCCCACGCGAGATGCCTGACTGCCGCCCTTCCCTTCGTGAAAGGACACCGCACAGTGGTTGACCTCGGCTCCGACCGCCTCCCAGTCGCCGTGATCGGCGCCGGCCCCGTCGGGCTGGCTGCTGCCGCGCACCTGGCCGAACGCAGCGTCCCCTTCGTCGTCCTGGAAGCCGGAGACGCTGCGGCGACAGCCGTGCAGGCCTGGTCCCACATCCAGCTCTTCAGCCCATGGGAGTTCAACACCGATCCCGCTGCCCGCCGACTGCTCGCGGCCGTCGGCTGGGAGGAGCCCGACGCGTCCGCCCTGCCCACGGGCGGGGATCTCGTCAAGCAGTATCTCCAACCGCTGGCCGAACTTCCCGCGCTGGCTTCCCACATCCGCTACGGCGCCGAGGTCACCGCCATCAGCAGGCTGGGCATCGACCGTCTGCGCACCGCCGACCGGGACACGGCCCCGTTCGTCCTGCGCCTGGCCGACGGCGAGGAAGTGCTGGCGCGCGCCGTCATCGACGCCTCGGGCACCTGGCGTCAGCCGAACCACGTCGGCGCGAACGGCCTGCCCGCCCACGGAGAGCAGGACGCCGCCGCCTGGATCAACCACGGCCTGCCCGATGTCTTCGGAGGGGACCGCGACCAGCACGCCGGCCGTCACACCGTCGTGGTCGGCGCCGGCCACTCGGCAGCCAACACTCTGCTGGCCCTGGCCGAGCTGGCCGACACCGCACCGGGCATCACCATCACCTGGGCCATCCGCGGCGCCGACCCGGCCGGCTCCTTCGGCGGTGGCAGTGACGACGAGCTGCCCGCACGTGGCGCCATCGGCTCCGGCCTGAAGATGCTCGTGGAAACCGGCCGCGTGACTCTTGCCGCCAACTTCCGCACCCACGCCGTCCGCCGCCTGGGCGACGACCCCTCGCGCGACCAGGTGGAGCTCGTCTCCCGGGACCTGGACGGCACCGAGCGAAGCCTTACCGCCGACCGGGTCGTCGCGGCCACCGGCTTCAGGCCCGACTACCGCATCGTCGACGAGCTGCGCCTGGAGCTCGACCCGATCATGTCCGCGCCCCGCGCCCTCGCCCCGCTCATCGACCCCAACCAGCACTCCTGCGGAACCGTCACCCCGCACGGCTACCGCGAACTGGCCCACCCCGAACCGGGCTACTACACCGTCGGCATGAAGAGCTACGGCCGGGCTCCGACCTTCCTCATGCTCACCGGTTACGAGCAGGTTCGCTCCATCGCCGCCGCGCTGGCCGGTGACTTCGAAGCGGCTCAGTCGGTCGAACTGCAGCTGCCCGAGACCGGAGTGTGCTCGGTGACTGCCGGGGGAGAGGCGCTCGCCCTGCGTCTCGGGTTGACCAAGGATCAGCACGAGCAGCTTCTCCACGTCACCGCGAAGCACCTGGGCACGTCGGCGACGGCGTCGGACGCCGTGCTGTCCGCCGCGACGGAACTCGGCATCGACCACACCGCGGCCCTGCAGCTGGCCGCCTACGCGGCCGACATGTTCGACGCGCCCGGCGCCCAAGGCTGCTGAACCGCCCCGACGGGTCGCCTCTCCCGGTCTTGGGGGGAGGCGACCCGTCGGCAGAGTCGGTCAGGTGGTGCGGTGCACCTTGTGCTGCGCTGCCTGTGCTCTGGGGCGGACCACAAGGAGGTCGATGTTCACGTGAGGCGGTCGGGTCACCGCCCACGTCACCACGTCGGCGACATCATCGGCGACCAGCGGGTCCGGAACACCCGCGTAGACGGCGTCTGCCCTGTTCAGGTCACCGCGGTAGCGATTCAGGGAGAACTCCTCGGTGTGGACCATCCCCGGAGCGATCTCGACCACCCGCAAGGCCTCCCCGCACACCTCCAGACGCAGAGTCTCGGCCAGTACGTGAGCGCCGTGCTTGGCGGCGCTGTAACCGCCCCCTCCTTCGTAGCAGGTGAACGACGCGGTGGACGAGATCACGACCACCACCCCGTCACCAGAGGCTCTCAGGGCCGGCAGCAGGGCCTGGGTCATGTGCAGGGCGCCGACGACATTCACCTCGTACATCGACCGCCAGTCACCAGGATCGGCGTTCTCGATGTGCTCCGTTCCGTAGGCACCACCCGCGTTGTTGACCAGCACGTCACACGCCGGAAACTGGGCGGCGAAGGCGAGGACGGCCTCCCGGTCGGTCACGTCCAGGGGAGACACCTGGACCGTTCCCCCGTCGTTTCTGATCTCCTTGGCGACGGCCTCCAGGCGGTCGGCCCGGCGGGCTGTCAGGACGACCTCGAATCCCTCGCGAGCCAGCGCCCGCGCCGTTGCCGCCCCGATGCCGCTACTGGCTCCGGTGACGACGGCCGTCCTTGTGCGAGCTGCCCGTATATCGGCGGTACGCATGCTTGTCGTGCCCCCAGTGCTGATTAGACGCTCATCAAATCAATCGATCTTGGCAGGAGAGGAAACGAGTGTCAACATAGATGCATGTCGAAGCTAGCGCAGTTGGCGGCCACCGCCTCCGCTCCACCGTGCTGCCCGTCCCTCACGGACCGGGAGCTCACCGACGAGGAGGCCGAGGTCACCGCCGCCATGTTCAAGGCGCTGGGTGATCCGGTGAGGCTGCGGCTGTTCTCCAAGGTTGCTTCCCACCCTGACGGGGAGGCCTGTGTGTGCGACATCGCCGACGTCGGCGTTTCCCAGCCCACGGTCAGCCATCACCTGAAGAAGCTCCGCGAGGCCGGCCTACTGCTGTCCGAGCGGCGCGGCACCTGGGTCTACTACCGGCTCGCTCCGTCGGTGCTCGCTGCCCTGTCCGGAATTCTTACCGTCCGCGACTGATCCGCGTCGTGGCGTGTCCGTCGCGCCTGGTCTGTGCGGCTGAGGTCTGCCGCGCCATGTGATTTCTGCGTGCTGCGCATGCCCCGGCCCGAGGTGGCGCCCCTGCGGCTGGCGGTCCGTCGAGGGTGGTGGCTCACTCTTCGTGCTGCCTGTTCCTGTGTTTGCCCCGGCCGCGCTTCGGGGCGTCTTGGTGTGCCTTGAATCTCCTGAAGGCACCACCAGTAGTCCCCCAAGAACTCGCTGCACTTGGGTCCCGGCAAGTGGTTGACACCCGCCATAGATCGACGCCAAGCTAATCCTTGATTCGGCAACAGTCGATATAGCCTAGTCGCGGCCGGCTCCATGCGGCGCCCTCGTGGCCACCACGTTCCCTGGCGCACTGATGCGCCGGGGACCTCCGCGCCCTCCAATTCGGCAGCGCCACCCGTCGGGCTGCCCGCTCCCCCCCGCCGGTACGGCTGTTCACAGTGCCCTTGCATGAGAGGACTCGCACATGACCAGCACCATCCTCACGACTGCTCAGGCCCACTCCAACAACATCCTGCGAAGCGACGGCGACCGTGCTGCGGAGCCCAACATCTTCCTGGCAGGAGGGAAAGACATTCCCGAGGACCAGCGGATGCACGAGGTGGAACCGCTCACGGACCGGGTGAAACTCAACGTCGAGAACCGCTACGAGCACTTCGAGGCGACGTCAGAAGTGCGAGAGGTCGACGGGCGTTCCCTGCGTGTCTACGGCTGGATCTATCGGACGTACGTGGCCGAGTAGCAGGCCAGTCACGTGAAGGGCGGGGCGAATGTCTTCCAGGAAGGATCCCCTCAGAATGGCGCGCGAGTCGGCCAGTGCTCGGACCAGCGAGTCCGGGCTGCCCATCGAACCGGTCTACGGGCCCGACGCCCTGGCGGACTGGGAGGCGGCCGAGAAGCTGGGCGAGCCCGGGAAGTACCCGTTCACCCGGGGCGTCTACCCGTCGATGTACACCGGCCGGCCGTGGACGATGCGCCAGTACGCCGGTTTCGGCACGGCGACGGAGTCAAACGCCCGCTACAAGCAGCTGATCGCCAACGGCACCATGGGCCTGTCGGTCGCCTTCGACCTGCCCACCCAGATGGGCCACGACTCCGACGCGCCGATCGCGAGCGGTGAGGTCGGCAAGGTCGGCGTCGCCATCGACTCCCTCGACGACATGCGCGTGCTGTTCGGCGGGATCCCGCTGGACAAGGTCTCCACGTCGATGACGATCAACGCCCCGGCCTCGCTGCTGCTCCTGCTCTACCAACTCGTCGCCGAGGAGCAGGGCGTGAGCGCGGACCAGCTCACCGGCACGATCCAGAACGACGTGCTGAAGGAGTACATCGCGCGCGGGACGTACATCTTCCCGCCCAAGCCCTCCCTCCGTCTGATCGCGGACATCTTCAAGTACTGCCGGGCCGAGATCCCGAAGTGGAACACCATCTCGATCTCCGGCTACCACATGGCCGAGGCGGGCGCGTCTCCCGCGCAGGAGATCGCCTTCACCCTCGCGGACGGCATCGAGTACGTGCGCACCGCGGTCGCGGCCGGCATGGACGTGGACGACTTCGCGCCCCGCCTCTCCTTCTTCTTCGTGGCCCGCACGACGATCCTGGAGGAGGTCGCCAAGTTCCGCGCGGCCCGCCGGATCTGGGCCCGGGTGATGAAGGAGGAGTTCGGCGCGAAGAACCCCAAGTCGCTGATGCTGCGCTTCCACACCCAGACCGCGGGCGTGCAGCTGACCGCCCAGCAGCCCGAGGTGAACCTGGTCCGCGTCGCCGTGCAGGGCCTGGGCGCGGTCCTGGGCGGCACGCAGTCCCTGCACACCAACTCCTTCGACGAGGCCATCGCGCTGCCGACCGACAAGTCCGCGCGCCTGGCCCTGCGCACCCAGCAGGTGCTCGCCTACGAGACGGACGTGACGGCGACCGTCGACCCCTTCGCCGGCTCCTACGTCGTGGAGAGGATGACCGACGACGTCGAGGCGGCGGCGCTGGAGCTGATGGGCAAGGTCGAGGACCTCGGCGGCGCGGTCAACGCCATCGAGCACGGCTTCCAGAAGAGCGAGATCGAGCGCTCCGCCTACCGCATCGCCCAGGAGACCGACTCCGGCGAGCGGGTCGTGGTCGGCGTCAACCGCTACCAGCTCGACGCGGAGGAGCCCTACGAGCCGCTGCGCGTCGACCCGGCCATCGAGGCCCAGCAGGCCGAACGCCTGGCCCGGCTCCGCGCGGAACGCGACCAGCCGGCGGTGGACTCGGCACTGGCCGCCCTGAAGAAGGCGGCCGAGGGCGAGGACAACGTCCTGTACCCGATGAAGGACGCGCTGCGCGCCCGCGCGACGGTCGGCGAGGTGTGCAACGCACTTCGGGAGGTCTGGGGAACCTACACGCCTTCCGATGTTTAGGACGGGCGGCCCAATCAGTGCCTGTGTGTGAGGAGTTCATTGATGCGGTTGTTACCGCTGCGGGTCGTCGTGGCCAAACCCGGTCTCGACGGTCACGATCGGGGGGGCGAAGGTTGTGGCACGAGCTTTGCGCGATGCCGGTGTGGAAGTCATCTACACGGGTTTGCACCAGACGCCGGCGCAGATCGTCGCCACGGCAGTCCAGGAAGACGCTGATGGCATCGGACTGTCCGGAGCACACATGACCGCGTTTCCGGAAGTCGTGAAGCTGCTCCGGAAGGAGGAGGCATCGAACATTGTCGTCTTCGGGGGCGGCATCATTCCCGAGGACGATGTTGCGAGCCTCCTCGGAGGGGGCGTCGCGGCGCTGTTTACGCCGGGGACTTCGATGGCGACGGTCGTGGACTGGGTGACGAATCATGTGGGCGCGGGCAGACTTCGAGCCGACCGGGTTTGACGCCACCTGTTCCCGCCGGCGGGTAGGCCGGGCTTGCTGAGGCCCCTCTTCCAGCGGAGGGGCCGGCGAAGCTTGCTGGATGCAGGAGTTCAGCTACTGACGACTGCGAGAGCCCTGTCCGGTTCGGCCCGCTCGGCGCGCCCTTGCGCGGCAAGATGGCGCTCGGCGTCCAGGGCCGCCGCGCAGCCGGAGCCGGCGGCGGTGATTGCCTGACGGTACGTGTGATCAACCACATCTCCGGCACCGAACACACCGGGGATGTTCGTCCTGGTGGAGGGAGAGGCGACCCTCAGGTAGCCCGAGGGGTCCAGCTCCAAATGTCCGCGGAAGATATCGGTGCGCGGGTCGTGGCCGATGGCGATGAAGAGGCCGGTCGCGGTCAGCTCACGCTTCTCATCGGTAAGGGTGTCGCGCAGGGTCATGCCGGACAGCATGCCGTTTTCCTCGTGGAGCGCAGCGACCTCGCTGTCGAAGGCGAAGGAGATCTTGTCGTCGGAGAACGCGCGGTTCTGCATGACCTGGGAGGCGCGCAGGACGGAGCGCCGGTGTACGACGGTGACCGAGCGGGCGAAGCGGGTGAGGAAGGCGGCCTCTTCCATGGCGGTGTCGCCGCCGCCGACGACCACGATGTCGCGGTCCCGGAAGAAGAAGCCATCACAGGTCGCGCACCAGGAGACGCCCCGCCCGGACAGCTCGTCCTCCTTGGGTAGGCCGAGCTTGCGGTATCCGGAGCCCGTGGCGACGATCACCGTCCTTGCACGGTGGACGGTACCGGCGGTGTCGGTAACGGACTTGATGTCACCGGCAAGGTCGACGGCGACGATGTCGTCGTCGAGCATGTCGGCGCCGAACCTTTCGGCTTGGGCCCGCATGTTCTCCATGAGCTCGGGGCCTTGGACACCGTCGGGGAATCCGGGGAAGTTCTCGACCTCGGTCGTGGTCGTGAGCGAGCCGCCGACGAAAATCGCACCACCGAAGACGAGGGGCTTGAGGCTGGCGCGGGCAGTGTAGAGCGCGGCGGTGTAGCCGGCCGGGCCCGAGCCGATGATGATGACGTCGCGCACGTTTGTGGTGGTGCTCATGACCGCGGCTCCGGGGCGATCTCCTTGATCAGGCCCTCGACCAGCACCTTGATCTCGTCGCGGATCGGGCGGACGGCCTCGACGCCCTGGCCGGCGGGGTCGTCCAGCGTCCAGTCGAGGTAGCGCTTGCCGGGGAAGACCGGGCAGGTGTCGCCGCATCCCATGGTGATACAGACGTCGGACTCCTGGACCGCGTCCACGGTCAGCATCTTGGGCACCTCGGCGGAGATGTCGATGCCGACCTCACGCATGGCCTCGACGGCGGCCGGGTTGACGCTCTCGCCCGGGTTGGATCCGGCGGAACGGACCTCGACGCGGTCCCCGGCCAGGTGGGTCAGCCACGCGGCAGCCATCTGGGATCGGCCGGCGTTGTGGACACAGACGAACAGCACGGAGGGGTTGTCGGACATCAGGGCGTCTCACTTGTCTCGCAACGACATCAGGCGCGAATGACTTCAGCACACGGTGGTGTCAGTCACCACTGATGTGAGAGTATCAGTACATGATGACGTCAGTCGACACTGACCTGATTCGGGTTCTGGCGGACCCGCTCAGGCTTCGGATCGTGACCCTGCTCGCCCAGGAGACGCTGTGCACCACCCACCTAGTGGAGGAGACCGGTGCCCGGCAGACCAACCTCTCCAACCACCTGAAAGTGCTGCGTGAGGCCGGGGTCGTCGAGACCGAGCCGTGTGGCCGCTACACGTACTACAAGCTTCGCCCCGACGTCATCGCCTCGCTCGCCGGCCAGTTCGCCGACCTGGCCGAGTCCGCCCGCACCGCCGCCGAGAACAAGAGAGCCTGTCCGTGACTCGCACCGAAGCCCCCGCAACGACCGCCGAGGAGTCTTCCGTCGTCGCGAAGCTGTCGACGCTCGACCGCTTCCTCGCCGTCTGGATTCTCATCGCCATGGCGGTGGGACTCGGCCTGGGCCGAGCCGTCCCGGGCCTGAACGACGCCCTCGCCAAGGTCGAGATCGGCGGCATCTCCCTGCCCATCGCCCTCGGCCTGCTGATCATGATGTATCCGGTCCTGGCCAAGGTCCGCTACGACAAGCTCGACGCCGTCACCGGCGACCGCAGGCTCATGGCCTCGTCGCTGGTGATCAACTGGATCGTCGGCCCGGCGGTGATGTTCGCGCTCGCGTGGATCTTCTTGCCGGACCTGCCCGAGTACCGCACCGGCCTGATCATCGTCGGCCTGGCCCGCTGTATCGCCATGGTCATCATCTGGAACGACCTGGCCTGCGGTGACCGCGAAGCGGCGGCAGTCCTGGTCGCGCTGAACTCGGTCTTCCAGGTTCTGGCTTTCGGCCTGCTCGGCTGGTTCTATCTCGACCTGCTGCCCGGCTGGCTCGGCCTGGGCGACGGCGAACACCTGGACATCTCCATGTGGAAGATCGCCCTGAACGTCGTCATCTTCCTCGGCGTCCCGCTGCTGGCCGGCTTCCTCACCCGCCGCATCGGCGAGAAGAAGCTCGGCCGCGAGACGTACGAGTCCAACTTCCTGCCGAAAATCGGCCCGTGGGCGCTCTACGGCCTGCTCTTCACGATCGTCATCCTCTTCGCCCTGCAGGGGAAGACCATCACCTCCCAGCCGCTCGACGTCGCCCGCATCGCACTGCCGCTGCTGGTGTACTTCGCCGTGATGTGGGCCGGGACCTTCCTGCTGGGCAAGGCGATCGGCCTCGCCTACGACCGCACGGCCACCCTCGCCTTCACCGCCGCCGGCAACAACTTCGAGCTGGCCATCGCCGTCGCCATCGCCACCTT
Organism: Streptomyces sp. NPDC111628; assembly: GCF_055635195.1. Lineage (NCBI taxonomy): Bacteria > Bacillati > Actinomycetota > Actinomycetes > Kitasatosporales > Streptomycetaceae > Streptomyces > Streptomyces sp. NPDC111628. The sequence continues at coordinate 940,158 of NZ_JBVKBZ010000003.1, read as the reverse complement.
CGGCGTCACCTCCGGCCAGGCCCTGTCCGGCGTCGTGGGACCGCTGATCGAGGTGCCCGTCCTGATCGGCCTGGTCTACGTGTCCCTGGCCTGGCGCAGGAAGTTCACCCCGTCCGCTCTGACCACTGAGGGCAGGGACTACTGATGCACTGCCTGGACTGCCGCGCACGGGGAACGACCAGCACGGCTGTCGGCGTCTGCCGCGACTGCGGAGCCGCCGTCTGCCCCGAGCACACGCTCGTCGCCCACCGCGTCGTGCGTGAGGGACCGCTCCTCGGACGACCCGGCGAGGTCACGGCCCGCACTGTCCAGTGCACTACGTGCGCGGCGGCACAGGCGGCATGACACAGCACACCGACGTGGTGGTGATCGGCGGTGGCCAGGCAGGGCTCGCCGCCGGCTACTACATGCGACGCCAGAACCTGGACTTCGTCGTCCTCGACGCCCAGGCCACCCCGGGCGGAGCTTGGCAGCACACTTGGGACTCGCTCCACCTGTTCTCCCCTGCCGCCTTCTCCTCCCTCCCCGGTCGCCTCATGCCGCCGCAGCCGGGCGAGGAGTACCCCGAGGCCGGGCACGTGGTCGCCTACCTGAGCGACTACGAGAAACGGTACGACCTCCCCGTGCGGCGGCCGGTCCAGGTCACCGGCGTCCACGACGAGGGACGGCTGCTGAGGGTAGAGACCGACTCCGGCACCTGGCACGCCCGCGCGGTGATCAGCGCGACCGGCACCTGGTGGCGCCCCTTCCTCCCTGCGGTCCCGGGCCGAGGAGACTTCACGGGCCGTCAACTCCACACCGTGTCCTACCGCAGATCGCAGGACTTCGCGGGGCAGCGAGTGATCGTCGTCGGGGGCGGCAACTCGGGCGCCCAGATCGCCGCCGACCTCGCGTACGACACCGAGCTGACCTGGGTCACCCAGCGCCCACCCCGCTACCTCGCCGACGACATCGACGGCCGAGCCCTGTTCGACGCGGCAACCGCCCGCCGCCGCGCCCTCGACGCCGGCCGCACCGACACGGGAGGAGTCGCCTCGCTCGGCGACATCGTCGCCGTACCACCGGTGCGCGAGGCCCGGGACGCAGGGCGGCTCAAGGCGTCGCCCATGTTCGTACGCCTGGACCGGGACGGCGTCGTCTGGGCCGACGGCACGCGGGCACCCGCCGACGCGGTCATCTGGTGCACTGGCTTCCGCCCGGCCCTCTCGCACCTGGCACCCCTCGGCCTGCGCGGTCCGCGCGGCCACATCGCCACTCAGGGCACGCGCGCAGTGATGGAGCCCCGGCTGCACCTACTCGGCTACGGCGACTGGACGGGCCCCGCCTCCGCCACGCTCATTGGCGTCGGACGGCCGTCCCGCGACGCGGCCCGAGATATCGCCGGGCTCCTCGATGGCGGACGGTAAGCGGTGAGTGGTCATCTCAATGCGGCGAACTCCCGTACTTCAGCGGTCGGCCATGGACTCGGGGAGCGGAGCGAATCGGGGACAGCCGATCCAGGACCGCTTCGCTGGCGGTAGGGGCAGGTCTGACTTGAGCCCGTGTGTGGGCTCTCTGCAGGCTTCCGGCGTCGCACGCGCAGCCGACGTTTAGATCCGGCACGGTTGCGCTTGCTGAACTGCCTGCGTTGGCAGAAGCGCCGTCTGCACGCTCAGTCGTGTGCGCTGACCAACAAGGCGGGGGCCGAAGAACCTATGGGCCGGGGCAGGCGCGGCCTCCGCTTGAGGACCGTGAGCGCGTCTTCTCGATTGCGACGTGCGTCGGAGAGCTGCTCGCAGATCCCCTGCGAGTCCTGGGACGCATGAAGCGGTCGAGATCACGCCTGTGTCTGAGTGCTCTGATGCTGACTTTTGCTGACTTTACAGGACCCGAAGTCTTTGACCTGCGGAAACATCGGCCGACGCAGTGGTTCTGGAACTGGATCGGACGGTCGCAGCAGCAGATCGAACAGGCCCGGCGGGACTGGACGGAAGGGACACGGTTCGGGGAGGTCAAGGGCTACGACGGGGCCCCACTGTCCGCCCCCGGGCTACCGGCTGTGCCCCTGAAACCGCGCGGATGGATCCGCTGACCAGGGGTGCGTCCTTCCCTGACGTGGATGTCAGCCGATGCGGAGGTCGGCGATGAGACCGTCCCGTATGCGGAAGGTCATGGGGCCGGTGCCGTTGTACCGGTTGCTGGTCACCTTCAGGGTGACGACGTGAGTGTCGGCCGCCGGACCGGCCGTCGCTTCGAGCAGTTCGAAGTGGGCGTGGACACCGATGTTGTCGGTACGGTCCCAGCCGCGCACGGCGTCGCGGCCCTGGAACTCGCGTCCCCAGTCGTACAGGTGGGCATCCCCCGTGAAGGCGGCGGCGAAGGCGTCCCGGTCACCGCGGTTGGTGGCGTCGATGAACGCGCCGATGGCGGCGGGGATCTCGACTGCGGTCATGGTGGTCTCCCTTGGAACGGTGGGACGGGGAGAGAGGCCGCCGGGCGGTGCGGTGTGCGTTCTCGCACGCATGGACCGGCGGGCCCGGAGGGGGGCTATTCCGGCCAGGCGGAGTTCTCGATGACGTCGACGAAGTCGGTGCGCCGGAAGTCGGGCACGAAGTGCTCCAGTACGTCCGCGTTGACCGTGCCGAAGGTGGATTGCGGGCGGTGCTTGAAGCCGTCGGTGAATGCTTTGAGGATTTGCTTCTTGAAGTCGGGCCGGGGATGGGCGGCGGTGACGGCGTCGATCTGCGCCTGGGTGATGTTGGCCAGGTGAAGGCCGAGTACGTCCGTCTCGACGCCGGCCGTGGTGGCCGCGATCTCGGGCGCCATCTTGTACGGGACCTCGGGTGTGGTGTGCAGGGCGATGGCCGTCCACACGGTGTCCGCGTCGGCCTCGTCCAAGCCGTGGGTCAGCAGGAACGCCCGTGCCTGGTCGGCGCCGTCCATCTCGAAGCGCTGGTCGTCGCCACGGTAGGGCGGCACCAGCCCGGTGTCGTGGAAGAGCGCGGCGACGTACAGCAGCTCTGGGTCGGGCCGGATGCCCCGGGCGGCGGCCTGGAGGCTGCCGAAGAGGTAGACCCGGCGCGAGTGGTGGAAGATCAGCGGTGGGGTGGTGTCGCGGATGAGGTCGGTGGCCTGCCGCGCCAGCTTGCTGTCGGGAATCTCGATGCCGGCGATTTCCTCTGCCATGACTGCCTCCCGGAGAACGGTGTCCGTAGTGTTTCCCTCCACCTTGCGTGGAGCAGGCCACCTGCGTCCGCTACTGGATGGCCATCAGTGCCTCGAAAGCGGACACGCCCCCGGGTGGTCCGTCATGACGCCCACGGCGCGTGGACGACGCGTTCGACCATGCTCGTGCGGCGGAATCCGGGCACGAAGTGCTCGAGTACGTCCTGGTTCACGGTCCCGTAGGCGGTGTCGGGCCGGTTCCTGAGCCCCTCCACGAAGGGCTCGAAGAATTTGCTCTTGAAGTCACCCCGAGGGTGGACTGCGGTGATCTCCTCCACCGCGGCGGGGTCCAGCCGGTCCAGCCCTCGGCCGACCGCGTCGGTGAGGACGCCGTGGTGCGTCGCGGCGATCTCCGGACCCAGCCGGCCCGGGATGCCCGGTGTCGTGCGCAGGGCGACGGCCATCCAGACCACCTCGGCAGCCTCGGTGGGCAAGCCCGCTCCAGCAGGAGTGTGCGGGCGCGGGCGGCGCCGTCCAGCTCGAATCGCTGCTCGACATCGGGCTGGAGCCCACGTTCGCGAGCGTGCAGGGCGCCGAAGAAGAAGACCCGTCGAGAGTGATGCAAGAGGAGAGGACTCGCGGTCTCCCGGATCAGTCGGGTGGCCTCGACAGCGGTCGCGGTCTCGGGAACCGCCACTCCCGCGACGATCTCGGTCATGGTGTGCGTCCTTTTCGGTCGGCTGTCATGTCACGCGTCGTCCGCATGCTTGGTTTACGAGTAAGTGCTGTAAAGTATATCTGGCCGGATCATTTCGGCTGCCTCCCGCGGGTGCGTCAGGTTCTTCACTGAGCCGTCCGTGCGCAACCCGGTCGACCCCGTCAGGACGGAACGGAAGGTGATGGACGTGCCGGCGGAAGTGAGTGGTGCGGTGGGCGCAGCGATCGGAGGTCGTGACGGGCGCGATACGCACGTGGCCGACAGCGGTGTCGGCACCGCGGCAGTGGGCGCGTTGCAGCGTTACCTTCGAGGGGCCAGGGAGTTGCAGAGCCGGCTCGACGCCGTCCTCCAGGCGCAGTCCGACCTTTCGCCGGTGGAGTACGAGATCCTGCGCGCGCTGAGTCAGGCGGCGGGCGGCAGCCTCCGCCCGTCCCAGTTGGCCAGGGTCGTCGGCTGGCAGCGCAGCAGGCTGACCTACCAGGTCGGCCGTATGGAACGCGGCGGTCTCCTGACGCGCTCCATGTGTGCGTTGGACAACCGCGGCACCGACATCCGGATGACGGCAGAGGGCGCCGCCCGGTTCCGTGAGGCGACCACTCTGCACGTGCGTGCGGTGAAGCGGCACTTCGCCGAACGGCTGACGGCTGAACAGATGAATCACCTACGAGACATCACGGACGCGCTCCGCCCCGACCACGGGAACGTGAGCGAGCAATAGCGGCGGCTTCGGCACGGTGTGCCTGTGTGCCTGTGTGCCTGTGTGCCACGGTGAGGATCACCGCCCCGCACCGGATGCTTCGCGGGAAGCCCTTTCGCGCCTACAGATTGGAAGACCATGACGTCCTTCTCCACCCCCTTCGGCATCCGTGCCACGGCCGCCGAGGTCTTGGCAGGGGTCGACCTGACCGGGCGGCGGATCGTGGTCACGGGCGGGGCGTCCGGCCTGGGGACCGAAACGGTCCGTTCCCTGGCCGCCGCCGGTGCCACGGTGACCATCGCCACGCGGGACCCATCGGCCGCCGAGCCGCTCCTCAGAGAATGGCCGGGGACACGGGCTGCCGCGCTCGATCTCAGCGACCTGGACTCAGTTCGCGCCTTCTGCCGCGGCTGGGACGGGCCGGTGGACGCCGTCGTCGCGAACGCCGGTGTGATGATGCTGCCCACCCGGCAGGTCAACGCGCAGGGCTGGGAGATGCAACTGGCCACGAACTACCTCGGCCACTTCGCCCTCGTCCTGGGGATGCACGAGGCCCTGAAGGCCGCCGAGAAGCCCCGTGTGGTCGTCGTCAGCTCCGGTGCGCAGCTGATCGCGGACTTCGACTTCGACGACCCCCAGTTCGAACGGCGGCCCTACGATCCCTTCCTCGCCTACGCGCAGTCGAAGACGGCCGACGTGCTGCTCGCGGTCGGACTCAGTCGCCGTTGGGCCGAGGACGGCATCGCCGCCAACGCCTGTGCCCCGGGAACCATCCACACCCGCCTGTCCCGCCACCTGGATCGGGCCGCCATGCAGGCGCTGCAGGCCATGGACGAGGAGGGCAACCTGCTCACTCCGGACTACTTCAAGACGCCCGAACAGGGCGCCGCCACCACTGCCCTGCTCGCCGCGTCCCCGCTGCTCGACGGCGTTACCGGCCGATACTTCGAGGACAACCAGGAGGCGAGTGTCGTCGACGGCGGCCCTCAGCTGATGGCCCGCGGAGTCGGTAACCTCCTCGGGCTCGTCGCCAAGTGGTCGCTCGACCCGGCTGCCGCGGACAGGCTGTGGGAGTACGCGCTGCCGGTCGTCAAGGCGGCCGGGTAGAAGGCAGGACCTGCCGGGGATGTCGCGGACGGCACCCACCGCCCCGGTTCCGCCCTCAGCCGGCTCCAGCGATCTCTCGGGCGTCGTACGGGTTGAGGAAGCCGGCCTCCTGAGGCACGTGTGCCGGCAGGCTGACGCGTGGGTCGGGCCGTGGGACGTACACGGGAGCGTCGGACCGGTAGAAGATGTCGATGTCGGCCTCCTCTCCGCCGACGCTCAGGGTGTCCCACGCTCCGCTCTCCCAGAGGGTGCGCAGTGTGTCGGGAGCGAGCGCCGACAGGTGTTCGCGCAGCGCCTCGTCGGTGGGCATCCCGGGGAGCCGGTCCGTGAGCCGCTCCCGCACTGCGCCCATGCGAGCCAAGAGCAGGTCGAGAACAGGGCGCTGCGTCTCCTGGTCCGGGCCGGGTTCCATGCTGCGGGCGATGACGTCCTTGACGGCGTGGATGGCGCCCTGCTCGTCGGTGGTCACCATGGCGTTCCAGGCCCGGCTCTTGTGCCGGTACTGGAGCATCGACATCGCCGCCTCGTGCCGGAGGAAGTCGGCGTCGCGCAGAGGCCGTCCCCGCCAGGCTCGGCCGAGCGTGCGGGCGAGTGACGTCGCGGACGCGAGGCCGCTGTTGAGGCCGCGCCCGGGCCAGAAGTGGATGGCGTTCGCCGCGTCACCCAGCAGGAATCCGAAGGTTCCCTCAGAGGTCTCCGTCGGGCGGGTCAGCTGGGCCGTGAAGCGTGGCCGTTGGACCATGTCCAGGCGGAACGAAGTGATCGCCGTGAGGTCGTCCTCGGCCACGGCGAAGAGCTTGAGTGCCTCCCGGACACGCCCCCACAGGGGCGAGCCGCGCAGCAGGGCGGGCAGGAAGAGGGTTCCGTGTGTGGGGCAGGAGAACTCGTGCTCCGCGGTTCGGCCCATGACGCAGGGGCGGGCGGCGACGCACTCCTCGAAGGTCTTGCGAACGGGATCGATGCCGATCACCTCCTCGGCCTCCGCACGCGTGAGCCGCATGTTGAGGAAGCCTTCGCCGTGCAGGGAGTTGAGCAGGAACCTGTTCTGCGAAACCGTGACGAGGACGCTCATCGGGTCCGGCAGCCCGGAACTGACCCGCAGCCCGAGCACGACGTCTTGCAGATGCTCACCGTTCAGGGAGTAGATCGAGGGGTCGGCCGCACCGAAGAGGTGGGCGTAGTGGTCCCGGGTACGTGATCGCCCGCCCTCGGCGATGACGAGGATGTGCTGGTGCAGGATCCGGTCCCGTTCCTCCGCGGCGTCGAACCACTTCGGAACCAGAGTGATGTCCGCCTTCCGGTTCGCCAGAGCCAACAGCTCGTCCTCGGCGTGGGCGATCCGGATGTTGCGCGGCGGACGGCCGTCCACGGAGTCCGGACCGACCGGCCACATCTCCGAGTAGTCACCCGCATCGAACAGCGCCGCCCGTACGTCGTCCGGCAAAGCCGTGTACTGCCTGCTCTGGACGGTGACCACCTGCTGACGACGGGTGTTGCCGAGGCTCTCGTCCTTCCACACGACCTCGGATCCCCGCCCCACCCAGCGGCCGTCGTAGACGGTGACGGACACCCGCCCAGGCAGCTCTTCCACGAGGGCCAGGGCGAACGCGAGGCCGACCGGTCCGCCTCCGGTGACGGTGACCCGGAGGGTCCCGGGCGCCACGGCCGAGACGCTCGGGGCGTCGAACAGCGAAAGGTCGATCATCGTCTCGGCCGAGTCCTGCGCTTCGTAGCGGAAGGTCTCGTCACCGATCCCGATGCAGTCGTCGGGGCACAGTACGTGTCGCGTGACGCGTCGGCCGTTGACGTGCGTTCCGTTTCGGCTGTCGCGGTCGTAGAGGACGTGGGCACCGTCCTCCGTGACGATCTCGGCGTGCAGACGCGAGGCGTTGGGACTCACGATGACGATGTCGTTGTCGCTCCGGCGGCCGATGGTCAGCGGCGTGCCGTCGATCGGCGCACTCTGACCAGTGAACGGACCGGTGCGTCCCACGATGACGGATGACACTGCGTACTCCTCGTGAACGGTGCTCAGTTGCGCGAACGTGCCCCGTGGACGATCGGCACGGGGGGCGAACTCCCACGACACGGGCTTCGGCCATGAGGTGCTGCGAGGCACACGTCGTAGCGGGGCCGCAGGGTTCACTCCGGCACGCGCCCGCCGCGCGACGAGGTGTCCGGGGCGTGCCGGAGCCGAGCGCGACCACCCCCGATTCTGACGAATTCGTCGTACCCGCGGCGTGCCACGCGGATGGAGGTAGGCTCACTGCTGCCCGATTCCGCCGAGCGGAGCGGGCCTGGCCCACCGACTCTCATCCGGGGTCGGACATCGGCCCTCCTCCACGTCGCCGTCGCTCCGAGGGACACTGTGCGTACGCGTTTCACCGTCCTGGGCCCGCTCAGGGTCTGGCGGGGCGAGATCGAGATCGAGCTGGGGCCGCCCAAGCAACGCGCGCTGCTCGCGCTGCTCCTGGCGCAGCCCGGCCACCCGGTCGCTCTGCACGACATGATCGACGCCCTGTGGGAGCAGAGCCCGCCCGACAGCGCCGTGAACGTCGTACACCGCCACATCGGGGCACTGCGTCGTCGCTTCGAACCTGACCTGCCGTCCAGAGGCGCGTCGCGGTGGCTGGTGAGAGGGGCCGGTGGCTACCGCTTCGAGGCGGACGACGAGTCGCTCGATCTTCTCCGTTTCCGCCGGCTGCGGGAGCGTGCCGCAGGAGCCCGTGAGCCCTCCGAGGTCGCGCGTCTTCTGATCGAGGGGCTGGACATGTGGCGCGGTCCCACGGCCTCCGGCATACCGCTCGAGGTACGGGCCCACCCGGTCTTCCGCGCCGTCGACGGTGAGTACCTGACTGCGGTCAAGGACGCGGCCGAGGCGGCCGTGGACGCCGGGCGGGAACCGCGCGCCCGGGTGCTGGCGATCGTGCGGCAGGCCGCCGCACAGCATGAACTCGACGAGGCCCTGCAAGCACGGCTGATGACGCTGCTGGCCGCCACCGGCCATCAGGCCGAAGCCCTGGAGGTCTACCGAAGCGTTCGGGTCCGGCTCGCCGACGACCTGGGAGTCCAGCCCGGGTCGGAACTCCAGGCCGCGCAGCAGCGGGTCCTGTCGCAGGCGTACGTCGGCGGGTCGGCCTCCACGAAGGGCGCCCGGCACCGGGTGGAGCAGTCCTCCGGTACGAAGGTACGCGCCGAGCCGGATGAGACCGCCCGGACCGCCCCCGTGGTCCGGCCGGCCCAGCTGCCGGCGCCGCCTCCCTCCTTCACCGGGCGACTCGACGAGCTGGCCCTTCTCCACGAGCTTTTGCCGGACGAGTCCGCCTCCACCGTCGCCATCAGCGCGATCGGCGGCATGGCCGGCGTCGGCAAGACCGCACTCGCAGTGCAATGGGCACACCACGTGGCCGACCGCTTTCCGGACGGGCAGCTGTACGTCGACCTGCGAGGATTCCACCCCAGTGGCACGGTGGTGAGCTCCGCCGAGGCCGTACGGTCCTTCCTCGACGCACTGGGGGTGCCCGTCGAGCGTGTCCCCGTGGGGCTGGACGCGCAGTCGGCCCTGTACCGCAGTCTGCTGGCCCGGCGCCGGTTGCTGATCCTCCTGGACAACGCGCGCGACACCGAGCACGTACGTCCACTGCTGCCCGGTTCGCCCGGGAGCCTGGTCGTCGTCACCAGTCGTCATCAGCTCCAGGGGCTGGTGGCCCAGGAGGGCGCGCACTCCGTGACTCTGGACGTGCTAGGTGAGGAGGACGCTCTGCGCTTCCTCGGGGCCCGGCTGGGCGAGGACCGGATCGCGCGCGAGCCGTCAGCCGCCCGGCGGACGGTCGCCATGTGCGGTGGTCTGCCGCTCGCTCTGGCCGTGGTCAGCGCCCGCGCGGCCATTCACCGATCCTTCCCGCTCTCCACGATCGCCGAGGAACTGGCGGAGAGCGGCTCGGGTCTGCAGGCGTTCACCGGTGAGGCGCCCACCGCGGACGCCCGCAGTGCCTTCTCGTGGTCCTACCGGCTCCTGAGTACCGAGGCAGCGCACCTCTTCCGGTTGCTTGCGCTGCACCCGGGCAACGACTGCTGCGTCGCCGCCGCCGCGAGCCTGGCCGGCCGGAGCCCCGCCCGGGTCCGTCCCCTGCTCGCGGAACTCGGCCGGGCCCACCTGGTGTCGGAGGTCGCGCCGGGACGCTTCAACTGCCACGAGCTTTTGCGCGCCTACGGCACCGAACTGGGCGAGGCGCTGGACCCTCCCGCCGAACTCGAGGCGGCTCAGCGGCGCATGTTCGAGCACTACCTGCACAGCGCGCACGCGGCGGACAGCGCCCTCGCTCCGAGCCGGGAACGGATCACGCCTGGGCCGCCGTTGCCCGGAGTGACCGTCACCGACTTCGCCGACGCGACGGGAGCGGCACAGTGGATGGACGTCAGCCGGTCCGTACTGCTCGCCGCGATCGAGCAGAGCGCCAGACGCGGCTGCCTCGAGCACAGCTGGCAACTGGCCGCCGCGATCGAGCTGGACCTCGACCGCAGCGGACGCCGCCAGGAACAGGTCGCCGCACAGACGACGGCGGTCAAGGCCGCGGAACGCCTGGGAGACCTGCGTGGGCAGGCCCATTCCCATCGTGCGCTCGGATTCGTCCAGGGACGGCAGGGACGCTGGGACGAGGCGGCCCGTCATCTCGACCGGGCCCTGCGGCTGTTCGACGGCATCGCGGACCGGCCCGGGCAGGCCCGCGTCCATCGGTATTCGGCCTTCCTGGCCAATGCGCGCCGACGCCACGAGGAGGCGCTCGGTCACTACGCGCGGGCCGCGGCTCTCTACCGTGAGGCCGGGCGGCGCAGCGGTGAGGCCAGCGTCGCCAACGAGGTCGGCTGGACCCGCATCCTGATGGGCGAATACCGCGAGGCACTGGGGGAGTGCGGTCGGGCGCTGGCCGTCCACCGCGACATCGGGGACCTCAACGGTGAGGCCGCGGCGTGGGACAGCCTCGGCTACGCGCACCATCACCTCCACGAGTTCGACCAGGCATTGCGGTGCTACGAGCACGCCCTGCGCCTTTATCGAGCGATCCGCGACCGGTACCTGGAGGCCGACACCCTCGCGCACATCGGGGCGACCCTGCGGGCGGCCGGCGAGGACGGGCGGGCCTTGGAGACCGAACGCCAGGCGCTGGTCATTCTCGACGAGATCGGCCATCCGGACGCCGACACCGTACGCGAGAGCCTGAGGGGCGCCGTGCCTCCTGCTGCCGAGGCTGGGCTCGCCCGCCGCTGACGAGGCTGACGAGACGCTACGCGTGCGGCGGGCCGGTGCCTCCTGTCACCGTTTCCGGCGTCAGAGAATCGTCACTGTTTCGGAAGTGGCTCCCGCTTACGCTGACCGCGCCGCCTCGTCGGGGGCACACCCGCCCCTCCCCGCGTCCCGGTCGACCGCTGGGCTCCGCCCGCCGCGCACGCGCGCGCGACCCACGGATGCCGACGCGAGGGAGAAGGGCGCACCGGAACGCATTTCAGGAACTGGAAAATGACCACCACCATCGCCACGCGCCGCCCTTTGCCTGCACATGACAAATGGTTGGGCCGTCTGATGTCCGACCACGAGGCGGCGCTCCTCGCTTACGCAGAGAACCTGCTCAGAGACCGGTACACGGCGCAGGACATAGTCCAGGAGGCGTTCATCAGGGCTTGGCCCCATGCCGAACGGCTCTACAGCACCGAGGGCTCCGTACGCGGCTGGCTGCTGACCGTGACGCGCAATCTGATCGTCGACCGCATGCGCAGTGCCTCCGTGCGCCGGGAGTGCATCGGAACGGACGACCGCGACGTCGTCCTGCCCGACCATTCCGAGCAGGTGCTGAGTTCGGTCGAGGCGACCTCCCTGCTGCGCCGGCTCTCCCATGACCATCGGGAGGTGCTGCTGCACATCTACCTGCGCGGCCGGACCATCAAGGAGACGGCCCGCGTACTCGGCGTGCCCGCCGGGACGGTCAAATCGCGTCAGCACTATGCCTTGCAGGCGTTGCGGGCCCGGGGCGTGTCGCCGGGCTCCACGGCGGTGGGTTGAGGATGTCCTGTGCCACGGGGTACCCATCGCGTCCTCCTCGCGTCGTCCGCCGTGCGCCGGCTGTACCGAGGACACGGAGCCATCCCCGCGAAAGGTTCGATGCGAGGGCCGGAGAACCCGGGACGGCCCGGATGGTGGCGCTGATGCCGGCCCGGCCCGTTGGGCCGGTTGCCGCTCCTCGCGCCGTAGCCGGCCGGGCGAACCCGGCCGGCCGCCCGTCAGCCGGCGGAGGGGCCGGGGGTGGCTGGGGTGGTGCCGGGAGCGGCGGGCCACAGGGGCTCCGGGACGGCGATCCCGAAGTCCTGTCCCCAGGCGTTCCGGCTGCTGACCTCATGTGCGGGCCGTCGGTCGACGGCCACCCCCCACCTGCCGCGCGGGTAGCCCAGGGTGAGCATCGCGCTCATGCGCCACCCCTCCTCGGTGGGTACCTTCAGCAGCGACATCACCGAGTCGGGCTCGTAGCGCAGCACCGTGGTCAGGACGCCGCCCACACCTTCTGCGCGAGCGGCGAGCAGGGCACTCCAGACCGCGGGGTAGATGTTGGCGCCGCCGTGGTCGTCGATCGCGAAGACGAACAGCAGCAGCGGAATCTCGGCGAAGTGCTCGGAGAAGTATTCCCCGGAGGCCTTGATCTTGCGCATCGTCTCCGCGTGCGCCTCCGCGCTGTAGGACGCCTTGCCCAGCAGCCCCGCCTTGAGATCCACCCACTCCCTGGCCCTGCACCGGCGATAGATCTCTCCGACCTCGGCGATGATCTCGGGGTCGTCGACGGCCAGGAAGTGCCAGCGCTGCGTGTTCGCCCCGTTGGGCGCCCGGATCGCTGCATCGACGATCCTGGCCTGTGTCTCGAGCGGAATGGGGTCCGGGTAGACCCTCCGCATGCTCCTCGTGGTGTAGAGCGCTTCGTGGACTTCCATGGTCCCTCCTTGGTGACTGGGGCGAGATCATTGACGGGGCTCGCGACACCCCTGCCCACCTCTCCCCGGTCGTCGGCACGGGAGAGGACACGTGGGGCGGCGGCCTGGTTCGCCGGCACGAGTTCGGCGCGGTCGGCATCGCTCGCCCGGACCCGACGGGCCGGGTCGATGACCAGCGGTGATGCCCCCGGCGGGAGGCCGCTCGCCGTCCTGGGACGCCGAGCGGCACAGCACCCGCACGGCGACCGGGCGTCACAGCAGCGAGGCGGGAGTTCCGGTCACGGCATTCGGTTACTTCTTGGAGAACCCGGCGAGGACGTAGTTGACACCCTGTCCCCACGCGCCGAGGTGGTCACGGACGATGTCGTTGACAGCATCGTAGGTCTCGGCACGTGCCCAGTCGCGCTGCAGCTCCGACAGGACACTCGCGACGCTGACGGGTACCACGCCCTTCTGCGACATGCGCACGATTGCGGCGTCGTGGGCAGCGGTGCTGGAACCCGCGGAGGCGTCGATCACGGCAAAGACCTCGTACCCGGCCTCCACCGCCGACAGCGCGGGGAAGGTCAGGCACACCTCGGTCCACAGACCGGCGATGAGCAGGCGACGCCGTCCGGTGGCCTCGACGGCGGCACGGAAGGCTCCGTCCTGCCAGGCGTTGATGAAGGTCCGGTCGATCACCTCGATGTCCGGCAGCGTGCGGGTGATCTCGGGGACCAGGGGGCCGGCGAAGGTATCCGCGGCGATGGAGGTCAGCACGGTGGGGATGCCGAACGTCTTGGCCGTCCGAGCGAGGGCCGTGACGTTGTTGACCAGGAGCTGAGGGTCCGCGCTGCGCGCGCCGAACACCATCTGCGGCTGGTGGTCGATGAGGAGGAGAGCGGTGTCCTCGGCGGTGAACAGGCTGTTGACGGCGGTGTCGGGCAGGTCCGGCAGGGGAGCGGCGTGCGTCATGAAAGGGGCCCTTCTGAACAGATCCGGTGGGCGGGTGACGAGGCCGTCGCAAGGTGCGCTGACATGAGAGGCGGCCCAAGTCGACGGCGTCGGTGCCGCGTTACGTTGGAAAAGCTATGGGCGTGTCCGTGCAGGCACCATCTGACGAATGACCATGCTTCGAGCGCCGGGTATAGGTCGGTCGGCACGGCCATGGTGGAGGGCGACGGAGCCGCGGCGCCCTCGGTTCACCACGAGGCCGCGCGCCGGGCGGAGCGGCCGGCAGTCATGTGACCGATGTGCGGCCGGTGGTTACCACCGCCGGGTCCTGGACGGACGAGGCCGTTGCACCAGAAGTTGACTCATGAAATCAATTGACACTCGGTTCTGCTGGGATGGGGGAAGCATTTGCTGACGACAAACACGGACGACTACTCGATAGGCATCGACATCGGAGGCACGTTCACCGACTGCGTCCTTACGGACGCGCGAGGACGGTCCCTCTCCGTCAAGGCGCTCACGACGAACGACGATCCGGTCCGCGGCGTCCACGAGGCGCTGACCCGGCTCGGCGAGGCGGTGGGCAGCGATGTGCGGTCCCTTCTGTCACACACGCGCCGTCTCGGGCATGGAACGACCATCGGCACCAACACCGTCCTGGAGCGCAGAGGTGCCAGGGTCGGCCTGGTCACGACGGTGGGCCACGGCGACGCGCTGGCGATGATGCGCGGGCGTGGGCGAGTGGCGGGTCGCCCGATCGAGGACGTGTTCCGCGTCCACGGGGCCTTGCCCCGGCCGATGATCGTGCCCGGAGCCGTACTGGAACTGCAGGAACGGGTGGACCGTACCGGCGCCGTCGTCGTGGCGCCGGACCCCTCGCACGTCCGCACCGAGGTGAGCCGGTTCATCGCGCGCCACGAACTGGACGCCGTGGCGGTGGTCCTGCTGTGGTCGTTCGCCCATCCGGCTCACGAACAGCTGGTGGCCGAACTGGTGACCGAGGTGTCCCCGGCGACCTATGTGTCCCAGTCGGTACGCGTGTCCCCCCGCCTGGGGGAGTACGAGCGCATGGTCGCCACAGTGATCAACGCCTATGTGGGCCCCGTGTTCCTGCACTACCTCGGCCGCCTCGCCGAACGGCTTGAACAGGGCGGGCTCGCGACACCAGTGGCCTTCATGCAGGCCAACGGCGGAGTCCTGCCTTCGGCGGAGGCCGCAGGCGCTCCTCTCGGCACTATCGACTCCGGCCCGGCCGGAGGGCTGGCGGGCGTGGCGGCCCTGGCCCGGGCCGCGGGCCACGACCGGGTGATCGCCACGGACATGGGCGGCACCTCCTTCGACATCGGGCTGGTCGAGGACGGCAGACCGGTGACGGCCGAGGAGAAGGTGATCGAACAGCACACCTACCGGATGACCCACCTCGACGTGCGCAGCGTCGCCTGCGGAGGCGGGACCATCGCCCGGGCCGACCCCATGACGGGCGCCCTCGGCGTCGGGCCGGACAGCGCGGGCTCCGAGCCCGGGCCCGCCTGCTACGGCCGCGGCGGAACGGAACCGACCGTGACGGACGCGGACGTGGTCCTCGGACTGATCCGTCCCGGCGCCTTCCTCGACGGGCGAATGCGGCTCGACCCGGACCGCTCCAGGGCGGCGGTGACCCGGCTCGCCGCAGAGCTGGGCCTGTCGGTGGAGGAGACGGCAGCAGGCATCGTCAACGTCAACAACGTGCACGCCGCCACTCTCGTCCGTCGCCAGACCATCGAACGCGGCCTGGATCCAAGGGACTTCGTCCTCTACGCCTACGGCGGGGCCGGCCCCGTGCACGCCTTCGGCTTCGCGGCCGAGTCCGGTGTACGCGAGGTGCTTGTACCACTGGGCGACGGAGCGTCGACCCTCTCGGCCTACGGCATCGCCACCGCCGACACCTTGCGGTGCGTCGAGGTCGAACGCGTCGTCAAGGCGCCGTTCGGTGACGACCTGGCCCCCGCCGTCCACGAAGCGGTGCGGCGCGTTCGGTCCGCGGGCGAACAGGTCGGCACGACGACCGGTGAGTTCGACATCAGCGTGCACGCGCTGATGCGCTTCGAACAGCAACTGGCCAACAGCGTGGAGGTCCCCGTTCCGCTCCCCGTGGGACCGGAGACCGGCCGACTCGTGCTGGAGCGGTTCACCGCTGAGTACGCCCGCCGGTACGGCGCAGGCGGCTCGGGAGTGCGTGGCACGGCGGAGGTCTTCGCGCTGCGCGCCGAGGCCCGGGAGCCGTCACGGTACCCGGCCCAACCGCCGACGGTAGAGCCGAGCGGCGACGGCGTCAGGGAGACCTGTGAGGTCTACTGGCCCACACACCACCAGTGGCTCGCCACCGACGTCCACGACCGGCACGCGGTCGCCCGGACGGGTGAGATACGGGGCCCCGCGCTGGTCGAACTCGCCCACACCACGGTCTGCGTACCGCCCGGAGCGGTACTGGCCACCGGGAAGCACGGCCATCTGAGCCTGCGCCTTCCGGAGGACCTCGTTCCCGGCGTAGCGAGCGGAGGAGACACACGATGACCGATGACGACGCAGTCGTCTGGGACGGCCGGGCCCGGGGCTATGTACCCGGCCCGCGGCTCGCCATGTCGCCCACCCTGGAACTGCACGACCGGTCGCACACCGACATCGATCCGATCACCTTCGAAGTCGTCCGGTACGCGCTGCTCAACGTCAACGTGGAGCACGGACAGACGCTCCAGCGGCTGTGTGTCTCGCCCATCACCATGCTCACCCGCGATTTCCAGCCGTCGATCGCCCTGCAGGACGGCGAGTTGGTGTATCTGGGACCCTACATCCAGTACTTTTCCACCTCCCAGTCTCTGACGATCAAGTGGATCCTGGAGAACCGCAGCGAGAACCCGGGCATCCGCCCCGGTGACATGTTCCTCTCGAACGACCCCTACGTCGGGTCCCCGCACCAGCCGGACGTGGTGGTCGCAGCGCCCGTCTTCGTGGGGGACGCACTGTTCTGCTGGGTGGCCAACGTCCTGAACCACGCTGACGTGGGCGGCACCAGCATGGGCAGCTTCTGCATGGACGCGCCGGACATGTTCAGCGACCCGCCGGCGCTCCCACCGGTCAAGATTGTCAGCGGCGGCCGGGTACAGGCGGACGTCGAGGAACTGTTCCTGCGCCAGTCCCGGCTCCCCGACCACGCGCACCTGGATCTGCGGGCGGCGATCTCCGCGAACTCCGTGGCTGCGGACCGCATCCTCGCACTGGTGGACCGGTACGGCGCAGACGTCGTCAAGGGCGTCATGACAGCCGTACTGGACGCATCGGAACGCACCTTCGTGGAACGCCTGCGCCACATACCCGATGGTCAGTGGTCGCACCGGATCTTCACCGAGGGCAAGGGCCCGGGCGACGACGGGATCTACGCCTACCAGCTCACCGTACGCAAAGAGGGAGAACGCCTCTGGGTCGACAACCGGGGAACCGACCCGCAGGCGGGTGCCATCAACGTCGCCTACGCGGGTCTGCTCGGCGCCTTCCTCTGTGCCCTGACCGCCGCGACGGCCGCCGACCTCGGCGGCGCATACGGCGGCGTGCACCGCCGGGTGACGCTCGAACCGGTACCCGGAACCCTGTCCTGCGCGGACTTCCCCGCAGCCATCAGCCCGGCCGGCGCCTACACCATGGAGACGCTCATCAGCCTTTCGGGAAGCGTCGTGGCCAAGATGCTCTCCTGCGCGTCGCCGGAGCTGCAACGCATGGCGATCGGACCGGCCAACCCAGCGTTCTACGCGGTGATCACCGGTGGCGAGCAGGCCGGCCGGCCCTTCATCGCGCCGGACGTCACCAACATGATCGGCGGACTGAGCGCCACGCCCCACGACGACGGCGTCGACTTCGGCGGGCATTTCTGGATCCCCGAGGGTACGGCCGGCAACGTGGAGGAGCTGGAACAGCTCTGGCCGATGTTGTTCCTGTACCGGAGGGCGTTGCCCGTCCGGGCGGACGGTGCGGGCGAGTACCGCGGTGGCCGGGGGTTCGTCCAGGCGACGGTCCCGTGGTCCGAACCCCGCCTCGGCATTGCCCTCTACATGGACGAGTCGTTCCCGGCCCTGGCCGGGCCGTTCGGCGGCAGTCCGGGCACCATGGCAAGGTTCCGCCTGCGGCGGAGCAGTGACGTCCTGGACCGGCTGAGCGGTGGCCGGGTGCCGCAGAACCTGCACGAGCTCGACGGTGACTGGGCTTCCGTGCAGGCCAAGGGCCCCCTGCTCGCCGTCGGCGCGACCGACGTCTGGGAGTGGACCGGCGCCAACGGCGCAGGCTGGGGGGATCCGCTGAAGCGAGACCCCGCCGCCGTCCTGCGCGACGTCCGCGCCGGGGCCCTGAGAAGGGACGTGGCGCTGCGGGTGTACGCGGTCGTCGTCGACGCGGGGGGCCGGGCCGTGGACGAGCCGTCGACCGCCGCGGCCCGTGCCTCGGCCCTCGCCGAGCGGCTGCGGCAGGCGGCACCCCCGCGGGTACTCCTGGGTGTCGCCGACCCGAAGGCACCGGTGCGCGTCATCGGCGGAGAGCTCGGTCTTCAGGAGCACGAAGGCGTTCTCACCTTCGTCTCCCTCACCGGCCGAGCACAACTCGGGCCCGCCGACGGCGACTTCACCCGGCACTGTGCGGTACTGGAGCGCCCGGTCTCCGAACTCGGGCCGGAGTTCACACCCGCCACGGGGCGAGCGGGGCGGCACATGCGCTACCGCGCGTATCTCTGTCCCGTCACCGGGCTGCGTGTCGACGGAGCGATCGTCCGCGCCGGGGAGGAACCGCCCGTCGGTCTCCGATTGACGTGAGCGGCCTGTTCCCCTGTTCCGGGGCGGGATGTGCACGCCTCGCCTCCAGGCGGACGGGCGGCATCGCCGGCCGGCATGGACGGCCCGACGGGTACCCGCACCGGGGGACCCGTCGGGGGCGGGTCAGCTGTCGGCCCGCACGGTCAGCAGGTCGGTGAGGCCGATTCGGTCGTAGAAGTCGGCCCGAACCCGGTCGGCGATGTCACTGACGCGCTCGGAACCGTCGTCGGCGGGGTCGACAGTGGTCCGGAACGGCCGTCGGCCCTTGGGCATGTCCACGAGGTCGACGATGGAGCGAGCCACCTCCCGGACGTCGGCGTCGGCCGGTGCCAGGGCCGCCAGGCGTTCGCCCACCTCCTGCGCCAGGTTTCCGTACACCGGCTCGTAGGCCTTCGCCGTATCGGTGTCCTGCGGAAGCATGGCATGGGCGAAGTGATGCGTGCCGGAGGTGAAGGACCCGGGCACGACTACGGCCGTGTCGATTCCGAAGCGGGAGAGCTCGACGGCGTAGCTCTTGGCCAAGTGGTCCATCGCCGCCTTGGCACCGAAGTAGGGCGCGAGGTACGGGGGCGTGCCGCCGTAGGTGCTGGACGAGCCCACCCACACCAGCAGCCCGTCCCGGCGGTCGCGCATCTGCGGGAGCACGGCGCGGTTCACTCGCTGCGTGGACACCACGTTGGTGTCGTAGATCCGGGCGATCTGTTCCGGGGTGAAGGCCTCGGTGGGACCGGTGACCATGTGGCCGGCGTTGTGGACGACGACGTCGATACGGCCCGCCTCGCGCGTGACGGCGGCCACGGCCCGGTCGACGGACGACTGACTGGAGACGTCGAGTTCGACCGTTCTCAGCCGCACGGCCCGCTCTTCGGCGTACGCGTGGGCCTCGGCGACGGCCTGCGCGTTGCGTCCGGTGGTCTGTCGCATACCGGCGTAGACGGTGTGGCCGGCATCGGCCAGAGCTCGTGCCGTCAAGGCGCCGAAGCCGCTGGACGCGCCACTGACCAGAATGGTCCGGGACATGGGAACTCCTCGGTGGGGTGGGATGACGTCAAGTGCGCCGGTCGGCCCGCACAACCCCGCCGGGCCGACCGATGCGGTCCTCGCATGCTGTCGCGGGCTGCGCGGCGGGGCATCAGTCGTATGACAGGGAGTCGAAGTCCTCGGAAGGGGGATGCGGACCACTTGCCCGGGAAGCGGGCGGGACGACACCATGGCACCGCCGCCTCCATGGTTCCCGGACCTGGCCGCCGCGTCACCGGCCGACGGCCCCGAGTCACCGTGATGCGGAACCCTGCGGCCGGCCGTCCGGCCCTGTGCGACGGGGGCGGAGATGGCACGCTGGACGACCGGAGAGTCGGTGCTCGCCCGCGCGGTCCGGGTACTGGAGGCGTTCGCGCACGACCGCCGGTTCCTGACCGTCGCGGAGATCGCCCGAAGGACCGGGCTTCCGGTGCCCACCGCGCACCGTCTGGTGACGCAACTGCTGGAAGCGGGGTTCCTCGAACGCGAGGAGGGCCACCGCGTGCGCATCGGTCTGCACCTTTGGGAGATCG
Organism: Streptomyces sp. NPDC111628; assembly: GCF_055635195.1. NCBI lineage: Bacteria > Bacillati > Actinomycetota > Actinomycetes > Kitasatosporales > Streptomycetaceae > Streptomyces > Streptomyces sp. NPDC111628. The sequence continues at coordinate 920,199 of NZ_JBVKBZ010000003.1, read as the reverse complement.
GTGCACTCGGCGCGCGGGCGCTCGACCTCCGCGAGGCCGCCATGCCCTACCTGGAAGACGTCCACGCCGCGACTCGGCAGCACACCCAGCTCACCGTGCTCGAGGGCAGGGACGTCCTCGTGCTGGAGTGGCTGAAGGCAAGGGAAGAACTGCAGGGTCTCCTCCTCCACGCCGGGCGGCGCGTGCCGGCCCACGCGGCCGCGGGTGGGGCCGTTCTCCTGGCGCATGCGGACACCCGGCTTCAGGAGGAGGTGCTGTCGGGCCCGTTGCCCCGCTTCAACGACCGCACTCCGTCCGACCCGCACGAACTGCGCCGACTGTGGGCCGACGCCCGGTGCAAGGGCTACGCCGTGTGCGACGGCTTCGTCAACACCCGGGCCGTCAGTGTCGCCGTCCCGGTGACCGGCGGGGACGGAAGAACCGGCGCGGCCATCGGTGTCGTCGTCCCCGCCGGTGAGATGCGTCCGATCATGCTCGTGCCGGTCTTGCTGGCTGCCGCCCGCGGCATTGGACGGGCCCTGCGTCAGCGGGGCACAGTGCTGTGATCTCTCAATCAATGGAGCCGGCGTAGAGGTGACCGGCCCCGGCCTCGTTAAGTGGACGGCGTTCAGCCACAACCCCCTGGTGTCCCCGTTCGTCGGCCGGCGCGTCCGGCCGCGGGGACCTCCTGAGCGAGGAGTACTCATGGACGTCGGCACCGCCTACGGGCGCCGCCCCGGAACGTCGCTGCTGGAACTGGCACAGGTTGGACCGGGCACTCCGTACGGTGAGGTACTGCGCCGGTACTGGCAGCCGGTGGCACTCTCCGGCGACGCCACGACGACACCGAAACGGCTGCGCATCCTGGGGGAGGACCTCGTCCTGTTCCGCACCCGCGGCGGACGGCCCGGCCTGCTGGCACCCGACTGTGCCCACCGGGGCGCGTCGCTGTTCTACGGCGGAGTCGAGGACGACGGCATTCGTTGCTGCTACCACGGGTGGGTGTTCGACACCGAGGGCCACTGCCTGGAGCAGCCCTGCGAGCCGGAGCTGGGCAAGCACCGCGACAAGGTCCGCCAGCCCTGGTACCCGCTGCGTGAGTACCACGGGCTGATCTTCGCCTACATGGGGCCGTCGGACCGCAAACCCGCCTTCCCGCGCTACGACGTGCTGGAGGACCTCGGCGAGGGCGAGTCCGTGTACGCCGACGACAGGAGTTTCGGGGCCGGCGGACCCGCCGAGCTGGACTTCAACTGGCTCCAGCACTGGGAGAACGTGATGGACCCCTTTCACGTGCCGATCCTGCACGCGCGCTTCTCCGGCAACCAGTTCATCCCGGAGATGGCCATCCTGCCGGAGTGCACGTTCGCCTTCACCGAGCAGGGCGTGCGCGTCACATCGGTCCGGGAGTTCCCCGACGGCCGCGTCCTCACCAGGGTTACGGACTGCGTCTTCCCCAACGTCCGCCTGATCCCGGGGCCGAAACTGACCGCGTTGGGGCCCACGCCGATCGTCGGCTGGGCCGTGCCCTTCGACGACACCCACTTCAAGGTCTTCACCCTGTTCCGGGCCGACCATCCCGGCTATCTGCTCGGCGAGCGCAGCAGGATGGGCGACGACAAGTGGTGGGACCAGCTGACCGAAGCGGAGCACCAGCGCTACCCGGGCGATTACGAGGCCCAGAAGTCCCAGGGCAGCGTGGCCACCCACTCCCGCGAGTTCCTGACCACCACCGACCAGGGTGTGGCCATGCTGCGGCGCATGATGAGCAAGCAGGCCAAGGCGGTCGCCCGGGGCGACGACCCGGTCGGAGTGACGCGGGGCGGGGACAGCGCCACTTACCACGTCGAGGCGGGCAGCTACTTCACGGGCGCGGCCGGTACCGCAGGGGCCGTGCGCGAGGAACGAGCGTCCCGGTGACCGCCGGGATGCTGCTGCCCGGGCCCGGGCCCGGGCCCGGGCCCGGGTCGGCGTCGGCGGCGGATCACGGTCGGCGTGAACGGCAGTTGTGCGTACGGTCCATGACCCGGGAGGCGGAGGGAGTCCTCTCGCTCGAACTCGCCGACCCCGGGGGCGGGACGGTGCCCGTATGGGAGCCGGGCGCGCACATCGACGTCGATCTGGGGCCAGGTCTGCGCCGCAGCTACTCGCTCTGCGGCGATCCCCACGACGATCGGTCGCTGACCATAGCGGTGCTGCACGAACCCGGCGGCCGGGGAGGCTCCGACCACATCCACAGCCGGCTCAGGCCCGGTGCGTTGCTTCCGGTCTCGGCCCCGCGCAACGACTTCCCGTTGGTGGACGCACCGGACTACCTGTTCATCGCCGGGGGGATAGGCATCACGCCGCTGCTTCCGATGATCGCGGCCGTGCATGAGCGCGGGGCGCGGTGGCGGCTCGTGTACGGCGGCCGGCGCCGGGCTTCCATGGCCTATCTGGACCGGCTGGCACGCTACGGCGAGTGCGTCCTCGTCCGGCCGGAGGACGAGTTCGGCCTCCTCGACCTGGAAGAGGCGATCGGCACGACCGGTCCCGGCACCGTGGTGTACTGCTGCGGGCCCGAGCCGCTGCTGAGCGCGACGGAGACGAGCTGCGCCGGGCACGGGCGACCTCTGCTGCTGGAGAGATTCGCCGCCCGACCGCAGACCGCCGGCGGACCCGCGACGACCTTCGAGGTGGTGTGCCGGCGTTCCGGCGTGCGCGCCCCGGTCGGCCCCGACCAGAGTGTGCTCGACGTCCTGCGATCGGCCGGCCTGCCCGTCGCCTACTCCTGCGAGGACGGTGTCTGCGGCACCTGCGAGACGCCCGTGATCGCCGGGGACGTGGAGCACCGTGACTCGCTGCTGTCCGAGGCGGAACGACAGGCCGGGGACACCATGCTCGTCTGTGTCTCCCGCTGTCGTTCCGCTCGTCTCGTCCTCGACCTGTAGGAGACACCGTGACCGCCGTGACGCAACGGCCCCTCGCAGTCATCGACGTGGACGGCGTCATCGTCCTGGACCGCCCGACGGTGCCGGTCCACAACGTCGTGGTCCACTCCGACGGCAACCGGTGGGCCAGGAGGGTCGAGATCCCTGTGGGCGCCGACGCGGTCCTGGGGCGACTCGTCGAGAACTTCGACATCGTGTGGGCCGGCGCCTGGTCGCACAACGCCCATCCGGCGTTGCGGCACGTGCTCGACTTGCCGGAACGTCCCTGGCCCTTCCTGCCCGTCCAGTTCCGCAAACTGCCCGCCATCCGTGCCCTCGCCGACGGGCGGCCGTGGGCCTGGATCGACGACGGCATGCACGACCCGGGCCTGCTGGACGACCCTTCGGACGGGATCTTCGTACCGGTGAACGCCGGTGCCGGAATCATGTCCGTCGATCCGGAAGACCTGGCCGCGAGACTCGGTCAGGCCCGAGGCGGGGAGATGTCGTACGAGATGCGCCCGGCCGGCAGGTAGAACAGTGCGATCAGGGCGCCGCCCTCGACCTCGGGGTAGTGATGACTGCCGGGGTCGGGGGCGGTCCAGCCCGCGCCGCACCAGCCCCTGGGGCCCATGAGGCGGGCCCCCGGGGTGAGGGGCACGACGAGGTTGAGTTCGCCGTAGGGATGCTGGTGGTACTGCCCGCGGTAGCGCTCGACGCTGTCCATGTACACCGCCGTGATGCTGAAGTAGTGCAGTTCGGGAAGAGGCTCGGCGATCCGGCTGCGCCGGTACCTGGGGCCGTCGACCTCGACGTTGGCCGCCCAGCCGTCCCGCACTCCCTCGGAGGCCAGGCGCGCCAGGTCGTCGTAGACGGATGTGCCTGGTCCATGTGTCTCGTTGAGCCATGTCTCCAAGGCAGCCCCGGCCGTGCGGTTCCTCAGCTCTTCCACGAAGGGAATGCTCCGGTCGATCAGCTCCTGCGCCGTGGACATGGTGATCTCCTCGTGGTGGACCGGGCCTGTCGGCCTTGGTGCGGGACACGGTAGGGATGTATTTCATTACGGTCAAGATGTGTAATGAAATGCGAGGGTCGAGGCACGGTGAGGAGCTGTAACGAAAAAGAAGGCAGGATGGAACCGGGCTCCGACGGGCCCGAGACTCGGGAAGGACATGGGATGGCGAGCGCGGAGACGACCCGACCGGACGCACGGGGTGCCAAGCGCGGACGCCGTGCGGAGGCGTCGCAGGGGCCTTCCGCCGGACGCCCGCGGGATCCGGCGATCGAGGAGTCGATCATTCAGGCCACCCGCCGTCGGCTGGCGACGGAAGGATACTCGTCGTTGACGATCGGTGACATCGTCGCGGACGCCGGCGTCACCCGGCCCACCCTCTACCGGCGGTGGGCCAACAAGTACGACCTCGTCATCGACGCCATCCAGTACGGGCTACGGATGCAGCGCGAGGCCTATCCGCCGCTGGACCTGGACGACCTGGCGCCGCGCGAGGCGCTGACCGAGGCCGTGCGACGCCTCGACCCCCGCTATCACAATGAGCGGGCGATGGCCCTGCACGGCAACTTCATGGCGGAGGTGGAGCGAGCGCCCGGTCTGATGGAGCAACTGCGTGAGCTGGGCATACAGCCTCGCTGCGAGGAGCTGCTCCTGGCGCTCGTGTCCCTGCAGCGGCGCGGCGCGGTGCGCGAGGACGCCGACCTGGAGATGGTCGTGAGCCTCTGCTTCGGAAGCTACTTCGCCGACTATCTCCGAACCGGCGGAGACGTTCCCGAGGGGTTCGCCGAGCGCGTCGTGGCAACGATCTGGCCGGCCGTCGCCGCCGGCGAAGAGGGCTGAGCGCCTCCGCGGGGCTTGACCGCGGCGACGGAGCACGACCGAACCTATTGCGTCCATCGACGGCGCGGCTCTAGCATCCGTCGCATCGCTCGACCGCGAACTTACGTGCGGTAGTCGAACATTCTCTGTCGACCATACCGCGGAGTCCCGCGATCTCTCCGTCTCGGCAGTCCCAGGAGATACTGGATGGACGTTTACGAGGCTTTGTACACCACCAGGATGATGCGCCGAATGCGCAAGGACCCCATCCCGCTGGAGTCGCAGTGCCGCATTCTCGACGCCGCGATCCGTGCGCCCAACGGTGGTAACGCCCAGCGGTGGCACTTCCTGGCCGTTGACGATCCGGCCATCAAGACCCAGCTGGCCGAGCTCTACGTGCAGTGCCGCGTGCAGGAGTACGCGGACATGGCGCGAGGCGCACTGGGCAAGACGATCCACGATCCCGAGGCGCATGCCGCCACCATGCGCAAGATCAAGGCGTCCGGCGACTACTTCACGGAGCACTTCGCCGAGATCCCCCTCCTGCTGTTCGTCTTCTCCATCGACGACCACGGCGGCGCGAACATCTATCCGGCCATCTGGAGCACCCTGCTCGCCGCCCGTGCCGAGGGCGTGGGCGGTGTCATCACGACGGTTCTGCGCTACGAGGAGGAGACCGTGCACAAGCTCCTCGGTGTGCCGACCGGGGACGGCTGGAGGATGAACGTCATGCTCGCTCTCGGCTATCCGCTCGGCCGCTGGGGCGTGGCTGCGAACCGGCGGCCCATTCACGAGGTGACCAGCCGAAACGGGTGGGGCCGGCACATCGGCGCGACCGTCTCGGAGCCGTTGTGGGCGCCCACCGCCGAGTGAGCGGTCCGCCGCTTCGGCCGCCCTCCTCGCCTCGTCGTCCGCACGTACCGTGCGTTGCCGCTGCCCGCACCCACGCACGTCGGCGGCCCGTTCCGCCGCCCGCCGAGCCGCCCTCATGGTGCCGGGTCATCCGGTGCCCGGGAAGGAAATGCCGTGACAACAGCCTGGAAACCGAGACTGCAGCCCGTGGGGGCGGACGAACGGGACCGTGACTACCGGCCCTTGAGAGCATGGTGTGTGCTCGTCCTGCTGGCTGTCTTCATGATCGTCAACTTCGCCGATCGCACCATCCTGGCCCTGGCGGCGCAGCCCGTCATGCGGGAACTGGGGCTGTCGGCGTCGCAGTTCGGGCTCATCAGCAGCTCGTTCTACTTCGTGTACAGCGTCAGCGCGATCGGGATCGGCTTCCTCGCCACCCGGCACATATCGTTGAAATGGCTGTTGTTCATCATGTCCCTGCTGTGGGCGGCGACCCAGTTGCCCGTCTTCCTGTTCGCCGGCAGCGGCGTGCTGCTGGGAACGCGGATCGTTCTCGGCGCCGCCGAAGGACCGGCGACCGCCGTGGCGAACTCCGCCGCCTACAGCTGGTTCCCTCCGCATCGCAGGGGGCTGCCGACTTCGGTGCTCACCTCGGGACCTTCGCTCGCCAAGCTGGTGGCGGCACCGGTTCTGACCCTGCTGATCGTCCATCAGGGCTGGCGCACCGGCTTCTTGGCCGTGGCCGTGGCCGGGCTTGTCTGGTGCGGTCTGTGGCTGGCCGTCGGACGCATCGGCCCCTACGCCGCCCCGCAGCGCCTCGCGGACTCGGCTTCCGCGGCAGACGCCGCCGCGGACCGGGCGGCACGACGACGCACCTTCCTCGCGGTCGTCACCAGCCGGACGTTCATCCTGCTGCTCCTCGCGACCTACCCGCTGTACGCGTTGATCGCGGTGATCCTCAGCTGGCTCCCCTCGTATCTGGAGGCCGGTCTGGGGTTCTCGCCGCTCACCTCGGGCTTCTTGTTCGGCCTGCCCAGCATCATCGGCATGGCGTTCATGCTCGGTGCCGGCTGGTTCACCGACCGTCTCCTCGCCTCGGGAGTTGCGCCCCGGGTGGCCCGCGGCCTGGTGCCCACGGTCTCCCTGGCCGTGGGCGGCGTGTTCCTGGCCGTTCTGCCGCTGGCCGGAGGGCAGCGCTATCTCGCGTACGGGCTGCTCGTCGTCGGCTACTGCCTCACGCTCCTCGCCCTTCCGATCGTCTACGCCGCGATCGGGACCTCCGCGGCCCCGTCCCAGCGGACGAGTGTCCTGAGCCTCTTCATCGGGTTGCAGAGCACATCCGGCATCTTCGCGCCCTGGGCGACGGGGGCCCTGATCGATGCCGCGGACAACCAGGTCGACGGCTACAACACGGCCTTCATGGTGATGGGCGTGCTGATCGCCGTCGGAGGCCTGATCGCCGCCCTGGTCGTCGATCCCGGCCGTGACGCGGCGCAGGACGCGCCGGTCTCCTCCGTGGCGCCGGGCTGACACCGTGGGCTCGCCGTAGGCGGCGCCGCCTCACACGAGTTGCCCGCGCAGTGCCTCGGCATGCAACCGCAGGGCGTCGAGAACGCTTCCGAACATGTCCTGCGGCGACAACTGCTCGAGGGAAGAGCCCACGTTGAGCGCCGCCACCACGCGGCCGTCCCAGCGGGTGATCGGCACTGCTATCGAGTGGAACCCCGGCTCGACGTCGTTGGCGACGTAGCAGTAGCCGGCTTCCCGGATCTCCCGAAGGGTCTCCTCGTCGGGCCCTTCCGCGGACGAGGTCTTCGCGGGGGAACCGAGGTGAGCCAGCAGCACCTTGCCCAGGGCCGAGGTGCGGGCGGGGACGCGGTAACCGACCCCGCTTCCCACGATGAGCATGGACTGGCGGATGGCGCGGGCGATCATGACGGCCTCGTCGCCCTCCAGGACGGCCACCGAGCACGACGCCTTGAACTCCTCGCACACGCGGTCGCAGACGGGCTGTACGACGGTGCTGACGGTGTTCGACGCGAGGTATGCCTCGGCGAGTCCGAGGACGCGGGGGGTCGGTTCGTATGCGCGCCCGTCGGCGGTGAGGTAGCCGAGGTGCTCCAGGGTGAGGACGGCCCGCCTCACCGTGGCCCGGGACAGGCCGAGTTCGCGTGCCAGGTCGGCCTGGGTCAGACGTCTGCGCTCCTTGCCGAAGACCGACAGTACGGCGAGGCCGCGCGCCAGCGCTTCGGAGAAGTCCGCCGGGTTGGCCGTACCGGCCAGCTCCCGCCGTCGCCGGGCCGCCGAGTCGTCGTCGTTCAGTCGAGCCATTGCGTTCTTCCCCTGTCCAGTCGTACTGTCCACGCACCAGAAAAGCGAACTTATGTGCGGTAATCGAACGTTGGAGTCTGGATGCTAGCACACGAAAACCGGCGGATGACCGAGACGGGAGCCGGCACCCCCGCCGGTGAGTGGATGCGTCGCTACTGGCAACCCGTCGCCCTGAGCGAGGAGTTGGCGGGCGCGCGGCCTGTCGTCACGGTGAAGCTCCTCGGTGAGGACCTGGTCCTGTTCCGCAACGAGGACGGCACCTTGGGCCTGATCGAGCGGCGTTGCCCCCATCGGGGGGCGGACCTCTCCCTGGGCCGGCTGGAGGACGGCGGGCTGCGCTGCTACTTCCACGGCTGGCTGTTCGACAAGGCCGGCGGCTGTCTTCAGACTCCCGCGGAACCCGAGGGCAGCAAACTGGCCTCCCGGGTCCGCATCGCGTCCTATCCCGTCCGCGAGTGCAACGGCATCGTGTGGGGTTACCTCGGCCCCGGCGAGCCGCCGCACCTGCCCGCGCTCGACTGCTTCCTCGCCCCCGAGGAGTACACCTTCGCCTTCAAGGGCTACCTCGACTGCAACTGGCTTCAGGCCCTCGAGGTCGGCATCGATCCTGCCCATGCCTCCTACCTGCACCGCTTCGAGGAGGACGACGACTCGGGCGACTCCTACGGCAAGCAGTTCCGCAACGTCTCGCTCGGGACCGACCTGCCCATGACGCGGATCCTGCGGGAGTACGGCAGGCCCGAGATCCTCAACGCCCGCACCGAGTACGGCCAGCGCATCGTCGCGCTGCGGAGGATCGACGGGGAGGGGCACGACGGCAGCGCCACCCACGTGCGCATTACGCACCAGGTCTTCCCGCACGGCATCACCATCCCGCTGAGCGCTTCCATGGCGATCACTCAGTGGCACGTGCCGGTCGACGACACCTCCTGCTACTGGTACGCGATGTTCACCAGCCTCGACGAGCCGGTGGACCGGGAGAAGATGCGCGAGCAGCGGCTGGACGGCATCACCCTCCCCGACTACAAGCCGGTCCGGAACCGCGGCAACCAGTACATGTTCGATCCCGAGGAACAGCGTACGGCCACGTACACCGGCCTGGGCCCGGACATCAATGTGCACGACCAGATGGCCGTCGAGGGGCAGGGCCTGATCCACGACCGCACCCGTGAACATCTGAGCCGCTCCGACAGGGCCATCGTGACCTACCGCCGTATGCTGCTGGCCGCCATCGACGCGGTCGCCGAGGGCAGGAGTCCGGACCTGCTCCTGCGGGACACCGCCGACGTGGAGAGCAGGGGCCCCATCCCGCTCGACGGCATCGGTCCGACGGGGGAGTGGGAGACCTTCTGGACCGGGGCCATCGACTCGCTGCGGCGCGACAGTCCGTGGGCCCAGGACTCCGACGCCGCCCGGGACAGTGGTCCCGCCGGAGTCAGGTCGTCGCAGCCCGAGCCCGACGACGCATTGCTGCCGCCCCTGCCCCACCACGCGGAGTGAGTGCATCCATGGGATTCATCGAACGGCACGGCCTGTACTCCGACGACCAGACACGGGCGGCCGGCGACATCCTCGAACGGGTGGCGGCGGAACGTCTGCATTCCGTGCGCATCGTCTTCGCCGACCAGCACGGATTGCTGCGCGGCAAGACGGTGGCCGCCTCGGAACTGGCGTCCGTCCTGCGCGGGGGCCTGACCGTGGTCTCCACCCTCCTGTCGAAGGACACCTCGGGGACCACCGTCTACCAGGCGTTCTCGCCCGACGGCGGATGCGGCATCGCCGAGATGGCCGGTGCCGGGGATGTGGTCATGGTGCCCGACCCCGGCACCTTCCACGTGCTCGACTGGGCGGACGGGACGGGCTGGCTGCTGTGCGACCTCTACTTCAGCAACGGCCAACCAGTCCCGCTGTGCACCCGTGGTCTGTTGCGCCGCACCGTCCAGAGGGCCGCCGACATGGGCTACGACGTCATGGTCGGCGCCGAGCTGGAGTTCCACCTCTTCCGCACGGTGTCCGACGGCACCGGGGGTTCCGGCCCGGACGGCGTCGAACTGCTCAACCCCGGCTACCAGCTGCTCTCGGAGGACCGGGCGGACTCCCTCGAACCGATGATCACGGTCTTCGGCGACACCCTGCGGCGGCTCGGCATACCGCTGCGGACCTTCGAGGTGGAGCTGGGCCCCAGCCAGCTGGAGGTGACGCTCAGTCCGCAGACCGGCGTGCGCGCCGCCGACACGGTGATGCTGCTGCGCAGCGCCCTGAGACAGACCGCACGCCGGCACGGCTACCACGCGACCTTCATGTGCCGGCCGAAGATGCCCCGCGTCTTCTCCAGCGGATGGCACCTGCACCAGTCGCTGCTGTTCCGGGGCGAGCGCGAGGGCGAGAACGCCTTCGTGCCGGACGACCCGGGCGCCCTCCTGTCCGAGGCGGGACGTCACTACCTCGCCGGGCAACTGCGGCACGCCGCGGCGGCTTCGGCGTTCGCCGTGCCCACCATCAACGGGTACAAGCGGTTCCAGTCCTACTCCATGGCCCCCGACCGGGTTCTGTGGGCGCACGACAACCGAGCGGCCATGCTCCGTGTCTGCGGATCGGCGGCCGACGGCTCCACACACGTGGAGAACCGTGTCGGCGAGCCCGCCGCCAACCCCTACCTCTACGTCGCCTCCCAGCTCACCGCCGGGCTCAACGGCATGGAGCAGGGATGGGACCTCGGACCGGCGGCCGACGAGCCCTACGAGACGGAGGCCCCGAGGCTGCCGGGCACACTCGCGGAGGCGCTCCAGGCGCTCGTCGACGACAGCGAGTTCACGGAGTCCTTCGGCAAGCAGTTCGTCGAGTACTACGTCGGCATCAAACGCCATGAACTGGCTCGCTTCAACGCTGCCGTCATGGACTGGGAGCACAGCGAGTACTTCGAGCTTTTCTGAGTCGCAGCCCCGAACACAGGTCGGAGAAGGAACGGATCGACCATGTCTGACACTCCATCCCGGCCAGGCGAGACGAGGACTCTCCTGGTCAAGCAGATACGCGCCGAGGCACCCCGGGTGGTCACGCTGACCCTGGTCGACCCGGAGGGAGGGGCTCTGCCCGCCTGGGAGCCGGGAGCCCACCTCGAACTGGTGCTGCCCTCCGGGACCGTCCGGCAGTACTCCTTGTGCGGGGACGACCTGGACAAGACCAGCTACACGGTGGCCGTCCGGCACGAGATCGAGGGCCGGGGAGGTTCGCGGGAGATCCACACCACGGCTCTCGTGGGCCGGGAGCTGACCGTCCGAGGCCCGCGCAACCACTTCCCCCTGGCCCGGGCAAGGCACCACCTCCTCGTGGCGGGAGGCATCGGCGTAACCCCCCTGCTTCCCATGGCACGCGCTCTCGCGCGCTCCGGACAGGACTGGCGCCTGCTGTACTGCGGACGTCACGGAGCCATGCCCTTCGTGGACGAACTTCTGGATCTCGACACGCATCGGGTCACCGTCGTCCGGACCGATCGGGACGGCCGGCCAGACCTCGCGCCCCTGGTCGGCCGGCTCCCGGCGGGGAGTGCGGTCTACTGCTGCGGCCCGCCCTCGCTGGTCGCGGACGTCTCGGGCGCCTGCGCCGTGGCAGGGGGCGGCCTCGACGTCCGTGTCGAGCGCTTCTCGAAGGACTCCGGGGCGACGCCGCCTGTCACGGACGGTGATCGTTCCTTCGAGGTCGAACTCGACCGCTCGGGCACGGTGATCACCGTGCCCGCCGACCGTTCGGTCCTGGACGCGGTCCGGGACGTGCGCCCCGAAGTCCCCTACTCCTGTGAGGAGGGCTACTGCGGGAGTTGCGAGACCCGGGTCGTCGCCGGCACCCCCGACCACCGGGACGAGGTGCTGGGCGCCGCCGAGCACGCAAGCGGAAGCACCATGATGATCTGCGTCAGCCGTGCCGCCTCGGATCGGCTCGTGCTCGACCTCTGACCACCCCGTGCGTGTCGGACGTACGTGGTCTCCGGCCGACTCCCCGCTCCAGAAAGGTGGGACACACATGACCTCAACAGCCTTGGTGCTCGTGCACGACGCCGCGCCGAGCCGACGCGAGCGCGTGCCCGGGGCGCTGACTCCCGCACTCGCCGAACGCGGTGTGGAGGCCCACGTCTTCTCCTTCGCCGGACCGGAACACACGGTCCCCGACCTCGACGCCTACGACCTGCTCGTCGTCATGGGCTCCCACGAGTCGGTGAACGACATGAGTGTGCCCTGGCTCGCGAACGAGCGGGCCTTCGTGACGGCTGGGGTGGGCAGCGGACTGCCCACACTGGGCATCTGTTTCGGCGCGCAGTTGCTGGCCCAGGCACTGGGCGGGAGCGTCGCCCCCGCCCGCCGCCCGGAGCGCGGCTTCACCCTCGTGGCGTCGGACGATCCGGACCTGGTCCCGCCCGGTCCCTGGATGCAACTGCACAGCGACTCCTTCACCGTGCCACCCGACGCCATGGAGATCGCCCGCAACGCGAGCGGATCCCAGGCGTTCGTCCGGGGGAACGCGCTGGGCGTGCAGTTCCATCCGGAGACCACCGTCGACAGCTTCGCGAGCTGGACGGAGAGGTGGGCCGCGACGGGCGGGGTGCCGACGGTCGGTGAAGGGGCCCTGGACGTCGACGTCCTGCGCGGTGAGGTCGCCGAGCACGAACGGCGGACCCGCGGCGCCTGCGACCAACTGGTCCGAACCTTCTGCGCCCGGTACGTCCGGTGATGCGTCAAGCGGTCGGTTGAAGCCTCTCTGCACCGGCCGGAGGTCGGCGGCGGGCCACGGGCCACGACGTCAGGTGTCGTTCCGGGGCGCGTCCAACGAGGTCAGGGCGTCTCTGAGCGCGGCACGGGAGGCGATGCCGAGTTTCGGATATACCTGGTACAGATGGGCGCCGACGGTGCGGTGGGAGATGAACAGGCGCTCGGCTATCTGCTTGTTGGTGAGGCCGGCCGCGGCGAGTTGTGCCACCTCGCGTTCCTGCGGCGTGAGTTCCTGACCGGAGCGGGCGCCGCCGGCCTGCGGTGCGTTCCAGCCTGCCGCACGCAACTCGTGTGCCGCTCGTTGCGCCCACGGACGCGCGCCCAGTTCCTCGAAGCTCTTCAGGGCCGCCAACAGGGGCGTCTTGGCATCCGTGGTGGCGCGGGCACGACGGAGCCGTTCTCCTTGGGCGAGTCGCACGCGCGCCGTGTCGAACGGCCACCGGTCCACGTGCGGCGCGCTCAACGTTTCGGCGAAGAGCCGCGCGGCCACGTCGTCGTCCTCGGTGGTGAGCGCCTCGCATCCACCGACGAGCAGCGCGAGTCGGGGCGAGAGGCCCTCGGCGCGGACTGCTCGAAGGGCTCCCACGTGTGCGCTCGCCTGCGCCCGGCGATGGGTGCGCACGGCCGACTCCACCAGGTCGAGGGCCAGCCACAGGGCATGCGGAGTGTGCGCGGGCAGGGTGCCCGCGGGGCTGACGGCGCTCGCGTGGAGGAACGCGTCGTCGAAGCCGCCGCTCGCGATGCTCGCGACCGCGTGCACCTGGTGGGCGTAGTGGACGGCCGAGCGCACGCCACGCGGCGATGCCCAGTCCGTCATCCGCCCAGCCAGCGCCCGGGCGGTCTCCGTCTCTCCGCGGGACGCGGCGACGATTGCCTTGTTGTACTGGAAGTACCAGGTGAAGAAGCTGTAGCCGGACGCGTCGCACAGTTCGAGTCCCTCCTCGGCGAGCTGCGCGACTTCCGTCCATCTTCCCGAGTGGTAGCCGTCCAGGCACAGGTGCATCAGACCGCCGAGATGCCTGCGTACCGGGCCACCGTCTCGTCCCTGCCGCACGACGCGCCAGGATGGCTCGCGCAGCGCAGCCAAGCGGTCGGCGTAGATCGACGCCGTTCCGATGCGCACGATCCGTGCGGGATCGGTCTCCTCCAAGCCGGCGTCGAGGATGTGGTCCAACTGCTCCAGCGCCGCAGACCCGGCGCGGGCGGGGTCACCGAACGTGCGGCTCGCGACGGACAACAGCGTCGGGGCCTCGGGCCGCAGGCGGGAGAGCGCCGTGTGGAAGGGCGCCCACAGTCTTTCCTCGCCCCCGTAGAAGCACAGCAGGAGAAGCAGGTGCAGCGCGTCGATCAGGGACACGTCGTCGGCGTCGTAGCCATGCACTCCCTCCTGGATCGCGCCGACCAGCAGGCGGTGTGCCGTGGCCACGTCGCCGTCGCCGTTCAGCACGAGCTGCACGGCGGCGGCGGCCGAGTGCAACGACCTGCCGTGCTGCGGATCTGCCCGGCGTGCGTCCGCCAGCAGCTCGGATGCGCTGCTCAGCGCTCCGGTGGCGTCGGCGCCGATGTAGGCGGCCTCCGCCAGCCGACGTGCTCGGTCCCGCCCCAGCGGACTGAGATCCGCGGCACGGGTGAGGGCCTCGACGGCGGCCACGGCGTCTCCCCGGTCGAGGATGCGGTGGGCGGCCTCTTCGAGAAGGGCGGCCACTCGCTCCTCCGGTTCGATGGTCGCCGACCCGAGATGCCAGGCCCGGCGTTCCGGTTCGTTGGTCAGTGCCCGGGCCAGTGCCTGGTGTGCCGCACGGCGTTCGCCGCCGGTGGACGCCTCGACGACGGCCGAGCTGATCAGGGGGTGACGGAACACCAGTCGCCGGGACTGTTCCTCCACGCGTACGAGCTGATCGTGTTCCGCGGGAGCGAGGCCCTGCAGGTCGGCGTCGCGGTTCAGCTCCCGCGCGGCGGCGTACAGGGTTCCCAGGTCCCCGCTTCCGCTCAGCGTGGCAAGCAGCAGCAGATGCCGCGTCGGTGCGGGCAGGCTCTGAATGCGAGCGAGGAAGAGGGACTGCAGACGTCGACCGAGCGGCAGGACCGTCGGCAGACCCTCCAAGGCCGTGCGCTGGCTCGATCGCAGGGCGCTGGGCAGCTCCAACAGGGCCAACGGGTTGCCCCGCGCGGTTTCGAGGACGCGCCGGCGCACCGGGTGGGCGAGGCCCGGGAAGCGGAGGTCGACCAGGCTGGTGGCAGACGACTCGTCGAGTGGCTGCATGGGGTACGTCGGGAGGCCGCTGCTCTCGAAGTATCCGTCCGCCCCCGTACGGGAGGCCGCCAGGAAGCTGACCCGGCTGCCGGAGAGACGCCGGGCGATGAAGCCGAAGACCCCGGCACTGGCCCGGTCGATCCACGGGAGGTCGTCGACCACGAGCAGCAACGGACTGCTCTCGGCTACCGATTGGAGCAGCGCCAACGCGGCGTTGGAGACGACCAGCCGTTCCGGAGGACTGCCGGCACCGAGACCCAGGGCAACCTGGAGGGCATCCCGGTGCAGACCGCCGAGACCGTCGATCGCGTCCCGGAGGGGCAGGAGCGCCTGGTTCAGCCCGGAGTAGCCGACGTTCGCCTCGAACTGGACACCGTCCGCACGCAGCACGCGCGTCCCGGCCTCGGAGACAACCCTGGTCACCACGTCCAGGATCGCGGTCTTGCCCACGCCCGCCTCGCCGGACAGCAGCAGAGCCCGCCCTGCGTCCGGGCTGCTCAGAAACGCGGTGATGCGTTCGACGTCCCGGTCCCGTCCCACGACAGGTTCGGCGCCGAGGCGGAGGGGGTGGGGGGAAGTCATCGAGCCTTGCTCCATTCAACCGAGGCGGTCGATCGCGGTGTGCAGCGGCCTTGAGGGGGCTCCCAAGTCGTCACGCCTAATACATTACACCTAGTGGCTGTAATGATTTTTCATGCGATAAGTGGCGAAGTGTTCCGATTGATGCGGATCGTGGCGGCGGCCCGAATGGCTGCCGATCCTATTTCACAGAGTACGCAGTAAGTCGAGGCAGATCACCACCAAGCGAATTCAGTAGTCATGTGACCTATGGGCCTCCGACGCGCGGAAATATACGTCCAGAAATGTCGACCGACGGCGGGAACGTAAAACGGAAGTGAATTGCCGAGTTCGAGCATCAAAAGCCCGAAACGACAGAATGTGCCGACAGTCCTCTCGCCCAGGAAAAGGCGATGTCCACCTCACAGCTCCCTTGCACACCCAGTGAAGAAGGCGCGGTGCCATTGGCGCCACGAGCCGTCCCCGTCCTCGGACACGCCCCGGCCCTGATGCGTGCCCCGCGGCATGGCTGGCGGCGTGCCGCGCCGAAGGCCCGCTCTTCGAGGTGCGGCTGGCGGACGACATCCAGAGCGACGCCGTGGCCACCCAACGCACAGCTGAGTACGAGGGCCTGCGGTACACCGCCCTGCAGGTGATCAACGGCCGGGGCGAGTGTGGGGCGGACGCCCACCCGGTGCTCGCCGCGCTCGGAGACCTGTGCCGACGCACCTTTCCCGGGCCCTCCCCGCAGTGGGCCCGCCGCTTCACCCTAGACCTGGAGCGGTGGCTGACCGGACACGCGCGGGAGAACGCCTACCGGTCCGCGGGCATCACGCCCGACCCCGAGCAGTACACGCAGCTGCGTCGCGACGCCTCCACGGTCTTCCCCACGATCGACCTCATGGAGGTCGCGGAACACGTCGAGATCCCCGCACCGGTCTACTACGGCAGCGCTTACCAGACACTGGTCACCTCAACCGCCGACATCATGTGCTGGATCAACGACATTCACTCGCTCCCCGCTGAGGACGCGGGTGACGACTCGATCAACCTGGTCGTGGTCCTGCGCGAGCACCACGGCCTCAGTCGGGACGCGGCCGTCGCCGAGGTCGTCCGCATGATCGACGAGCGAGTCACGGCGCATCAGGCCGCGGCCGAGGACTTCATGGGCTCGTTGGACCCCACGGACCCTGCGACGGAGGCCCTGCGCAGAGTCGTGCGCGACCAGGGCTCCTGGGCGTCCGGGATGGAGCGTTGGGACCGTCTGGACACTGTGCGCCATCACGTCACTAGCCCCTCCGCCGACGACCGGCCGCTCCGCCACGTCGACGACCTGCTCACCCGATGACCCTGTGCGGGCCCGCCGTGCCACCACCGCTCCCCGCACACGCTCGCCTAGACGGAATGCACACCCCCGATAGGAGCGCACCATGACCTCCGGCACCACCGCGCGCGCCACCGACACCGGCCGAGTCCCCGGCGGCCTTCCCCTTCTCGGGCACGTGCTTCCCCTGCTGCGTGACCCCCTGTCGTTCCTGTCCTCCCTACCGGAGTACGGGGATGTGGTGACGAAGGTGACCCGTGTGTTGCGCGGCACCCTGGAACCTGGCGGCCTGCACATGCGCGTCGAAGCCCGCGTGGTGGACGTCCGTCGCCCCCCCCTGAGGAGGGTCGCCTCACTGCGGGTCAGGCCGTACTGCCCGGCCCGGAACGGAGCCCGGGAAGGACGCGAGAGGTCGAGCAGCATGCCGCGCGCCGCCTGTTCGGCTGTGCAACTGAGGCTGGCAGCAGCCCTGGGGGAGGGATGGCGGATGTGACGCGGTGGGACAGCACCTCCACGTGCTCCAGTCGCCTTTTGGTACAACACCCTTCCAAAAAACCAGCGCGGCGGTTAGCGTATCCGCAGCGGTGATGTGCCGGGGGCGCCGCGCCACCCGACCGACTCCGCCTCCCCCTCTGAGCCGCCTTGAGGATGCCCTGTGCCCGCCCTCGCAAGCTCCGCCGCATCCGCGTTCGTCGTGCTCGCTGCCCTGGCCTTCCTCACGGGGGCCGACGGATGCGGCGCGTGCCGTTCGCCCGGGTCGCCACCCGCATCGGCGACGGCGTCACCGTGAGCCCGGCCCCCGTGGCCCCACACCATCGGCCTGTGACCGATCCCCCGCGCTCCTCGATGAAAGGCACCCCGTGAACATCCTGGTCCTGCCCGGCGACGGCATCGGCCCCGAGATCACCGCAGCCACTCTCGACGTGCTCCGCACCGCCGACAAGCAACTCGGCCTGAACCTCACCTACGAGACTCACGACATCGGCTTCGCGTCCCTCGGCGCATCGGGTTCGACGCTGCCGGACGCGGTGCTGGAGCGCGTTCCTGAGGCCGACGGCGTGCTGCTCGGGCCGGTCTCGCACCTCGACTACCCGCCGCGCGCCGAGGGCGGCATCAACCCTTCGGCCGAACTGCGCACCGCGTTCAAGCTCTACGCCAACATCCGCCCCTGCCGCTCCCACCCCGACCTGAGCATCCTGCGCGAGCCGATGGACCTGGTCATCGTCCGGGAGAACACCGAGGGCTTCTACTCGGACCGCAACATGTTCGCGGGCACCGGCGAGTTCATGCCCGACGAGGGCTCGGCGTTCTCGATCCGCAAGGTCACAGCGACGGCCAGCCGGCGGGTCGCCCGGACCGCGTTCGAGCTGGCCCGCGGCCGCCGCAAGAAGGTGACGGCCGTTCACAAGGCCAACGTGGTCAAGCTGTCCGACGGCTTGTTCCTGCGCGAGGTGCGCAAGGTGGCCGAGGAGTTCCCCGACGTCGAGCTCGAAGAGCTGATCGTCGACGCGACCGCCGCGCTGCTCATCCGCAGCCCGCAGCGGTTCGACGTCGTCGTCACCACCAACATGTTCGGCGACATCCTCTCCGACGAGGCGTCCGAACTCTCCGGCAGCCTGGGCCTCGGCGGTTCCGTCAACGTCTCCGACACCCTGTGCGTGGCCCAGGCCCAGCACGGATCCGCCCCCGACATCGCCGGCCAAGGCATGGCCAACCCCACGTCCCTGATCCTGTCCGCCGCGATGCTGCTGGGCTGGCGCGGCCGACGCGACGGCGACGACCGCCTCCAGCGGGCCGCGGCCCTGATCACCGGCGCCGTCGGCGCCGTGCTCGACAACCCCGCCACCCGCACCCGCGACATCGGCGGCAGCCTCGGCACCGCCGACTTCGCCACTGAGATCAGCCGCACCATCGAGCACACCGGAGAGACCGCCTGATGTTCGTTTCCACCAACCCTGCCAACGGCGCCGAAATCACCCGCCACGCTCCGCGGTCACCACAAGAGGTCGACGGCATCCTCGACGCGGCGGCCACCGCGCAGGCCGCCTGGCGCCGCAGGACCATCAGCGACCGCACCCCTCTGCTGCGAGAGATGGCACGCGTCCTGCGCGAGGGCCAGGACGACTACGCCGCACTGATCACCGCCGAGATGGGCAAGCCCATCACCGAGGCACGCGCCGAGATCGAGAAGTGCGCCATGACCTGCGACTACTACGCCGAGCACGCCCCGGCCCAGCTCGCCGACCGGCCCGTGGCCTCCAATGCCACCGAGAGCGCCGTGGTGCACGACCCCCTCGGCGTCGTCCTCGCCGTCATGCCCTGGAACTACCCCTTCTGGCAGTTCTTCCGCTTCGCCGCCCCCGCGCTCGCCGCGGGCAACGGCACCCTGCTCAAGCACGCCAACAACGTCCCGCAGTGTGCCCTCGCAGTCGAAGAGGTCGTCCACGAAGCCGGCGCCCCGGAAGGACTGTGCCGCACCCTGCTGATCGAGGTCGACCAGGTCGCCGGAATCATCGCCGACCCGCGCGTCGCCGCGGTGACCCTCACCGGTTCCACCGAGGTCGGCGCCATCGTCGCCGCCCAGGCCGCGGCCGTACTGAAGAAGCAGGTCCTCGAACTCGGCGGCTCCGACCCGTACATCGTCCTCGCCGACGCCGACATCGCGCAGGCCGCCGCCACCGCCGTCAGGGCCCGCTACGTCAACGTCGGTCAGTCCTGCGTCAACGCCAAGCGGTTCATCGTCGAGGAGAGCGTCGCCGACGCGTTCGTGGCGGCCTTCATCGCCGCCGCGGCGGCCCTGAGGGTCGGTGATCCGACCGATCCGGACACCGAGATCGGACCCATGGCCCGGGCCAACCTCCGCGACACCCTGCACGACCAGGTCCGCCGCACCGTCGACGCCGGCGCCGTCCTCGCCCTCGGCGGCGAGGTCCCCGACGGCCCGGGCTGCTACTACCCGCCCACCGTCCTCGACCACGTCCGCCCCGGCATGGCCGCCTTCGACGAGGAGACCTTCGGCCCCGTCGCGGCCGTCACCCGCGTCACCGACGCCGACGAGGCCATCGCCCTGGCCAACCGCACCGAGTACGGCCTCGGCGCCGCCCTGTGGACCGGCGATCTGGACCGTGCCCGCCGACTGGCCCGTGTCCTCGACGCCGGTGCCGTGTTCGTCAACGGCATGGTCGCCTCCGATCCGCGCCTGCCTTTCGGCGGCATCAAGAAGTCCGGCTACGGCCGGGAGCTCGGCGCCGAAGGCATCCGCGAGTTCGTCAACACCAAGACCGTCTGGATCGGCCCCGCCGCCTGAGATGGAGGACCCCGTGCACCACCGCCCCACCGACGAGCCCTGCTTCGCCTCCTTCCCGCCCGCCGTGCTGCGGCCCGCCGAACTGACCGCCTTCAGCCGCGGCGGCGGCGCCCGCACCATCCCCCTGGTCACCAAGGCGGTCGGCGCGGAGGTCTTCCTCACCGGCCAGACCCTCTTCGACGGTGGCGCGGGCATCGCCGTGCACACGCACAACTGCCCGGAGAGCGTCACCGTCCTCGAAGGCGACGCCGTCGTGGAGATCGACGGCACCGAACACCGCGTGACCCGCTTCGACACCACGTATGTCCCCGCGGGCACCCCCCACCGGTTCCGCAACGCGTCCGCCACCGAGCCGATGCGCATCCTGTGGATCTACGCCACCGTGGACGCCACCCGCACCGTCGTCGGGACCGGCGTCACCGCGCGCGTCGATGCCGAGCACGACAAGGCCGCCCGCGGGACCCACGACGGACACCGACACGGAACAGGAGCAGGGACGCACCCGTGATCACCGAACTGGCCCAGATCGAGATCCGCCCGGGGCAGGAGGAGGCGTTCGAGAGCGCCGTCGCCAAGGCTCTGCCCTTCTTCCTCGCGGCCGACGGCTGCGACGGGGTCGAACTGCACCGTAGCGTCGAGCACCCCACGCGGTACCGGCTCATGGTCCGGTGGGAGACGGTCGAGCACCACACCGTCACGTTCCGCGGCTCCGAGGGCTTCGCTCGCTGGCGTGCCCTTGCCGGACCGCACTTCGCCGCTGCGCCGCAGGTCGAACACGTATACTCCGTCCTTGCATCATGACGCCGACGACCGGGACCGTCGCGCCGGTCCCGGCCGGCCCTTGTCCTCGCGGAGGCACCAGACGATGACCGCGCCCTCGGCTCAGGACGGGCCGTCCGAGCCCGCACCCACGGCGGCCCAGGGGCCCACCCCACTCACGCGCCGGACGGCGGCACGTATCGTGGAGCACATCGCGGCGAACGGCCTCACCACCGGCACCCGCCTCGTCGAACGGTCGCTGGCCGACCGTCTCAAGGTTTCCCGCTCCCCGGTCCGCCAGGCCCTGCGCCTGCTGGCGGACGACGGTGTCGTGGCCCCGGCCGCACGTGGCGGCTACACCGTCGCCCTCACCGGACCGCCCCTCACCGAGGCGTCCGCGGGCGCGGGGGCGGGGCACGACGCCGAGGAAGCCTACCTGCTGATCGCCGCCGACCGCCTCGACGGCCGACTGCCCGACCGGGTAACCGAGAACGCCCTGGCCCGGCGTTACGACCTCACGCCCGGAGAGCTCACGCACGTGCTGCGCCGCATCGCGGTGGAGGGCTGGATCGAACGGCTGCCCGGGTACGGCTGGGAGTTCCAGCCCATGCTCACCTCGATGGAGTCCTACCGGGACAGTTACCGCTTCCGGCTGACCATCGAAACCGCCGCCATCCTCGAACCCGGATTCGTCCTGGACCGCGAGGCCCTCGAAACCGTCCGTGCCGAGCAACAGCGCCTGGTGGACGGTGAGATCCGGACCATCGGCAACGCCCAGCTGTACGACCTCAACAGCCGCTTCCACGAAGTCGTCATGGCGTGCAGCCGCAACTCCTTCTTCATCGACTCCCTGCGCCGCGTGGACCGTCTGCGCCGCCTCATCGAGTACCGGCGCACACTCCAGCGCGACCGCGCCGCCGTCCGCTGCGCCGAGCACGTGCGGATCGCCGACCTCCTCCTGGGTGGACGGCGCGAGGAGGCGTCGGCCTGCCTGCGCACCCACTTGTCATCCGTCGGTCAGGAGAAGACACGCCGAACGGGCGACTGAACGCCGACGTTCGTCGGGGGACAGGAGGCGATGGTACGGCTTTCGGCCCCCGAGTTGGCGAGATTCTGGTCCTTGCGAATAAGGTGTGCCTCACCTTTGTTTAGTGCTAAACCACTGCTGGGAGTGCCCATGCTTCTCCGACGGCGCGGCATGGCCGCGGTCTCTGTCGCCTTCGCGGCTCTGCTGTCCCTCTCGGCGTGTGCCGGAGCCGGTGACACCGGCAAGGGAGGCACCGGCGCCGCGGCGGCCGGCGGCAAGGACGCCAAGTCCGTCGCGCAGGGGGGCGAGGACTTCGGCGACGCCGCCGAGAAGACCGCCGCGCTAGGGACGGACGCCGAGCCCGGCCAGTGGCCGCGCACCCTTCGTCACGCCATGGGCAGCACGGTGATCGAGCACCAGCCCGAACGAGTGGTGGTCCTGGATGTGGGCGAGCTCGATAACGTTGTCTCGCTGGGGCTGAAGCCCGTCGGCCTCGCGACGAGCGAGGGCTCACCGGAACTTCCGTCCTACCTCAAGGACGAAGCGGGCAAGCCGGCCGACGTCGGCACCATCAACAGCCTCAACCTCGAGGCCATCGCCCGGCTCAAGCCGGACCTCATCCTCGGCAGCCAACTGCGCGCCGCGAACTCCTACGACGAACTGTCACAGATCGCGCCGACCGTCTTCTCCATTCGTCCGGGCTTCACGTGGAAGGAGAACTACCTCCTCAACGCGTCCGCCCTCGACAAGACCGCGCAGGCCGAGAAGAACCTCGCAGCTTACGAGAAGAGGGTGAAGGAACTCGCAGCCGAGCTGGGCGACGACAAGCCGACCGTGTCGATGCTGCGCTACATGACCAAGGGCAGGATTCGCCTCTACGCGAACTACTCCTTCATCGGCACCATCCTCAAGGACATCGGGATTCCGCGGCCGAAGAACCAGGACATCGCCGACCTGGCGACGGAGATCAGCGCCGAGAACATCGACCAGGCCGACGCCGACTACATCTTCACCGGGGTGTACGGCGACCCGAAGGCCACGCAGAAGAGCCAAGTCCAGGGCAACCCGCTGTGGAAGAACCTGACGGCGGTCAAGAACGGCCACGCCTTCGACGTCCCGGACGAGACCTGGTACCTCGGGCTCGGAGTCACCGCGGCCGACGTGGTCCTCGGGGATCTGCAGAAGTACCTCACGGCGTGAGACGCCAGGACACCTGAAGCGCGAAGAAGGAAGAAAGTGAGCTCGGCCCATGGCGCGACCGACCCGTCGCCGTATCGTCTGGCTGGCGGGATGCCTGGTGATGCTGCTGATCGCCCTCCTGCTGAGCCTGGCCGTCGGCAGCCGCCCGGTCGCACCCGGTGAGGTGGTACGGGCGCTGGTGCACGGAGGTGCCAGTGACGACGCCCAGGTGGTGCGGGCGATGCGCGTGCCGCGCACGGTCGTCGGCGTGCTCGCCGGCGCGGCCCTCGCCGTGGCGGGGACCGTGATGCAGGGCGTCACCCGCAACCCGATCGCCGAACCCGGCATCCTCGGCGTCAGCCAGGGTGCGTCCGTGGGGGTGGTGTGCGCGATCGCCTTGTTCGGCGTGCACACGCTCACGGGGTACGTCTGGTTCGCCCTCGCCGGCGCGGCCCTGGCCGCCGTCGCGGTCTACGCCGTCGCCGCGGGCGGCCGGGGCGGTGCCTC
This sequence comes from Streptomyces sp. NPDC111628, assembly GCF_055635195.1. Taxonomy (NCBI): domain Bacteria; kingdom Bacillati; phylum Actinomycetota; class Actinomycetes; order Kitasatosporales; family Streptomycetaceae; genus Streptomyces; species Streptomyces sp. NPDC111628. Next base: position 896,619 of record NZ_JBVKBZ010000003.1, on the reverse strand, counting down.
CCCCGTGAAGCTGGCACTGTCCGGTGCCGCGATGAACGCCTTCCTCGCCGCAGTGGTCTCCGCGATCGTCACCACCAACGCCCGAGCCCTGGACGAGTTCCGCTTCTGGCAGGTGGGTTCCATCGACGGCCAGGGCAGCGACGTCATCGGCCGGATCTGGCCGTTCGTCCTCGCGGGGCTGGTGTTGAGCGTGATGCTGGCCCGCGGCCTGGACGCCCTCGCCCTTGGCGACGAGGCCGCCAAGGGACTCGGACACAACGTGGCCCTGGTGCGGGCCTCGGGAGCGGTGGCGGCGACGGTGCTGACGGGAGCCGCGGTGGCGGCCGCCGGCCCGATCGCCTTCACCGGCCTGGCCGTTCCGCACATCGCCCGCGCCCTGGTCGGTACGGGACACCGGTGGGTCCTGCTCGTGGCGGCCCTGCTCGGGCCGGTCATGATACTCGTCTCGGACGTGCTCGGCCGTAGCGTCTTCCCGCCCGCGGAGGTGCCGGTGGCTGTCATGACCGCCCTGCTGGGGGTTCCGTTCCTCATCGCGCTGGTGCGGCGCAGGACGGTGGTGGCCTCGTGAACCGGCCGGCCGTCACCGCGACCACCGGCGTACGCCCCGCCGGGCACATCGTGCTGCGCCCAGGTCGCACCAGCTTCCTCGTCCACCGCAGGGCGACGCTCGTCGCGGCCCTGCTCGCCGTGCTGCTGCTGGCTGCCGTCGTGGTGTACCTGTGCGTCGGGGAGTCCTTCGTGTCCCCGGCCGAGGCCGTCAACGTCCTGCTCGGCAGGCCGAGCCCCGACCAGTTCGTCGTCGGCACCCTGCGACTGCCCCGTCTGACCGTCGGTCTGCTCGCGGGAGCCGCCTTCGGGGTCGCGGGCGCGCTGGTCCAGACCGTTGCACGCAACCCGCTGGCCAGCCCGGACATCATCGGAGTGACGCACGGCGCGGGAGCGGCGACGGTCGCGGCCATGAGCTTCGGCCTCGTCGCCCACACGACCCTCCCGTACGTCTCGATCGCGGGCGGTCTCGCGGCGGCGCTGCTCGTGTACCTCTTCGCCTGGCGCCGCGGCATGCACGCCTCGCGGTTCGTCCTCATCGGCATCGGTGTCTCCGTCGCCCTCGGCTCGGTGACCCAGCTGCTCCTGACCAAGGGAGACTTCCTCGTCGCTCAGCAGGCGAAGGTCTGGCTGACCGGCTCGCTCAACAGCCGCGGCTACGAGGAGGCCGCGCCGTTGGCGACGGTCCTGCTCGTCGCGATGCCCGCGACGCTGTGGGCCGCCAGGGCTCAGCGCGGGGCGTCCCTCGACGACGACACGGCCACGGCGCTCGGCATCCGCCTGAACCGGGTACGGCTCGGTCTGACCGCGCTCGGCATCGTGCTGGCGTCGGTGGCGACGGGTGCCTGCGGCCCGGTCGACTTCGTGGCCCTCCTCGCCCCGCAGATCGCCCGCCGTCTGTCCCGCACCGCACAGATACCGCTGCTGTCCTCGGCGCTCACCGGAGCACTGGTGGTGGTCGTCGCGGACCTGCTGGCCCGGCGTCTGTTCTCGCCCGTGGAACTTCCCGTCGGTGTGCTGACCGCAGTGGTGGGCGCCCCCTACCTGATGTGGCTGATCGCCCGCAACCGCAGCCGTTCTGGAGGCGGCACCTCATGAGCCACAGCCGACTTGCCGCCCAGTCCCTGACTCTGGCATACGAGGACCGCACCGTCGTCGACGGGCTGGACCTGGAGATCCCCGACGGACGGGTCACGGTCATCGTCGGTCCCAACGCATGCGGCAAGTCCACGCTGCTGCGTGCGCTCGGCCGCCTGCTCAAGCCGAGCAAGGGCTCGGTGCTGCTCGACGGCGCGGAGCTCGCCGGTCTGCCCGGCCGCCGGATCGCCCGGGCCATCGGCGTCCTGCCGCAGAGCCCGACACCGCCGGACGGCATCACCGTCACGGACCTCGTGGCGCGCGGCCGCCAGCCGTACCAGAAGTGGTGGCAGCAGTGGTCGCAAGCCGACGAACGGGCAGTCTCGGAGGCTCTGGAGCACACCGGCACCGCTCCCCTCGCCGACCGCCCGGTGGACGAACTCTCCGGGGGGCAGCGGCAGCGGGTGTGGATCGCGATGGCGCTGGCGCAGGAGACCGAACTGCTCCTGCTGGACGAGCCCACGACCTACCTCGACATCGCTCACCAGGTGGAGGTGCTCGACCTCGTGCGCCGGCTCAATCACGAGCGTGGCCGCACCGTCGTCGCCGTCCTGCACGACCTCAACCAGGCCGCCCGCTACGCCGATCACCTCATCGCCATGAAGGACGGGTGCATCATCGCCGAGGGGGCACCGTCCGACATCATCACCGCGGATCTGGTCCAGGCGGTGTTCGGTCTGAGGTCGGTCGTCGTCCCGGACCCGATCACGGGCAGCCCGCTCGTCGTTCCGGGCGTTCCGTGGCAGGCCCCGGTCACCGCGACCGCCTCGGTCCCGTCGCAGGACCCCGTTTCACGAAAGCAGTGATCCACGACTGCCGTGGTCAGGTGGGCCGGACAGGGCAAAGGTGTCCGGCCCCGCCGGCACGCGGTCCGGCCGTGCCGGCCCCGGACGTCAGGTGCGCCGGTCGGCGGCAAGGACGACGTCACCGTCCAGCGGCACCGTGCCGCGGAGCCGCCCGGTCGCCGCCGGAAGCTCGGTGGCACCCGAGTTGACGTTGACCTGGTGCCGGACCGTGATGCCGTCCGGTCCGAGCGAGAGCGTGATCAGGTCGATGAACGGTGACTCGAGGAAGTGCCAGGTGAGCCGGAGCTCCGTGTCGCTGTCCGCCGGCCATTCGGCGCCCGCGAGGATCGGAGCGGAGGGGTCCTGGTAGGCGTGGTGCAGCCGCCAGGAACTGGCCTGCGTCTCCTGCCGCAGCCAGTGGCCCACGCCGTGGTCGACGGTGTGTCGGCCACGCTCGTCCTCCAGTACGACCCGCACGCGGTCGTCCTCCACCCGCAGGGCGAGAGACCTCAGCCCTTGCTCGTTGGCGTCGAAGTCGTACGCCGCGGTGAATCCCCGTCGTCGGACCGTGTCGCTCAGCCGCTGCGGTTTCCGCGCCGCGCCGGCCCACAGACGTACGGCCTCGTGCTCAGCCGGTTCGGCGGCACGGTCGGCGTCGGGCTCGAAGGCGGCGAGGAAGGTCCGCCGGAGCATGCCCGGCAGGTCGTGGTAGGTGCCCCCGCCCATGGCGCCGGTGACCACCACCACGCCGCCGTGCTCCGGGAAGACCATGCACTCCTGGCCGAAGATGCCCGACGCGTTGTACACGCCGTTCTCCGCGGTCCAGAACTGGTAGCCGTAGCCGGAGTCGGCCACGACGTCCGGGGGCGGCGGGACGAGTTCCCTGCCGTTCCATTCGCCGCTGACCGCTCGTCGGACATGGAGCGCCGAGGCCTTCTGCACCCAGCCCGCCGGCAGCACGCGCCGTCCCTCCCAGACACCGTCCTGAAGGTGCAGGATCCCGAAGGACAGCAGGTCGTGCGGTCGCAGCGACAGACCGTTGCCGCCGCTGGCCACCCCTTCGGGATCGTGGCCCCAGGTGAAATCGGTGATACCCAGCGGCTCGAAGAGCCGCGGCCGCAGGTAGACGTCCACCGGTTCGCCGGAAACCTCCTGCACGACGGCGGAGAGCACATGGCTGGTGGTGCTGCTGTAGAGGAAGTTGCGGCCGGGCGGTTCGACCACGGGCTCCTCCAGGAACTCGTCGACCCAGCCGGTCGTGCGCAGTCTCGTCGTCGCGCCGGAGAGTCCCCTGCGTTGGCCCGTCTGCATGGTGAGCAGATCACGGATCCGCATCCGGCTGAGGTGCTCGCCCGGCGGCGTCGTCAGTCTGCCACCCAGGTGCTCCACCACGGGGTCGTCCAGCCGCAGCAGGCCCTCCGCCTCGGCGAAGCCGACGGCGGTCCCCGTGAAGGACTTGGTGGCCGAGTGCATCTTGTGCTTCAGGCAAGGATCGTGCGGCCACTGCCACAGATCCAGCACGGTCCGTCCGTGACGGTGGACGAGCAGGGAGTGCAGACGCATGCCGCGGTCCGCCAGGTCGTTGAGCAGCGTGTGGATCGGGCGCATGCCGAGGGGCGGCAACTCGTTCGCCATGGTCACCGTTCTGGTCGTGTTCGTGGGCTTCCGGTCCGTCCGGTCGGAGGAAGATGCCCCGTGAGGGGCGGCATCAGGCACGACGACTCAGGACGTCGGCCATGAACTCCTGCACCGCGGGGATGACTCCGGTGCCCTTGTGTCCCACGCCCGGCACCAGATCGAAACGTACGTTTATGCCCTGGGCCTCGAAGTTCTCCTTCAGTACCTGCAGCCGCTCGATGCGCGTACGCCCGGTCTTCTCGACGCCGTCCATCCAGTTGGGGCCGCCGACGTTGTTGATCTCCCAGGTCTCGATGTCGTCGGCGCCGACGACCATCTGCACCGGAAGTTCCCGCAGAGCCGCTGTGTCGATTCTGATGCCGAAGCGTTCCTCGAACCCTCCGGTACCCAGCCACCAGGGGAGCGAGTCGTCGAGCTGCGTGATCCGGCCCGGCGCTCCGATCGAGACGGCGGCCAGCCGGCGCGGGTGGGCGTAGGCGAACCGCTGGGCGAACTGGCCTCCTCCGGAGAACCCGTGCAGGAGGAACTGCTCCGACTCCGTGTTCCACCGCTCGCCGACCTCCTCGACGATGTGCAGGAGCTCTTCGTCGAAACGGGTCCCCTTGTACTCCAGGAACTTGAAGCTGTGCAGTTCACCGGGTTCGACCAGGCCGGCCGGGAAGAGCGGCGTGAGGATGACGCACCGGTTGTCGATCGCGAACTGGGCCCATTGGTCGCGGTAGAGCTCCGCCGACCGGCCGGTCCCGTGCTGAATGACGACCAGCGGAAGCGGCTCCGCCTGCGCGGTGTGTTCCTTGGGCACGTAAAGGGCGTAGGACAGCCGCTGGTCGTGCCGCGAGGCGAAGAAGGGTGTCTTGCCGGCGAAGTGCGCGCCCTGGGCGTCGAGGTTCCGCAGTAGGGGCATGGTGGAAGCTCCTCGGTTCGTTGTCGTGCTGTCGAAGTGGGGGCGGGGCTTCTGCTGCGCCGAGGGGGCCCGCCGCCACGAGGGAATGTCCGGTGGATGCAGGGCCGTCGGCCTTGGGCCTCAGCCGGCTAGTACGGAGCGCAGCTGCTCCAGGCCCCAGTCCAGGTCCTCCTTGGAGATCACCAGCGGTGGCGCGAGTCGGATCGTGCTGCCGTGGGTGTCCTTGACCAGCACCCGGCGTGCCAGCAGCCGTTCGGAGATGTCGCGTCCCGTACCGCGGTCCGGCGCTACGTCCACACCGGCCCACAGGCCACGGCCGCGTACCTCCCGCACGGCGCCGCCCGCGGTGAGCGAGGCCAGTTCGCGGTGGAGGTGTTCACCGAGCTCCGCCGCCCGTTGCTGATACTCGCCGGTGCGCAGGAGCGCGATCACCTCGAGGGCGACCGCACACGCCAGGGGGTTCCCGCCGAACGTGGAGCCGTGTTCCCCGGGGCGGTGCACACTCAGGACCGCGGCCGACGACACGACGGCCGACACCGGGACGACGCCGCCGCCCAGTGCCTTGCCCAGCACGTACATGTCCGGCACGACACCTTCGTGCTCGCAGGCGAACGTGCGGCCGGTCCGGCCCAGCCCCGACTGGATCTCGTCGCAGACGAACAGCACGTCACGGGAACGGGTCAGTTCGCGCACGCCCGTGAGGTAGCCGTCCGGCGGCACCACCACGCCGGCCTCGCCCTGGACGGGCTCCAGAAGCACGGCCACGGTCTCGTCCGTCATCGCCGCCTCCAGTGCCGCCAGATCCCCGAAGGGGACGATGTCGAAGCCGGGGGCGTAGGGGCCGTGATCGGCGCGGGCGGTCTCGTCGGTGGAGAAGCCGACCACCGTCGTCGTGCGGCCGTGGAAGTTGCCGGCCGCGACGATGATCCTGGCCCTGTCCGGGGCCACTCCCTTGACGCGGTAGCCCCACTTTCGGGCGGTCTTCACCGCGGTCTCCACCGCCTCAGCGCCCGTGTTCATCGGCAGCACCATCTCCATGCCGCACAGGTCGGCGAGCTGGGCGCAGAACTCGCCGAAGCGATCGTGGTGGAACGCCCGCGACGTGAGCGTGACGCGCTCCAACTGGTCCTGGGCGGCCTTGATGAGACGTGGGTGGCCGTGGCCGAAGTTCAGCGCCGAGTAGCCGGCGAGCATGTCGAGGTGGCGCCGTCCCTCGACGTCCGTCATCCAGGCGCCGTCGGCCGAGGCGACGACCACGGGCAACGGGTGGTAGTTGTGCGCGCTGTGTCGGTCGGGGAGGGCGCTGTCACTCTGCGCGTTCGGCACGGAGTCTCCGTTCAGTGGGAGTGGGGAGTAAGGGAGCGAGGCCGTATCGGTACGGGAGAGGCCGCTGACGAAGAATGTTCGTAGTCGATACTACGTGTCAAGCAATGATCGTAATATCTGCTACGAAACTGTCAACGGCTGTCCGGCCTGATCCGCCGGGCGACGGCCGCGATCACGGGTTCGTAGGCATCGTCGGTGAGGTGCAGGTCGTCGACGTGTACGGGCATGCCGGACGCGACGAGGGGAGCCAGGATGCGATCCGTCTCCACACAGCGGTCGTGACCCACGGCGTCCCGGAGAACCGCCCGGTACCTGGCGAGCGAACCGTTCGTCCGCCCTCGCGGGCCGACGCCCGCCCTCTCCACCACGGACGGCGGGAGAAAGCCCAGTACGCGCGCGCGAGGGAAGGCGGCGACGATCCGTCGGACGTTCACGGCGAAGGCGTCGAGCCCGACCCGCCGCTCCGGCACGCTGTCGTTCGTCCCGAACGACAGGACGACGACATCGGGTGCCAGTCCGGCGACCGCCCCCGCCCGGCGCGCCCCGTCCACGCTCGTCCAGCCGCCTGCGGCGCAGTTCAGAACCATCGCGCCGGCACCGACCTGGTCCTCCAGACGGTCGATCCGCGCCTTGGTGAAGCGGGCGAGCATACTGTCGCCGTAGAGCATGATGAGTGTCACCAGGTCCTCCTTCTACCGTTGTGGCCCATGGGGCGGCGAGGCCGTCCGGGCCGCACCGCGGCCGACGGCCGGACACCGCCGGTCGAAGTCATGACGGTTCCGCGGTCAGCGGATCGGGGGGCGTCGACACCATGTCGGCGCGGGGCAGCAGATAGCGACCCGGATTTCCGTCCACCACCGTGAACGGTCGGTCGTGGCCCGGATACACGAAGGCCGCGACCGATCGCACCCGCTCCACGGTCCGCGCCGCCGTGTCCGCTCCGGCGGTCACCACCGTGCAGCGTCCCGCACGCAGCGCCTTCGCCGACGAGACGGCATCACCGGACAGCAAGGACGTGCCCGCTCGGGTGTCGACCACGAGACCGATCGACCCCGCGGTGTGTCCCGGCAGGCCGACGACCCGCACCCCCGGAGCGACTTCGCAGCCGTCCGTCACCGGGCGGACGGCTCGTCCCCGCAGGATCGCCTCCGACCAGGGCGGTGCGACCGGATCACGTGGCGGTGCCGTGTCGAGGCGGCCGAGTTCCTCGGGGTGCATCAGGATTTCGGCGTCCCGGAACATGTCGGCGTTCTGGATGTGGTCCCAGTGTGCGTGCGAGAGCACCAGGGTGTCGATGTCCTGGGCGTTCAGCCCCCTGCGTGCCAGCGCCCGGTGCAGAGCGCGTCCGCGTCCCGCGTGGCCGCAGTCGAAGAGGATCCGTCTTCGGCCGTGCTCGACCAGGTACACACCGGACAGGCCGGCGCTGCCCTGGTCGGAGAAGAGGCCGTACCCCTTCAGGAGGGTGTCGACGGTGGGAGCCGGCGCGTGCACAGGGGCGGACTGCTCAGCCAACGTCTTCTCGCACGAACTGACGGTAGACGTAGGGCAGGACGCCGCCGTTGGCGTAGTAGACGGCCTCCTGCCCGGTGTCGATCCGGACCAGGACGGGGAAGGAGAATGCCTCCCGTCGGTCGGGGGGCCGCACCCTCACGACGGCCTTCGCGCCCGGTGACCGGACGGCCTCCGCCAGGCCGAGGACGTCGAACTCCTCGGTGCCGTCCAGGCCGAGGGACTCGGCGCCCTGCCCGTCGAGGAACTGCAGCGGCAGAACGCCCAGCATGACCAGGTTCGAGCGATGGATGCGCTCGAACGACTGGGCGAGAACGGCGTTCACGCCCAGCAGGGAGGTGGCCTTCGCCGCCCAGTCCCGGGACGAACCCGTCCCGTACTCCTCACCCGCGACCACCAGCAGAGGTGTTCCGGCGCGGGCGTAGGACCGTGCCGCCTCGTGGACGGTCAGAACGGCGCCGTCCTGCGCGAAGCAGGGCGTGTGGCCCCCGCGGTGCGCGGGCGCCAGCAGGTTGCGCAGCCGTGGATTGGAGAACGCGCCGCGCACCATGACCTCGAAGTTCCCCCGGCGGGAGGCATAGGTGTTCAGCTCCGACTCGCCGAGCGAGGACAGGTAGCGGCCTGCGCTGCTGTGCGCGGGGATGCGGCCGGCCGGACTGATGTGGTCCGTGGTGACCGAGTCGCCGAGGAGGACGAGCGCCCGGGCACCGGTGAGGTCACGTGCTGGGGTTGGGATGGCGTCGACGCCGTCGAGGAACGGCGGGCGGCGCAGATAGGTCGAATCCACCGGCCAGTCGAACAGCTCGCCCTCGGCAGCAGGCACGGCCTCCCAGCGCTCGTCACCCTGTTCGGCTTGTGCGTAGGCGTCGGCGAACAGTCCCGGTCGGAGGCAGGCGTCGGCGATCGCCTCGATCTCGGCGTCGCCCGGCCACAGGTCGGCGAGCATCACAGGCACACCGTCCGCGTCGGTTCCCAGCGGCTCGTTGGTCAGGTCGTGCAGGATCGATCCGGCCAGGGCGTAGGCCACGACGAGCGGCGGCGAGGCCAGGTAGTTGAGTGATACGTCGTTGTTGATCCGCCCGTCGAAGTTCCGGTTGCCCGACAGCACGGAGGCCAGGACCGTGCCGGATCCGTCGACGGCCGCCGCCGCGCTCGGCAGCAGCGGACCTGAGTTGCCGATGCAGGTCATGCATCCGTACCCGACGAGGTGGAAGCCGAGTTCGTCCAGCGGGCCGGTCAGCCCGGCGTCGCTCAGGTACTGGGTGACGGTCCTGGACCCGGGGGCCAGGCTGGTCTTCACCCAGGGTTTGGAGGTGAGGCCGCGAGCGCGGGCGTTCCGTGCCAGCAGGCCCGCCGCGATCATGGCGTGGGGGTTGGACGTGTTGGTGCACGAGGTGATCGCGGCGACCGCCACCGCGCCGTCGCGGACGGCCCCGCCGCCGTCCTCCGGCAGACGCGGACGGCTTTCCCCGTGCGGTGACGCAGCCGGAGTAACTGGCCTGCCGTCCCGCCGGTTTCCCCGGATCCCCGCGACTGCGGCCGCCGCGCCCGCCGCGACCTCCGCCAGCGGCACCCGGTCCTGCGGTCGGCGGGGACCGGACAGCGACGTGGTGACCGAGGACAGGTCGACGGTCAGCACGTCGTCGTAGCGCGGCCGGCTGCCGGGCTCGTGCCACAGGCCCTGTTCCTTCGCGTACACCTCCACGGCCGCCACGTGTTCGGCCGGCCGCCCGGTCAGCCGCAGGTAGTCGAGCGTGGCGCGGTCGATCGGGAAGACGGCCGCGGTCGCGCCGAACTCCGGACACATGTTGGCGACGGTCGCTCGATGGGACGGGGGAAGACCCGCGACGGCCGGTCCCGTGAACTCCACGAACCAGCCCACCACACCGCGTGCCCGCAATGTCTCCACCACGGTCAGCACCAGGTCGGTGGCGGTCACACCGGGGGAGAGCGCACCCACCAGTTCAACGCCCAGCACCGGCGGCACGACGATGTCGAGCGGCAGCCCGAGCATCGCGACCTCGGCCTCCACACCGCCCACGCCCCAGGCGAGCACCCCCAGCGCGTTCACCATGGTGGTGTGCGAATCCGTGCCCACACAGGTGTCGGGGAAGGCCCATCCGTCGCGCCGCTCCACCACCCGGGCGAGGAACTCCAGGTTGATCTGGTGCATGATGCCCGTGCCCGGCGGTACGACCCGCAGACCGCCCAGGCGCTCGCCCCATCTGAGGAAGCGGAAGCGTTCCGTGTGACGGGCGTACTCCAGTTCGGCGTTGATGCGCCACGCGTCCGCACGGCCGGACACCTCGGTGGAGATCGAGTGATCCACCGTCAGGTCACCCGGTATCCGCGGACTGACCTTGCGCGGATCCGCGCCGGCCCCGGCCACCGCGTCGCGCAGCGCGGCTATGTCGGTGAGCACCGGGACCCCGTTGGTGTCGTGGAGGAACACCCGGGAGGGGTGGAAGGGCACGGAACTCCCCTTCCGGCCGGCCGATCCGGCGACGAGGGAGGCGATGTGATCGGCCGTCACCGTTCGGCCGTCCTCCCTGCGGAGCAGGTTCTCCAGCAGGATCCGCAGGCTCACGGGCAGACGGCCGGAGCCGGGCACCGCGTCCAGCCGGTGGACGTGGAAGGAGTGGCCTCCCAGGTCGAGACGGGCATGGCTTCCGTAGCTGTTCGAGGACATCCCGTGGGCTGCGTCCACCTCAGTCCCCGTCCAGGACGAGGATGCCGTCCGCGTCGCAGAAGGCACGGCTGCCGGGCCTGAAGGTGACGTCACCGAAGGACACGGCCACGCCGGTCTCTCCCGCGCCGTCCTTCCGGCTCCTGCGAGGGTTGGTGCCCAGGGCTTTCACCCCGACGGGCACCCGGGCCAGCGCCTCGGCGTCACGGACCGCGCCGTGCAGGACGATGCCCTCCCAGCCGTTGCCCGCGGCCAGTTCCGCGATGGTGTCGCCGAGCAGTGCGGTGCGCAGTGAGCCGCCCCCGTCGACGACCAGGACCCGGCCGGCCCCCCGTTCGCCGAGAGCCGCTCTGAGGAGCACGTTGTCGTCGCGGCAGCGTACGGTCGCGACGACGCCCTCGAACGCCGTTCGGGCACCGAGGTCGCGGAACTGGATGCTGCACGACCGCAGTCTGTCGCCGTAGTCGTCGTAGATGTCTGCCGTGGGCTTCACAGGAGGTTCCTCGTGTTCGTGGGGTGCGGATGAGGCGTGTCGGTCGCCGCCGGGTCCCAGCCGAGGTGGGGGACGGAGGCGAGCAGCCGCTGCGTGTACGGGTCCTCGGGGCTGTCGAGGACCTGACGGGTCGGCCCGTGCTCGACGACGCGGCCCTTGCGCATGACGACCGCCTCGTCGGTGACGTGCTGGACGACCGCCAGGTCGTGGCTCACGAAGACCAGAGCCACCCCCGTGTCCCGGCGGATCTCCTCCAGCAGCAGCAGGATCTGCGCCTGGATGGAGACGTCCAGTGCCGCCACGGCTTCGTCGAGTACCAGCACGGCGGGGTCCACCGCCAGGGCGCGGGCGATGGCGAGCCGCTGACGCTGCCCGCCGGACATCGTGTGCGGCCGGGCGTCCGCCTCGGCCTCGCCGAGCCCCACCCGGGTGAGCAGCTCGGTGACCCGCCGGGCGGCCGCGGTTCTGTCTCGTTGCCCGTGCAGCCTCAGCGCACCGTGCAGACACTGCGCGGCGGTCAGCCGCGGGTCGAGCGAGACGTAGGGGTCCTGGAAGACGATCTGGATCTGCTGTGCCCTGCGCAGCCGGGCAGCGGTCCGCGTCCGCGGACCGCCCCTGTGCCCGGCCGGCTCCGGGAACCGCCGCTCACCCGCCACCGAGATGGCTCCGGAGTCGGGCCGGACCAGGCCGACGAGCATCCTGGCCACGGTCGTCTTGCCGGATCCGGACTCGCCCACGATGCCCAGGGACCCACCCCTGGGCAGGTCGAAGGACACGTCGTCGACGGCTGTCGTACGTCCTCCACCGGGAAGGGCGAAGGTCTTGCGCAGCGACGTCACGGTGAGGAGCTCGTCCGTGCCGGTCATACCAGGCTCCTGTCGAGTACGGTGGCGCGACGGCAGGACACGTCGACACCGTCGGCCATGGCCCGGAGCTCCGGCGTCCAGGACGTGCAGGCCTCCTCGGTGTGGGCGCACCGCGGTGCGAAGGGACATCCCGGCGGGCTGTCGGACAAGGACGGGGGCCGCCCCGGGATGGGCCGCAGCTCCCTGGACTCGCCGAGCGCGGGGGAGCAGTCGAGGAGGCCGCGGGTATAGGGATGCCGGGGGTGGGTGAACAGGCCCCGGGCGCTCTGGTGTTCCGCGACCCGTCCGGCGTACATGACGTAGACGCGGTCGCAGTACGCGGCGGCCAGGTGCAGGTCGTGCGTGATGAAGAGCAGACCCATCCCTCGTTCGGTCTGCAGTGCCTTCAGCAACACGAGGATCTCGGCCTGGGTGGTGACGTCGAGCGCGCTGGTCGCCTCGTCGGCGAGCAGTAGCCCGGGGTTCGTGGCCAGCCCGGCGGCGATGACCACACGCTGGAGCATGCCGCCCGACAGCTCGTGGGGATACTGGCGCAGCCTGCGTCCGGGGTCGCTGAGGCCCACGTCCGCGAGGAGCCGTACGGCGTTGTCGTCCGCCTCGCGTCTGGTCTGCCCGAGGACACGGACCAGTCGTTCCGTGAGGAAGTCGCCGATCCTGCGGACCGGGTTCAGGGACGCCCTCGGGTCCTGGTAGATCATGGAGACGCTGCGCGCACGGTGCGTACGCAGTTCCGCCGGGCTCATGCCGAGCACGTCCCGGTCGTTCAGACGCACGGTGCCGGTGACGTCGGCGGCGGCAGGCAGCATGCGCAGCGCGGCGCGCGCCGTGGTCGACTTGCCCGAACCCGATTCACCCACCAGGCCGACCACCTCACCGGCGGCGACCTGGAGGGAGACCTCCGTGAGCAGAGGGCGTGCCTCGCGGTCGGCGAGCCTGAGGGTCAAGTTGTCGATGTCGAGAAGCATGGCCGTCTACTTTCTGCTGCCGAGTCGGTCGGAGATCCAGACTCCGACGATGTTGAACGCCACCACGACGGCGGCGATCGCGATGCCCGGTACGAGAGCGGGGAGCAGCGCGCCCTGCACGATCGACGCCTGTCCCTCCTGGACCATCAGTCCCCAGTCGGAGCTCGGCGGTTGTGCGCCGAAGCCCAGGAAGTTGAGCGTCGCCAGGCTCATCAGCGACTCTCCGAAGAGGACCACGAGGTATCCGACGAGCGAGCGGCCGAGATTGGGCACCAGCCGCTGCACGCAGATGCGGGCCCCTCCCATGCCCTGCACGCGGTAGGCGTCGATGTAGGGCTTGGCCCGCTCCGACAGCGCGAGACTGCGGGTGTACTTGGCGATGGTGGGGGTGAAGGCCAGGGCCATGCCCAGGACCGCTGTGGTGATGCCCTGTCCGAAGACGGCCACGATCATGACGACGAACAGCAGCCCGGGAAAGGCGTACATGACGTCGGTGACCTTCGACAGGAGGCCGTCGACCCAGCCGCCGCGCCAGGCGGCGACGGTCCCGAGGGTCACGCCGAGCACCGTGGCGAGCGACAGCAGGAGCAACGGGGCGACGAGGCTGGAGCGGGCGCCGTACAGGACTCGCGACAGCAGGTCCTGCCCGGAGGCGTTCGTGCCGAGCGGGTACTGCGAGCTCATGCCCGTCAGGGAGTTGCCCAGGTCGACGGTGTCCGGTGCGTACGGGGCGAGGAGAGGTGCGACGAGAGCGGCGAGCACCACTAGGCCCAGGAAGACGGAACAGACGAGTACGGGGAGGGGGACCGCCCTGCCGCCCTTGCTCCGCCCGGGGCGTGGGCGCGGGGCGAGTTTCGCCAGGGACCGTGGTGGCGTGGCCGCCTGCTGGCCGGCGTTCATGCTCCGCTCCTCTTCAGCCCGACCCGCGGGTCGATCAGCGGGTGTACGAGGTCGACGACCGTGGTGACGACGATGTAGCCGACGACCATCAGCAGCAGGACGGCCTGTGCCACGGGGAAGTCGTGCACGTTGATGGCTCCGACGAGCAGCGATCCGATGCCCGCCAGCCCGAACACGGTCTCCACCACGACGGTTCCGGCGAGCATGCCCGCCATGACGAGCCCGCACATGGTGAGGATCGGTCCCAGCGAGTTCCGCAGTACGTGGCGCACGACGATCTGCCGCTCCGGCAGTCCGCTGGCGCGTGCCACCTCCACGTGCTCGGAGGAGAACGCGTCCAGCATCGCCTGCCGGGTGACCCTGCTGATGAGGGCGATCGAACCGACCGCCATGGAGAACGCAGGCAGGGTCAGGTGGTGCAAGGTGCCCCAGAAGCCGTCCCCGCTGCCCGTGACCGGGAACCAGCCCAGCTTCACGCCGAGCACCGAGATCATCGCGATCGCCGCGACGAACGAGGGCACGGAAGCCGCGAGGGTGGTGCCGCCGACCACGACGGAGTCCACCCAGCCGCGGCGCACCGCGGCCAGCACTCCGGCACCCACGCCGAGGACGAACAGGAAGGCCGCGGCGAAGGCGACCAGGGTCAGTGTGGTCTGCAGCCGGGACGACAGCAGGTCGACGACCTCGTCGTGGTACTGGAACGAACGGCCCAGGTCACCCTGGAGGCAGTCCCACAGCCAGCGGCCGTACTGGGAGACGAGCGGCTCGTTCAGGTGGTACTGCTCCCGCACCGCCTCCAGCTTCTCGGGGGTGAGGCCTTCCTTGCCGCCCGCGAGGAACACGGCCGGGTCGCCCGGGGCGGCGTACACCGCGACGAAGATGACGAACGAGGTGGCCAGCAGCGTCGCCAGCAGACTGGCGACGCGGCGGGCTATGAGTGCGGGCACGCTACTGGCCCTTCTTGCCGAGCTTGGCCGCCCAAGGGCTGTACGGGGCGATCCCGGACGCGGGAGCACCGGTCAGCCGGTCGCTGAGGATCAGCGTGGAGGGCACCTGGACGATGGGGATCCACACCATGTTGTCGATGAAGCGCTTCTGCACGTCGATGGCGAGGTCGGCGCGGGCGGCGGCGTCACGCGTGCCGAGCGCCTTGGTGACCTGGGCGTCGTACCGGGGATCGGAGAAGCCGACCCAGTTGTCGCTGCTGTCCGAGAGCGCGTTGTCGTAGAAGCCCAGGGGATCGGCGGTGGAGATGTACCAGTCGTCCGCGATGATGTCGATGGTGGAGCGGACCTTCTCGTCGCTGTAGTACTCCTGGAAGCGGGCCGGCGGGACGGTCGTGATGTCCACCTTGAGGCCGATGCTCTGCCCCGCCGCACGAACGGCGTTGGCGATCACGGAGCGGCCCTGCGTGCCGTCGCTGACCATCCGGATGGTCTCGGCGGCCTTGCTGCCTGCCTGCTTCACCAGTTCCTTCGCCTTCGCCAGGTCCTCGTCCGAGGGACTGGCCGGAGCGGCCTGCTCCAGGCCCTTCTGCGCCGCCTCGAACTTCTCCTTCTCGTAACCCCACGCGCCGGGGCCGACGGGTGAGGCCCACGGTTGGACGACGCCGCTGAAACCGGACTTGGCGACGCCCTGCCGGTCGAGGGCGAGGGAGAGGGCCTTGCGGATGTTCTTGTCCGTCATCGGGCCGCGGTCGGTGGGGATGAGCGACCAGGCCCGGCTGCTTGGACCGAAGTAGACGTCGACGCCCTTCTGCTTCTGCAGGGCCACGACCGGACCGGTGGAGGAGGTGACGTAGGAACCGTCGGCCTCGCCCGCGGTGAAGCTGTTGACGAGCGTGCTGTCCGTCGCCCATCGGAAGACCACCGTCTTGGACAGGGCACGGTTGTCCGTGTCCCAGTAGTCCGCGGCACGCGCGATGGTGACGGACGTGCCCGACTGCCAGCTGTCGAGCACGAAAGGCCCGGAACAGGCGTCCGTGTGGCCGGGGGTGCCGTAGTCCTCGCCCTGCTTGTCGACGACGGCGCGATTGAGCACGATGCCGGCGTCGCCCGCCAGGGACTGGACGAAGAGCGCGTCAGGGGCACTGAGGCCGACCGTGACCTCGAACTCGCCGGTCTTGGTGATGCTCTCGACGTTGCTGAACTTGTCCGACTCCTCGGCCCCGTCGGCGCTGTGCCGCTTCAGGCTGTACACGACGTCGTCCGCGGTCATCGGCGACCCGTCGTGGAACGTCACGTCATGCCGCAACGTCAGCACCACGGTTCTGTCGTTCTTCCACTCGGCCTTCTCCGCGAGATGCGGTGCGCTGGAGAGGTCGGGTCCGATCTGGAACAGGCGCTCGCACACGTTGGCCATGACGGTGCGCGCCTGGTTGCTCGCTTGGAGGTCGAGGTCGAAGGAGTCGGGTTCCTTCTCCAGCAGCCAGTTGATCCGGTCCACGCCGCCCGTGGCCTTCGCAGTGGTCTGCACCAGGTGCAACGGTGCTGCGCCGGCGCCGTTTCCCGCGCCCTTCTGGTCGGCGCCGCCGCAACCGGCGACGAGCAGGAGCGCCGCGGTGAGTGAGACGGCACCTGCTGCGCGTCTGGCCGAGGCCCGGGACGGGTGCAAGATCATGAAATGTCTCCTGTCAAGCCTGATGGGTGAGGGTGTTGCGGACGTCCTGCACTGCGGGGAGCGCCTGCGGCCGGAAGCCGACGGGGCGGGGGCCGGGGGAGGGGTCCGTGGGAGGACGGGGAACCGGTCGGCGGAGGGGCCGGGCCGCACGGCCGTCCGAACACCGGTGTACGGAGCGAGAGGAGTTCGTAGTGTGCGTTACGGGATGGGCATGAGAGTAGTAGCTGCTACGTAAAAGTCAACGCCTGGAAACGAAATGGATCACTAGGGGCCGGAGTGCACGCGGACACGGGTGAGTAGTGGCTGCTACATGCCGCGCAGGCGAAGGGAGCGGTCCGCGACCGGCGTCGTCGCCAAGTCGGTAGTGTGGACTACACACCTCGCAGGGACTGCACAGTGAGTGCAAGGGAGAGAGCCATGTCCACCAAACCGGGAACGGACGTCGAGGCAGGCGCGGACACGGGCCCGGAGGACTCGCTGCGACGGCGTGTCGACAGCAGACTGTCCGCGATGCCCCCGGCCGAGCGGCGCGTCGCCGAATACCTGCGCGACCACGCCCAGTCCATCATCTTCGCAACGGCGGAGGAGATCGGCCAGGCCGTCGGGACCAGCGATGCGACTGTGGTCCGGACGTCCAAGAATCTCGGCTACTCGGGTCTGCCCGACCTGAAACGCAGTATCGGACAGCAGATGATCCACGGCACCAGGCCGTCCGTGCGGCTCAACCAGCGCATCGACAGCGCGGGGCAGGAGACCGCCAGTCTGCTCAACCACGTCTCCTCCGAGGCCGGTGAGCGCCTCGCCGAGACCTTCCGGCTGATGCCGCAGGATCATTTCGCCACGGCGGTCGAGATCCTGGCCGGTGCGCGGGAAGTGGTCGCCTTCGGTCTCGGTCTGGCCGAGATCCCGGCTCGGTTCCTCGCTATGAAACTGCCCCGCCTCGGGCGTCCGGCGCGTCTGGTCGGCGCGGCCGGATTCCTTCTCGCCGACGGCCTGCTCGGCCTGCGCGCAGAGGACGCCGTCGTCCTGTACGCGCCCGCCCGCCTGACCACGGAGCTCGACGTCGTCCTCGACCACGCCCGCTCGGTCGGCGCGAAGACGATCCTCATCACGGATTCACTCGGTTCCGTTCTCGCGGGCCGGGTCACCGTCGTGCTGCCCGCCGTGCACTCCGGCACCGGGTACACGGCGGAGGGATTCAGCTCGCTGCTGGTGACGGACTGTCTGTTGCTGGGGGTCGCGGCGCAGGACCGCGACCGCGCGACCAACGGTTCGGAACTCCTGCGCGAGCTGCGCGCCGGTCTGACGTCCGAGCACCCCGACCGTGGGTACCGGCGCCGCGCCTCCCGGGGTGAGACCGGCTGATCCGAGTACGGGCGTGCGGCACCGCCCCGCTGCACCGGGTACGGGCGCCGCGGCCCCGTTCCCGGCGTGGGGGGGGGGGCAGGCGTGAGCGGCGCAGTCGTCCGCCTGGACGGCGGCCGCGCCGTGTGCCGGCACTCCTAGTGCCCGGATCAGGGATCGAGTAGGCGACGGTTGCGGTGCCGATCTCGACGCCAGTGTCGAAGCTTCCGGCCGTCGCGTTCCGGCCCGTGACGAATATGCCTACGCCGTGCTTGGCCGCGTTCATGGCGAGCGCATGGCCGCCGCCCGGCCCTCGGCGGCGTCCGGGTCGAACAGGCCGCGCTCGTAGCGGGCCGGCGTCGCCATGCCCACCGCATTGGCCACCCCCTGGCCCAGCGGCCCGGTGGTGGTTTCCACACCTTTGGTGTGCCCGTACTCCGGGTGACCGGGGGTCTTGGATCCCCAGATCCGGGCGGACTTCAGGTCCGCCGGCTCCAGGCTCATCGCCGTACCCGGATGACCGTTGCCAACCTTCTGTACGACATCGGCGGCCAGGACACGGGCGGTGTCCACGGCCCGCTGGTCCAGCTCGGTCCAGTCAAGCTCTGAGGCGGTCGGATCGGCACTCAAGGGAGGTATCTCCTGTGGGACGCTGGGTGGTTCGGGTACGGGGCCGGTGGTGCGGGGGCCGTCACTCCGGCCAGGCGGAGTTCTCGATGACGTCGACGAAGTTCTCGCGTCGGTATCCCGGCGAGAAGCGGTCCAGGACGTCGGCCTTGACGTTGCCGAACGTCGTCTCGGGCTTGGTGGCGATTCCTTCGGTGAAAGCCCGCAGGATGTTCTTCTTGAAGTCCGGCCGCGGGTGCAGTCGGGTGATCTCCGCCCGGTCCGCCTCGCTGATGTCGTCGTATCCGATGCCGAGCACGTCGTACTCGACACCGGCGGTGACCAGCGCGACCTCCGGCTCCATGAACTCGGGGATGCCAGGTGTCGTGTGCAGCGCGATGGCCGTCCAGACCCGCCGGACGCTGTCCTCGGGCACGTGATGGCTCTGCAGGAAGCGGCGGGCCTCGTCCGCGCCGTCGACCTCGAAGCGTCGGCCGCTGCCGCGGAAGGACTCGCCCAGCCCGACGTCGTGGAACATCGCACCGATGTAGAGGAGCTCCGGGTCGAAGCTCAGCCCCCGCCGGTGCCCCTGCAGGGCACCGAACAGGAAGACGCGGCGGGAGTGGTGGTAGACGAGATCAGGCGTCGTGTCCCGGATGAGTTCGGTCGCTTCGTGGGCGAGTCGGGTGTCCGGGATGCCGATACCGGCCGTGGTCGTACGTGTGGTGGACATGTCGGTGCCTCCTGATCCGAGGTGGTGTGGTGCGCCAGTGTCCGGCGAGTCGGCTCGGACGGGCATCTGCCGAACGGCCTAGAGGCCCTACTGTCATTCCGGCCCTCGCTACCGCCACCGGTAGTGGTCGCACCCCGGGGTGGGCAGCCCGTCGAGGCCGGTGAAGGCCCGTCAGCGCGCCCGGCCCGTCCAAAGCGGACTCCGCTGCCGGGCGGCTGTTCGGTACGAGCGCGCCCGTGTCGCGCATTCCGCGGCCGGTGTGGCGGCCAGGGAGGCGACCTAGGCGAGGGAGCGGAACGCTAGTAGGTCATATAACCGATGTGCGGATCCCTCGGAGCTGTTGGTATGGGCACCGCCCACACCGCACGCTGCACCGGGTGACGTCCGCTCCTGCCTTCGGCGGTGGGGACCGACAGCACCACATACCTCAGCCAGGGAAGCCGATGACCAAGACCATCTTCGTGACCGGGGGGACCGACGTCTGCGGCGTCTCCATCGCCCGGGCGCTGGCCGATGCGGGACACACCGTGTACGTGGGTGTGGACCAGAGTGACACCTGGCCCGGACCGGTCGGCGTGGTCACGGACGATGCCCTGTTCGTGGATACCACGGGATTGCGGACGGTCGGGTACGAAGCCGTCGACCAGCACTCGACGGCCGCCGCCGTGCGACACATCGTGGCCGAGTCGGGCTCGATCGACGTGGTGATCCACACTGTGGCCCCCACGACGCTCGGGCCCGCCGAATCCTTCACGCCCTATCAGCTCGGGCAGGTCTACGACCACGCCGTCCTGACGACGCAGCGCGTAGTCCGCGCCGTTCTGCCGCTGATGCGCGAGCGCAGGGCGGGACTGCTGCTTTGGGCGGTTGCCGATGCCGGGGCGGGGCCGGAGCCCTTCTCTGGACCGGGGCGCGCCGTGCGAGCGGCACAACAGCAACTCGCGGAGAGCTACGCGGCCGAACTGGCACCCTTCGGGATCGACGTCACCTTCCTCACCCACAGGCCGGTCGACCCGGATGCACCCGGTGCCCGGGCGCCACTCCAGCCGGACGACGCCGCAACCGCAGAGGCATACGGGGACGCCGTGGGCACTCCTCCGTCGGCAACGGGGGAGCGGGCGCCGGCCTCCGCAACCCATGCCGCTCAGATCGCGGAGTCGGTGGTGGCCGTCGTGGCCGCCCGCAAGGGCTCAAGGCCGGTCCGTCTCGCGCTGTGGCAGCTTCCCGGGCCCGACGACCCCGCCGCCGGCGGCCCTTGACGGGAAGCTGTCGCCGCCCGGACCCGTCACGACTGCGGAGAGGACGTTTCTCGTGCCGACAAGGCGTCCCTGAGTGCGGCCCGTGAGGTGATGCCGAGCTTGGGATAGACCTGGTACAAGTGGGCGCCGACCGTGCGGTGCGAGATGAACAGCTGCTTGGCGATCTGCTTGTTGGTCAGGCCGGAGGCGGCGAGCTGAGCGATCTCCCGCTCCTGCGGAGTGAGGTTCTGGCCCTGGTGGTCGGCGGAGCGGGTCACGTTCCAGCCTGCGGCGCGCAGTTCCTTCGTCGCGCGTTCTGCCCACGGGCGCGCGCCCAGCTGTTCGAACGTGTCCAGGGCGGCCGTGAGGGTTTCCCGTGCCTCCGTTGTCTCGCGTGCACGGCGCAGAGTCTCACCGTGCGCCAACTGCACCCGAGCCCGGTCGAAGGGCCACTGCGCTGGACCCGGGGCGCTCAGTGTCTTCTCGAAGAGCTGTAGCGCGGTCTCGTCGTCGTCGGCGGTGAGCGCCGCGCACCCGCCGGCCAAGAGCGCCAGGCGGGGTGTGAAGGACTCGACGCGTGCCTTCCGCAGAGCCCGCGCGTGGTCCGCGGCCGCCTCCCTCAGGCCGAGACGGACGGCGGACTCCACCAAGTCGAAGCACACCCACAGGGCGTGGGGCGCGTACTCCACGAGGTTGCCCGGCGGACTGATCGTGCTCGCGTGGTGGTAGGCGGCCTCGAAGTCCCCGTCGGCGATGCCGGCCACGGACTGCACCTGGCGCGCGTAGTGGAGGGCCGAGCGCACACCGCGGGGAGCCGCCCAGTCCGTGATCCGTCCGGCCTGGACCACTGCGGCGTCCGTATGACCGCGGGACGCCTCTACGATCCCCTTGTTGAAGAGGAAGTACCACGCGAAGAACGAGTACCCGGACTCGTCACACAACCGCAGTCCCTCTTCGGCCAGTTCAGCGGTCTCGTCCCAGCGTCCCGAGTGGTAGCCGTCCAGGCACAGGTGCATAAGGCCGCCCAGGTGCCTGCGCGCCGGACCTCCGTCGCGCCCTTGGCGCACCACCCGCCAGGACGGCTCGCGCAGCGCCGACAGCCGGTCGGGATAGATCGCCGCCGTGCCCATGCGCACGATACGGGCGGCGTCCGTCTCGTCCACGGCGGTGTCGAGGATCCTGTCGAGCTGCTCCAGACCGGACGGACCGGTGCGCGCCGGATCCCCGAACGTCTGCACGGCCGCGGACAGCAGAGCCGGCGGTTGCGGGCGCAGCTGGGCGAGCGCGGCGTGGAAGGGCTCCCACAGAGGGGGTTCGCCACCGTAGAAGCACAGCAGGAGAAGCAGGTGGAGGGCGTCGACGAGGGCCACGTTCGAGGCGTCGTAGCCGTGCCTGCCCTCCTCGATCGCCCCGACCAGCAGACGGTGCGCCGTCGTCACGTCGCCATCGCCGTTCAGCAGCAACTGCACCGCGGCGGCGGTGAAATGAAGTGATCTGTGCTGGTGCGGATCCGCCCGCCGGGCATCTTCCAGTAGTCCCGAGGCACTGGTCAGCGATCCCGTCGCGTCGGCGCCGATGTAGGCGGCCTCGGCCAGCCGGCGCGCACGGTCCTGGTCTCGCGGGCTGAGGTCCGCGGCCCGTGTCAGAGCCGCGATCGCGGCCACGGCGTCACCTCGGCCGATGATGCGACGGGCGGCCCGTTCCAGCTGTGCGGCCACCTGCTCGTCGGGTTCGATGGTGGCCTCACCGAGGTGCCAGGCCCTGCGTTCCGGCTCGGACAGCACCCGGGCCAGAGACCGGTGGGCCGTGCGGCGTTGGCCGCTGGTGACGGACTCCACGACCGCCGAACTGATCAAGGGATGGCGGAAGACCAGCCGACGGGTACCGGGGTCGAGGCGCACGAGCTGATCGCGTTCGGCCGGAGCGAGAGCTTCCAGGTCCGCCTCGGCCTCCGTCTCGCGCACCGCCGCGTACAGGGTGGCGAGATCACCGCTGCCGTCGAGGGTGGCGATCAGAAGCAGGTACTGCGTCAGGGCGGGCAGGTCGCGGACCCGTGAGACGAACAGGGATTGCAGGCGTTCACCGAGGGGCAGGACGCGGGGCAGGCTCTCACGGGCACTGCGCTGCTCGGACCGCAGCGCACGGGGAAGTTCGAGCAGTGCCAGCGGGTTGCCCTGCGCGGCGTCCAGCAGACGTCGACGAACCGTGGGGGCGAGCCCGGGGAAACGGGAGTCGACCAGGAACGTGGCGGCCTCCTCGTCCAGGGACGGCAGTTCGTACTGCGGCAGCCCGCCCTGTTCGAAGAAGCTGCCCGTCTGCGTCCGAGAGGCCCCGAGAAAGCTGACACGGCTTCCGACGAGGCGCCGGGCGACGAAGCCGAAGACCGCGGCGCTCGCCCGGTCCACCCACTGGAGGTCGTCGACGATGAGCAGCACGGGCTCTTCGGCGGCCGCCGCCTGCAGGACGGCCAGTGCCGCGTTGAACAGCAGCAGCCGCCCCGGGGGGACGCCGGTGCCGAGCCCCAGAGCGACCTGGACGGCGTCCCGGTGTGTGTCGGCGAGGCTGTCGAAGAGGTTCGTCAGGGGCAGGAGCGCCTGGTTGAGCGCCGAATAGCTGACATCCGCCTCGAACTCGGCACCGGCGGCGCGCAGGACGCGGGTACCCGCTTGGGCGGAGCCCTGTGCCACGGCGTCCAGGAATACGGTCTTGCCCACGCCGGGCTCTCCGGAGAGCAGCAGGGCGCTGCCCGTGCCCGCGCCCGTGACGAGGGCGGCGACGCGGCTGAGGTCCGCGTCGCGCCCCACCAGACGGTCGGTGCCACCGGAGCCCAGTGGGTCGAAGAGGGTCATCGGACACGGCTCCGTTCGAACGAGGAAGAGATGCCCGACGACCGGGCCATTCCGTTGCCGGACCGGACCGGGAGCCCGGCAACCGGAGTACCGGCCGGCCGTGGCTCGGTCTCGGGGCCGTCCGGCGTGGCCAGAACCAGTGCGACCGCGTCTGCCGAGGGCGGGCGTTTCCCCGGTGCCGCTGCCTCCGCCGCGACCGGCGGAGATGTCGTGCCGATGCTCGCTGTGCCACGTAGGACCGGCACACCGTCGCCGTCCGGCAGATCCGTCGGGCGCTGCCGCAGAACGGACGGCTCCGGGGCGCGCCCACACAGGCGCGGAGGCGTCGGTCGGCATTCGGCAGGCGTCACGGTCCGTCCACTTCGTTGTCAGGCCACACGGCGGGCCGGCCACGACGGCCGACGCTCGCGCGCACTCCGGTCGATGGTCGCCTCTCGACGTCCGGATTCGAATCCGCCAGTGGCCAGCGTGTCCACGGCCTGAACCGGCGGGGCAGCCTGGACGCGTCGTTCCGCCCGCTAGGAGAGGACGCGGTCGAGCTGGGTGCGAGAGGAAATGCCGAGCTTGGCGAAGACCTTGCTCAGGTGATACTGGACGGTCCGGGCACTGATGAACAGCCGTGACGCGATCTCGGGATTCGACAGCCCCTCCCGTGCCAGCCGGGCGATCTGTGACTCCTGTGCGGTCAGTTCGCTGGAAGGGGGGACCGTGCGCCTGCGCGACGTCTCACCCGTGGCCCCCAGCTCCCGGCGGGCACGCTCCGCGAACCCTTCCATGCCCGCCATCTCCAGCATCTTCTGAGCCGTGCGCAGATGCTCGCGCGCGTCCGAGCGACGGCGACGCCTGCGCAGCCACTCGCCGTACAACAGGTGGGCGCGGGCCAGTTCCGCCTCGACCCTGGTCTGGCCGAGCCGTGCGATGGCTTCCCGGTAGAGACTCTCGGCCGTCGCATCCTCGGCCAGCAGCGCACGAGCACGTGCCTCGACTCCGAGGGCCCAGTCGGTACCGCTGGCGGTGGTCATTTCGGCGAGCCAGCGGCAGGCCTCGGCAGCCGTCTCGTGCATCCCGCTTCGCGCTGCCGCTTCGACCAGCTCGGCAGCGGCCCAGTTCGCCACCCCGGGGTAGCGCAGGTCCGGGTATTCCTGGTGGTGCAGGGAGAGACGGGCCGCGGCCATCGCCTCGGGATAGTTGCCGAGTCCGTTGTGGAGCAGCGCGTTCGTCCACGCGGCGACGGCCGTCCCGATGCCCTCACCGCGGCGGGGCACCTCCCTGGTGGTGGCTTCGATGAGGTCGGACGCCTCGGCCCGCCTGCCGCGCCAGGCCGCGAGGGCCATCGAGCTGTACGGCGCGAGGTTGCTGCCCGTGGCCCCGGTCACCGTCCGTCCCTCGTCGTTGAGCGATGTCGCGGTGTCCAGGTCGCCGGCGAACATGAGCCATTGCGAGCGAGTACTGAGAGCCAGCGGCAGCTCGCTCAGCGCGCCGGACGTCCGTGCCAGCCACACGTACCGGGCGGAGAGTGCCTCCCAGCGTTCGTCGTCCCACATGTGCAGGGCCGCCTCGTTCGCCATCCACAGCCAATGCAGTTCCTCGTCCGTGGACATGCCGTCACCGAAGGCAGTCAGCGCCTGCCGTAGGAGCGGCACTCCTGCCGCGTAACCCTCGGTGAAGTTTGCCGCCAGACCGGACAGGAGGAGATCGGTCGCACGTGGGGCGGGCAGCGGCCTCGGCGCGGTACGGGCGGCCTGCGCCACCTCCCGTACACCGCCGCCGGGACTGGCCAGGCGGCCCGCGAACATCGCGGCCGACAACGCGTCCAGGCAGGTGGCCCGCGCGAGGCCCCCGTCGATCGGTGCGAGGCGCTGGGCGGCCCGCACCAGCAGGAGCGGGGCATCGCCGCCCCGGTTCGTGACGAAGGCGAGCCGAGCGTGCAGGAGATCGATGCGAGCACGCTGGATCTCGGTGAGCGGTCCGGCTTCGGCTACGGTCACCAAGTCCTGGATCGCGTCGAAGGCACCGGCGTGAAACTTGGCGAGCGCCGCGTCCAGTGTCCGCGCCGCACGGCGCGCGGGGTCGAGCGTCAGCGTCGCCGAGCGCTCGAGGAACGTGGCCGTCGCGGCGAGTCCGCCCCGCGCACGAGCCCGGTCCGCGGAACGTTCCAGCTCTTCGGCGACGCCCTCGTCCGGCCCCGGCGAGGCTTGCGCGAGGTGCCATGCGCGGCGGTCGGGATCGATGGTGGGGTCGGTGACCGACGCCAACGCGCGGTGCACCTCTTGCCGCTCGGTGGCAGTCGCCGACCAGTAGGCGGCCGAGCGCACCAGGGGATGCCGGAACCTGACCCGGGCACCGAACCCGGCCAGGTCCGACTCGGTGGCCGGATTCGCGGCCCGGGTTTCGATACCCAGCCGTTCAGCCGCCCGCCACACCAGCGCCGCGTCGCCCGTCGGGTCGGCCGCCGCCAGCAGGAGCAGTCGGCGGGTCTCCGGCGGGAGGGAGTCCGTCCGACGCCGGAAGATCTCCTCCACGCCACCCGCGAGCGACACCGTGCCCGGCAGCCCGAACCCGCCCGCCAGCTCCACCGCTGTCAGACTGCGGGGCAGTTCCAGCAGGGCCAGTGGGTTGCCGCGTGTCTCCGCGACGATCTGGTCGCGGACCCGTTCGTCCAACGGCCCGGTCAGCACCGCGGTCAGCAGTGTCCGGGCATCCTCCGTCCGCAAGCCGCGGATCCTCAGCTCCGGCAGCCCGGCCAAGTCGGCGCCGGCCACGCGGACTCCGAAAACCAGGCCCACCGACTCCGCCTCCAGACGGCGGGCGACGAACGCGAGTACCTGTGCGGAAGCGGCGTCAAGCCACTGCTGGTCGTCGACCAGGCACAGCAGCGGCCGCTCCTCGGCGGCGTCCGAGAGCAGGCTCAGGACCGCGAGACCGATGAGGAACTGGTCGGGTGGCTGCCCCTCACTCATGCCGAAGGCGCCCCTAAGAGCATCGCGTTGCCGGGCGCCGAGACCGTCGACACGGTCCATCATCGGGGCGCACAACTGGTGCAGCCCCGCGTACGTCAGTTCCATCTCGGACTGGACACCGGTCACCCGCACGACTCGGCAGCCGGTCGCGTGTCCCGCGAGGTGTTCCAGCAGCGCCGACTTGCCGACGCCTGCCTCACCGTGCACCACCAGTACGCGGCTCCTGCCCGCACGGACGTCCTCGACCACATCCTCGAGAAAGGCGCGCTCGGCACGGCGGCCCACCAGCTCGACCGCATGTCTGTCCGCCGCCCCTGTCCCCACACGGCGAGGCTACATCGCCGTCCGGTCCCGCCGTCCGGAGCACGGCGTCGAACGCCACGAGTGCCACGGCGACGTCGGAGGGACGGGTGGCGACGCCGTGGTCGCTCGTCCCGACGACCGTGTTCTGGCTGTCTTTCTCCCGCAGGGCGGCGCAGCCCGAGCGAGCCCGATGGCAGTGTTCGCCGCCGCCGGGGCGATCGCGTCGTCGACGTCGGTGGCCCGGCTGTAGATCAGCGGCATCACCTCTCGTTGTGTGCCGCTATCGGCGCCCTGCCTCGCGGAGCAAGGAGTCCACCGTCCGGAGCAGCTCCAGCCACGACTTCGTGAACTTCGCCACCCCGTCGTCCTCCAGGACACGGAACACGTCGTCCATGTCGACGCCAACCCGCGCCAGACGATCGAACACACGCCGTGCCTGGGGGGCCCGACCACGCACCGTGTCGCCGGCGATGTGGCCGTGGTCCGCGACGGCGCGCAGAGTCGGTTCCGGCATGGTGCTGACCGCGCCGGCGACGACCAGCTCGTCGACATAGTGCGTGTCGGCGTAGTCCGGGCTCTTCACACTGGTGGACGCCCACAGGGGCCGCTGCGGTGCGGCCCCTGCCGCGGCCAGCGCCTGCCATCGGTCGGTGGCCGCCATCTCCTCGAAGACGGAGTGGGCGATGCGTGCGTTGGCGACTGCCGCCTGCCCCCGCAGGGACATGGCCTCGTCCGTACCGATCGCGCTCAGACGCCTGTCGACCTCGGTATCCACCCTGGAGACGAAGAACGACGCGACGGATTCGATACCGTGCAGGTCGTGCCCGTTGGCCGCGGCCTGTTCCAGCCCTGCGAGGAAGGCGTCGACCACTTCGCGGCAGCGTTCGGGCGAGAAGATCAGTGTGACGTTCACGCTGATGCCCTCGGCCAGTGCCCTGGTGATGGCCGGCAGCCCTGCGACAGTGGCCGGGATCTTGACGAAGATGTTGGGCCGGTCGACTCCCGCCCACAGTTCCCGTGCCTCGGCCACCGTCGCCTCGGTGTCGTCGGCCAGTCGAGGATCGACCTCGATCGAAACCCGGCCGTCCCGCAGGCCGGAAGCGGCGTAGACATCACGAAGCAGGTCGGCCGCCTCGCGCACGTCGGCGGTAGTCAGTGCGCGCACCGCTTCGGCCGGGCCGGTGCCGCTCGCTGCCAGCCGGGCGATCTGCGCGGCGTAGGCCTCGCCGTTCGAGAGCGCGGCGGCGAAGATCGTCGGGTTCGTCGTGACGCCGTTGACCTGCCGGCCGCGGACGAGTCGGGCGAGGCTGCCCGAGAGGAGCCGGTCCCGGGACAGGTCGTCGAGCCAAACGGACACTCCCGCCCGGCTGAGCCTGGCGAGTCCGTCGTAGTCACTCATGGGTTGCTTCTCCTTGGTGCGCGCGGGCGTGACGCGCCTCGGTGCGGGCGGTTGATCAGGCGAAGGTGATGACACGCCGGCCGTGGGCGGTGCCGGAGGCCATGGCGTCGAGCGTGGCGGGCCCTTCGTCGAGGGAGATGGGCGTGACCGCGGGAAGAATGCCGTGGGCGGTGGAGAAGGCGAGGGTGTCGCGCAGGTCATGGGGTGAGCCGGAGGGGTTGGCCGCGACGTGGAGGCGGTTGAGGACCATGGGCTGGGTGGGGAGTACGAGGGGTTCGGCCCCGTACCCGCACAGCAGCAGGGTGCCGTCAGGAGCGAGCCCTCCGACCGTGGAGGCTGCCGCCTCCGTGGAGGGAGCGGCATTGAGGACGAGGTTCGCACCCCCGTCCCAGGCTTTGAGGGGGCCGGCGGGATCGGTTTCGGAGGAATCGATGTACAGTTCCGCGCCGAGTTCTCTGGCCTGCTCCTCGCCGTGCGGGGAGTGGCCGATGACGGCGACGCGCGCGCCCATGGCGGCGGCGTACCGAATGGCGAGGGCGCCGATGCCGCCGGTGCCGATGACGGCCACGCGGGAGTCGGCCCGGGCGCCGCCCTGGCGAAGGCCGTTGTAGGCGGTCAAACCCGCGCACATCAATGGCGCGGCGGCGACGGGGTCGAGGCCGGCGGGCAGGGGGGTGACGTAACCGGCCTTGAGGACGGTGTACTCGGCGTAGCCGCCGTCGACCCCCACACCGGTGATGCGCTTGCCAGGACACAGGATCTGGTCGCCGCGGACGCAGTTGTCGCAGTGCCCGCAGGAGTCGTACAGGAACTGGGAACCGACCGTCGTGCCGACCTCGGGCCAGGTGGCGCCGGCGCCGAGGGCGGTGACGACGCCGGTGATCTCATGGCCGGGGACGACGGGGAAACGGGCGAACGGATAGTGACCCTGGAGAAGGTTCAGGTCCGAGTAGCAGACGCCGCACGCGGCGACCTTCACGAGTACCTCTCCGGGGCCGGGCTCGGGCACGTCCCGGTCGGTAAGGGAGAGCGGGGCGTGTGTCCCCGTGGCTACCGCAGTACGCATGCTGGCTCCTGGAACAAGTGAGGAGGAAGAAGGAGAGAGAGGACGAACCGTTCGTCCACCGGCCGGGCCGACGCCGTGGCCGGGAGGGACGAGGCGGCTTCCGTAGGGTGCCGCGTCCCGCGTGCGCAGGACATCCGTCAGATGACCGGGATTGCAGGGAGGCCGCTGCCGTCGGCGGTGAGGGCGGGCACACCAAGCGCGGCTCGCATCGCACCTGAACGGTAGGCGGCCGTCCAGTTCTGTGGCCGCCTACCTAAAGGGCCGCACCAGGTCGTTGACCGAATGCGTGACTCCGTCGGCTCCACGAGCCTCGACAAGACGCTCGGCGGTGTTGCCGCAGCGCAGACCGCTGGTGCGGGGCGCCACCTTCTACGCGCTGCACCTGAAGGTGCGCAGGTTCCAGGAATCCTGGACGCCCAGCGGTGTGAACCCGTACGCGAGTCGTCTGCACCCCACGATCCACGGTCGGGTTCCGGCGAGGATGCGGGTCGGTCAACACCGGAGAGGTGAGCCCCGGTGGGCGGTGGGGAACACCGCTGCCGGGCTCGCGTGCGGCGGGAGGGGCGCGGTAGGAGTCGTCGGCCTCATCCGGATCACCCGATGCGGTACACGCGCCGCAGCGCCTCGACCACGGCGTCGTCGAGTTCCGGCAGTAGAGGGATCGGGGTCGCAATGTACGAGAAGTAGACGGTGCGTCGGGAACGGGGGTCGCGGGCGGCGTCGGCCAGCAGATCGATGATGTGGTCACGCACCTTCGCGGGAGTGGAAACGCGTTCACCGATGACCGACAGCAGCCGGGCCGCCGCCCATGCGTTGACGGAGCTCGGCCCGGTCAGAGCTTCGGCCAAGTCGTCGACCAGGTCCTTGTCGACCAGGCGCAGCGCCCCGAACGCGCGCAGGGCAGCCGAACGCACGGCAGCCACGTCCCGCAGCCCGCGTTCCAACGCCCGCAGTACCGGACCGGATCCGGTCCGCAACACACCCAGCAGTTCGGCGGCGGCGGCCCGACCAGGAAAGGAGTTGTGGTACATCAGTGCATCAGCCAAGTACTGGCCGAGTGCTTCGGCTTCCGGCAGTTGGCGCAGGATGTCGGCGTCCGTTACGGCCATCGCCTGGAGGGCGACAAGGGCGTGGCTGCGTTCCCAGCGGCCGGGTTTGTCCGCCATCGACTCGTCGAGCAGCCGACAGACCCAGCGCACCAGCAGGTCGGGCCAGGGCCAGTGCTCAGCGGAATCCGAGGTGTTCAGCTCGCGATAGGCGGCCAATGCCTCCCGGTTCTCCTTCTCAGTGGCGAAGAACTGCGCTCCGATGCGGGCCAGCCGGGCGTGGGCGGTCGCTGTGTCAACCGCGTCGGTGAGTGCGGTGCCCAGATCGGTCCCGCAGGATTGCCACAGCGCGGCGGAGGCGCGATCGACCGACTGCTCGTCGAGGATGCCGCCGGTCTCCTTCAAGGCGGAATGGACCGCAGCCACCACGTCGCTCGGGAACGCGACCAGGAAGCGCTGCGGGCGCAGCCGGTCGATGTCCAGCGCTGACAGGGTTGTGTGCAGCCGCGACCAGCGCCGAGAGCCGGGCTGCAGGGTGGCCTCGTCCCCGGTGCGCGCGTCGGCGAAAACCGACTGGACGCAGCTGTTGACCAGCACGGCCAGCAGCGGCGGACCAGCCGTGGACAGGTGTGTCAACAGCTCGTCGAACACCTGGTCATCGGTGGGCAGAAGGTTCTCCAGCAGGTACGTGGCCACATCGGAGTCAGGGCCGCCGGCATCCACGACGGCGCACCACCGCCGGAACGCCGCCGGGTCGTCCTGCAGCACAGCGGACACGTGCCAGGTGATGACAGAAGTGACCGAAGGTTCGTAACCACGCTGAGAGATGGCGAACGCGGCCAGATGCTCCAGCGCGGCGGGCCCCAGGCGGGTGACCGAGTCGTGGGTGGTCTTGCGTTCGCCCTCGATGTCCAGCACATCAAGGGCCCTGCCGCGCAGCAGGTCGTCATCGTCAGTGAGCAGTTCGCTGACCGGCCCGACTGTGGTGGCGTCCAGACGGCGGTATTCGGCCAGCAGGAGGGCAGCCAGTTGGCGCAGCCGAGGCTGACCGTGCGCCAGCCAGCCGGTCACCAGAGGCTCGGCCGCGCAGTCGAGCCGGACCAGCCGGGAGAGGATGGGATCGAGGTCCACACCCCGGGCCTCGGCTGCGGCGGTGACGGCCCGGACCACAGAAGCCCGGCAGTCGATCAGGCCGTAGTCGTGGACGGCGAGCACCGCGGCGACCGCCTCCGTGTCCGGGGCTGCCGCCAGCCGGGCCCAGGCGGCCTCTGCCTCTGTCGTCCTTTTGCGTCGGCCCACTTCCCGGGATCGGCCGTACAGCGCTACCGGTGCCCAGATCTGAGCGGCATGCGGGTCGTCACCGACCAGGACCGGAAGACGGCGCCCCAGGGTGGTGCCTGGGCCCACCGGCGCGGCCGCAGTCCCACCGGCCGCCCGTTCGGCGGCGGTGCGGACCGCGGGGCGGTCCACGAACTCGGCCAGCGCCCGCTTAAGGAGCGTCCGGCCGATCTGGTCGGGGGACCGGACCGCCCGGTCGATCGCCTTCAGAACCACCGGATCGCACTCTGGTGAGGGCAGGAACCGGGCGAGCCTCAGCAGGGCCGTCGCCGCGTGTTGGTCCTCGGCTATCTCGTCGGCGCGGCGCAGGCACTCGTCGAGCGCGCTCGCCCGTTCCGGCGTGATCGTCAGCAGGGCGATCCGCTCGGCCAGCTGGAAGGCCCGGACCGTGCCCCGGTTTCCTTCGGCGACCTCGTCGACCGCGTTCCTCACCAGAGCCAACAACTCCGCCCGGTGGGCGGGAAAGAGTTCGGCCAGGCGCAGCCTCGCCCGTGCCTGGTACCACGGGTCCGCAACCTCGTCGGCCAGTCGGCGCAGACGCCCGTACGGGTCCGCGGTCACCGCCAGCTCCGTATCGAACGGGGACAGCGTCTCTGCGGCGTTCCCACCGCGCCGCCGGGTGCTGCTCCACGCCACCGCGAGGGCCTCCGGCAGCACGGGATGATCGGTGATCAGCGGAGCAAGTACATCCCGGAAGAGCCAGTGGGGAGAGAAGGAGAGCGGCGCGGGCAGGCGAAGGATCTGGTCGAGGACCGCGGACGGCACCGGGTCGTCGTCGTGCGTGAAGCAGAGCGGGTCTGCCGGCCACCAGTAGTGGTAGAGCGGATAGCCGTCGACGCGGTTGGCACCACGCCCGTGCAGCGCGGCGACCAGCCGGGCTGCCGGGAGACGGCGCCAACCTGTCCGGTCGGCGAACTGCGCCGCGTTGTAGAGAAAGTCATCGCCGTATCCGAGAACATGCTGAGTGATCTCGTCAGCCAGGACCGAGGTCTGAGCGTGGTCGGGCAGGAGTGCGGGATCCGGGAACTCGATCGGCGGAGCGCCGGCCTCGATCAGCGTCGACGTCAGCACTTGACGCAGTTCGTCCCACTCCACAGTCGGCAACCGGTCGGCAGCCTTGACCAGCGCCTGCACCGCTGCCGGGGCGGCCCGCACAGTGGCATCGCGCAGCTGGGCGGCCAGCGCAGAGATGCGGACCGAGGCCATCGAGGCCGCAGGTGTGTCGTTCGAGAGGAACTCGTCCTGTTCGTGGCCCAGCGCCCACAGCGCCAGCGTGGCATCGGCGGCTTCACGCGGGTCGGGGGAGTCCTGGCGGCCGGCCAGGAAGTCGGTGAGCCCGGGCAGGTCGTCGCGTTGCAGGGCCGAATGAATCCACCGGGTCAGCCGCGTGTCGCGCCAGATCGCCTCGACGACGAACCGCGGCTGCTGCGACCAGCGCTTCCTGTGGCCGTGGGTGTCCAGGTGTACAGCCATCGTGTAGATCGGGTCGTCGGAGCGCCACGTCTCGCCGAAGTAGTCCGCGAATCCCGAGCGCCGGAATTCTCCCTCCTGCAGGAAGTTGGAAATCCGGTAGTACTCGTCGAGCGCACTGGCGGCACCCAGGTCGGGCTGGCCACCGTACAGACACAGCACCAGCGACTGCCAGAGTGGGTCTGCCGCCACCCGCCGCACGTCTTCGGGCGAGCGACGGAGGAGGTCTCGCATCTTGAGCCGACCGGAGCGCCAGTCCGCCGGCAACCGGCCGGGCTGACGGCTCGTCCCGGTCGGCACCATGCCGCCGAGTGCCGCTGTAACCGGATGGCCGAGGTCGGGGTCGTCCCGGTCGGCGGCGGCGGCGAGCGCCTCCGCGAGGCGTGGCGTAACCGCCTCGACGCCGGCGACGATCCCGGCCGCCGCGCCCGGAAGGCGGGACTCGGCCGGCTCTGCCAACGCCTCCACGAGCGCTTCGTCGACCGCCGCCGCGTGGCCGTCCTCACGCAGCGCGGCGATGCTGGCGTCGATCAGTTCGCGAGTCCTCGACAGGCGTTGACGGCTGGTCGCCGACGCATAACCGGCGACCAAGGTGGTGACGATCGCCCGCACCGCATCCGCCGGCACCTCGGTCATCTGCAGCACGGCAGCCGCCAGAAGCAGCCCCGTGTCGGGAAAGAACTCGGTCAGCCGGCCGTCCACGGCCAGCAGCCCCCGCACCACCATGACCAGGTCGGCGGACTCCCAATTGACCAGCGCGAGCCCCATCAGAATCGGCTCGCGCCAGCGCGGATCGGCCAGCCGGGCGGTGAGCCGCTGCAGCCGACAAGCAGGTTCGGCCACCAGGTGGCGCGCGGCGAAGAACTCCTGGAATGTCTGATGCGAGAAACGGAAGGCGTTGGGTCCGCTCTCCACGAGGAGACCGACCTCGATGCGCATCGTCTCCAGCAACGTGTCGACGCGGACCTGCAGCAGCGGGTGGGGGCGTTCCGGGTCGGTGCGGTCGATCCGGGCCATCTCGCGCAGAACCTCGACGCGGAACTCTGTCCAGGCGATCACGCCGTTCGGTTTCGTGGCGTGGATGTGGGCGGCGACGGCGGGCAGGGCGGCGAGCATCGACTGGTACGCCGTACTGGAGAAACTCCCTCCCGGGCGGCGTTTCCAGGCTTGCATCAGCGCACCCGCCGCCTCGTCGAACAACTCGACGCGCTGCGGCGGCAGGCTGCCCCCGCCGTTGAGGAAGACGCTGACGATCACGCTGGCCAGCAGAGGGTTGCTGGCCAGGTCGCGAGCATGACGGTTGGCGGGAGCTGCCAGAAGCGTCAGCAGACCATCCGCCGCCGCGACGGGATCGGTCAGCGGCGACAGCGGTTCGCGGACGGCACCGGCGATCTCGGCCATCCAGCTTCGTACGAAGACCTGCAGGGCCTGGTCGGTCATTCGCTCGACGGTGACCTGCGTCAAATGCAGGGGCAGAGGGGCCAGGTGGTAGCCGGCGATACGGCTGGTCACGAAGACTCGGTTGCCTTCCTGTTCAGGCGCCGGGCCGCCGCCCGTCCAGGCACGGACGAACTCACTGACGGCGGCCGCAGTCTCCTCTCGCACCTCTGCGGCGACCTCGTCCAGCCCGTCGAGCACCACCAGAGCCTGACCACGGCGCAGGGCCGTGGTCAGCAGGTCCGCCACCGCCTCCTGCGGCAGCTGCTCATTGGCCCGGTACTCCCCGCTGTCGGCGACCCAGACAGGGCGCCGCCCGTCCCAGGTGTGGTGGCCGAGGAACTCGGTGAGCCCGCGCGGCGGCAGTCCCTGGGCTGCCCGGTGCTGTCGGTCCGCCGCGTACTCTCCGACCCGCACCAGGACCGGCACCAACGGGCGGCCCAACACGACCTCCTCCTCGGCCGAGCTGGTGGTGTCGACCCGCCTGGATGCCACACGCACCTGCGGCTCGCGCTCGCGCAGAGCCGTCGCGTGCACCAGGGCCAGCCAGCGCATGACGGTCGTCTTGCCACTGCCCGGGTCACCGAGGATCACTGCCGCGGCCTCGCGGCGGTAGAGCTCGTCAACCGTCAGGATCGTCGCCGGCTCGACCAGAAGCTCCGAAAGCCGGTCAGCGGTCCCCAGGTAGTCGGCCGCCGGAAGATCGCTGTACAAGTACCATCGGCGGCGCTCCACTTCCTCGGGCGGCAGGTCCAGATTGCCCAGGTGGCTGTCGAGTTCCTGCCGTAGTGCATCCACCGCGGCGGCTCTCTCGCGCGGGCTGCTGGTGTCGACCTTCAGGGCCACGTACACCCGCTCCAGTTCCAGCTCGACCAGGCCCGAGGCAGCATGAAGGCCACGTACGGGTATCCGGCGGGTCACGTCGATCACCCAGGCCAGATAACTGTCCAGCGCCGCGTCGCGACGAGGGTCCAGCAGGGCCTCTGCGGCCGGCTCGGATCGCGGCCGTCCTCCGCGCCGACTGTCCTTCTCGCGCCGCGAGTTGTCGAGCAGCGTGATCCAGTAGTGGTCCGCCCTGGGCCGGTAGGTGCGCGACGCGCCGGCGGCCAGCTGCTGAAGGTGCGAGACGAGCAGCAGATAGACCTTCCGGGAGGCAGGCGCCGGCACCGTCGCGCCCGTCAGCCAGGAGCTAATGCTCGTGGTGGACACTCTCAGCGGCGGGCGCTGGTCGCGGGCGACTCTGACCAGCGATTCATATGTGGGGCTGCCGGCAGCCCGATGGAGATCCGCCAGTTCCCGATGAAACTCTTCGGTAGCAGCACCTCTCACGGCAGCCCCCTTTGTGCGGACCCTTCGTCCGGACCGGAAAGTTCCCGAAAAACCCGGACGGCAACCACATCGTGCGCAAGCGCGCCTCCCCCGCCGGCGACCACTCGCCGGAAAGTCCCCGAACGCGGGGCAATGACCAGGCGCACCGGAGCTGTTCGGGCCGAGGGCGCACCAAGAGAGGAGAGAACCCGATGCCAGGATCCGCCCGTCGCGCGCCCACCAACCGCACTTCCGGTACATCGCCCGACGTTCCCTTCCTGCCCCTGCACACCACCGTCGTTCTGCTTGTCGCGTTCGTGATCGGTCTGGTGATGGGGAGTCTGACGCTCTTCAGCGGAGTTCCCGTGGCCGGCGCCGTGTTCGCGGGACTGACCGGAGCTGGGGCCTCCGTCCCCGTGCTCTGCCGCCTGATCGGACCGAGTCGCTGAGCGAGGAGGCCCGGACGTCGTCCGGGCCTCCCCCGAACAGCCGGGCTTTTGAGCCCTCTCAGGAAGAGGCAGTGAGAGGTCCGCCGAAACCGGACCCGGTCGCACGACTACCGCCGGAGATTCGCGCGGCCGTCGTGGAGGTCCTCGAACAAGTGAGCCGTGACACACATGGCGTCCAGCGTGTCCAGATCCTCCAGCTTCCGCTCCCCGGCCTTTTCGGGGCAGCTTTGCTGTGCGTTCGGGTGGGCCTGGCTCAGTGGTGGCCCACAACGCGTTGGACCTGCCACAACGTCATGCCTCGCTCAGTTCCGTCTTCTACTCGCCCGCGGGAGAGCGAGGTGGGGCCAAACGGCGCCTCGGCGAGAGGCACGGCGTCTGGGGAGGCCTGAGCGAGCGGGACCGGGCCCCGGCGTCCGGCACCGTGCCGAAGGCTTGTCGGCCCGCCTTCGGGCCGGACCGTCGGGGCTGGGACGGCCGCACACAGGAGCCTCGATACGAGCCCGGCCTCACGACGCGGTGCGGCCCGGTGCCGCTGTCAGGATGCCGCGGGCCCGCTCCAGTGCCGATCGCACGTCACGGGTCCCGGTCGACACACAGAGCGTGTAGGCGAGGTCCCGCGTTCGCGCGCCGTCGCCGTCGCCGTCGTCCGGGGAGCCACCTTCGTCGGCCTGGGCCGTCAGATAGTCGTCGACGAGGTCGCGCAGGAAGTCGGGGTGGGGAGTCAACACAGGCTCGCTCCATGGTTCGTGGCGGATGTTCGCGCTGCGGAAGGCTGTCGGCTCGCGACCCGGCGCACGTGGACCCGGGGCTGTGGTGGCAGAGGCGGCGGTGGGCGACACCGGTGGCCGTGGTGTCCCCGGCTGAGGGACTTCGGCGGTGGCGAGGTGTTCGATGCCGCGATGCGGGTCCGAACGACTCGGCGGCTCCACCATGGTGTCGTACCTCGCCGCCCGCACCATCAGTCGTATGACGAGGATTCCACGGGTTCAGGGCGCATGGCCTCACGGGGCACGACACTGGCCGGGCCCGCGGGAGAGGCCCGGGACGGCGATACAGCCCCGAGGGGAGCCGAGGGGCCGTGCGTCTACCTAGTCCACGCCGCTAAGTCATTGACCGGATGTGCGGTCGCTGCCGACTTGCGAGCCTTACCGGCACGGTCTTCGACAAGAACGCCACAACGCCTCCGTGACCGTCAGCGAAAGGGCAGGTCATTCCCATGTCCAGCATCACCACCCCCGACGAGGCGCCCCGGGCGCATCATTTCCCTGTGGTGGATGCCGCACCGGCGCAGCCGGGCGCGGCAGGCCTGAAGGGCGTCCTGCTCCCGGTCGCGGTCGTGCTGGTCATCGGTTCCCTCTTCGTCAGTGTCTTCCTGGCCGCCTTCCACACCCCCGAGCCGCACGATCTGCCGGTCGCTGTGGTGGGTACCGCCCATGAGGTCGAGCAGGTGAGCGCCGGCCTGGACCGCGGACTGCCGGGCGGGTTCGAGGTGAGGCGCTACACCGAGGCGAGTGCGGCACGGCGAGCGGTGCAGGACCGGACCGTCTACGCCGCCTACGTCCCGCAGGGGACGTCGCCGGAGCTGTATTACGCCGGGGCCAACGGCCCGGCCGTGATGTCCACCGTCACCGGCGCGTTCTCCGCGGTGGCCCGGGCCCAGGGCGACCCTCTCGGCCGGCACGACATGGTTCCGGCCCCGAGTGGTGACAGTCGGAGCATGTCGGTGTTCTACGCGGCCTTCGGCGTCGTTCTGGCCGGCTTCCTGTTCGGACTGATGACGTATCAGGTGGCGCCCAGCCTGCCGTACCGCCGCCGGATGGCCAGTCTCGCCGTCTTCAGCGTTCTCGGCGGCGTCGTCGTGTCGGTGATCACCGGCGACCTGGGGTTCGCGGCGCTGCCGGGACCGTTCCTCGGACACGCCACGATCATCGCGCTCATGGCCGCCGCGATCGGTGGTGCGACCATGGTCTGCATCCGCCTGTTCGGAAAGGCCGGCATGTCCGTGGCTTCCGTAGCGCTGCTGACGTTCGGCAACGCCACCAGCGGCGGGACCCTGCCCAGCTCCTTCCTGCCGCGATGGCTGCATCCCCTCTCCGAAGTCCTGCCGGTCGGAGTGGGGGTGCGCGCGCTACAGGGCGTGTCCCACTTCCGCAACGACGGCCTCGCCGTCGGGGCGGTGGTCCTGGGCGCGTGGATCCTGGTCGCCGCCGCGACGATCTTCTGGCGCGATGTGCACGCCCCGCGGCGCAGGGCCGCGGCCCGTTGACTGGGTCTCCGTGGGCGTGCCGCCCGCGGAGACCACATCCTGCCGTCGTCCTGCCGGTGGTGCGCCGGACACGGCGCTCACCGAGCAGGACGACGGCAGACGTGACGAGGTGTCAGACGATCCTCCGCTCCCACAAGTTGTACCCGCCGGCGCTCCGGGGGGAGCAGTAGAAGTACTCGCCCCTCCATGAGCCTTGCGGATCTCCGAAGTGCTGCACGTTCTTCTGTGTCTCCGCGTCCTCACAAGCCGCAGAGGTGCTGTACGTCTGGACGAAGTAGTTCGCGTAGTTGTACGCCGGGGCGGCCGACGCGGGTGTCGCCGCCAGCGCTCCGATCCCGGTCACCGATGCGGCGGCGAGGGTCGCCGTCGCAGCCAAACGCCTGAAGCGGGGCATGGTGCTTCCTTCCCTGGAAACTGCGTTAAAGAGTTACAGATGGAGACTGTAATTATATTGTCGTCGGTCGGCAGGGGATCGATCGCGTGATCCACGCCACTTTCCGTGCGCTGTGGATCCGGACTCGCGGCGAGAGCAGTTCGTCAGTCCTCCGGGGGGACGAGATGGCGGACGACCGGCGCGTGACGTGCGTACCGCTGGGCATGCGTGAGCAGTTCGACGTCGTACTCGGTGAGCCGTCCCGCATGCTGACTCATGTGTTCCTGCCACGAGGGCACAGCGAACGCCTCGACCCAGACCGAGGGCTTCGACAGCTCCCGGTAGAGCGACCAGTGCATGGCGCCGGTGCGCCTTCGCGAGAGCGCGAGGGCCTCCATGGCCTCACGGAACGGCTCGACGTGGTTCTCGTCCACCTCGTACGTGACCTCCACGAGTACGGGACCCTGGTTCGGCGCGGGGCTGAGGGCGTGCAGCGGCTCGGGCCAGGGCGTGACGATGTCCTGGCTGAGGGTCCCGGTCAAAGACCGGATGGGCCAGCGGAGCAGGGACACCGCGCCCAGGACGAGCAGCGCGGCCGTCTCCAGGAGCACCGTCGTGGTGCTGGTGGCGTCCGCCAGCAGGCCCCACAGGAGGGTGCCGAGGCCCTGTCCGCCGATGAAGACCGTCAGGTAGACGGCAAGTCCCCGGGCTCGTACCCATGAAGGAAGGGCAAGCTGCATGATGGTGTTGAACGTGGTGAGCGCGTAGATCCAGCCCGCACCGCTGACGAGGAAGACGGCAGCGACGAGGAGGGGCTGGGTGACGAGCGCGGCGGCGGCACTTCCGCATGCGAAGGCTACGGTGCTGACCGCGATCACGGCGTTGCGGCCGAGGACCGCGCTCACCTGCTTCATGGTGACGGCGCCAAGGACCGCGCCGACTCCCAACGCGCCCAGGAGCACTCCGTAGCCACCGGCACCGAGGCCGAGACGGGCGGAGGACACGACGGGCAGAAGACCCCACAGCCCAGAGGCGGGCACGGCGAAGAGCGTGGTGCGCAGGAAGACGCGTCGGACCCCGGGGGCGTTGCGCACGTACCGGGCCCCCGAGGCGAGGGCCGAGCGCAGGCGTTCGGGGGCGCTGTTGCCCACGGTGCTCTGCCGCCACCGCGACAGCGCGACGAGGACTCCGGCGAAGGAGACCGCGTTGAGCCCGAAGGCGACCTCCGGGCCGCTCAGCGCCACGACGGCGCCGCCCACGGCGGGCCCACGGCGCGAGCGAGGTTGACGTTGAGGCTGCCCAGGGACGCCGCGGCGGGGATCTGCTCCCGTGTCACGAGTTCCGGCTGGATGGCCTGCCAGGCCGGTCCGGTGAGCGCGCTGCCGCACCCCAGCAGGAACATCAGGGTGATCAGTACGGTGGGGGTCGCGAGTCCGGCTGCTGTCAGACCACTCAGCACGGCACTGATGCAGGCCATCGCCGACGTTGTCCCGATCAGCAGGCGCCGCCGGTCCAGCGCGTCCCCCAGTACGCCTGCCGGAAGGGACAGAAACAGCACGGGCAGCAGGGATGCCGCCTGGACCATGGAGGTCAGTGAAGCGGCATCGGGCTGGTGCACGAGCATCCACTGAGCGCCCACCATCAGCATCCAAGTACCCATGCTGGAGCCCAGCTGTGCCAGCCACAGGGACCGGAAGGCCGACCCCCTCAGCGGCGCCCACGCCGACGGCTCGTCGCTCGCTCGCTCGTGGGTCGAGACACGGTTGAACACGGCCCCTCCTGGACTCCGTCGTGCGGTCTGCTGCCATGAGTTGGGCAAGAAGGCGTGACGGAAGGGCATCGCCTCGAACCGGCCGGTCTTCACCGCCGCTCAGGAGCTGCGTATGCCCGTAGCGTGTCGCCTTCCGGTGGCGGGGCACATCTGTCAACCGACTGGCCGCGTGCGTTGGGACCGACTTAGGAGACGTCATCTGGAGGCGCTCACCGCCGGTACGACTCATGCCGGAACGGTGAGCGCGAGGTCCAGCACCGGAATGTCCACTCGGCCCTCGGCGTCTGCGTACCACCGCCAGTGCGCGCCACCGGCCTCGCCGCACACCAGTCCGGTCCAGCCCGCGCCGCCGGGGGCACACAGTGTCGTCAACCGCGCGGCCTCCTCGTCCGTCGGGGCCTGCGCCAGGACCACCAGGCCCATGACCGGACGGCGCGTGGCGGCGGACCGCGTCGTGCCCGGCACGAGCGCCGGTGTCACCGGCAGGGGAGCGCTCGTCGGCGGGACCTCGCGAAGACCGGGCGGTACGGCGAGTGTGCGCCTGCCGCCCCGGTCGCCCAGAACGATGACCGGTGTACCGGGCCTGCTGCGGGAGACCTCCCACATGATGTTCAGCGCGACGTCCCGTGCGACGGCCTGGTCACCGGTGATGCTCAGGACGCCGTCGAGCCGGCTCAGGTCGACGCACACGGCCTCGTTCTCGTCATCGGTGCCGACCCGCACCAGGCAGGCCACCGGGTCCGTGGCCCGGGCATCAGCGCCCACCGGAGGACTGACGGGCCCGGTCAGCCGTCGACGCGTGCCGTCGAGGTGCTCCCAGGGTTCGGGAACGACATCGGAGGCCGGCACCCACACGGTCGCTCCGAGGGCGTCCACGCGCACCGCGTGCGCCTGTGCCCGAGGTGTCCTTCCGGTGGCGGCCAGTCGTCCCAGGGCTCCGTGAGCGCGATGCAGGGAGTCGGTGTCGGTGCTGAAGCGGTGGCCGACCGCTCGGCGTGCCCGGAGGCGGCGGCGGCGCCTGAACGGTTCCCCCAGCCCGGCGACCGCGCGCCCCAGAGCGGTGCCCGCGGCACGCAGCCTGTGCCGAGCGACGATGCCCGCAGTGACCAGGGCCAGGACGATCGTGCCGAGTACCGCGGCCACCGTGCCCAGCGGGACGGCGAAGACGGTGGTCGTCCCGACAGTGTCCCTGTCACCGTCGACGGAGGGCTCACGATCGCTGTTGTCACGAGCCAGTTGTACTTCCACGCCCGCGGCGTCCTGCGGCAGGCGCAGGATCCAGCCGGGGCGCAGTCGCTCGTCCGGACTGGTCAGCGCGGTTCCGTCCGGCTGCGCCAAACCGCGGTTGAGTTCGAAGATTTCCGAGAACCGGGACGTGTCCCCCAGCGTCCGGGCGGCGACGGACGGCAGGGTGTCGGGCCCGCCGCCCGTCTGCGCGCGGTCCTGTACCACGAACACCTTGACCAGGCCATCCCCATCCGCGGCCGTCGCGACGGCCGTCGCGCCGAACACCGCGACGCAGGCCATCAACAGGACCACGAGGGCGCGCGGCAGGAGGCGCCCGACGCCGTCGGCGGTGAGGTGCCGCGGCCCGCGTACGGGCCCGGCCCCGACCTTATTGCTCATCTCGTCCACCCATGTCCCGGCGCCGACACCCGACGCGCTCTCGACCTACACGTGAGCGCCCGGTGAAAGCGTTCGACATGCTTTGAACCCTCGGCCGCACCCGCCCCGTGTAGACGGCGTTGGGGCACAGGACCGCGGCGGCCTTCCGGACACGCAGTGCAGGCCCGGCTCCCCCTCGCCCGCCCAGAGAAGGACGATGCACCGTGCGACTGACCGTCAGTGTTCGTGATCCGCAGATCGACGAGGCGTCCATCACCGTCGTCGTCGACATCGAACCCACGGCTCCTGTAGGCCGGTTGGCGGCAGAGCTGGCGCGGGCGGTCGGCGCCGG
The DNA here is from genome assembly GCF_055635195.1 of Streptomyces sp. NPDC111628. Lineage (NCBI taxonomy): Bacteria > Bacillati > Actinomycetota > Actinomycetes > Kitasatosporales > Streptomycetaceae > Streptomyces > Streptomyces sp. NPDC111628. Next base: position 854,332 of record NZ_JBVKBZ010000003.1, on the reverse strand, counting down.
ACACACCGGGACGGGACGCGCGGAGACCGGTGAGGGACCCGTCCTGTACATCGGGTCCGAGCCCGTCGCCCCGGAACTGACGGTGCAGGCGGCCGGTGTGCGCGACGGCATGGACCTCGCGCTCGGCGCGCCCCTGCCGAGCGTGGGCGAGTCGGAGGGCCGTACCGAGATCCGGGTCGTCTCGGGGCCGGGTGCGGGCACGGTCTTCCGACTGGTACCAGGCGACTACGACATAGGCAGCGACCCGACCTGCCGCATCCGGCTCGCGGAGAGCGCGCCGCCGCTCGCCGCACGGGTCCGGGTCCGGCTCGACGGTGGCGCGCAGCTCCTGGTGCTCGACAAGGCCCTGCTGGACGGTGCAGAGACGACGCCCCCGTCCCCGTGGCGGCCGGGCAGCCAGTTGGCCGTGGCGGGAACGCTGCTGGAATTGACGTCCGAGCGCACCGCCCGGGCGCCGCTGACGCCCGCCGCGGACGGACTGGGACTGGAGTTCAACCGGCCGCCCAGGTTTCTGCCGAAGCGGGCGCGGACGCGGTTCCGGCTGCCTGCGCCGCCCGTCAAACCTGACAAGCGCCCCATCCCGTTGCTGCCGATCCTGCTGCTGCCCGCGGGCAGTGCGGCCGTCGCCATCTTCGTCACCCGCAACTGGGTCTTCGTCTTCATCGCCCTGCTCTCGCCCATCGCCGCGCTCGTCACCCAGTTCGGCGGGCGCAAGCAGAGCATGCTCAAGTACGTGGAGAAGAAGAAGGAGTACGAGGAGACACAGGCACGGGTCCGTGCCGACATCGACGCCGCCGTACTGGAGGAACAGCGCAATCTGCGGCTGTCCCTGCCGGACCCCGCCGCGCTGTCGCAGATGGCGGCCCAGCCCTCGGAGCGGTTGTGGGAACGCCGCTTCGACGACGCCGACTTCCTGTCCGTCCGGGTCGGCGCCACCGACCTGCCCTCCTCGCTGAGCGTCGACGACCCCACCCAGGACGAACACCGCCGCACCACGGTGCCCCGGCTGAACCAGGTGCCGGTCGCCGTGGCCCTGCGGGAGGCGGGCGTCCTCGGCGTCGCGGGTCCCGGAGCGGCCCGGCTGGCCGGCTGGGCGACGGCCCAGGCCGCCGCCCTGCACAGCCCCGCCGACCTGCGCATCGTCGTACTGGCGGGGCCCGACGGCGAGCGGGACTGGGCCTGGACACGCTGGCTGCCGCACACCCAGGCGCAGGGTGAGGACGCCTACACCCTGGTGGGCAGCACCGTGGATTCGCTGGCCCGGCGCGTGGGCGAGCTCGGACAGATCGTCTCCTCCCGCGTCGCGGCCGGACCGGAACCGACCCGCGGCGGGGTGAACGGCTACCCCGACATCCTGGTCGTGCTCGCCCAGGCTCGCCGGGCGCGGTCGTTGCCCGGCGTCATAGCACTCCTGCGGGACGGCCCGGCCGTCGGCGTGCACACCATCTGCATCGACCGCGAGGAGCGGCTGTTGCCCGAGGAGTGCGGTGCCGTCGTCGTCACCGGTACCCCGCCCGCCACGACGTCCATGGTGCGCACGGGCGGCGGGGTGGCACTCGAGGAGGTACGGACCGACTTTCCCGAGCCCGTCTGGTACGAGAACTTCGCCCGCGCACTGGCACCCCTGCGCGGCGTCGGCGACAGCGACGAGTCCGCGCTGCCCGGCTCCGTACGCCTGCTCGACGTGCTGCACGTCGAGCCGCCGACCTCCGAGGCCGTGGCGGCCGGATGGGCGCTGGGCGGGCGCAGCACCAGAGCCGTGCTCGGCACGGGCTACGACGGGGACTTCGCCGTCGACCTGGTGAGGGACGGCCCGCACGCGCTCATCGCCGGCACCACCGGCTCGGGCAAGTCCGAACTGCTGCAAACGCTCGTGGCCACGCTGGCGGTGGTCAACCGGCCCGACGAGATGACGTTCGTGCTCGTCGACTACAAGGGCGGGAGCGCCTTCGCCGAGTGCGGCGACCTGCCGCACACCGTGGGCCTGGTCACCGACCTGGACACGCGGCTCGTGGAACGGGCCCTGGTCTCCCTGGGCGCTGAACTGCGCCGCCGCGAGACACTGCTCGCGCAGGCCACTGCCAAGGACATCGAGGACTACCTCGACAAGCGGACCCGCGGCGGTCACGCCCTGCCGGCGTTGCCCCGACTGGTGCTGATCGTCGACGAGTTCGCCTCCATGGTGCGCGAACTGCCGGACTTCATCTCCGGCCTGGTCAACATTGCCCAGCGCGGCCGCTCGCTGGGCATCCACATGGTGCTGGCAACCCAGCGGCCCGGTGGCGCCGTCACGCCCGACATCCGGGCCAACACCAACCTGCGGATCGCGCTGCGCACCACCGACACCACAGAGAGCCGCGACATCATCGACGCCCCCGACTCCGGCGAGATCTCGCCGGCCACTCCCGGCCGGGCCTTCGCGCGGCTCGGACCCTCGGCCCTGCTGCCGTTCCAGGCCGGGCGGGTCGGCGGCCGGCGGCCCGGTGGACAGGTCGCCGAAGGCCCGGCGGCCACGGTCCGGGCCGAGACGGTCGGCTGGCCCGAGCTGGGTGGTCCGCTGCCCGCACGCCCCGACCGGAAGGCGTCCGGTGCGGTGGGGAGCGAAGCCGTCACCGACCTCGCGGTCCTTACCGCGGCGATCGCCGAGGCGGCGCGCCTCGCCGGAGTGTCGCGCCAGCCGAGCCCGTGGCTGCCGCCGCTGCCCAGTCTGCTCGTCTGGACGGCCTCACCCGAGCCCAAGCCCATGGCCGAACGCGAAGCCGCCCTGCCGGGCGCCGAGTTCGGTCTGATCGACCTGCCGTCCCAGCAGAGTCGCGCATCCCTGCGGTTCGACCTGGACCGCTCCGGTCATCTGCACATCGTCGGATCGCCTCGCAGCGGACGTTCGCAGACCCTGCGCACCCTGGCCGCGGCCCTCGGCCAGGCCCACGGCGCGGACGACGTACACCTGTACGGCATCGACTGCGGTAACGGTGCCCTCAACGTGCTGACCGGCCTGCCCCACGTCGGTGCGGTCGTGGACCGCAACCAGACCGAACGTCTCGGCAGGCTGCTCGACCGGCTGAACAGTGAACTCACCGCCCGGCAGGCCGTTCTCGGTGTCCGTGGCACGGCCGACCTCGCCGAGCTGCGCAGAACCCAGGCGCCCGGCGCACGTCTTGCGCACATCGTGCTCCTGGTGGACCGGTTCGAGGTCTTCGACCGCGAGTTCACGGCGTACGACAACGGCAGCTACATGGAGCGCATGCTCCGCCTGCTGCGGGACGGTGCGAGCGTGGGGATCCACGTGGTCCTGGCCGGTGACCGGGTGCTCGGCGGGGGGAGGTTCTCCGGCACGACCGAGGACAAGATCGTACTGCGGCTCAACGACCGTCAGGACTACTCGAGCGTCGGCGTCCCCGCCAAGTCCGCGCCGTCCGAACCGCCTGCAGGCAGAGGCATCCGCACCCAGGACCTGAGCGAGGTGCAGATCGCCGTGCTCGACGAGGACCTGGCCGGTACGGCGCAGGCCGAGTCCCTGAAACAGCTCGGTGCCCGACTCGCGGAACGCGAGTCGGAGGTGCCCGCCGAGCGCAGGGCCTTCGGCCTGGACGTCCTCCCCGACCGCATCACGTACATCGACGCCGTCGCCCTGCACACCGATGACGGACCGATGCGGCCGCTCGTGGCCGTCGGCGGCGACATCCTCGGCTCACTCGGCCCCGACCTTGCGGAGGTGCCGACGTTTGTCGTTGCCGGACCGCCGCGCACCGGCCGCAGTACGGCTCTGCTCACGGCGGCGCACTCACTGCTCTCCTCCGGGGCCGGACTGGTGGTCCTCGCGCCGCGCCGCTCACCCTTGCGCGCCCTGGCGGGTCGCCCCGGCGTAGCCACCGTCATCGACGACCCCGAGGTGTCCGTGGAGGACTTTCGGGCGGTGCTCGGCAACATCGCACAGGAACACGCTGTGATCGTGGTGGACGACGCCGAGCTCTTCATGGGAGCCGAGATCGACTCCGACCTCGCGCTGCTCGCCCGGGGTGGCGCCGGCGCGGGCTGGGGCGTCCTGGCGGCCGGCAACGCCGAGACCCTCTCACTGAGCCTGGCGGGCTGGATGGGGCAGGTGAAGCGCAACCGGACCGGCATGCTGCTCTCTCCACAGAACCTGGGTGACGGTGAGGTCATCGGAGTGAAACTCACCCGAGGTGTCGTGGGCCGTGCGCCGCAGCCGGGCCGGGGACTGCTGCACCTGGGCGACGGAGTGTTGAGGTCGGTGCAGGTGCCGTACAGCGAGACGGACCTCTGAGACCGGGGTGTCCTCGATTCCCTCGACGGGGGCACCCCATCCCGCCGTGGGGCCGACGGGTCCGGTCCCGCGGCACTGCGCAGGGCGGCCGGGCCGTGAGGCCGGGCCGCCCTGCCACAGGGTCACTCTCCGACAGGCAAAGCCGCCGCCATCCGCCGAAGCCAGTCATGCGGCGTGACGCCGTCGGCGCGGGGGTCGTAGTAGGCCTCCGACTCTTCCAGCCACATCCTCGCGACGGTGTCCTCGTCGAGACCGGCGTCGAGGATCGAGGCGATCTCGGCACGCAGCGCTTCGGCCGCATCCGGGCTTGCGACGCGGCCGAAGCGCGCCACGGCGGAGATGGGGGTGTCGGCCTCCAGGTCGAAGTCCTGGTGGAAGTACGAGCGCCCGAGTGCATGCAGTTCCGGGTACGAGGTCATGATCACGCCTCCGGGTAATGGGTAATAATCTTGAATCCGAACTGATTTCCGGAGCTGGTGTCCCGCTCCAGGACGGTCGTGACCCGGGTGGGCTGCAGTTTCAGGGGCGCGCCCTGGGGGTTTCGTTTGATGATGGTGCCGCTGTCCGAGGCCACCGGAGCAGTGATCGCAATTCTTTTGCCCTTGGGCTGCTTCAACAGGTCGAAGACCTGCTGCTGATTCCGTTTGATGTTCTCTGCTGCGGCTTGTTCCGCGGCCTTCCTGTCCGTGAAGGTCGATGCTGCGGGCTTATGTGCGTTCTTTGGATCGTTGAGGCGGTTGATCAGCTCCTGATCCGTCTTCCCCTCGTGTTTCGCGAGCCCGTGGGAACCGGCCTTCTTCTCGAACTGGAACAGATCCAGGCGGCTCTTGTCCCGGGACAGGTTTCCCTCGAGATTCTCGATCTTCTTCTTGGCATCGGGGGAGAGGTTCTTGGGCTTGAAGACGTTGTTGCCGCCGGGCCGGAACACCGGGGGCTGCGTGGCCTTGGCGGGGCTCTTCGCCGCCTTCTTGCCCTTCACCGCGGCCGCGGCGCCCGCGGTGCCGGCGACCGCTGCGGCCGCCGGGGCCGTGCTTCCCGAGGCAACCTGGTCGGCTTGCGGTGCATCGGCTTTGGACGCGTCGGCGGCAGGAGCCTCGGCTTTCGTCGTCGACTCCGGCGTCGAGCGTGTACGCGTACCCGGGCCCGGGACGTCCGTCCCTCGGTCCGGGCCTTTGCGAGGGAAAGGCAGTCGGCCGGCCCCTGCTCCGACTGCGGCCCCCGCAGCCCCCGCCACGCCCGCGCCGAGGATGGCGCCGGCGTCGAAGCCCTCGCCTTCGGCTGCCTGCTTCACCGCTTCCCCGCCGGCGCCCAGCACGAATTCGCCGCCGGCGTCCTTCACGACCTCACCGCGCGGGCCGTTCAGGAACCCGCCGACAGGTTTTGAACGGCCCGCGGAAGCAGCCACTGCCTCGATCGGCCCGCCCACGGTCCTCGCGCCTTTCACAGCCGTACCCGCCCCGGCGGTCACCCCCTTGACCGCGGCACCACCGGCCTTGACCAGGCTGCCGCCCGGCACCACGCTGATCAAGCCCAGCGCGAAGTCACCCAGGCTGAAATTCCCGGTGGCGATCGCTGTGATCGTTTCCAAGGCGAACAACGTGCCCGCCAGCAGTGCCCCCGCCACCGGGAAGAACACGGCGACGATCGCGATCAGCAGTCCCAACAGGACTTTCACGAAGGGGAAATCCTTGAAGAAGTCCGCAATCTTCTGGAATATGTTCCGTTCCGGAATCGCCTCGCCCGCGGCCTGGTCCAGCACGTCCGCGCACGTGCGCTGCGCGCTCTCCCGCATCTGCCCTGCTTGCTGTGCCAGGCTCTTCGCCGCATTCAGCGCGCCCTGTCCGGCGGCGATGGCATCCCGCTGTCTGCTCGCCTCGGCCTTCTCCTCGTCCGTGGCGTCCTCATCCGGAGTGGGGGGCGGTTGGTTCGCCTGCGGGGCCGCGGCCGCCGCCTGGTCCACTGCCCGGTCGAACGTCTCCTGGGCCTCGCGGAGCCTGGGCGCGTAGTCCGCGTAGGCCTGTGCCGCGTCGTGGTAGGAGACGGCTGTCTTCCGCAATTTCTCCGGAAGGTCGTCCCCGATCTTCTCCTGGAGGGCCGCGATCGTCGAGCCTCGCCCACGGGAGATGCTTCCATCCTTCTTCAGCACGTTCAGCGCCTTCTCGGCCGCGTCTCCGACATCGCGGTAACGCGTCATGACGTCCTGTATCAGATCAGGGTCGCCGGGCGTCGGGTCCGAAGTCATACCGACGATCTCGAAATCCTGCCGGCTGGAATGTCGCCGTACCATGTGCGGTGCCCTTCGACGTCGTTGCCTCCGATGCGTACCGACCGCCTCGGAGGTCATGTCCTGCACACGAAGTCGCGGTCCCGGTGGTTCAGCCGACTTGTCCTCCGGAGGGCCTGCCGCCGGAACACGCCTGAACTTTCCGCCGTCGTCCACCCGTGTCCTTCGTGCAGCCAGCATCAGCACATCAAGAGGAGGCCGGCATGGCCCAGGACATCGTCATTCCGGGAGATGAGCTCCGGGAAGCACAGAACATGCTGGGATTCGTCCACGACTTCATCGATATCGGCCGCAACACGTTCGACTTCGACGCGGCTTTCGGCCGGGAGCTCTCCAGAGGCGCGGCTCGGAACTTCGAAAAGAAGTGGGACGACGGAAGAAAGCAGTTGAAGAAGCAGGTGAAGGAAGTCCAGGACGCCATTGTGAACATCCTCGACTCCTTCGAGAAAACCGACCAGGACGCTGTCTCGCACCTCGACGCCACGGTTCAGAAGGACATCGTCAACATCGCTCAGCTCATCCAAGGGGGTGGCCGGTGAACGGCACAGCCCAACGTTTTCTGCTGGACCTCCCCGACCTGTGGGGCACGTTCGACCTGAGTGGAGAGGAACTGGCCAGAACTCGCGCCCGAGCCCTGGCCGCGACCGGCAACCCCCGTGACAAAGCCCGGATCAACGACATGTTCCGGCAGGGCCGGCAGGTCTTCCGGGCTGCGCGGCGCCAGGGTGCACTCCTTGCCGCGGGCACGGCGTCCGTCTACGACGACGGCCTGTTCATGGCCTACGGCATGGTGTTCGCAGTCAGCACGCCCGATGAATCGGGGCTGACCCTTCCCGTGCTCTCCCGCCAGCTCGGGGTGGCCTCCGCGCACGGGACGGCTCCCAAGGACCGGGTGATCTCCTCGGCGAAGGTGCCCCACGTCGGCACGGCCGCGCGGGTCACCGGTACCGAGGTCACCAGACTGACCGGGGACATCGACGTCGAACTGCTGACGATGCACACAATGATGCCCGTGCCCGGCAGCACCCGGGACTACCTCGTCGTCACGCTCGCCAGTCCGAACCTGCCCCTGAAGAACGAGGTCCACGACCTGTTCGACGCCATCACTGGAACGTTCCGCTTCCTCGCCGAGGACGGTACCCAACTGTCGCCGTCGAGGGCCTGAGCGCCGAGCCAATCACCTCGGGTCCCGCGAGAGCCAGAAGTTTCCAGCCCGGTGGCTGCCAACGTGTGACGCGCGGGCAGCCACCGGGCCCTACGGATTCAGCCCAGGTTGGAGCCCAGCTGCTCGTCGGTCTGGGTGAAGGCGTCGCCGACGGACTTCACGTACTGGCCGATGCCCTGCAGGCCCTGGTTGACCTGGTCGAATCCCTTGGCGAACTCGTCGAAGAACGGGGAGAACTTCTGCTGCGCCGCTGGAGTGCTGTAACCGTTCGCGAGGAGGGCGGAAATCTTGCCCTTGACCTCGCTCAGCTTGTCCTGCAACTGAGAGAAGTCGCTGAGCAGCGCCTGTGAGGTGGAGGAGGTCTCGTCCGAATTGACCTTGTAGTCGGGCATGCCGAAGCTCATTTCGCTGATAAGTCGTGATGGGGTGAAGTGCGTGACTCGGCTGACTTGTCCGCTGACACGCACCAGGTACACGGGCCGTCGGCCGGATTGGGTTCACCCGAGTTCTCCGAGAGTCGTGACGGGTGCTCGAGCCCGCGTGGGTGACCCGGGGCGTGCCCGCACCAGCGCGAGTCCCGCACGGGAATGGTGAACCTTCCCCCGCTCCAGACCCGTGTCGCATGCATGACCTCGCAATTCATCGGCTCCTCGTCCCGCACCGTCACCCCGCGTCGTGACGGACGACGTGCCCTCGCGGCCCTCACCGTCGTCCTGTGCGGTGCGGCGGGCCTGTCGGGCTGTGGAAAGACGCTTCAGATCGGCGACGACGCGACGTCGCCGGCCTCCGCATCCTCGGCTCCCGCCTCGTCCGGAGCCGCGCAGTCTCCGGTGGCCTCCGCGCCCGCCCAGGGCGCCGGCAACTCCGCGCTTCAGGTCGTCGATTCCACGGCGGAAGAGGCGGGCCTCGACGGGGACGGTGGCACCGTGACGGGCGCCGCAGTTCAGGAAGCACCGCCGAAGTGGGTGCAGTTGTCGGCCGTGACGTCACAGCCGCTGTCCTCGCCACACCTGATCAACATCAATCAGGCGGCGCTCTACCGCTTCGACCAGGACACGCCGAACTCGGCGAAGTCCCGGTGCAACGACGCCTGCGCCGCCAAATGGCCCGCGGTCACCATAGAGGAGGGAGGCAACGTGTATCTGGCGGGCGTGGATCCCGAGCGGATCGGAGCCATCCGCCGAGCCGACGGCCAGGTCCAGATCACTGTGGGCGGCTGGCCCGTCTACCGCTTCTCCGGCGACAGCAAGCCGGGTGACCTCAACGGCCAGGGTGTGGGAGGCACGTGGTTCGCGGTGGGGCCTGACGGCGCCAAAGTCCAGTAGGCATCCGCCCCCTTCAAGCGCTCCCGCTACGATCGCGACGTGTCGGCACAGGGAAGTCCGGGGGCGCACCCGGCAGCCTTGCGTGGGAGGACGCCGCTCCGCGGCGGCCGGTACGCGGCGAAGAAGGGCAGTCCGCGGTCGGCATGTAGATCGGGGAACCCGCTGGGCCGACTGCCGCGGCCGTCCATTCGGGAGCGACTGATAATCCCGCTGATGTAGTTGACGGGACTACCCTCGGCCGGCGTTGCTACCCAGCCCGGTGTGGGCGTCGACCACGCACCGGGTATGGAGACCAGGAACCGCCCGGGGAGGGCGGGTGAGAGGGCCCTGTCGCTGCCGTGCGGACGACGTTTCCTCGTCGGTCCGCGGCCGGGTTGGTCATCCTCACCGGAAGCCGGACTCGCTGGTCGCCGACCGAGGCTACGACCACGACATCTACCGAGACCAGATCCGTGCCCGCGGCGTCGTGCCCGCGATCGCCCGCCGCGGCAGGCGCCGCCAGCAGGTCTGTCCGTAGCCGAACCCCCAGCTCCAGGGGCAGAAGTTGTCAGGCAGTGTCCTGGTGCAGGACGTACAAGATGTCCTGCAGACACAGCCGGTCCGGTACCGGCCTCGGCCCTGGCGACCGCTGGCATCGCATGCCCGCAACGCCGACCGGACGAACGACCGACGACGCGAGGACCGACGACGCGAGGACCGGGGCGGTGGCCGCCCCCGGGCCGTGCCGCGTCGTCGTGTGCCGCAACTGCTGCTGCGGCAGCCCCAAAGTGACCGGCGTCGACCACGCCGCCCAGACCGAACGCCTGCGTGCCGTGGTACCGGTACGCGTCTCCGACTGCCTCGACGCCTGCGACCACGCCAACGTCATCGTCGTCCAGCCCTCTGCCGAGGGCCGTGCCGCGGGCGCCCGGGCCGTCTGGCCGGGGCTGGTCAACGACGCGGGCGCCACCGAGGACATCGCGGCCTGGGCACGCGCGGGTGGACCGGGCGTGGCGCCCCGACCGGACATCCTCGACCTGTACGCCATCACGCCGCCACGACGGCGTACGGCCTCCTGACCGCGCCGCCGGACACCGGAAGGCGCTTCCGTGTGGGTCAGGAGCGGGACAGCTCGTTGCGGAGTGCGCGGGCGGCGGCCACCAGGTGTTCGAGCGAGGCCCGGGTCTCGGGCCAGGCGCGGGTCTTCAGGCCACAGTCGGGATTGACCCAGAGCCGTTCGGCGGGGATGGCCTTCAGGCCGTCACACAGGAGGTCGGCCATCTCCTCGGCGCTGGGCACGCGGGGGGAGTGGATGTCCCAGACGCCTGGTCCGGCCTCGCGCGGGTAGCCGTGGACGGCGAGTTCGCGAGCCACCTGCATCTGGGAACGGGCCGCCTCCAGGCTGATGACGTCGGCGTCGAGGTCGTCGATGGCCCGCACGATGTCGCCGAACTCGGCATAGCACATGTGGGTGTGGATCTGCGTCTCCGGGCGGACGCCGGAGGTGGTGAGCCGGAAGGCTTCGGTGGCCCAGGACAGGTATCCGGCCCGGTCGGCGGTGCGCAGGGGCAGCGTCTCGCGCAGGGCGGGTTCGTCCACCTGGATGACGGACGTACCCGCGGCCTCCAGGTCGTGCACCTCGTCGCGCAGGGCGAGCGCGACCTGGCGGGCGGTGTCGGCGAGGGGCTGGTCGTCACGGACGAAGGACCAGGCGAGCATGGTGACGGGACCGGTGAGCATGCCCTTGACCGGGCGGCCGGTGAGGGACTGGGCGTACGTGGTCCAGCGCACGGTCATCGGGTCCGGACGGGAGATGTCGCCGGCCAGGATCGGCGGGCGGACGTAACGGGTGCCGTAGGACTGGACCCAGCCGTGCCGGGTGGCGAGGTAGCCGGTCAGCTGTTCGGCGAAGTACTGGACCATGTCGTTGCGTTCGGGTTCGCCGTGCACCAGGACGTCGAGGCCGGTCTGCTCCTGGAAGGAGATCACCTCCTGGATCTCCGTCTTGATCCGCTCCTCGTAGCCGGCCGTGTCGATCCGCCCGGCACGCAGGTCGGCGCGAGCGGTGCGCAGTTCGCCGGTCTGCGGGAAGGAACCGATCGTGGTCGTCGGCAGCAACGGCAGGCGCAGGTGCGAGCGCTGTGCCGCGGCGCGCTCCGCGTAGGACTGGGAACGTCGCGTGTCGGCCCCGGAGACCGCGGCGGCACGGGCGCGGACGTCGGGATCGCGGGTGATGGGGGAGTTGGCGCGGGAGGCGAGGTCGGCGCGGTTGGCCGCCAGGTCGGCGGCGATGGCGTCGGTGCCCTGGGCGAGGCCCCTGGCGAGGGTGACGACCTCGACGGTCTTCTCCTTCGCGAAGGCGAGCCAGCGCAGGATCTGCGGCTCGATGTCCCGCTCGGCGGCGGTGTCCAGGGGGACGTGCAACAGGGAACAGGAGGCGGACACGTCGACGCGGTCGGCCAGGCCCAGCAGGGTGCCGAGGGTCGACAGGGAGCGGGCGAGATCGTTGACCCAGATGTTGCGGCCGTTCACGACACCGGCGACCAGGCGTTTTCCGGGCAACCCGCCGACGGCGGCCAGCGCGTCGAGGTTGGCGGCGCTCCCGGTGAAGTCCAGGGCAAGCCCTTCGACCGGGGCCTTGGCGAGCATCGGCAGCGCATCGCCGAGCCGGTCGAAGTAGGAGGCGACCAGCAGCTTCGGCCGGTCGGCAAGGGCGCCGAGGTCGCGGTAGGCGCGTTCGGCGGCGTTGAGTTGGGCCGGGGTGCGGTCCTGCACGAGAACGGGTTCGTCCAGCTGCACCCACTCCGCGCCCGCGGCCCGCAGATCGGCCAGGACCTCGGCATAGACGGGCAGGAGCCGGTCCAGCAGGGTGAGCGGGTCGAAGCCCGCGGGCACGCCCGGGGCGGGTTTGGCCAGCAGAAGGTAGGTGACGGGACCGACGAGAACGGGCCGGGCAGTGAGGCCGAGGGCGAGGGCCTCCTTCAGTTCGTCGACCTGCTTGGTGGAGTCGGCGGTGAACGCGGTGTCCGGGCCCAGTTCCGGGACGAGGTAGTGGTAGTTGGTGTCGAACCACTTGGTCATTTCCAGTGGCGCCACCTCCTGGGTGCCGCGCGCCATGGCGAAGTAGCCGCCGAGCGCGTCGTCTGCCACGGCGGAACGGTGACGCTCGGGAATCGCGCCGACCATCACGGTGGTGTCGAGCACATGGTCGTAGTACGAGAAGTCACCGGTGGGTACGTCGTCGATGCCGGCGTCGGCCAACTGCTGCCAGTTCGTCCGGCGCAGCTCCGCGGCCGTGGCGCGCAGGGAGTCGGCGGTGACGTGGCCCTTCCAGTAACCCTCGACGGCCTTCTTCAGTTCCCGGTTCCGCCCCTGGCGGGGGTAGCCGTACACGGTGGCCCGTGCCGCCGCGGCTGCGGACTTCGTGGTCACGGAGATCTCCTTCGCGAGATGAATCCCTGAGATCCCGGAGACGGGACGAGTACGCGAAGGAGTGACACACCGGGCGTGACCTACGCTGCGCAGCAGGGCAGACACATCCGCCTGGTATGTACGCCGACCCGCCCTCGAGGTCACCGGGATGTCCACGCACGAACGGTTCGCGCGCGGGCAGTTGGCAGGTCTTCGGACTCGCGGGCACGTCCTCTCCGTTCGAGGACACCTACTGGCCGTCGCTTCCCGGGCCCGGTACCTCGGACCCAGTGCGTATGACGGCGGTCGTTCCCGCTCACCGCTGCGGGGCAGTCCCGGATTCCCACCGGGTTCCCTCTTACGACACCCCGTCTGGAGAACGGGGCGAACCAGCTGCTGCGGGCAGCCTACGGGCAGCCGGCCCGTCAGGAGTGCAGGCGCCCGGCATCCGGGCGGTGACCCGTGTCACGCCTCCGGAACCGCGCTCCTGCCCCGCGCGCCGGCGGGGTGGCGCGGACCGAGGAAGACGACGATGCCCTTGCCGGCGGGGGACGGGTGGGTGGCCTGCGTCCACCCCTGGCGGCGGTAGAAGGCCACGGCCCGCGTGTTCTGGACGGAGGTCAGCAGCCAGGCACGCCCGTCGGGCGCGCCCGCCGTCACCGCTTCTAGGAGGTCCCCGGCGAGTCCGGTGCCGCGTGCGGCGGGACGGACGGCCAGTTCGTCGATCTCCAGGGCCCCGCACAGCCAGTCCGCGGTGTCCGTGGGACCGAGGCCGGCGGCGGCCTGCGGGTAGCAGCGGTCGGTGGGGAAGGGCGCCGGGGTCGTCCAAGCGGTTGCGAAGCCCAGTAGGTCCCCGTCACGCACGGCGGTCGCGGCCGTGAAGCCGGGACGGCCCACGTTCGTCGGCAGCCGGCAGACGAATTCCGTCGCCCTTGCTTCGTCCTCGTTCCAGGGCGGGGCGCAGAAGGCGTCGACGTACACCGACCGCAGTGCGTCGGTGTGCACGAGCAGTTCGGCGCCCCGGTGGACGTGGATGTCGGCCCTCATCAGGCGGCCACCGCCCGTCCGGTGGCGGCCGGGTGCAGGGCGGCGTACTCCAGGGGCGCCGACGGGTCGATGGACACGTTGAGCGGGGCCGGTTCGGCTCCGGCCTGTACGAGGAGGTCGCCGACGGCCGCGATCATCGCGCCGTTGTCGGTGCACAGCCGCAGTGGCGGCACCCGCAGCTCGACCCCGGCCGCGCGGCAGCGCTCTTCGGCCAGTGACCGCACCCGCGAGTTCGCGGCGACGCCGCCGACCACGACGAGGGTGCCCACCCCGTGCTCGGCGCAGGCGGCGACGGCCTTGCGGGTCAGGACGTCGGCGACGGCCTCCTGGAGCGAGGCCGCGCCGTCGGCCACCGGCAGCTCACGTCCGGCATGTCCCTCCGCCCAGCGGGCGGCTGCCGTCTTCAGCCCCGAGAAGGAGAAGTCGTACGACCCCGGCAGCGGGCGCGGAAAGGGGACAGCGCGAGGATCCCCCACTCGCGCTGTCCGGTCGATGGCCGGACCGCCGGGGTACGGCAGTCCGAAGACCCGCGCCACTTTGTCGAAGCACTCCCCGGCCGCGTCGTCGAGCGTGTCTCCGAGGTGCGTGATCCGGTCCCGGGCAAGGTCGCGGACGAGGAGCAGAGAGGTATGGCCGCCGGAGACGATGAGGACCATGCACGGGTTGGGCAGCGGGCCGTGCTCCAGCGTGTCGGCGGCGACGTGCCCGGCCAGGTGGTGCACCCCGTACAACGGCACCCCGAGCGAGTAGGCGATGCCCTTCGCACCGGCGAGACCCACCTGCAGGGCACCCGACAGCCCGGGGCCGGTGGTCACGGCGACCGCCCCGATGTCGGACAGCCGCAGCCCGGCCTCGTCCAGTGCCCGCCGGACGACCGGACGCAGCGCGTGAAGGTGGGCGCGGGAGGCGATCTCGGGCACCACACCGCCGAAGCGGGCGTGCTCGTCCATGCTCGACGCCACCGCGTTCCCCAGCAGCCGCCCGTTCCGGACCAGACCGGCGCCCGTCTCGTCGCAGGACGACTCGATGCCCAGCACCACCGCAGACCCCATCGACCGACCTTTCTTGCACCTTGAAAGTTGTTGCGAACATTGTGCAATAAGATCGCTGTCGATGTGCGCCGCCACGGGAATCGACGCGCCTCGACGTGCACGTGGAGGTGGGACTGGCCAAGGTCGCGGCGGCCCGCACACTCCACCCGTCCTGCCCGGTTCGCCCTGTCTGTCCCGTCGCCAACGACGCCCCTCCTCGGGGAGGCGGTCGGCCGCAACTCGTCCGAAGTTCCCATGGGTTGACGTGACATGAATCACCGCGAGCGGGTTGAGTCGCGGGTCCGGGAACTTCTCGTACTCCCCCTGACGGGGCGTCGAGACTGCAAGGATGAGCCGCCATGAGTGCTGGGTGGTGTCTCCGCACGACAAGAGCCGCGGTCTTCGCGGCCGTCTGCGTGCTGCTCGCCGCCCTCGGACACGTGCTGATGTCGGGGGAGGGGCTGCCCTGGTGGGTGCTCCTCTCCGGCACCCTGGCGGTCGGGGCCGTCGGCTGGGCCTTCGGGGCCCACGAACGGCGCCGCCGTACGGTGGCAGGCCTGACGGTCGCCGTGCAGACCTGCCTGCACCTCGCCTTCACGCTCGCGCAGGCTGCCCGGGCCCATGACATCGCGGCCGCCGCGGGGTTGCACCACCCGGAGCACCTGGGCTCCCACGGTGCCGACAGCATGGCGTCGCTGGGCCACGGCATGGATTCCATGACCGGTATGGGTATGGGCGGCATGCATGACATGACGCACATGGCCGGCATGTCCTCCTGGGGCATGCCGGCCGTCCACCTGCTGGCCGCCGTGCTGTGCGGACTCTGGCTGGCCCAGGGCGAGAGCGCGCTCTTCAAGACGGTCCGCGCCTGCGCGGACCGCGCCTTCGTGCCGTTGCGGCTGGTTTTGGCGGTGCTCTGCCCGCCCTCTGCTCCGCCCTCCCTCCGGCCGGCTCCGCGGCCGAGGCGGCGGCTGCGGCAGCTCCTGCTCGTCCACGTCCTCACCACCCGGGGTCCTCCCGGGGAGACCGCTGTCGTCTGACAGCCGGAACACCGCCACCGCCCTCCGCGCGGCGGCGGTCGCCCGTCCGCGCCCCCGCGCGACGGGATCTCCCCCTCACCCGTGCCCCCGCCGACGGTCACCGTGCCGTGCCCGGTCGGTGTGCGCGGGACTCAGGAAGGACCCACAGGACCATGACCCCTGCCCTGCCCACCGTGACCGACGAGACGGTCACCGCCTGGGCGCTCGCCGCCGCCGCTGGCGACAGCGAGGCGGTCGACCGCTTCGTCCGGGCGCTGCAACGCGACGTGCGCCGCTACGTGGCGTACCTCGCCGACGACGTGCAGGCGGCGGACGATCTGACCCAGGACACGTTCCTGCGCGCCCTCACGGCACTGCCCCGGTTCGAGGGGCGTTCGTCGGCGCGCGTGTGGCTGCTGTCGATCGCCCGCCGGGCCGTCGTCGACAGTCTGCGCCGCGCCGCGTGCCGGCCCCGGACGGCAGGCAGCGACGACTGGCAGGCCGCCGCCGAACACGCCCAGCCGACGGGGCTTCCCGGCTTCGACGAGGGCATCGCGCTGTGGGAGCTGGTCGATGCCCTGCCCGGTGAGCGTCGTGAGGCATTCGTCCTGACCCAGCTCCTGGGGCTGCCGTACGCCGAGGCCGCCGAGATGAGCCGGTGTCCGGTCGGCACGGTGCGCTCCCGGGTGTCCCGCGCCCGGACCGCCCTGGTCGGGTGGGCTGCGGACGAGTCCGTAGCCCGTCAGCCCGTGGAGCGGACCGCGGCCTGACGGTCCGCCAGAGCTACCGGTCGATGCCCGCCGCCCTCGAAGCGACGGGCATCGGCCGGAACTCCCGGCCGGAACCCGGCAGTTACGTGACGTGCCTCACATTCGCCTCGGGGAACTCGCGGTGACCTCCCCCCGACTCCTCCTGCGAGCACCACTTCGGTCGATCGACACCGGTGGAGAAGAGAGGCACACATGTCCGAGAGCCCACCGCTGCCGGACACGCCGGTGACGCCACCGGCGAGCCCGGCGGCCGACGTCCCGCCACCCCGGTCGGACGGCGTCGTCAAGCCCGTGACGGCGACCGGTGGCGGCAGCGGAACGGCCTGGGGAAACCTGCGTCCCCTGCTGCTGCGCCTGCACTTCTACGCCGGTGTGGTCATCGGTCCGTTCCTCCTCGTCGCCGCGGTGACGGGACTCGCCTACACGGCCACGCCGCAGATCGAGTCGATGCTCTACGAGCACGAGTTGAAGGTGACGCCGCGGGGCTCGGCGGAACCGCTCTCCGCGCAGGTGGCCGCGGCCGAACGCGCCGTCCCGGACGGCACGTTGCTGTCGGTGACCAAGGGAGCCGGGCCCACCGACTCCACCCGCGTCACCTTCAGCAAGGACGGGCTGGCCGAGGGCTACACGCTGACCGCGTTCGTCGACCCGTACGACCACCAGGTACTGGGCACGCTGGAGACGTTCGGCCAGTGGCTACCGGCGCGGGCCTGGCTCGACGACCTCCACCGGAACCTGCACCTGGGCGAGTTCGGCCGCAACTACAGCGAACTCGCCGCCAGCTGGCTGTGGGTGGAGGTGCTCGGCGGACTCGCCCTGTGGGCCGGCACTCCGCGCAACCGGCAGCGGTTGCGGCGTCTGGTGGTGCCGGGCGGCGGCGCCAAGGGGCGGCGGCGCACGATGTCGTGGCACGGTGCGGTGGGGTTGTGGGCCTCGATCGGTCTGCTCGGCCTGTCGGCGACCGGCCTGACCTGGTCCGGTCACGCGGGAGCGAGTATCGGAGAGGTCCAGGACGCCCTGGGCGGCTCCACCCCCGCGGTCTCCACCGCGCTCCCCGCCGCCGGCGGAAAGGGGGGCGGCGAGGGAACGTCGTACGACCTCGGCATCGACGCCGCGGTGGCCTCCGCGCGCGACGCCGGCCTGCGCGGCGTACTGGTCGTCACCCCGCCCGCCGAGGCCGGAACCGCGTACGTCGTGAAGGAGAACACCCGCTCCTGGCCCGTACGGCAGGACTCGGTGGCGGTCGCCCCGGCCACCGGCGAGGTCATCCAGACCCTGCGTTTCGACGACTTCCCGGTACTGGCCAAGCTGACGAGCTGGGGCATCAACGCTCACATGGGTCTGCTCTTCGGCCTGGTCAACCAGATCGTCCTGGCGCTGCTCGCGATCGGGCTGATCGCGATGATCCTGTGGGGGTACCGCATGTGGTGGCTGCGCCGCCCGACCCGGAGCGAAGGTCTCGCGCTCGGCCGTGCGCCCGCGCGCGGCGCCTGGCGGCGCATTCCGGGACGCGTCCTGGCCCCCGCCGTGGTGCTCGCCGCAGTCGTCGGCTACTACCTGCCCTTGTTCGGGCTGCCGTTGCTGGTGTTCCTCGTCGCGGACGCGACAGTGGGCGCGGTGCGGCGACGCAGGGCGGGAGGCCTCGCATGATCGCCGCGAACGGACTGCGCTGGATCCTGACGCTGATGTTCGCCGCACCCGTTCTGTACGGGCTGTGGCGGCTGGTCCTGCCCACGACGGGCCTCACCGGGCGGGTGGGCCACGCGCTGCACGCCGCGATGGGAGTCCTCATGATCGCGATGACCTGGCCGTGGGGGATGGACCTGGCGGTGGCACCGCAGGTCGTCCTGTTCACGGCGGGTGCGCTGTGGTTCGTGGCGGCCTCCTTGATCCGGCCCGGTGCGCGCTCCAGGACCGGAGCGGTGAAGGCCGCCTGGCCGCACGTCCTCATGATGGGAGCCATGGCCTGGATGGTGGCGGCCATGGGGGGTTCGGGTGCGATGGCGGGTCACGGTGGCGGCACGGGCCACGCCGGGCACGAGGGGCACGCGGCGGCCGGCGCGTCGCTCGCCTCCATGAGCCTCACCGGCACGGGACCGAGCGTGGCGTCCGCCCTGCTCGCCGTGGCACTGACGGCGATCGGCCTGGTCTGGCTCGCCCGGTCCTTCGATCTAGCCCGGGTGCGGGTGCCGCTGCCCGCGGGCGGTCCGGCACCCGCAGGTGCGGACACCACCGCCGCACTCGATCCGGCCTGCCACGCGGTGATGGCACTGGGCATGGCGGTGATGTTCGCCCTGTTCGCGTAGGGAGTGACCGGGCGGCGTCCGCTCCGAGGCCCCTCTGTTCCCTTCGGTGACAGGCGTCACACCCGGGCCGGGGAACTCAAGCGTCGGCACCCCCGACTCCTGTACCGGTGCGGCTCGGTCCAGTGGAAGCCGTACGACGCGCGAGGCGATCGGGAGAGTCGACAGATGGCGCAGACACGGCAATCCGCTTCCCGTGCGCCGGCCGGGCCGGTGCAGCGGATCCTGCCGCCTCCCGCCCTGTGCGGGTTCCTCGTCCTGCTGGTACTGGCGTTCGCCGCCTCCTACGCCGTCGGCCAGGGGGTCGGCCCCGTCGCACCCGGCACGCACGGTCCCGGGATCACCCGGGACGGCCACGAGGACGGCGGCACGGACCCGGAGGACGACGACATGGGCGGCATGAACCACGGGGGCGGGCACTGATGGCCGGCGATGCGGCGTCCGTGCAGGAGGTGACCGACCTCGCGGTCGGTGGCATGACCTGCGCGGCCTGCGTGAAGCGGGTGGAGAAGAAGCTGGCCAAGCTGGACGGGGTCAGCGCGAGCGTGAACCTCGCCACCGGACGGGCCCGAGTGCACCACCCGCCCGAGGTGCTCCCGCAGCAGCTCGTCGCCGCCGTCGAGCAGGCCGGATACACGGCCGCGCTGCCCCAACCGGTCGAAGAGCGACGCCGCGAGAGCGACGACGATACGGGGACGGAAGCACAGCGGGAACGCAACCGGCTGGCGGTCACCGTCCTGCTCGCCGTACCCGTGCTGGTCCTGTCGATGGTCCCCGCCTGGCAGTTCCGCAACTGGCAATGGCTGTGCTTCGTGCTCGCCGCCCCCGTCGTCGTCTGGGGTGCCTGGCCCTTCCACCGGCGGGCGGCGCGGGGCCTGCGGCACTCGGCGTCGACCATGGACACCCTGGTGTCGCTGGGTGTCGTGGCCTCCTTCGCCTGGTCCTCCTACGCCCTGTTCATCGGCGGCGCCGGCGACCCGGACATGCGGATGCCCTTCAGCCTGGTGCCGACGGCGTCGGACGGTCTCGCCCACATCTACCTGGAGGCCGCCGTCGGCGTCCCCCTGTTCGTCCTGGCGGGCCGGTATGTGGAGGCGCGAGCCCGTCGTGGCACCGGCGCGGCCCTGCGCTCCCTGGCGGAGCTGGCCGTCAAGGAGGTCGCCGTACGTGACGACGCGGGGGAGCGTCGCATCCCGATCGAGGACCTCGGGACCGGGCAGATCTTCGTCGTGCGGCCCGGAGAACGCGTGGCCACCGACGGCACGGTCGCCGAAGGCAGTTCGGCCGTCGACCTCTCCCTGGTCACCGGGGAGAGCGAGCCGGCCGAGGTCGGCCCGGGCACGGCCGTGATCGGCGGCTCCGTGAACGTCGGCGGCCTGCTGGCCGTGCGGGCCACCGCGGTCGGCGCCGACACCCGACTGGCCCGCATCACCCGCATGGTGACCGAGGCCCAGGCGGGCAAGGCGCGCGCACAACGCCTCGCCGACCAGGTCGCCGGCGTCTTCGTGCCGGTCGTGCTCACCCTGGCCGCCACCGTCCTCGGCTTCTGGCTGGGCGCGGGCGCCGACCCCCAGGCCGCGATCACCGCTGCCGTGGCCGTCCTGGTCGTCGCCTGTCCCTGCGCCCTGGGGCTCGCCACCCCGACCGCCCTCATGGCAGCCACGGGACGTGGCGCTCAACTGGGTGTCCTGGTCAGCGGTCCGCAAGCACTGGAGGGGCTGCAGCACATCGACATCGTGGTGCTCGACAAGACCGGCACCCTGACCTCGGGGCACATGAGTGTCGCCAGGGTCACGGCGGCACCGCGAGGCATCGGCGAGGAGCAGGCGATCAGGCTGGCCGGTGCGGTCGAACAGGGCTCCGAGCACCCGCTGGGCCGAGCCGTCACGGCCTACGCCCGACGCGCCGTGCCGACGGGGACGCTGCCGGAGGTGACCGGCTTCGCCGCGCTGTCGGGGCGCGGCGTACGCGGCAAGGCCGAGGGACGGCTCGTGGAGGTCCTGGCCCCGGACGACGAGCTGCCCGCACCGCTGGCCGAGGCACTGACCGGGGCCGAGGCGGCCGCCCACACGGCTGTCGTGGTCCGCGTCGACGGGGTGAGCGAGGCGCTCGTCGAGGTCGGAGACGTACTGCGGCCGGGCAGCTACCGGGCCGTGGACCGGCTGCGCCGCCTGGGCGTACGGCCGGTGCTGGCCACCGGAGACCGCGAGGCACCCGCCCGCGCCGTCGCCGCCGCCCTGCGCATCGAGGACGTACACGCCCGTTGCACCCTCGAGGACAAGGCCGGTCTTGTCCGTCGACTACGGGACGAGGGCTGCCGGGTGGCCGTCGTCGGCGACGGCGTCAACGATGCCGCGGCCCTGGCCGGAGCCGACCTCGGCATCGCGATGGGCACCGGCACCGACGTGGCGATCGGAGCCGCCGACGTCACCCTGGTCCGCGGCGACATCGACGCCCTCGCGGACGCCGTCCGCCTCTCCCGCAGCACGCTGGCCACCATCCGCGTCAACCTCCTGTGGGCCTTCGGCTACAACGCCGTGACCGTGCCTCTGGCCATGGTCGGCCTGCTCAACCCGATGCCGGCCGCCGCCGCGATGTCCGTCAGCTCCCTGCTCGTGGTCGGCAACAGCCTGCGGCTCCGAGCCTGGCAGCCCTCACCGGCCCGCAGCCGTCCGTCCGCCTCACCCGCCCGTGGGAGGAGCCTTCGATGACGGCTTCCGCCTGGACACCCACCCCGCGCCGACTGGCGGATACCGCCCTGGCCGCCCTGGCACCGATCTGCGCCTGCGTGCTGGCCCTGGGCGCTCTCGCGGTCTGGACCGCCACGGGCAACGCGGGCACCCCCGCACGCATCGGCGTCACCGACGCACGGCTCTTCCTCCCGTCCCAGGGAGTTCCGGAGACGGCAGCCTTCTTCAAGATCACCAACACCGGGGGCGCCCAGGACCGGCTGGTGGGGGTGACCTCGTCCGACGTCACCGAGGGCATCTCCCTCAGCAGCCACCGGATGACCGCCGGCGGAGCCGCCTACCGCAGCCCCACGGAGTCACTCCCGGTCCCCGTCGGCGGCACCCTCGACATGTCGCCGCACAGCAGCGATGTGACCGTCCCGGCCGCGGCCCGCTGGAAGGCGGGCGACCTGGTGCCCTTCACCCTTCACTTCGAGCACAGCGGACGCATGGACGTCCTGGCGGTGGTCGTCCGGCCCGGATCCTGACGACGCCGCTGCGTGAGGGCGGGCGCAGGGAGATCAGGGCAGCCAGCGGGAGAGCTGACAGCTTCTAGGCGGTGACGGCGTCGGCCCGGGAGCGGTGGGCGCGGATCTCCGTGTGGTGGTCCGCGGCCCAGGCGATCAGCCGCATGGCGATCTCGTGCAGGCCGCGGCCGAGCGGGGCGAGGGCGTACTCCACACGCGGCGGAACCTCGGCGTAGGCGGTGCGCGTGATCAGACCGTCCTCGACGAGCTGGCGCAGCGTGTGGGTGAGCATGCGCTGGGAGATGCCGGGGATCCGGCGCTGCAGGTCGGTGTAGCGCAGCGGGCCGTCGTCCAGGACGACGACGATCAGCATGCTCCACTTGTCGCCGACCCGGTCCAGCACCTGCCGGATGAAGGGCATGTGCTCGGCGGGGATGCTCGCACACGGCCCGGTCGCGGCCGCCATCTCCGTATCGGTGCTGTCCGGCATGGCACCCATTCCTCTCCGTCGCGCACACGCGTGTGCCTTTTGTAACGACTTCCATACTGGCGCATCATGGCGCTACGAACAAAACGTAGGAATTGGAGGTCAGGCCATGAAGGTAGAAATCTGGGCCGAGATCACCTGCCCCTGGTGCGGGCTCGGCAGCCACCGGGTGGACCGGGCCGTGGAGCGGTTCGAGCACAGCGACGAGGTCCAGACGGTCCACCACTCCTTCCCGCTGGGCGGCGGCCTTCCCACGGACCGCACGATCGGCGTCCGCGAGATCCTGCTGCGCAAGTACGGCATGAGCGGCGCGCGGGCGGAGGCGGCGACCGGGCAGATCGAGACGCTGGCCGCCGCCGAGGGACTGAGCCCCTACCGGGTGCTGGACAACGTCGTCGGCAACACCGACCTGGCACACGAGTTCCTGGCCCACGCCACCGCGCAGGGCAAGAACCGCGAAGCCTGGGACACGGTCTTCCACGCCTACTTCGGCAAGGCAGACCCCGTCTTCACCCTCGACGACCTGCTTCGGCTCTCCGACGAGCTGGGCCTGGACCACGACCTGACACGCCGGGCACTCACCGAGCGCCGGTACCGCACCCAGGTCCGGGAAGACGCCCGCCGCGCTCAGCGTCTGGGCGCCACCGGTGCCCCGTTCACCGTCGTCGACGGCCGTTACGGCGTCCCCGGCGCCCAGAGCGGCGACGCCCTGCTCGCCCTGCTCCGTTCCGCCTGGGACGAGGCCCACCCCGTCACCCTCGCCCCCGCGGGCGACGCCCCGGGCTGCGGCCCCGCCGGATGCGCCGTCCCCGCCCGCCCCTGACCCGTCACTCCGCCCCGTCTCCTCGAAAGGCGCAACCACCATGTCGTACCTGCTGCACATCGACTCCTCCTCGCTCGGCGAGGCCTCCGTCTCCCGCCAGGTCGCCCAGTCCTTCCGCGACCAGTGGCAGGGGCCGGTCGTCCACCGCGACCTCGCTGCCTCTCCGGTGCCGCACCTGACGGCGGCGGGCGTCACCGCCCGCAGCACCGACCCGGCCCGGCACACCCCCGAGCAGGCCAAGGCCCAGGCACTGCAGGACGAGCTGATCGAGGAGTTCCTCGGCGCCGGCGCGTACCTGTTCACGGTGCCGTTGTACAACCTGTCCATGCCGTCGGCGTTCAAGGCGTGGCTGGACCAGATCCTCGTCACGGACCGTACCTTCACCCACACCGGCGCCTCCCCGGCCGCGGGCCGCCCCGCCCTGCTGATCTCCGCCCGGGGCGGCAGCTATGCCCCCGGCGCTCCGAGGGAGGGCCTGGACTACCTGGTGCCCACGCTGGAAACCGTCCTGGGCCACGAGGACCTCCTCGGCCTGGACGTCACCACCGTGACCCCCGAGCTGACCATGGCCCCGCACGCCCCGGCCCTCACCGCGCTCCTGCCCCTGCACGAGGCGTCCATGACGGCCGCCCACGACCAGGCCCGCACCCTCGCCACGACCTTCGCCACCCGGGCCGCCTGACGATCACCCGAGCAGCCGACCCGCCGCACGACGGCGCGCCCCGGTGGGAAATACTCTCCCGATGAGGCCTCGTACTTCCCCGGGCAGCCCGCCGATCACCGTGCGGAGGGCCGTCGCGCGGGATGCCAAGCGGCTCACGCGGCTGGTGCGTGGGTCAGGTGCCTACGCGGGCCAGTACGCGGCCGCGGTCGCGGGCTACCGGGTCGGGCCCGATTACATCGAGGCCCACCGGGTCTTCGTGGCCGTCGCCGACGACGGCCGGGGAGGCCGGGTCCTCGGGTTCTACTCGCTCGTCCTCGCTCCACCGGAGCTCGACCTGCTCTTCGTCGCCGACGAAGCGCAAGGGCGGGGCATCGGACGGCTGCTCGTCGCGCACATGCGGTCGGAGGCCCGGGCCGCCGGGCTCGACCGTGTCAGGGTCGTGTCGCATCTCCCGGCCGAGGGCTTCTACCACCGCGTCGGCGCGGTGCGGATCGGGACCGTGCTCGCCAACCCGCCCGCGGTGCCGTGGGACCGTCCCGAATTCGAGTTCCGCGTCTCCTCGGAATGACGCGGCGCGCCCGTCGGACGCGCCGCCTTCGGAGGGTCGGTGACGCGGGTCGGGACCGAGGCGGGGGGGGCAAAGCCCGGGTGCCGCTTGCCTCCAGGGCACAGGGCACCGTACGGGCTCACGTCAGGTCGGCGATCAGGTCTCCGGCGGTGACCTGAGTCAGGGTCTGCGACGCCTCCCCGGTGCCCGGGAAGAGCCGGTAGGACGTGCCCGTCGCCCCCGGCGGGTGGACGTCCCCGTGGACCGTCGCGAGGAAGACCCGCTTGCCGGCGGCGAGACCGGTCGCGGCCGCGTCGGGGTCGACGTGCTCGAGATGCTCCTCGGCGTCCTTCAGCGACGACACCCTCACGGCGAACGCGGCCGCGGTCTCGCCGGGGCGCCGCCCGTAGCGGAGCAGGGCCGGCTGCGGTTCTCGGGACACCACCGCCACCTGCGAAGAGAGCGCGGCCGCCCGCCGGACCGCGAGGTCCCACAGGGTGACCCGGCCACCCGAGGTGAACTGCTGCCAGAGGTCCGCGGCCACCGTGGCCAGACCGTCGCCGCCGTGCGAACCGACACTCTGGAAGCCGCCCGTGGGCGGCAGGTGGGTGTCGGTCCACAGCGCCCGCCGTCCGCCCAGGTCGACGATCATCGGCAGGCACACCTTCGAGTCGCCCGCCAGGTCGAACCGCTGCCGGACCGTGCGCGGGTCGTAGGACGCGTCGCGTGGGCCGTCCGCGGGCAGGGCCATGAAACCCGCGAACGCGTCCGGCAGTTCTTCGAACGGGATGTTGTTGAAGCTGAAGACCAGCGGGACGGCGTAGACGTCCCCCCGCCGCGCGAGGCGCTCCAGATCCAGGTCCACGTACTCGGTGGCACCGCGCGGCGCCGGGGCCGACGTGAGGTCGCCGGAGTGGACCGCCGCGTCCCGGCCGTGCACCAGGTTCGTGTAGTCGCACAGGCCGGTGAACGTCCACCCGGCGTCGAAGAACGCGACGGACAGGTCCAGGTCGGTGCGATTGCCCTGCGGTTCCGTCCAGTGCAGGAAGAGCCGGAGTACGCCACCCTCGGGGAGCGCCTGGGTGCTGCCGCGCCCCACGGTCACCAGGGCCTTCGCCGCGGTCCGCTCGGTGAACGGCACGGTGAGGTCGGTCAGACCGGCGTCCAGCACCGACAGCTCGTACGGCTCCCCGGCGGCGAACCGGCGCAGCAGTTCCCCCTCCAACAGCGCGACGACTTCCGACACCAGCGAGGTGGGCAGCGCGGGGCGCCGCTCGGGTACGGACAGGGCCCGGGTGACGTCCCCGCGCGGAAAGAACACCCGGCGGCCACCGGCGCGGTCCTCGGTGCGCACCCGCAGCGCCCCGAGCGCCGACAGCAGCGGACCCGGCCCCACCTTCGCCAGCCCGCGCCGAAGAGCCGTCGCCAGCTCGGGGACCGGCACGTCGCCGGTGTGCAGGCGCAGCAACACGTCCAGGCGACGTACCAGTTCACCGGGGCGTTCCCCGGCAAGGGCCGACGCCCGTCCGGCGTCGCCCTCGGCCACGGCCTGCTCCAGCCGTCCCGACCAGGTGGCCGGGCGGATCCGCGGGCCGGCCACGCGCACGGCGTCCGGGTACGCGGCGGCCGTGTCGAGCAGGGCGGCGCCGAACGCGGTGCCCTGATCCACCGAGGTGTCGCGCAGCACCGCGAAGGCGAGGGCGGCACGCGGATGCCTGGTGTGCCGCTCGAAGGGGTGCAGGACCTCCGCGGCCCGCTTCCACGGCGTGGGATGCCGCAGCACGTCCTCCACCAGGTACGGCGTCGGCAGGCCGTCGAGGACGGAGAGCAGATCGCGGCGCAGGGAGCGCGGGACGTTCGTGAAACGCGACGGCGTCACCAGCCCGGCGTCACCGCCGGAGACCACGGCGAGCAGGCGCAGCACGTCGGTGGCGGTGGTGAGCCGCTCGGTCAGCAGGTCACGCAGGGGCAGTTCCGGCGGCGCCTCGCGCACCAGCGCGCCCAGCACCAGTGCCTTGGTCTCGCGCACCGGGATGTCCTCGGGCAGCAGGCCCCGCCCGGCCGGGGTGAGCGGCAGCAGGGTCACCAGGTCGTACCGGTCCTGCGGCGAGAGCGGAGTGCGGCGGGCCAGCAGGGCGTCCACCGCCGAGGTCGCGTCGGCGGCCAGGGCGGTGCCCAGGCGCAGCAGCCGCAAGGGTCCCGGTACGACCGCCTTGGCGGCGCCGACGGCGCGCACGGGGCGCAGGAAGGGGTCGTCGGCGTCGATACGGCGGTGGCACAACGGGCAGCCCGCGTAGTCGGACCCGTCCCAGCACAGCCGGCACACCAGGTGCGCACAGGGGGACACGGGCCGGACGGTGCGCGCCTCCCCGCACAGCACGCAGGGCTGCTCCGGCTGCTGGAGCAGGTAGGCGAAGACCCGGTCGACGTACAGCGCTTCGGTGTTGCGCGGCACGG
This sequence comes from Streptomyces sp. NPDC111628, assembly GCF_055635195.1. Taxonomy (NCBI): domain Bacteria; kingdom Bacillati; phylum Actinomycetota; class Actinomycetes; order Kitasatosporales; family Streptomycetaceae; genus Streptomyces; species Streptomyces sp. NPDC111628. The sequence continues at coordinate 827,539 of NZ_JBVKBZ010000003.1, read as the reverse complement.
TGCGGGGGAAGCGGCGGAACAGCGGGGTGTGGGTACGGTCGGAGCCGAGCAGGTCGTCGACGAGTCCGACCAGGCGTATGTGCGCGGCCGCCAGCTCCCCGGAATCCAACGAGGCCAGGGCCTCGTGCAGTCGCGCGGAGAGGACGTGGCCGCGGCCGAGCAGTTCGGCCTCGAGCCGGCGCAGTGCCGGTCCCGTTCCGCTTCCCGACACGGACCCCCGGTCCACGTACACGCTCTGGTCACGGCGCAGCAGTACGGACTCGGCAGCGAGCAACAGGAAGCCCTCCACGACGGCTCAACACGGAAGAGACGGAAGAACGGGGGCGGAGAGTGGGCGCGCCGGGTCTTTTCAGGAAGGTGAGAAGGATGCACGCCGGGGAGCCGCCCCCGTCGCCGGTCATCCCATCACAGGCTCGCGGCACCGCCAACGTATTTTCCGACCGGCCGGTGGGCCGCCCATGGAGGGGCCGACCGGTCCGGCGGGTGAGCCGGACCGGTCGGCCCCTGTCCAGGTCGGTCAGTGGTGACCGTGCGGCCGCAGCCACTGCGGTCGGTGGGCGGCGGGGCGCCGGTGTCCGGCCGGCTCGGCCGCGTCGTCCGTGCTGCCCCGGCCTTCCAGCCGGCCGGCCATCGCGTCGCGCTCGGCGGCGGCCTGCTTGGCGGTCTCACGTTCCGTGCGGCGCTTCTTGCCGCGGTGGCGTGCCAGGACGGTCCCGGCCAGGAGCATCCACATGCCCAGGCCGAAGATCAGGGTCAGGGCGATGCCACCGAGGAACGCCCCGAGCGTACTGATCGTGAATGGCTCGCTCCCCAGCAGGGTCACGGTGTAGTCCGGACCGCCGGACAGGTTGTACGCGATCAGCAGGCCCGCGAAGGCGGCGGCGCCCGCCATGAGCAGGAGACCCAGCACCAGCATGTTTCTCACCTCGTCGCACGTGGATGTCCTCCACCCGGGTCACCATGAGGAATGGTGCAAAACGCGCGACACAGGGGCAGAACGTCGTGCTCACCGGTACAGCCCGGCCTCCGGGCCGGATGCGGCGGCGTTCTACCCTGGCCGTCGAGTGCCGCTGCGGGCCGGCCGGCCCGTGACCCCCGATGCTCCGGAGTAGGAGACCAGTCTGTGGATCTGCGAGCTGCCCTGGCCGCACACCGCCTCGTCGCCATCGTGCGCGGAGACGACGCCGACGCCGCGCTGCGCACCGTGCTGACGCTGGCGGAGGAGGACGTGGAACTCATCGAGGTGTCGTTGACCGGCAAGGACGCCCTGCGGGTCATAGCACGCGCCAGAGCGGCCCTCGGCCCCGACCGGCCCCTGGGCGCCGGGACGGTCCTCACCGCGGACGACGCGGTGGCCGCCCACCGGGCAGGCGCCGACTTCGCGGTCACGCCGGGTCTGGGGGAGGGGGTCACGGCGGCCCGGGAACGGGGCATGCCCGTTCTGGCCGGGGTCATGACGCCCACCGACGTCATCACCGCGCGCACCCTCGGCGCCACCGCGCTGAAGATTTTCCCGGCGGCCCAGGCGGGTGGACCCGCCTACGTGAAGGCGTTGCGCGGGCCCTTTCCGCACGAGACCCTCGTGCCCGTCGGCGGTGTCGACGAGGCGGCGGCCCGTGCCCATCTGGCGGCGGGTGCCACCGCGGTCGGGGTCGGTTCCCCGCTGATCGGCGACGCCGCGGACGGAGGCAGCCTCGACGACCTCCGCACCCGTGCCCGCGCCTTCCGCGCCGCCGTGGGGGAGGCCCGGCCGTGACCGGCGCACGGCCCGAGCCCGAGCCCGAGGAGCACGACGACACCCTCGTACGCAGCCCGGGGAGTGACGCGACCGGTCCGGCCACGGGTCCCTGGCGGCCGCCGCGGGGACCGGTGGTGTGTCTGGGGGAGACCATGGCGGCCCTGGCCCCGGGCCCGTCGGACTCGCTGGACGACACCGAGTCCCTGCGCCTGTCGGTGGCGGGCGCCGAGTCGAACGTGGCCATGTACCTCGCGGACCTGGGCCTGCCCGTCTCCTGGCTCTCGGCGGTCGGTGACGACGCGCTCGGCCGGCGGGTGCGGGCGGCCGTCGCGCGGGCGGGCGTGGACGTATCCGGCGTGCGCACCGACCCGGCACGGCCGACCGGGCTGCTCCTGAAGGACCCGGGCGCCGCCGGGACCCGCGTGCACTACTACCGCCGGGGTTCGGCGGCTTCGGCGCTCGGCCCCGACGTGCTGGACGACGAACGGTTCGGCGGGGCCGCCCTCCTCCACCTGACCGGGGTGACCCCGGCGCTGTCCCCGTCCTGCCGGGCCCTGGTGGAACGGGCACTGCGCACTGCCCCGGCGCGGCGCACCCACGCCGTCAGCTTCGACGTCAACCACCGCGCCGCACTGTGGCCGCCGGACACGGCCGCCGCGGTCCTCCGGGATCTGGCCGACCGTGCCGACATCGCCTTCGTCGGCCTGGACGAGGCCCAGGACCTGTGGGGCGCCGACCTGACCGCGACGGACGTCCGCCGGTTGCTGAGCGGCCCGCGCGTCCTCGTCGTCAAGGACGGCGGGCGCAGTGCCACCGCGTTCACCGGGCAGGGGGCGTGCACCGTGCCCGCGCTGAGCACCGAGGTCGTGGAGCCGGTGGGGGCGGGCGACGCGTTCGCCGCCGGATTCCTCGCCGGACTGTGGCGCGGCAAGGACCTCACCCGGGCCCTGCGCCTGGGCCACATCACGGCGGCCTCCGCGCTGAAGGTCGTGGGGGACCACGGACCCCTGCCCGACGAGGACACCGTCGGGGCCATGCTGTCCCTCACCGAGCAGGACTGGTGTCAGGCGCCGGCATCCTAGGGCGTCAGCACGACCTGCTCGTGGCGTCGTAGGGCGTCAGCACGACCTGCTGGTGGCTCCGTCGACGACGAATCCGATCCCGATGCCGAGCATCCAGGTGTCCTTCGCCAGGGCCGTCCCGTCCTGCGTCGGGCGCAGGCTGCCCTCCTCGCGCATCCCCGGGGTGCGCAGATACAGACCCACCAGCCCGGCCGAGAAGGCGGTCAGACCGATGCCCGCCACAGCGGTCGGCACGACCGGCAGGAGCAGCGCCGCACCGAGCGTCATCTCACCGGCGGAAAGCAGGCGGAGGAAGGTAGCGGGCCGCAGTCTGCCGAGGAACGGATAGGTGTTCTTCGCCATCCCGTGCATCATCGCGGCGGTCTGCTCGTCGGCCCCCCGCTTGGCCAGACCGGAATTGAGAATGAAGGCCCCGGTGGCGAGTCGTGGGGCGACATGCCTGAGCTCGATGGGCAGACGCATGGGAACTCCTAGCGGCGTTTCCTCGAAGACACGCCCAGGCTAGGACGCCCGGGTGCCCCGCGCAGTGCGGGCGACCGAGACCTGCGCCGATCGGGTCACGGCGCCGCGCCCCCGTCGCCTACGCCCGGGCCAGTACGGGCGGATACTCCCGCCGCGGGACGCCTCGGCGGCCGCCGACCGGCAGCGTGGGTGGTGTGAAACTCGGCCGCCCCGCACGCAGGGCCTCCCTCGTCGTCCATGTCCTCGCCTCCGCCGCCTGGCTCGGGCTCACCCTCGGGCTGCTGGCGCTCGGTGTCACCGCGGCGACCGGCGCCTCCCCGGTGGCGGTGGAGGCCGCCGTCCGCTGCATGAAGCTGTTCGCCGACTGGCTGCTGCTCCCCCTCGCCCTGCTCACCCTGGTGAGCGGTCTGGTGCTGGCCCTGGGCACGCCGTGGGGTCTCGCCCGGCACCGGTGGGTGTACACCAAGTTCTGGCTGACCCTGGGCACGACCGTCGCCACGGTCTTCGCGCTGCGCCCCGGGGTGAACGCGGCGGTCGCCGCCGTGGCCGCCGGCGAGTCGCTGCCCGACGCGGGAGACGTGCTCTTCGGGCCGATGGTCTCCCTGTCCGCCTACGTGTTCATGACGGTGCTCTCGCTCCTCAAGCCCTGGGGACTCACCCGGCGGGGCCGCCGACTGCGCGAGCGTCCCGCGGGCGTCCGTCCGCCGCTCACCCGCTCGGGCACAGGGTGAAATCCTTTTCAGACGCAGGTAGGGTGAGCAGGTGGACCTTACGCGGAGTGAGAGGGCGCGGGCGCAGGTGGTGACGATCCAGGACGTGGCGCGAGCCGCCGGAGTGTCCCCGGCGACCGTCTCCCGCGTCTTCAACGGCGGCAATGTCACCCCGGCACGGGCCCAGTCCGTGCAGCAGGCCGCCGCGGCACTCGGGTTCGCGCCCAACCGGCTGGCACGGTCGCTGCGCAAACAGCGCTCCAGCGTGATCGCCCTGCTCATCCCGGACATCGAGAACCCGTTCTTCACGTCGCTCGCGCGCGGCGTCGAGGACGCGGCGCAGCGCACCAGCCTCTCGGTGGTGCTGTGCAACTCCGACGAGGACACCGAGAAGGAGCGCCGCTACCTGGAGGTCGCCCTCGGCGAGCAGATGGCCGGCGTGATCGTGGCGGCGGCCTCCCAGGACGAGACGGACCTCGGCCCGCTGATCGCCCGCGGCGTCCCCGTCGTCGCCGTCGACCGCCGCCCGCGGGACGCGGAGGTGGACGCGGTCCGCCTCGACGACCGCCACGGCGGCGAGGCCGCCACCCGGCACCTGTTGCGGGCGGGGTACCGCAGGATCGCCTGCATCACCGGACCCCAGGGCGCCTCCACCTCCGAGGAACGCCTGGCCGGTCACCGGGAGGCGCTGCGGGCGGCGCGGCCGGGAGAGGCCGCGGACGACACCTACGTACGCCACGCCGACTTCCGGGTCGAGGGCGGCCGCGTCGCGATGCGCGACCTGCTGTCCCTGCCCGAGCCGCCCGACGCCGTGTTCGTCGCCAACAACCTCATGACCATCGGCGTGCTCGACGCCCTGCGCGAGGCCGGGCACACCCCGCCCGGCATCGGCGTCCTCTCCTTCGGCGACGTCCCCTGGGCTTCACTGGTGCGGCCGTCCCTGTCGGCCGTGGAGCTGCCCTCCTACGAGCTGGGCCGCACCGCGGCCGACCTGCTGCTCCAGCGCATCGAGGGCGGCGAGGCCCCCCTGCAGACCGTGGTGCTGCGCACGACGCTCCAGGTCCGGGAGAGCACCGGCGGCCCGGCCGGTCGCTGAGCCGGCAGGTCCCCGGGCGCACGCGAGCGGCGCCGCACCGGTCTTCGAACCGGTGCGGCGCCGCTCGTCGGTGAAGCGGGTCCGCCTACTTGATGCCGGACGTCTTGATCGACTCGACGATCTGCCGCTGGAAGACGAAGAAGAGGATCAGCATGGGCAGCGCTGCCACCGTCGCCGCCGCCAGAATGTAGTTCCAGTTCGAGGTGTACTGCGTCTGGAACGAGGCGATGCCCAGCTGGACCACCGTCAGGTCCTGGTCGCTGGTGGCGACCAGCGGCCAGACGAACGCGTTCCAGTTGGCGAGGAAGAAGAAGATCGCCAGCGCGGAGAGGATCGGCCGGGACATCGGCAGCACGATGTTCCAGTAGACCCGCCAGTGGCCGCAGCCGTCGATCACGGCCGCCTCCTCCAGCTCCTTCGGCAGGCCGAGGTAGAACTGGCGCAGCAGGAAGATGCCGAAGGCGTTGAAGATCGCCGGGATGATGAGACCCGCGTAGCTGTCCAGCAGGCCCAGCTCGCGGGCGACCATGAACAGCGGGATCAGCACCACGGGCGCGGTGACCAGCAAGGTCGCGAAGATCGCGCCGAAGAGCTTCTCACGGCCCGGGAAGCGCAGCCGGGCCAGCGCGTAGGCGGCCATGGAGTGGAAGAACAGCGCCGCGATCGTGATCACCGCGGAGATGAAGAAGCTGTTCCACAGATAGCGCGCGAACGGCACCTCCGTGAACACGTACACGAAGTTGTCGAAGGTGAAGTCCGTCGGGATCAGCTTGCCGTCGGTGACGGTCTCGCGGGTCTTGAAGGACGACGTGAGCATCCACAGGACGGGCAGGACGCTGATCACCGACAGGACGACGGCCAGCGCGGTCAGCCCGGTGCGGGGGGAGAGCGGCCGACGCCGGCCCGCCGTGGTTCCGGACCCGCCCGGCCCGCCGGAACCGCCGGTCCGGCCCGCCTCGGTCGTCAGGGTGTCACTCGCCATCGTCGAACCTCCCGCCCCTCGTGAACTTGAAGATCACCGCGGACACGGCGACCATGATCAGCACCAGGAACGAGCCCATGGCCGACGCGTAGCCGTACTCACCGAACCCGAAGGCCTGCTGGTAGATGTAGAAGATCGCCAGCGAGGTGCCGTTGGCGGGCCCCCCGTTGGTCAGGACGAAGATCAGGTCGAGACCGCCGGTGATGGCCGCGACCGTCGACATCATCAGGACGAAGAAGCTGGTCGGGCGGAGCAGCGGCCAGGTGACGGAGCGGAACTGCCGCCACGGACCGGCACCGTCCAGCTTCGCGGCCTCGTAGTACTCCTTCGGGATCTCCTGGAGCCCCGACAGGAAGATGATCATGTAGTAGCCCATCATCACCCACACCATGACCGCGATGACGCAGCCGAGGGCGAGCGAGGGGCTGCCGAGCCAGGACTCGCCGTCCAGGCCGGCCGCCCGCATGGCCCGGTTGACCGCGCCGGTCTGCTCGTCCAGCAGGAACTTCCACAGCACGCCGACCACCACGAGGCTGATGACGTACGGCAGGAAGAGCGCCGTGCGGTACACGCCCATGCCGGGCAGCTTCTGCTTCACCAGCAGGCCGAGCCCGAGGCTCACGCAGAACAGCACGGGCACGAGGATCACCACGTACAGACCGGTGATCTTCATGGAGTCCCAGAAGAGCGGGTCGTTCATCATCCGCTCGTAGTTGCCGAGCCCGATCCACTCGTAGCTGCCGAAGCCGCTGACCTGGAAGAAGCTCAGCGCGACGGACAGCACCATCGGGACGGCGACGAAGACCAGCAGCCCCAGGACGTCCGGGGCGAGGAAGAGGGCGGCGGCCAGCCACTCGCGGTGCCGGCGGCTGAGCCCCCGGCCCTTGGCCGAGGCCGGTGCCTCGGCCGGGGCCGTGGTGGCCCGGCGCTCCTTCGCGGCGACACTGCTCATATCAGGCTCGCCCCCTTGTAGCTCTTGGTGTAGGCGTCGATGGACCGGGTGGCCCGCTCGATCTCGCTCGCCACGCCGCGGCCGGCGAGCATGGTGCCCTGGATGGCGTCGGAGATGGCCTTGTAGACCACCGGCGGGTAGCGCGGTTCGGCGCGGCCGCCGGGGAAGACCTCGTCCTTGAACCTGCGCATCACCTCGGAGTCGTAACCGCCCTTGGCGGCGCCGCGCTCCAGGGCGGTGGCGCGGGGTGCCACGTCGGACTTGGCGCCCACGCACCAGTCGACCATCCGGTCGATGGACTCGTCCTTCATGGAGCCCAGTGCCCAGACGCAGAACTCGGCCGCCGCCTCGGGGTTGCGGCCCTGCGCGTTGGCGCAGAAGGACCAGCCGCCCAGCGCGGTGACGTAGTCGCCGCCCGGGGGAGCGGGCAGCTTGAAGACGCCGTACGGGTAGTCGGGGGCGAAGGCCTTGAAGCTGGAGACGTTCCAGATGCCCTGCTGCCACATGCCGACGTTGCCGCCCTTGAAGCCGCCGATCACGTCGCCCGCGGCGGGCACGGTGCGCGGGGCGATGCCGTGGCGTACGGCGTCCTGCCACAACGCCAGGGCCTGGCGGCTCGCCCGGGAGTCGAAGGCGACCTCGCCGCGCCGGTCCAGGACGTCGCCGCCGCCCTGCCACATCCACGGGTACCAGGTGAAGTTCTGGTAGTAGCCCGGGTTGGTCTCGAAGACGAGTCCCGCCGTGGTGCGGCCGCGCAGCCTGTCGCCGATGTCGAGCATCTGGTCCCAGGTGGTGGGGATGTCGGCCTCGGACAGGCCGGCCTTCTCCCACAGACCCTGGGAGTAGAACATCGCCAGCGGCTCGACCTCCATGGGGAGGGCGTAGACCTTGCCGTCGACCTTGCGGCTGTCCAGGGCGGAGCCGAAGTCCTCGACGGCCGCCTTGTCCATGTGCGGCGTGAGGTCCGCCAGGACGCCGCCGTTGTAGTACCGCAGGAAGTCGCCCGGGGACAGCAGGAAGATGTCCGGGCCCTCACCGGTGGCGAAGGCGGACGGCAGCTTGAATCCGTTGAGGTAGGTGGGCTGCGGCAGGTAGACGAGGTCGATCTGCTGCTTGTGGGTGGCGTTCCACTTCCCGACCATGTCGGTGAACCACTTGGACTGCGCGTTGATCGCCGGGTCGGGCGAGCGCTGGGGCCCGTAGAAGTTCCAGAACTGGAGGTTGCCCCCCTTCGCCTGGGCCGAGCCGCAACCGGTGAGCAGCGCCGGGGCCGCGACGGCCGCGCCGATACCTGCCGTGGCGGTGAGGAAGCGGCGGCGTGAGGTGCCGGCCGCGGACGCGGCCGGCTGCCCGGCTTCGTTGCCGTGCTGGAGCATGCGTGCGCTCCTGTCGGAGTGGGACGGGACTGGGGAGAGGCGGTGCGGGGTCAGTCGACCTCGAGGGCGAGCAGGTCCGGGGTGGCCGGACGGGACGCGCAGGCGGGTGCGTCCAGGTAGAAGAGCGAGGTGCTGGCGATGTCGTCGGCGGTGTGCCGGTAGCGGTGCGGCAGACCGTTGCCCTGCCCCGGGCCGATGCCGAGGCTCTGCACGGTGACGCGGAGGTCCTCGGCGAAACGGATCGGGTCCAGGACGTGCCAGCGGTACATTCCGAACCGCTGCTGGCTGCGGTACAGGCCGTCGGGGCGCAGGATCTGGTTCAGACCGAGGTACGGGGTGGTGTACGCGGTGTAGCCCTGCCCGGGGACGTCGAAGTTCCAGGCCCCGCCGAAGTAGTCCTCGGTGCCGGTGCCGCAGATCGTCGGGTACTCCTCGTCGCCGTCGAGGTAGAACTTCAGCTCGCCCTCGCCCCACCAGCCGGGGCTGTTGACGCCCCAGGCCAGGTACGTGCCCACGTAGCTGCCGGCGCCGGTGACGCCGTCGAGCAGGGTGTGCACCTCGCCGAACGGCACGGGGCGACTGCGCCGCCACTGGGCGTGGAAGTAGGAGGCGTCCTCGCCGACCTCGTCCAGCTCGTAGTCCACCTGGTAGTAGAGCGTGACCTTCTCGGCGGTCAGGTTCTCCAGGGTGATGCGCGCCGCGCGGCGGAACGGCATCGGCCAGTACGCGTTGAAGCCGCCGTTGGGGTTGGCCGCGACCGGCACGGAGGAGACCTGGCTGAAGACGTTCCAGCCGTTGCAGAAGAAGTCGCCGAGGGGGACCTCGACGGCCGGGGTCTCCTCCCCCTCCCAGTACATCCGCAGCAGCGTGCCGCGCCAGGCGCCGTGCGGGTCGGTGGTGCACCACAGGTGACGGATGGTGCCGGGGCCCTCGATGTCGGCGAGCACCGCCGTCTCGCCGGCGGGGATGTCGATGCTGGGAGAGATCTTCCAGCCCGGTCCGAGGCGGCTCGCCGCCACAGCTCCCGTGCCCTCCGTGGCCCGGCCGCCGTCGGCCCGGGCGCCGGTGAAGTTCTCGGCGCTGATGGAACGGCTCACGGCGCGCGTCCTGCGGGAGATGCCGTCGAGTCCAAAGGTCGTCATCGTGTTGTGCCCTCAAGGTGGAGTTGCGGAGCGCGCCGTGGGCCCGGGGGGCGTGCTGGGCGCGGGGAGGACGGGACGTCGCCGTCCGGGCGGCGCAGCGTCACTGCATCCCTGAAATCCATTTCACCGAAACGTAGAGCCGCCTCCAAGGGGTGTCAAGAGCTGAGACGGCTGTGCGTTTCCGCACCTCGCGGCGCCCGTCTGACCCGCTCTTCTGCGGACAACTCGCGCCCTACGCGCGCTCCCTTGACGCTGAAATCGATTTCTGCGAACGTGCTCGCCATGCCTCGCAACGCAGTCATCGGTGTGGACATCGGCACCTCGAGCAGCAAAGGCGTACTCGTCGGTCTCGACGGCACCCTGATCCGCTCGGCCGTACGGGAGCACACCCCCGCCAGACCCGGCCCCGGCCGCTTCGAGATGGACGCCGCCCTCTGGTGGGACGAGTTCACCGGCCTCGCCCGGGAACTGACCGCCCCCGGCGACGTCACCGTGATCGCCGTCGGCGTCAGCGGCATGGGACCGTGCGTCCTGCTGACCGACGAGCACGACACACCGCTGCGCCCCGCGATCCTCTACGGGGTGGACACCCGCTCGGTCCGCCAGATCGAGCGGATCGAGGCGCGGCTCGGCGCCGAGGAGATCATCCGCCGGGGCGGTTCCGCCCTCACCACCCAGGCGGCCGGGCCCAAGATCGCCTGGGTCGCCGACGAGGAGCCCGAGCGCTACGCCCGCGCCCGCCGCCTCTACATGCCCAGCTCCTGGCTGGTCCGCAGGCTCACCGGCGCCTACGTCCTGGACCACCACTCGGCCAGCCAGTGCACGCCGCTCTACGACACCCACGCCCGCCAGTGGTACGCCCCCTGGGCCGCCGAGGTCGCCCCCGGCATCGAACTGCCCCCGCTGCGCTGGTCCGGCGAGGCCGCGGGCACCCTCACCCCGGACGCCGCCCGGGAGACCGGCCTGCCCGCCGGCATCCCGGTCACCACCGGCACCGTCGACGCCTGGGCGGAGGCCCTGAGTGTGGGCGCTCAGCACACCGGCGACCTGATGCTGATGTATGGCACCACCATGTTCCTCGTCCACACCGTCCCCGAGCCCCTCACCAGCGAGTCCCTGTGGGGCACGGTCGGCGCCCTGCCCGGCACCCGCAATCTGGCCGGCGGGATGGCCACCTCCGGAGCGGTCACCAACTGGCTGCGGGACCTGTTCGCCGACGGCGACCACGCCACCCTGACCCGGCAGGCGGCCGAGGCCGGACCCGGTGCCAACGGCCTGCTGATGCTGCCGTACTTCTCCGGGGAACGCACCCCGGTGATGGACCCGGACGCGCGCGGTGTGATCGCCGGCCTGACGCTCTCCCACACCCGCGGCGACCTCTACCGGGCGGCCCTGGAGGCCACCGGGTTCGGCGTGCGGCACAACATCGAGGTGATCGAGGCGGCCGGGGGAGACATCCGCCGCGTGGTCGCCGTCGGCGGCGGCACGCAAGGCGCGCTGTGGACGCAGATCGTCTCCGACATCACCGGCCGCCCGCAGGAACTGCGCACCATCACCATCGGCGCGAGCTACGGCGGCGCGCTGCTGGCCGCCGGGCTCGTCCAGGACGTCCGCGTCGACGACTGGAACCCGGTGCGCGCGACGGTGACACCGCGCGCCGAGCATGCCGGGCGCTACGACGACCTCTACACCCTCTACCGCCGCCTGTACCCGGCCACCTCGGACGTCGTCCACACCCTGGCGACGTTCCAGGACCGCTGACCGACCGACGCGCTCGACCCCGCCGGCCCCCACCGGCCGGACGCACAACCTACGGAGACCGCATGACCGCGTACACCCTGCCCGTACTCCACGAGCCGCCGACCGCCGAGCCGGCCACCGTATACACCGTGACCAGCGGCGATCTCCGCCCGGCCGCCAACACCACCTGCTGGCCCACCCAGGAGAAGCTGGAGAAGGACCTCGCGGCCGCCCTCGCCTCCCTGGGCCGCAGCGTGCGCCGCGGCCACCCGGTCGACGAGGCCAAGGGCCACGGATTCATCGACAGCCAGCGCGCCGGCATCGAGGTCTTCAAGAACCTGCCCGGGGAAGCCCCACTGATCGTCGTCGAGGCCGTGTGGCAGTACAGCCACCACGTCCTCGCCGGGCTCCGCGACCACCGCGGCCCGATCCTGGTCGTGGCCAACTGGAGCGGCGAATTCCCGGGCCTGGTCGGCCTGCTGGGCCTGGCCGGCAGCCTCACCAAGGCGGGCATCGACTACTCCGTCCTGTGGAGCCCCGACTTCACGGACGAGTGGGCGCGCGAGTGCCTGCGCACCTGGCTGGACACGGGCACCCTGACCCACGACACCGGCCACGTCCGACCCCTGCCCCCGCTGCCGAAGGACGCCGAGACCGAACTCGGCACGGCCCTCGCCCGGCAGCTGCGCACGGAGAAGGCGATCATCGGCGTCTTCGACGAGGGCTGCATGGGCATGTACAACGCCATCATCGACGACGAGTTCCTCAATCCGCTCGGCATCTACAAGGAGCGTCTGTCGCAGAGCGCCCTGGTCGCCGAGATGCACAAGGTCTCCGACGAGGAGGCCCAGGCCGTCCGCACCTGGCTCGACGAGGCCGGCATGACCTTCCACACCGGCACCGACGAGGCCACCGAACTCACCGACGCCCAGCTGCTCAGCCAGTTCAAGATGTACATCGCCGCACTGCGCATCTCCGACGACTTCGGACTCGACGCGGTCGGCATCCAGTACCAGCAGGGCCTCAAGGACACCGTGCCGGCCAGCGACCTCGCCGAGGGCCTGCTCAACAACGTCCAGCGCCCGCCGGTGCACAGCCGCGACGGCGCCCGCGAGCTGTACGCCGGCGCGCCGCTGCCGCACTTCAACGAGGTCGACGAGGGTGTCGCCGTCGACTCCCTGGTCACCAACCGCATCTGGACGGCGATGGGCCTCGACCCGGCCACCACGCTGCACGACATCCGCTGGGGCGAGGAGTACGACGGCCGCTTCGTCTGGGTCTTCGAGATCTCCGGCTCCGTCCCCGCCTCCCACCACGGCGGCTACGACAAGTCGTACAGCATGCGGCAGCCGCCGATGTTCTTCCCGCTCGGCGGCGGCACCCTCAGCGGGGTCTCCAAGCCCGGCGAGATCGTCTGGTCCCGCGTCTTCCTGATGGACGGCCGCCTGCACGTCGACCTCGGCCGCGCGAGCGCCGTCGAGCTGCCCGAGGAGGAGACGCGGCGCCGGCTGGACGCCACCAACCCGCAGTGGCCGATCATGCACGCGGTCCTGCACGGCGTCACCCGCGACCAGTTCATGGCCCGCCACCGCGCCAACCACCTCAACGTCGCCTACGCCCCCGACGCGGCCGCCGCCGACCGGGCGCTGCGTGCCAAGGCGGCCCTCTTCGCCGAGCTGGGCGTCGAGGTGCACCTGTGCGGGGACGTGACGCTGTAGTACCGACTGCTCCCGGCGTTCCGCCCGTCGTCCGTGACGGGCGGAACACCCCCACGAATCGGAGGAGTTCCGCATGTCTCGAATGACAGGTCCACGACACAGTGAGCAGGGCGGCGAGGCGCCCGCGACCGGCGGACCGAGCCGACGCCTCCTGCTCCGCACGGGCCTCGGCCTGACGGCGGCCGGGCTCGCCACGGCCACGGCGAGTGCGGCACCGGCGGGCGCGGCCCCCGCGAGCGCCGTCGCCGTCACCGGACGGAAGATCCGCAATCTGACGGGCCCCGCCGAGACCGGCGCGTTCGGCGCCGCCTGGACCGACCTCGGCATCCCGGTCCGCTGTCCCGACGGCACGATGCTCTTCGTCTGCGGCGACACCTTCGACGGCGCCGGCGTGGGCGACGGCGACTGGCGGGCCCCGGTGGGCCTGCGCGCCCGGCACCCCGACCTCGACAACCTCGTCGTCGACGACAGCGTGGGCGGCGCGCACGCCGTGGGGCTGGTCCCGGAGCCACGAGAACAACACCACCGCCATACCGTCGGACGTCTTCACCGTCGGCGGCACGATGTACATGCACCTGATGCGGGGCGTCCTGTACCGGACCCACCACTGCGACTTCTGGCGCTCCACCGACAACGGCCAGACCTGGCAGTACCTGTGCCAGTGGCCGGGCGACCAGTACGGCGGCCAGTTCCAGCAGAAGACCTACGCGGTCGCCGACGACGGCTACTGCTACGTCCTGTCGACGGTGTTCAACCGGGACGTGCCCTCCGACCTCCTGCTGCACCGCGTCCGCCAGGACCGGGTGGGCGACCCGGCGGCCTACGAGCCCTGGGGGTACGCGAACGGCACCTGGGCATGGGGCAATTACCCGACGACCGTCAGCGCCCGCCGCCGGTGGGGCGAGATCTGCTTCCGCGCGATGGGCGGCCGGTACGCCCTGACCTGGCTGAACATGGAGCCCCTGGCGATGCGCGCCCAGATCTTCGCGCTCCCCACGAGCAACCTGTTCGCCACCCCCGAGCAGACCGTCGTCGTGCCGACCACGCCGGGCCACGAGTCGGGCAACGCCGTCGCCAGCCCCTACGGCGGCTTCATCGTCCCCGGATCGACCTTCGGCGACTTCGACATCGCCGTGAGCCAGTGGTACGACGACCGGAACTACCGGGTCATGCAGTACCGGATCAACGGCCTCGCGGTCTGAGCACGTTCCCCGTCCGACGCATCGAGGAGTACCCGTGCGCACCCCGAGACTGCTCATCACCCTGGTGGCCGCTCTGGCCGCCGTCACGGCGTCCACGACCCCCGCCGTCCAGGCCGACACCGGGAGCCCACCGGCCCCCGCTGCCCGCACCGCCACGCCCGCCAACGCCCCGGAGAGCACCTATTTCTCCACGGTCGGCATAGATCCGGGAGCCACCGTCGGCGCCCCCGCCGCCGGCGACAACAAGGAGCACGGCGACCTGTGGCCGTCGTGCTGGTCGGGCGACGACAACGTCTACGCCGCGTACGGCGACGGCGTCGGATTCGGCGACACCTGGCAGGACATCGGCGTGGCCCGGATCAGCGGCATGCCGGGCAACCTGACCGGCACCCAGCGCGCCTCGGGCGACCGGGTGGGCCGGATCTGGGGCGACCCGCAGCAGTACTACCGCAAACCCACCGGCATGGCCTGCGTAGCCGGCGACCTGTACCTCGCCGTCCAGGACCTCAAGCGCGGCACGCTCGACCACGCTCCCAGCGCCACCGTCGTCAAGTCCACCGACAAGGGCGCGACATGGACGTCGGACAAGACCACGCCGATGTTCTCCGACGAGAAGTTCACCACCGTCATGTTCCTCGACTACGGCAAGGACAACGCGAACAGCCCCGACGGATACGTCTACGCCTACGGCCTCGACCACAACTGGCGCGACACCTTCGACCCCGACCCGGACCCCACCGACCTCTACCTGGCCCGGGTGCCCGCCGGCTCCGTCCAGGACAGGTCCACGTGGCAGTTCTACGCCGGTGACGGCGGCGGCACCCCGCGGTGGACGACCGACATCGACCAGCGGGTGGCGGTCCTGCACGACGACCGGCGCGTCTACCAGAACGTGGGCACCCCGGGCCGCGTCCGGGACCTCAGCGTGATCAGCCAGGGCGGCGTCGTCTACAACAAGCCGCTGAACCGCTACCTCTACACCTCGTGGACCGAGTACACCTTCGAGTTCTACGAGGCGGCCACCCCCTGGGGCCCGTGGAAGCGCTTCACCCCGAAGGACTTCGGCGGCTATCCCTGGACGCACACGAAGCACGGCGGCTACGCGACCACCATCCCGTCCAAGTACATCGGCGCGGACGGCAGGTCCATGTGGCTTCAGTCCAACGTCTGCCCCTGCGGCGGCGGTTACCCGGCCGGGGACTTCTGGGCGTACACGTACTCGCTGCGCCGGATGTCCCTCACCCCGTCCGAGCCCAGCACGCCCGGCAACGCCCCGGACGGCGCGCGCAACCTCGCGCGCGAACCCGGCACCGTGCCGGTCGAACGCGCCACGCACTTCGGCACCGCGGTCTACAACGACGGCAACAGGGCGCAGAACGAGGACGACTGGAACGACGAGCGCAAACCGACGAGCTGGTGGGGCTACACCTGGCCGCGCGAGTACCGCCTCAACCAGGTGGCCTACACGACCGGCAGGATGTTCGGCGACGGCGGCTGGTTCAGCAGCGCACCCCGGATCCAGGTCCGCCGCGGCGGCGTGTGGAGCGATGTCGAGGCCCAGCGCGTCACCCCCGCCTACCCGGTGTCGTCGGCCGCCGGCACCAACCGGACCTACGTCTTCGACTTCGCCGCCACGAGCGGCGACGGCGTGCGCGTCCTCGGCGGCAGCGGAGGCACGCAGACGTTCACCTCGATCGCCGAACTGGAGGTGTTCCACCGCTGACGGGCGGTCGGCCCTCCGCTGCGCCACCAGCCGGTGGTTCATAGCATGAGTCCATGAACGGCACAGTTCCGGACACGATGCGGGCGGCGTACATCGACGCCGTCGGACCCGCCGGCGCCATCCGGTACGGAGAACTCCCCGTACCGCCGACCGGGCCCACGGACGTACTGGTACGGGTGGCGGCCGTAGCCGCCAACCCCGTGGACACCTTCGTACGGTCCGGTGCGTACGCCACACCGCTGCCGCTGCCCTTCGTCGTCGGCCGCGACCTGGTGGGCGAGGTCGCCGCGGCCGGGCCCGGCGCCGCGGGCCTCACCGTCGGGCAGCGGGTGTGGGGCAACAGCCTCGGGCACGCGGGCCGGCAGGGTTCCTTCGCCCAGTACGCGACGGTCGCCGCCGAACGCCTCTACCCGGCGCCGTCCGGCATCGAGGCGGAGCACCTCGTGGCGGCCGCCCACCCGGCGGCCTCCGCCTGGCTCGCGCTGTTCCGGCACGGCCGGCTGCGGGCGGGGGAGACCGTGTACGTCGGAGGCGGCGCGGGGAACGTGGGCGGCGCCGCCGTCGCCCTGGCCGCCCGGGCCGGGGCCCGCGTGGTCGCCACGGCGCGTGCGGAGGACGCCGCGGCGGTGCGTGAGCTGGGTGCCGCCGAGGTCCTGGACCACCACGCGCCCGACCTCGAAGCGCGCGTGCGCAGGGCCGCCCCCGACGGCTACGACGTGCACCTGGACACGTCCGGGCACGGGGTGCTCGCCGACGCCGTGGACTCGCTGGCGCGGGGCGGGCGGCTGGTGGCGATGGTGGGACTGGGCACCGGGCCGGCCGCACTGTCGGTGGGCGGGCTCTACACGAAGGACGCGAGCATCGTCGGCTTCGCCATCAGCAACGCCACGACCGCCGACCTCGCCGAGGCGTCGCGGGGCGTCGTGGGCGTCCTCGCGGACACCCCGTGGCGCCCGCGCATCGCCGACCGGCTGCCGCTGTCGATGACGGCCGAGGCCCACCGCAGGCTGGAGGCCGGCGAGGTGCGGGGGCGTCTGGTCCTCCATCCCTCTTGATCGTCTTTCCGGCCGGGCGGGCGCGGTCCATGATGGGCATGTCGAAGGAAACCCGAAACCCGTCACAAGAGCGTGGGGGTCAAGGAATGCGCCGTGAAGACCTGCCGGCACCGGAGTCGGGGCTGCTGCTCACCCACTTCCTCACCGTGGCCGACGTGCCGCGCTCGCGTGCCTTCTACTCCGAGGTGCTCGGCGGCGAGGTCGTGCTCGCGGAGAACCCGTGCATCGTCAAGCTCGCGAACAGCTGGATCATCATGAACCCGGGCGGGGGACCGACGCCGGACAAACCCGACGTCACCCTGCGCCCGCCGGACGACCCCGGGACGGCCACGAGCTTCCTCAACATCCGGGTGGCCGACATCGAGCGCTGCCACCGTGAGTGGAGCGCGCTCGGCGCCGAGTTCCTCACCCCGCCGATCGACCGGAAGGCCGAGCTGCGGTGCTACCTGCGCGACCCCGACGGGTACCTGATCGAGGTCGGCCAGGCCACCGGGCTGCTGGAGGGCATCCTCGCCGATCCGCCCGCGGGCCGGGGCTGACGGCGTCCAGCGGGTCCGGCAGGGCTCCTCAGGGCTGGGGACGGACGGTCAGCATCTGCTGGGCGTGACCCACGGGGCCGTCCAGGTCGTGCAGCACGGTGCTGGTGATGCCCTGGCCGGTGGGCCCGAAGACGACGGTGGTGTCCAGGCCGGTCCAGCGCCCCCGCGGCGCGCGGTGCAGGTGCAGGGTCAGATCGACGTTCGGGAACATCCACTCCCGCGGCGACTGCCGCACCGCGATGCCGTTGGCCGTGTCGACCAGCGTGACGTAGGAGGCCAGCGGACTCGCGCTCTCCCCGGCGACCAGGTCGAGGCCGGTGGAGATCCAGGCGGTGGTGCGACCCGGCCGGGGCGGGGCGAGCGGGCGCACGTCCAGGGAGGCGATGTATCCGCCGGGCCACTCGGTGTCCATCGGCCAGCGGGCCAGCGTGTCCGGCGAGGCGAGCCGGTCGGCACCGCCACCGGCGACGGCGCTCGTGTCCCCGTCGGCCAGCAGCCACGCCCTGGCCCGTGCCACCGACCGGTCCGCTATCAGCACGGTCGCCTCTACCAGCTCGATGGTGCGTCCCGGCCGGACGGTCTCCACCCGTATCTCGCACTCGTCGAGCGCCGGGCGGCCCAGGATGTCGAAGCTGATCCGGCTCAGTGACATGCCCGCACCGGCACGACCCGCCAGATGGCGGTCCACGGCGTGGACGATCAGACCACCGAGCGGACTGAAGTGCTGCTCGTCCGAGCTCCACGCGCCGCCCGCGTGCGGGGTGGGCTTGTAGCGGTGCTCGTCGATCCGCTCGTAGTAGCTGTCCGGGGTCGCTGTGCTGGTGTTCAACGGGCTGCTCCTGAAACGACGGCGGGGCCGCGACCAGGATAGTTCGGCGGCGAATCACCGCCCCGACCGACTGGGACGCCCCCGGCTGGGAACCCAGACGGCCTGAATGCCGAAGGCGGGGGCGCGCAGGCGAAGGAGTACCACCATGGCGAAGAACCGCGACGACCGCGAGCACCTGAAGAAGGGCGACAAGGTCACCTGGAGCAGCCACGGCTCCCGCACCGAGGGGGAGGTGGAGAAGAAGATCACCAAGCGCACCGAGGCGGCCGGCCGCACCGTGGACGCTTCCGCCGACGACCCGCAGTACCAGGTCCGCAGTGACAAGTCGGGCCGGTCGGCGGTGCACAAGCCGTCCGCGCTGAAGAAGAAGTGAGGAGCCATGGACGGCGACGAGCAGGACCGGACCCGGGACGACTTCCACGAACTGGTGAACATGACACCGGCCGGACTGGACCGGTGGCTCGACACCGACGAGTCGCGCGACGCCGGGCACCACCAGGACGGCGGCGAGTCGGTCGGGCACGCGTCCGGCCGCCGGATCGTCGAGATCCTGCACAAGAACAAGGGCGACCTCTCGGACGACGACTACGAGCACATGCGCAAGGTCGTCGGCTACGTCCGGCGCCACCTGGCCCAGCGCCCGTCGGGCGACGTCGAGGACACCCGGTGGCGGTACTCGCTCATGAACTGGGGCCACGACCCCCTGGCCCGCCGTGGATGACGACGACCCGCACCGGCGCCCCGCGGGCGTCAGCGACGAGACCGTCGAGGCCCTCGGGTCCCTGTCCAAGGCCCTGGAGACGACCGAGTGCGCCCGCGGGCACCTGTTCGCCTTCCACCAGCACACCGGCTCGGCGGACTTCGAACTCGACCGCGCCGTCGAGCTGCTGCGCGCCGCGGGGCACCCGGAGCTGGCGCAGCGGGTGCGCACCGAGATCCTCGGCCGCAACGTCATCCCCGGCCACTGGACCTTCCAGATCGTCGACGCCTACGACCGGACGTACTACCAGCCGTTCCGGGACCTGGAGCGGGATGCGGTGGCGCGTCTCGCCGAGGGCCGCCGCCACCTGTACGAGGCGGAGCTGAAGGAGGTCCGCCGGACCCGGAACCACCCGGACCACACGTCCCGCCCGGACGGCCCCCGCACCTGACGGTCCCTGCGCCCGGGGCTCAGTCGCGTCCGCGGGCCCGCCTGAAGCGGTCCAGGCCCTCGGAGAGGTCGACGATCGGGCTGGGATAGGCGTCGTACGCGGCACGCTCCGCCTCCGGCAGCCGCCACGGCTCGTGCACGGAGCGGCCCGCGAGCCCGGCCAGCTCGGGCACCCAGCGCCGGACGTACGCCCCGTCGGGGTCGAACCGCCGTGCCTGCGTGGTCGGGTTGAGGACCCGGTGCGGCCGGGTGTCGGTACCGGTGCCCGCGGCCCACTGCCAGTTCAGCTGGTTGTTGGCCACGTCGCCGTCCGCGAGCAGTTCCAGGAAGTGCCGGGCGCCGACCCGCCAGTCCACGTACAGCGTCTTGGTGAGGAAACTGGCGACCAGCAGGCGGCCCCGGTTGTGCATCCATCCCTCGTGCCGCAGCTGGCGCATCGCGGCGTCCACGACCGGGTAGCCCGTGCGCCCGTCCCGCCACGCGGCGACGTCCGCCTCGGCGGCCGCGCCGGTGCGCCAGCGGTCGTGCCGGGTGCGGTAGTCGGCGGCCGAGGTGTGCGGGCGGGCCGCCAGCACCTGGTGGTGGAAGTCCCGCCACGCCAGCTGCCGCACGAACGCCTCGGCTCCGGGGCCGCCCGCACGCCGGGCCCGGTGGACCAGCTCGACGGGGGAGAGGGCGCCGAGGTGCAGGTCGGGGGAGAGCCGGGAGGTGGCGTCGCCGACCAGATCGTCGTGGTGGTCCGCGTAACCGGCGATGCCGCCGCGCAGCCACGCCGACAGACGCTTCCTGGCGTCCCGTTCCCCACCGGTCGGCAGCCCCGGGGACAGCCCCGTCAGGTCCCCGCGGGCGGGCAGCGGCTGAGAGCCGACGCCGTCCGGGACCCGGACCCTGCGCGGGGCGGCCAGCGGCTCGCGGACGGATCGCTCGCTCCAGCGCCGGAAGTACGGCGTGAAGACCGCGAAGTGGTCGGAGGAGGCCGGGGTGACGGCCCCCGGGGCCAGCACGGTGGTCACGGCGTCGTGCACGTGCAGCCGGCAGCCCCGCGCCGCGAGGGCGGACCGCAGGAGTTCCTCGCGCCGGTGCGCGTGCGCGCTGACGTCGGCCGCCAGGTGCACCTCGTCGGCCTCCGCCTCCCCGGCCACCGCGCACACCTCCGCGACCAGGTCGCCGGAGCGGACGACCAGCCGCCCGCCCCGGTCCCGCAGCCCGGCGTCCAGGTCCCGCAGACAGTCGGCGAGGAGGGCGAGCCGGTTGGGCGCGGCGAATCCGGCGGCGTCCACGGCCCGGTCGCGGACGAACAACGGCACCACGGCCTCGGAGCGGTCCAGGGCCGCACGCAGCGGCGGATGGTCGTGCAGCCGCAGATCGCGGGTGAACAGGACGACCGACGTGGCCATGGCGCTCCTCGCAGGGGGTGTCGGGCGGGCGACGGTACCGGACCGGCGGGCCCCCGGCGCGCGGACGCGCTGACCACCGCCGCGCCCGGTCGGTGCGCTCGTGCGCACGCCCGGGGGAGCCGGGCCCGAGGCGCCGGCCCCCCGGTCTCCGGCGGACAGGGCGGGGGCTCGGGCGCACGCCCGGGCGATGCGGCGGCCCGGTCTCGGGCCTGGGGGTGTTCTGCCACCTGGGACCGGCGGCGGGGCATGTGATGTGCGAGGCCGGAGGCCGGAGAGGCATGGATCACCGGGCGGTTCGGGGGCCGTGGGTGTCGGCCCCCGGCCCCGGTGCGGGTCGGGGCGACCACGTCTGGCTCAGGATCCGGCGCCGTCCCGGGCCGGACCCGGCGGTCCGGCGGCGCGGGTGGCGGCGCGGGCGATGTTGCGGGCCATGCCGCCGAAGACCACGGCGTGGAAGGGCCACACGCTCCACCAGTAGGCCTGTCCCGCCAGCCCGTGCGGATGGAACAGCGCCCGCTGGCGGTAGCGCGTCCGCCCGGCGTCGTCGGTCTCGGCGTACATCTCCAGCCAGGCGAGCCCCGGCAGCCGCATCTCGGCGCGCAGCCGCAGCAACTTGCCGGGGACGATCTCCTCCACCCGCCAGAAGTCGAGCGAGTCGCCGACCCGCAGCCGCGCGGCGTCCCGGCGCCCCCGGCGCAGGCCCACCCCGCCCACCAGCCGGTCGAGCCAGCCCCGTACCGCCCAGGCCAGGGGGAAGGAGTACCAGCCGTTGTCGCCGCCGATGCCCTCGACGACCCGCCACAGCGCGTCCGGCGGCGCGTCGACGGTCAGCGCGCGGTCGTCGGTGTAGAGGCTGCCGCCGGCCCAGTCGGGGTCGGTGGGCAGCGGGTCGCTGGGCGCCCCCGGCACGGACGCGGACGACCAGCGGGTGGTGACCCGCGCCTCCCGCACCCGTTGCAGGGCCAGCCGCAGCGCGTCGTCGAAGCCGAGGGGGTATCCCGGCGGCGGCGGGACGTACCGCACGATGTCGTTCTCGCCGCACACCACCTCGTGCCGCAGCGACTCGGTGAGCGGCCGCGCGATGGCCGCCGGGACCGGCGTGACCAGCCCGACCCAGTGGCTGGACAGCCCGGGGGACAGCATCGGCACCGGCAGGATCAGCCGTCTGGGCAGCCCGGCCACCCGGGCGTAGCGCTCCATCATCTCCCGGTAGGTCAGGATGTCCGGGCCGCCGATGTCGAAGGTCCGGGAGACCTCCTCCGGCATGGTCGCGCCGCCCACCAGGGCGCGCAGCACGTCCCGCACGGCGACCGGCTGGATGCGGGTGTGGACCCAGCTGGGCGTGACCATGACCGGCAGCCGCTCGGTGAGGTAGCGCAGCATCTCGAAGGACGCCGACCCGGAGCCGATGACGACCGCCGCGCGCAGCACCGTCGTGGGCACACCGGAGGCCAGCAGGATGCGGCCGACCTCGGCCCGCGAGCGCAGGTGCGGCGACAGCTCGCCCTCCGGCACGCCGGACGGGGTCAGACCGCCCAGGTAGACGATGCGCCGCACGCCCGCCGCCGCGGCCCGCTCGGCGAAGGTGCGCGCCGCCCGCCGGTCGGTCGCCTCGAAGTCGTCGCCGGTACCGAGTGCGTGCACCAGGTAGTAGGCCACGTCGACGCCCTCCATCGCCCGCGCCACCGAGTCGGGGTCGGTCACGTCGCCCCGCACCACCTCGGCCTTGCCGGCCCACGGATGGTCGCGCAGCTTGTGCGGGGAGCGGGCCAGGCACCGCACCCGGTGTCCGGCGTCGAGCAGTTCGGGCACGAGACGGCCCCCGACGTATCCCGTCGCGCCGGTGACCAGGCAGCTGAGGCCCGCCCCGGCACCCCCGCCGCTCGTCCTTCCGGGTCCTTCGGCCGGCTGGCTCATGTGGCTCCGTCGCTCGCGGGACAGTCGTCACCGTGACCCCTTCCCCCGAACCGGACGGGGTTGACGCGTCCGGGCCCAGGTCGACCCTTCTATACGCTGATCACGTGGCGACAGCGAACCAGCGCGGACAGCACGCGCACGAGCGGGGGACCGGACCCGGCCCCGAGGCGAGCGACCTGCACGTCCTCGCCGTCCAGCTGAGGCGGATGAACGGCGAGATCAACCGCGTCGTGCACGGTTTCGCCGGTGCCCACACGCTGCACGCCACCGACATCCAGGCCCTCGCGGCGATCCTGGACGCGCCCGAACCCATGACGCCGGGACGGCTGCGCCGGCACCTGGGGCTGACCTCGGGCGCGGTGACGGCCTGCGTGGACCGGCTCGAGCGCGCCGGACACGTGCGCCGGGTCCGGGAGAGCGCCGACCGCCGGGTCGTCCACCTGCACTACGTGCCCGAGGCCCGTGAGGCCGCCCGCCGGTACTTCCGTCCGCTGGCCGACGCCGCCGTGGCCGCCCGGGCACACTTCGACGACGGCGAACTGGCCGTCGTGGCCCGCTTCCTGGCGGCGTTGAACGAGGAGCTGAGCCACGTGGCGTCGGACGACCGCTGAGCCGGCCGCCGCCCCGACGGACGGCGGCGGGTCGCGCAGTCCGGCCTTCCGGTGACACCCGAAAGTAACTCGATGATTGAGATTGTTTATGATCGAGCTGCATTTGGTGCCAGCGCCCCCCGAGATTTGGAGACCCGACACCGATGTCCACCCCCACCCGACCGCCCCGAAGTCCCCGACGCGCCCGATGGCTCGTCCCGGTCCTGCTCCTCCTGGTCTGGCTCGTCGTCGGCGGAGCGCTCGGCCCGTACGCCGGCAAGCTCGGCGAGGTCGCCACCAACGACCAGGCCTCCTTCCTGCCCCGAAGCGCGGAGTCCACGCAGGTCGTCGAAGCGCAGCAGGCCTTCCAGCAGGACGAGACGCTCCCCGTGATCGTCGTCTGGACCGCCGACGGCGACGGCGACGCCGCGGTCACCGCACACCAGCAGGCCGCCACCCGCTCGGTCGCTGGCCTCGAAGGCGACCCGGGGATCGTCGGATCCGCGAGCCCCGCGCTGCCCTCGGACGACGGCCGGGCACTCCAGGCCGTCGTCCAGGTCGAGCCGGACCTCGGCGAACGGCTCCCGGAGGTGCTGGCGGACATCGGCGAAGCCGCCGGACAGGTCCCCGGCACCCGGGCTCAGCTGGCCGGCCCCGCGGCCTCCCAGGCCGACCTCTCCGACGCCTTCGCGGGCATCGACGGACTGCTGCTCGCCGTCGCGCTGATCACGGTCCTGGTGATCCTGCTGCTCGTCTACCGAAGCGTCCTGCTGCCCCTGGTCATCATCCTGAGCGCGGTCTTCGCACTGGCCCTGTCGTGCGCCATCGTCTACGCGCTGGCCGACCACGACGTCGTACGCGTCGACGGACAGGTCCAGGGCATCCTCTCCATCCTGGTCATCGGCGCCGCCACCGACTACGCGCTGCTGCTCACCGCCCGGTTCCGAGAGGAGCTCGCCCGCCACCCGGACCGCTTCGGCGCCGTGCGTGCGGCACTGCGCGACTCCTGGGGCGCCGTCGTCGCCAGCGCGGCCACCGTCGCGCTAGGCCTGCTGGCGCTGCTGCTCAGCGACCTGACCAACAACCGCGCGCTCGGGCCCGTCGGTGCCATCGGCATCGTCTGCTCGGTGCTGAGCACGCTCACCTTCCTGCCCGCCGTCCTGGTGCTGCTCGGCCGGGTCGCCTACTGGCCGGCCAAGCCGGTGCGGACCGGCGACCCGGAGGCCGGACACCGGCTGTGGCACCGTGTCGCCGCGCTCGTGGACCGCGCTCCGCGCCGCATCTGGGCCGTCTCGCTGGCCGCGCTGCTCGCCTGCGCCGCCTTCGCGCCGACCCTGAGCTCCAAGGGCGTCCCGCTCGACGAGATCTTCGTGAACGACACGCCCTCGGTCGCCGCCCAGCAGACCCTCGCCGAGCACTTCCCCGGCGGTTCCGGCAACCCCGCCGTCGTCATCGCCGAGGCCGACCGCCTCGACCCGGTCCTCCGCGCCGCCCGCGACACCCGCGGCATCGCCTCGGCCGCCCCGGTGACCGACTCGGGCCGCCCGGGCGCCGGTACGCCCCTGGTGGTCGACGGGCGCGTACGCATCGACGCGACGCTCCAGGCGCCCGCCGACAGCGACGCCGCCAAGAGCACGGTGGTCCGGCTGCGGGCCGCCGTCCACCAGGTCTCCGGGGCGGACGCCCTCGTCGGCGGCTACACCGCCCAGCAGTACGACACCCAGGAGACCGCGGGCGAGGACCGCACGCTCATCGTGCCGGTGGTCCTCGCCATCATCCTGGTCATCCTGGTCCTGCTGCTGCGCTCCCTGCTGATGCCCGTCCTGCTGGTGGCGACGGTGGCGCTGAACTTCCTGGCCACCCTGGGCGTCTCGGCGCTCGTCTTCACCCATGTGTTCGGCTTCAGCGGCACCGACGCCTCCGTCCCGCTGTACGGCTTCGTCTTCCTGGTCGCCCTGGGCGTGGACTACAACATCTTCCTCATGTCCCGGGTCCGGGAGGAGGCGCTGCGCCACGGCGTGCGCGAGGGCATCCTGCGCGGGCTGACCGCCACCGGCGGAGTGATCACCTCGGCCGGCGTCGTCCTCGCCGCCACCTTCGCGGCACTCGGGGTCATTCCGCTGGCCTTCCTGCTGCAGATCGCCTTCATCGTGGCCTTCGGCGTCCTGCTGGACACGCTGGTGGTGCGCTCCCTGCTGGTCCCCGCGCTCGCCCGCGACATCGGCGCCGTCGCCTGGTGGCCCGGGCGGCTCGGACACCGGACCCGGGCGGGACGGGACTGAGCCGCCCCTCCCCGGCCGTCACGTCCCGGCCGTCACGCCTCCGGACGCCGCTCCGGCGGGCGCACGGTGCCGAGGAAGCGCCGTACGTCGATCTCGATGACGACCCGCTCCGGGTTCGCCCGGGGCTGCCGGTAGCGGGCCGCGTAGCGGGTCTCCGCGTCGCGGACCGCCCCGGCGTCGTCGCGCACGGAGGCCACGCCCTCCAGCGTGGACCAGCGCCGGCCGTCCACCTGGCCCACGGCGACGACCGCCCCGGCGGCCCGCCGGACGTTGCGCGCCTTGGCGGTGTCCCGGCTCGTGATCACCCGCGCCGTGCGGGTGGCGTGGTCGTACGTCACCCCGACCGGAACCAGGTGCGGCGTCCCGTCGGCCCGCGGCGTCGACAGGAAGCACACCCGGCGCTCCTGCCAGAACCGGACGAACTCGCCGTCCGCGTCGTGCTGTTCCCCGGCGTCCATCCACTCTCCTCGGCCGTGCCACGTGTGTCCCGTGTGCACCAGCATCGCCCGGCGGGCCGTCCGGCCGCTCGGCGGGGTGCGTGCGGCGTCAGGCGGCGTCGCGGTCGGACACCCGGCCCGCGCCGGTCCTCCGGTCCGCGCCGGTCCTCCGGTCCGCGCCGCGCCCGCCGCCCGGGAGGAGACGCAGGTGACGGCGCCGGGCGTGCCGGGGCGGCGCCGGATCACCGAACAGCCGGTCCTCCAGATACGTCATGGTGAACAACAGCAGACCCAGTGCGGGCAGCAGCAGGACGGCAACGGTGACCACGCCGGGGACCCCTTCCGCCGAGGGACGACGCCACGCGGGTGCCCGGGCGGGCGCCGTTGAAAGCCGTCATGTTCGCGCGGCGGGTGGGTAGGCGGCTCCGACGACGGACAAGTCGCCCCCGAGGAACGGAGCAGCCGAGCCGATGTCGCACACCTCCCCGTCCGCCGAACCGGCCCCCCACCCGCAACTGGCGGGTTCCTGGTCGGACTGGATCGGCGACCACACCACGGCACTGATCGGGATACCGCTGCGCATCGCGCTCATCGTGGTGATCCTGCTCGTGCTGCGCGCGGTGGCCAAGCGGGCCATCACCCGGGTCGTCCAGCGGGTCCTGGAGCCGTCGGCGGGCGAGGCCGAGAGCAGCCGCCCCCGCAGGCCGTCCCGCGGTGCCGCCGTCCTGCACCGCGACCGGTCCCGGGCACGGCAGCGCCGGGAACAGCGGGCCCGCACCATCGGCTCGGTGCTCAGCAGCGCCGTCACCATCGTGCTGTTCATGATCGGCGTCGCCATGGTGCTCGACCAGGTGGGCATCGCCCTCGGCCCGCTGCTGGCCAGCGCCGGGGTGGTCGGCCTGGCCATCGGTTTCGGCGCCCAGAGCCTGGTCGCGGACTACCTGTCCGGGCTGCTCATCATGGTCGAGGACCAGTACGGCGTCGGCGACTCGGTCGACCTCGGCGAGGCCGTCGGCGAGGTGGAGCACGTCGGCCTGCGCCTCACCCACGTCCGCGACCTCAACGGCGGCCTGTGGCACATCCGCAACGGCGAGATCCTGCGGGTCCGCAACGACAGCCAGGAGTGGGCCCGCGCCGTCCTGGACGTCGCCGTGTCCCACGACGCGAACCTCGACACCGTCTACCGCGTACTGGAGGACACCGGTCGCGCGCTGCGCGAGGAGCCGGACTTCGCGGACGTCCTGCTGGAGGACCCCGCGGTGTGGGGCGTGCAGTCCCTGGACGCCGACGGGATGCTGGTGCGCCTCGCCGTCAAGACCGTGCCGCTCCAGCAGTGGGGCGTCACCCGTGAGCTGCGCCGCCGGGTCAAGGAGGCGCTGGACGACGCGGGCGTCGAGATCCCCTTCCCGCGCCGGGCGGTGTGGGTGCGCACCGACAGCACCGACAGCACCGACAGCACCGGCGGCGACGCGGAGGCGCTCACGCGCTGACGGACCGCTCCGTCGGCGCCGGATTTGCCGGACCGGCAAGGATCTTTGGCGCCGCCGGGCCGGCCGGGGCAGCCTGCACACGGAGCGCGCGGCTCTCGCGCCTCCCACCGAGCAGTCGACCCCGGCCCCAGGAGGCACCATGACCGACATCCCCGCGCCGGCTCCCGCCGCGGAATTCTGGGAGGCCCGCTACCGCGACTCCGGCCGCGTGTGGAGCGGACGCCCCAACGAACTGCTGGTGCGCGAGGCGGCCGCCCTGACGCCCGGCACCGCCCTGGACCTCGGCTGCGGCGAGGGCGGCGACGCCGTGTGGCTGGCCGCCCGGGGCTGGCGGGTCACCGGCGTGGACATCGCCGTCACGGCCCTCGAACGCGCCGCCGTGCACGCCGCCGAGGCAGGCGTCGGGGACCGCGTCGCCTGGCAGCGGCACGAGTTGGGCGAATCGTTCCCCGAGGGCACCTTCGACCTGGTGAGCGCGCACTACCTGCAGTCGCCGGTCGCCCTCGACCAGCGGGCGGTCCTGCGCCGCGCGGCGGCCGCCGTCGCACCCGGCGGCACTCTCCTGCTCGTCCTGCACGCCGGCTGGCCGTCCTGGCAGACCGAACCCCCGTTCGACGCCGAGTTCCCCACCCTGGACGGCGTGCCGGCCGACCTCGGTCTGCCGGACGGCGGATGGACCGTCGAGACCCGCGAGACCGTCCGCCGCGCCAGCACCTCGCCCGACGGTGTCGAAGGCCACCGCGAGGACCACGTGTGGCGGTTGCGGCGAAGCCGGTGATGTCCGTTTCGACCGATTTGTTGAAAAAGTTATCTCATGAGTTTTCTGAGAGATAGGCATGGTTTTGTGAGTACCGGGACACCTGTGGTGTGAAGGCTATTGGCCGACCAGAGGGAGATGGTGACATGCCTTCCAAGGAGACGGTGACCGAAGAGATCACCCGCACCCCGAACATCGACATCGACGCGGCGCTCGACCCGGCCGAGGCGGAAGGCGTCTTCCGCGACAGCCGCGAGTGCGCGGCACTGGCCCTGGCGGGCGGTGACTACGGCCTGCTGCTGTCGCCGCCGACCCCGCGCCCGAAGAAGGGCTGACCGACCGACAGGAGCAGTGAATGCACCAGCCAAGCACTTCGTCCTTCCTGAAGGACGCGGTGCGGGAGTTGGCAACCGGCGTGGCCTCCGCTCTCAGCAGCGGGGGCCACGGCCCGGTGTCCGGGGACCTGTCGCCGGCCACCGGCGCCGACGGCTTCGCACCGGCGGCCGTCCGGGTCCTGGGAGCCGACTTCCTGCTGCCGCACCTTCTCTTCGGCACCCGCCCGGGCGAGGCCGAACTCGCCCTGTTCCGCCAGGCCGTGGAGAGCTACCCGCCGCGTGCCGACGCCGCGCCCACCGTGGTGTGGAGCCATTGGGCGATGACCCGGACCCTGCACCGCCTGGCGGGACCCGGACCGACCGGCCCCGAACCGGCCGCCGGGTGGCTCGACGTCGCGGACTGGCGGACCCTGAGCCACCAACTCGCCGTCCTGGCCCCGCTCGCCCTGCCCGGCGAGGAATGCGCCGTGGCCCGCGTGGCCCGGCAGCGCCCCCTCGACCTGGCCCGCGGCTTCGTCCGCGCGGTCCGCCGCCGGGACTGGCTCCAGGCGGCCGGCGCCGGCCGCTGGCTGACCCTGCTGGACGGCGTCCCGCAGACCCTTGGCCTCGAGTCCGGTCTGGACTTCGTGGAACTCATGGCCGACGGCGACCCGCAGGTGGGCCTCCAGGTACGGGCGGCCCGGCAGCTGCGGGCCGGAGCACTCGTGTGAGCGCCGTGACCGTCCAGGAGGCGGTCCGGAGCGTACGGGACGTGGCGGAGACGGCACTGGCCTGGGCGGACGCGCACCGCGACGCGTTCACCCTGGGCGACGACGCCCTCGCCGCGCACGCCGAGGTCGACCGCACCTGGAAACCGCTCGGCGAACTCGCCCAGGTCTGCGCCACCGTCGCCGCGCTCACCGGCCCCGCCGACCCCCTGCACACCCGCGCCCGCGACCTGCTGGCCCACGCCTGGGAGCAGACCGGCCGGGGCGCGCTCCTGCCCGCCCTGCAACACCAGGAGCCCTTCGCCACGTACCCGCTGGAGGTCTACGCCGCCTTCGCCGCGGCCGGGCTGCGCCACCGCGACTACGAGCGGGCCGCCGCCACGGTGGCCCGTACCCGGGGCTGGCGGCTCACCGAGCAGGACCCGACCCGTCGGCTCGGCGTCCTGGCGGCCGAACGGCACAGCGGCATCAACCGGCCCGGAGACCCCGGCGCCGTACGGGACGGCACCTGGCTGGGCGGCCTGCCCGAACCGTGGACCTTCGAACGGTCCGCCGGGTACGCCCTCACCCATGTCGTCTTCCACCTCACCGACTGGGGCCGGGCCGGTCCGGCCGGCGTCCCGGCCCGTCTCGCGGAGTATCTGACGCACTGGCTGCCGCCCTGGCTCGACACCTGCCTGGACGCCGGTCTGTGGGACCTGAGCTGCGAACTGCTCGCCGTGGCGGCGAGCGTGCCCGGCTCCCTCGACCCGTCCGCACTCCAGGAGGGGTGGCAGCGCCTCGCGGCGGCCCGGCACCCGTCGGGCGCCCTGCCCGAGGTGGCCGCGGCCCCCGCCGACGACTTCACCCACTGCTACCACTCCACCCTGATGGCCGCGTTCGCGGCGACCCTCACCCACGTACACCTCGGCGGACAAGGAGCGCTCGGATGACCGCCACGCGCCTGATGCACACCGTCGGGGCCCGCGCCCTGGAATGGCTGTGGGCCCACCGGGACGGCTTCCGGCTGGAGCCCGACGCGGACCCCGAGGTGGGCTTCCTCCAGCGCTTCAAGCCGATCGGCGAACTGGCCCTGATCTGCAAGGTGCTCTTCCGCGAGGGCGTGGCCGGCTCCCGGCAGACCGAACTGGCACGACGGCTCCTCGACCACGCCTGGCGCGAGAGCCTGGACGGCGGCCGCCTGCTGGTGCGCGGCCAGCGCACGGAACCGATCTCGTCCATCCCCTTCGAGGTGTACCTGCCCTTCAGGGAACTGGGCCACAGCCAGCCCGAGCTGGAACGGGCCGCCGTCCTCAACCACCGGCTGGACAGCTGGGCGGCCTTCGAGCGGACCCCCACCCGAAGACTGGGCCTGGCCGCGTTCCAGCGCCGCTTCGGCCTGAGCCCCCACCCGTCCGAGGCCGAGGCCCTGAGCGACACCTGGCTGGCCCGCACCCCCGAACCCTGGACGGTCGAGGGGCACATCGCCTACGACATCACCCACGCCGTCTTCCACCTGACCGACTGGGGCGAGAACCCCACCGGCCTGCCGCCGCACGTCGCCGACTACCTCACGGCCTGGCTGCCGAGCTGGATCGACGACTGGACGGACCTGGAACGCTGGGACCTGCTCGGCGAACTCCTCGTCGTCGACGCCTGTCTGCCCGAACCCGCCCTCGACGAACGGGCCTGGGAGGCGTTCGCCGCCGCCCAGCAGCCCGACGGCGCCATGCCCGCGATCCGCGACATGCCCGAGGGCGACCCCGACGAGGTGTTCGACATCGTCTACCACCCGACGCTCGTCGCCGCCTTCGCATCCCAGCTGGCCACCTCCCGCGCCCTCACCGAGCTGGCGCACTCCGCGTCGTGACGGGCCCTCAAACGCCCTGGCCGGGCGTCCCCGCCACGGAGGAGTCCGCACCGCCGGAGCGGGCACCGAACGACGACACGGAGCTGCGCGAGCGGCTGACGGAGGCCGTGCACGCCTGCGACGCCCCCGACGTCGTCTTCGCCGTCTCCCGGCGCGGCCGCCGCACCCTGTGCGCCGGCGGCACCGCCCCGCCGCCCGCCGTCCCCCGCGAGGACCTGCGCTACGAGATCGGCTCGGCGTCCAAGACGTTCGCCGCGCTGCTGCTGACGCGCCTGATCCGGCGCGGCGTGCTCACCGGCGGAGAGCCGGCCGCCGGCTGTCTGGACCCCGGCAGGACGCCCGGCCCGCACCCCGTGACGCTCGCGCACCTGATCACCCACACCTCGGGACTGCCCGGCCTGCCGGCCGGCTTCGTGCGCCGGGGCCTGCCCGCCTGGCACACCAACCCCTACGCCCGCTACCCGGCCGAGCGGCTGACCGACACCTTCCTGCGCCACGAGCCGAAGCACCGTCCCGGAACCCGCTGGCACTACTCCAACTACGGCGTCTCCGTCCTCGGCCACGCCCTCGCCGCGGCCACCGGCACCGCGTGGGAGGACCTGATCACCGGACAGGTGCTGCGCGCCCTCGGTCTCAGCGGCACCGCCCTGCGGGGAGAGGGCCCCGAGACCGATGCCGTGGGCCACCGCAAGGACGGCCGCACCCCCGTCCCGCCGTTCGACGCGGGCGGCTTCCAGGCCGCCGGAGCCGTCCGGTCCACCCCCAACGACCTGCTCACCTTCCTCGAGGCGCACCTGGACCCGGACCGCTCACCGGCCGCCGGTGCGCTGCGGGCGGTGCGGGTGCCGGTGCTCCGGCGCGGACCGGGACACCGGCACGTGCACACGGTGGGGTGGTTCCGGCACCCCACGGACGGCGGGCCGATGTACTTCCACAGCGGCGCCACCCTGGGCCAGCAGGCGTTCCTGGGCTTCCGGCCCGACACGGACACGGCCCTGGCAGCGGTGTGCAGCCGGAGGTTCCGCGCCCGGGACCCGTTCATCGCCACCGCCTACGCGCTCCTCGCGGAGGGGTAGGCCGTCGCCGGGGACGCGGGCCGGCGCGGGGCCCCTTCGGGCGGCCCCGCGCCGGACGGCTGTCCGTCAGACCCGCTGCCACAGGGCAGGGGCACTCGCCGGTGACCCGGCGCCCTGCGCCTGGTGGCTCTGCAGGCACCGGTAGCGCACGCCGTCGTAGGAGACGGTGGTGCCGGCCTCGTAGACCCGGCCCGCGGTCCACGCGTCCGCCGCCGCGTTGTCCTGCGGCGCGGGTGTCCCGGTGGCGGCCGAGGTGGTCTTCAGGGTGAGGCCGAAGTCGCTGAGCAGGGGATTGATCGGCTGGTAGAAGGTGGTCCCGCCGTTGGTGCAGTCGCCGGAGCCGCCGGACGTGGTGCCCTGCGCCTGGACGCCCGACACGAAGGGGCCGCCGGAGTCGCCGGGTTCGGCGCACACCGTGGTCTCGGTCAGCCCGTCGACGGTGCCCTCCGGGTAGGTGACACTCGTGTCGTGCTGCTGGATCGTGCCGCAGTGCCACCCCGTGGTCGAACCGGAACGGCACACCGAGGCACCCACGAGCGCCTCCACCGACCCGGCGAGCTGGATCTTCTCGCCGCCCTCGGCCTTCACGTCCGGCGTGGCGGTCCAGTCGGAGTTGACGCCCACCCAGGCCATGTCCTTGCCGGGGAAGGTGGAGGCCTGGAAGGTGCCCTGGTCGGCCTCGTTGTACCCGGTGGTGGTGGCGCCCGGGTCGCCGCAGTGCCCGGCGGTGGCGAAGCCCTCCTGGTCGTCCTTGGTGACCGAGAAGCCGATGGAGCAGCGGGCCTGGTCGTTGATGTAATAGGCGTCGCCGCCCACCAGGTCCTCCAGCACCCGCGGCTGGTCCGGCGAGACGCGGACGCCCACGTCCGCGGCCGGCACACCGGCGGCCTCGACGAAGGCGGCCGCGGCCGACTCGGCGGTCGCCTGGACCGTGACCCGGTTGGTCTTCACGTCTACGTACCAGACCGGCGTCTGCCGCGTCCGGGTGCGGACGGCGGCGGCGTCCAGCTTCTCCTTGACCGCGCGCAGCTCGGAGAGGTTCCGGCCCACGACGGCCGCCTTGGCGCCCTGTGCCTCGATGGCCGCGGTGTCCGCCGCGTCGGTGGTGGCGACGGTCAGCTCGGCGGAGGTCGCCCCGCTCACCCAGGCACCGGCGAAGCGGTCGCCCAGCGTGTTGCGCAGCATGCCCGCGCGGGTGCCCGCCTCCGCCTCGTTGACCAGCCGGGCCGACGCCTGTCCGGGCGCCAGCTTCAGGTCGCGCTCCATCGCGCTCAGCATGCGGGCCGGCGCGGTGGCGGTGTCGGGCGTGCGGGCCACGGCGGGCCGCGGTCCGGGAACGGGCGGCGGCGCCGCCGACGCGGCCGAGGGCAGTGCGGTCAGAACCAGGGCGCCGAGCGCGGTGAGGGCTGCGCGGCGGCTGCGCGCGGCATGTCTGCCGACCATGCGATGTGCCTCCTTCGGGCGCTGTGCGAGACAGCGGTGTTTTTGGCGGGCGACCGTGGGTCACGGCGCGCCCGCGGCGAAGTCACAGGCCTTGCCGCAAAGTTCCCGGGCGATGCCCGACCCCGGACTGTTTCGCGCTATGGGGGACGCCGTGGGTGCCATGTGCAGTACGCGGACGCCCTCCCGCCGGGCGGACCCGGGTCAGGCGGGCTTCAGCCCCGGTTCGCCCGCCTCGGTGACGAAGGACGCGGCCGTGGTCACGGCGGCGCCGGGCGTGCTGATGGCGGAGACCGTCTTGAAGTCGAGGTGGGTGGCCCGACGGCCGAGTTCGGCCCGGACGTAGCCGCGCTTGCCGTTGTAGAACTTCATGTGCGGGTTGGCCTTGAGATACAGGTCCCAGTTGGCGGGCTGCTCCACGCCGTCCCGGCCGCTGGCCACCGAGGTGCAGGTGACCTCGGTGCCGACGGTGGCGGAGGCCGGGTCGTCGAAGTCCTCCTTGACGTCGAGGGCGTAACCCACGTGCACGTCGCCGGTGAGGATCAGCCAGTTCTCGACCCCGGCGGCCTTCGCCCCGGCGACCACCCGGCTGCGCGAGGCCCGGTAGCCGTCCCAGGCGTCCATGGAGAGCGCGGCGTCGGTGGTCACGTCGAACTTGCGCTGGGAGAAGCACACCTGCTGGGGCATCACGTTCCACAGCGCGGTCGAGCCCTTCCATCCGTCGAGCAGCCACTGCTCCTGCGCGGCGCCGGTGATGGTGCGCGCCGGATCGTCCGACTCGGCGCCGGGGGCGTGCGGGCGGTCGTCGTAGGCCTGGTCGGAGCGGTACTGGCGGGTGTCCAGGATGTCGAACTGGGCGAGCGTGCCCCAGTGCAGCCGGCGGTACAGCCGGGCGTCGGGACCCTGCGGCAGCTGGGCGGCGCGCAGCGGCTGGTTCTCCCAGTACGCGCGGTACGCCGCGGCCCGGCGCAGCAGGAACTCGGACGGCGGGATGTCGTTCTCGGGGATGCCGCCCGCGTAGTTGTTCTCGGTCTCGTGGTCGTCCCAGGCGACCACGAACGGGTGCGCCGCGTGTGCGGCCCGCAGGTCCTCGTCGCTCTTGTAGAGCGAGTAGCGCAGCCGGTAGTCCGCGAGGGTCATCGTCTCGCGGTTGAACACGTCGGGCAGCGTGATGCCGGTGTAGCGGCGCTCCCCGCCCTCGGAGTTCACCGCGTACTCGTACAGGTAGTCGCCGAGGTGGAACACCAGGTCGACGTCGTCCTCGGAGACGTGGCGCAGCACGGTGTAGTAGCCGTCCTGGTAGGCCTGGCAGGCGACCGCGGCGAGCTTCAGCGACGGGGTGGCGCTGCCCGCCGCGGGGGCGGTGCGGGTGCGGCCCGCGGGGCTGAGCCACGCCCCGGCACGGAAGCGGTAGTAGTAGACGGTCCCCGGTGTCAGGCCCTTCACGTCGACG
Organism: Streptomyces sp. NPDC111628; assembly: GCF_055635195.1. Taxonomy (NCBI): domain Bacteria; kingdom Bacillati; phylum Actinomycetota; class Actinomycetes; order Kitasatosporales; family Streptomycetaceae; genus Streptomyces; species Streptomyces sp. NPDC111628. The sequence continues at coordinate 792,313 of NZ_JBVKBZ010000003.1, read as the reverse complement.
TGGACGCTGTGGTTGTACTCGGCGTGGGCGTCGGCGGTGCCCCGGGACAGGACGGCCGCGAAGTACTCGTCCAGTGCCACCTCCCACTCGACGGTGACGCGCTCCGTGCCCATCCCGCCGTCCTCCAGGAACGGCTCGGGGGCCAGCCTGGTCCACAGCAGCACCGAGTCCGGCAGCGGGTCGCCGGAGGCGACGCCGAGGGTGAAGGGGTCCTTGCTGATCCGGGCGGTGCGTTCGGGCGCGGCGACCGCGCCGCGGGCCGGCAGGTTGGTGGAGAAGGCGAGCGCGGCGGCGGCCGCGGTCACGGTGAGGAAGCGCCTTCGGCCGAGGTGCCGGGCGGCGGCGCCCAGCACGGCGTCGTGGGGGGAGAAGGCGTGCTCGGCCAGTGCGCTGGGTCGGCCCGTGGGCGCCATCTGGTGTCCTCTCGTACAACGGGGCGATGCGCGGACCCCGCATGTTAAGCAGACAAAACGCCTTAAACGGGCAGGGCTTGCGGAGTGATCACACAGGAGGAGGTACGCGCGTGTGGGCGCGGCCCCGCAACGAGACCGTGTGCGGCCTGTCCCTCCACCGCTCGCGGCTCTCCCGGTTCTCCGCCGTCGCCTGGACCGACGTGCTGCCCGAGTCCGGGGGCGCCGCCGACGCCGTCCGCCGGGGTGCGGACTGCCGGCCCGCCTGGCGGCGCGTCAACCCGCGCCCGTAGGGGCCGGACGAACCGTCCGGCCCCTGGGTCACGCGATCGGCCGCCTACGACGGCAGCGGTGAGCGGCTCACGCGGATCTTGGACTGGCCGTGCGGCCGCTTCTCCCAGTCCTCCATGAACCGCGCGTGCAGGTGGTGCTGGGCGGCCAGGGTGAGCAGCGTGTCCGTGCGGTAGTAGAAGTCCTCGCGGAGCACCTGGTGCTCGGTGCCCTCCGTCCGGTCGAAGGTGAAGTCGAAGAACCCGGTGTCCGTCAGGACGCGTCCGACGTGCGCCAGGCACTCGTCGATGACGTTCAGCGGCGAGTGCGAGAAGACGCTGTGGGCGTGAATGACGTCGAAGTGGTCGTCGGGCAGGAACTCCAGCCGGAGGTCCCCGGTGATGGTCAGGTGGGGCAGCTTGGCCTGGAGTCCGCGCTCGGTCAGGGTCTTCTTGGCGGCGATGAGGATGTCCGGCGAGATGTCGACGCCGTAGTAGTGGCCGGTGTCCAGGTGGTCGATGAACCGCCAGCCGCCGCGCAGGTTGCCGCAGCCGATGTCGAGCATGCGGTGCTCGGGGCGCAGCCCGTGCTCGACCAGGTAGTCGAACTGCATCTGCCCGAGCGCGAGCCAGCGGTCGTGGGTCTGGCTGCCCACCGCGGCCTCCGGGTTGCGCCGGGTGTCGGAGGCCATCACCGCCCGGTAGTAGCCGACGTGGTCGGGGTGCTTGACCCGCAGCCACGCGTCCCGGCCGGCCCGGCGGACGTAGGGGCCGACGCGCTCGGGGTGGCGCAGCGCGTACCCGACCTTGTGCGTGAGCGCGGCACGGTTGCTGCGCAGCTTCTTCGGGGACTTGGCGTCCTTGGGCATGGGGGAACGACCTCCGTACGAGGGTCTCGGACAGTGGGACTCGGGCAGTGGGACTCGGGCAGTGAGGGGTGCCGGTCGGGGTGTCAGACCCGGCGGCGCAGCAGAAGGACCGTGACGAGGACGAGGAGGAGGGCGAGGCCGCCGAGCAGCGCCGTGTCGGTCCACTGGAAGCTCCAGTAGTCGCCGGCCGGATTGGCCTCGTAGTAGCGGGAGACATACCCGTGCCGGGTCATGCACTCCCGCAGTTCACGCCCGGAGGGGAAGGCGCACTCCAGCACGGAGTCCCGGCGGCCGGAACCGGTGATCAGTCCGTAGTGCCCGGTGGACCACTTGTCGCCCATCGGTTCCTTGGGCCGCCAGCCGTCGCTGACGTACCGGTGCGGCGGAACCAGCAGGCGGGCCCGGTGCGTCCACTGCACCGCGACCGTCACCACGCCGGTGACCAGCAGCGTCCAGGCCATCGCGGACAGCACCCGGCGCGTCAGCAGACCGGCGAGGGTGCCCACCGCCAGCCCGAACAGCGCGGCGGCGACCAGGGAGGGCCCGGAGCCGGTCAGCGCGGTGGCCTCGTACCAGAACAGGCCGTAGCTGCGGTTGACCGCGGGCTCCCACCACCAGCGGAACAGCAGGGCCAGCGCGCCGGACAGCGCCACGGTGCCGAGCGCGGCCAGGGCGAACCGGGACGCGAACCACTGGGCCCGGCCGACGCCCTGGGTCAGGACCATCCGGTGGGTGCCCAGCTCCCGGTCGCGGCCCAGCAGCGGCGCGCCCCAGAACATGCCGATCAGGACGGGCAGCGCGATGTTGAGCGCGCCGAGCAGCCTGAGCGGCTCGACGTCCAGGAACCGGGGCAGTCCGTCCGGCGCCCGCGTGCAGTACAGCGGCCCGGGGTCGCAGCCGTCGAACAGCCCGCTGCGCAGGTCGTCGACCATGCCCGCGCGGGAGTACGCGGCGAGCGCGGCGGCGGCCAGCAGGAGCGCGGCGCCGCAGACGATCAGTGCCCGTTGCTGGCGCCAGGCCAGCCACAGCGTGCCCTTCACGCCGCCTCCCCGTTCGCGGCCGCGGCACCTTCCTGGAGGTGCCCGAGCAGGATCTCCTCCAGGCCGGGCCGCTCGACGTGCCAGTCGCCGCCGACCGGGCCGTGCGGGCGCACCAGGGCGGTCAGCTGCCGCCCGTGCGTACGACGCCGCACCACGGTGTGCTCCCGCAGCGCCGGCTCCTCGTCGACGTGCCCGGTGAGCAGGGTGTGGCCCTCGCGGAGTGCGTCGGCGTCCTCGTTCAGCTCCACCCGGCCGGCCCGCAGCAGCAGCACCCAGTCGCAGGTCTGCTCCAGATCGGGCAGGACGTGCGAGGACATCACGATGCTCACCTCGCGCTCCGCCGCCTCGGCCATCAGCGTCGCCATGATCTCGGCGCGCACCACCGGGTCGAGGTCGGCGAGCGGCTCGTCCAGCAGGAGCAGTTCGGGCCGCTTGCCGAGGGCCAGGGCGAGCGCCACGCGGGTGCGCCGGCCCGGCGACAGCTCGCCCACCCTGGCCGTCGGGGCGATGTCGCCCTCGCGCACGACCCGCTCGGCGACCGACCGGTCCCACGAGGGGTTCAGCTTGCCGCCCATGCGGAGGGTGTCGGCCACGGTGAAGCGCGGGTAGAGCGGCCTGTCCTGGGTCAGCAGGGCCACCCGGGTGCGTGCCGCGACCGCGTCCGGCTCGGCGCCCAGCACCCGTATCCGCCCGTGGGTGGGGCTCAGCAGCCCGCCGGCCAGGTGCAGCAGCGTGCTCTTGCCGGCGCCGTTGCGGCCGACCAGGGCGGTGATGCGGCCGCGCGGCACCGTGAACCCGCAGTCCCGCAACGCCCACTCGCCGCGGGCCCGGTAGCGGAACCCGAGGTCCGTGGCGTGCAGCGCGGCGGGCTCGTCAGGCCCGGTCATGCGTCCTCCTGTGTTGCTCGTCGTGCTCTTCGAGGGCCGCCGTGACCAGGGCGAGTACGTCGTCCCGCTCCAGTCCGGCCGCCAGGGCCCGTGCGACCCATTCGGCGACGTCCGCCCGCAGCGGCGAGTCGTCCTCCGCGCCCGGCCGCGCCAGCGACCGCGTCACGAAGGTGCCGAGCCCGCGCCGCGAGCGGACCAGGCCCGCCTGCTCCATGTCGCGGTACGCCCGGAACACGGTGTTGGGGTTGATGGCGGTGGCGGCGACGACCTCCTTGGCCGTCGGGAGTCTGTCCCCGACCTGCAGCACACCCATCCGGAGTGCCTGCTCGGTCTGCCGCACGATCTGCACATAGGCCGGGATGCCGCTCTGTCGATCGATCCGGTACTCGACCACGTCACCTTCCATGGTTTCATTAATTCATTAGTAGAAGCATGATCAGGTCGCGCCTCGATGTCAAACGGCGCCCTCCCTGGACTTCTGGTCCAGCACCTGGACGTGTAGTCTGAGTTGGATGAACGAACCCGCACTGGACGCCGAACGCGACGCCGTCCTCGCCGCGCTGCGCCCCGTCGTCGACGGGATCGCCGCGACGTTCGGACCGGTCTGCGAGGCGGTGCTGCACGACTACCGGCGCCCCGAGCGCTCGGTCGTGGCCGTCGCGGGGGCGGTGACCGGGCGGACCGTGGGCGGGGCGATGAGCGAGATCGGCATGCGCGTACTGGCCCGCGGCGACGAGGCGCACGACGAGCTGAACTACGTCACCCGCACGGCCGACGGCACCCTGCTCAAGTCCTCCACCATGGTGCTGCGCGACTCCACGGGCGCCGTCTTCGGAGCCCTGTGCGTCAACCTGGACGTCACCGCCGTCGACCGGGCCCACGCCCTCCTCGGCGCCCTCGCCGGGACCGCCCGCACCCCCGCACAGGTACCGGCGACCACCTTCGGCGACGACATCGACGCCGTGGTCGACGCCATCGTGGACGCCCACCCGCTGCGCCGCGACACCAGTTGGGCGGCGCTGGACCGGGAGCGGCGGCTCCAGCTGTTCCGCGACCTCGACGGGCGCGGAGTGTTCGCCGTACGCCGCTCGGTCGAGCACGTCGCCACCCGGCTCGGCATCTCCCGCGCCTCCGCCTACCACTACCTCTCCCAGGCCCGCGCCGACACCGGCCCGGCCGCCGACACCCCCTGAGGACATCCGTGACGACCACCACACCGCCGGTCACCCTCGACGACGTCCGCTCCGCCGCGGCCCGCATCAAGGGCGTCGCGCACCGCACCCCGGTGCTGCGCTCGCGCACCCTCGACGCCCTCGTCGGCGCCGAGGTCTTCCTCAAGTGCGAGAACCTCCAGCGGGTCGGCGCCTTCAAGTTCCGCGGCGCCTACAACGCGGCCTCCCGCCTCACCCCGGAGCAGCTCTCCAGAGGTGTCGCCGCCTACTCCTCGGGCAACCACGCCCAGGCGGTCGCCCTGGCCGCCCGTGAACTGGGCACGACCGCGGTGATCGTCATGCCCGAGGACGCGCCGCCCTCCAAGCGGGACGCCACCGCGGGCTACGGCGCCGAGATCGTCACCTACGACCGCTACACCGGCGACCGCGTGGCCGTCGCCGAAGCGCTGGCCGCCGACCGCGGACTGACCCTGATCCCGCCCTACGAACACCCGCACGTCATCGCGGGCCAGGGCACCGCCGCCCTCGAACTGGTCGAGGAGACGGGGGAGCTGGACGCGCTGGTCGCCCCGGTGGGCGGCGGCGGACTGATCGCCGGGAGCGCCACCGCGGTCAAGGCCCTGCACCCCGGCACCCGGGTGATCGGTGTCGAGCCGGAGGCCGGGGACGACACCAGACGCTCCCTGGCCGCGGGCCGGCGGGTCACCGTGCCGGTCCCGCGCACCATCGCCGACGGCCAGGCCCTGCCCACCCCCGGCGAGCTGACGTTCTCCCTCAACCGGCGTCTGCTCGACGGGATCGCGCTGGTGTCCGACGACGAGATCCGGGACGCGATGCGGTTCGCCTTCGAACGGCTGAAGACCGTCCTCGAACCCAGCGGCGCCACCCCGCTGGCCGCCCTCCTGAACGGCCGGATCGACGCCCTGCCACGTCGCGTCGGCGTGATCCTCTCCGGCGGCAACGTGGACGCCGCCCGGTTCGCCGAACTCTGCGGCACACCCCGCTGAGCCGCGTGCGTCCCCCGGATGGCGCCGCCGAGTTGACAGGCGGACGATGGAGTGGTGGGGACAGGGAAAGGAGGAGCGTCATGCTGGAGGCAAAGACGCTCGACAAGCCGGACGAGCGGCGCGATTTCCCCCGCGGGCACATCGAGGCCGTGCACATGGAAGGGCTCGACTTCGCCGTCGCCACCTTCGAACCGGGCTGGCGCTGGTCGGAGTCCGTGGCGCCGATCGCGGGCACCGACAGCTGCATGATCCACCACAACTGCTACGTGGTCGAGGGACGCATGCACGTCCGCATGGACGACGGCACCGAGAGCGAGGTGGGTCCCGGCGACGTCTTCGTCTGCTCGCCGGGCCACGACGCCTGGGTCGTGGGCGACGGACAGTGCGTCGTGTACGACTTCGCGGGCAGCATGGCGAAGGAGTACGCCAAGGCCGACTGACGCGCCGACCGGCCGGCACACGAGAGGGGGGGCGACCGCCACAGCGGTCGCCCCCTCCCTCTTTGCCCTATCGCTCACGCGGCCAGCGTCACCGCCCCCACCGCCGGTGTCCGCAGCACCCGCCGGGCCGTGCCCAGGCTCGTCCCCAGCGTCACCGTCGCCGCCAGCGCCACCATCGCGAGCCACACACCGAGGAACTGGTCCGGCAGCACCGCGTCGGTGCGGACCACCGTGAACGGCACCACACCGGCCAGCGCGGCCACCGTGCCGAAGAACACCCCCGTGACCGTGAGGATCACGCCCTCGGCGCCGACCACTCCCAGCACCTGCCCGGGTGTCGCCCCCGCCAGCCGCTGCTGACCGAACTCGCGCGAGCGGTACGTCGTCGCCGCGTACAGCGAGTTGATCAGCATCACGCACACGAACACCGCGATGATGCCGACCACCGTGAGGTTCAGCGTCTCCAGGTTCTTGGCGTCGACCGACTTGACCAGACCCGAGGCCTTCACCGCGTCGCTCTCCACCGACTGCATCGTGATCGTCGCCGTCGACACCGCGGTGAACAGGATCAGCGAGACCAGGATCCCGGCCATGTGACTCGCCCGCTCACGCAGGTTGCGCACGGCCAGCCAGCCGCTCGCCCCGGTCAGCGGCAGCCGGTCGAGCACGCCCTTCAGCAGTCGCGGCGACAGCAGGGCGAAACCGACCGACAGCAGGATCGCCCCGTAGGCCGGAGCCGCCATCAGCATCTCGTCCGTCGCGGAGAACAGGAATGTGGCACCGGCCGCCGAGGCGCCGGTGACCAGCGCCGCACCGGCCAGGAACCGCTTCGCGCCGGTCCGCTCCCGGCCACGGCGCGTCAGGCGCCGTACCGCCAGGAAGGCGGCGCCCGCGGACGCCAGCAGGGTGATGGACACACCGCTCGACAGCGCGAAGGTCCCGAAGGAGTAGTCCACGGACCGCGCCACCTGACCGCTGTCGTGGAACATGCCCAGCAGCGCCCGTCCACCGAGCATCGCGGGGCCGATCGCGAGGGCCGCGCCCACCAGCGCCACGGCCACCGCCTCACCCACGACCATCCGCTTGATCTGCGCCGGGGTCGCCCCCGAGCAGCGCAGCAGCTCCAGCTCGGCGGTGCGCTGGCGCACGTTGACCGTCAGCGTCGAGGCCACCGCGAAGAACACCAGCAGGGTCCCGTAACCACCGACGACCCCCGCCGACTTGCCCAGGGTCTCCGCGCTGACCGTGTCGATGCCGGCCTGCCCGGACGTGTCCTGCATCGAGTTGAACGTCATGATGATCACCGCCCCGAGAAAGGCGGACAGCAGCGTCGCGAGGAACCGCCCGGGGCGTTGCCGGATCGACCGAAGAGCCAGTACGAACATCATGCTCACACCCCCGCCGGCACGTCGTCGCCCAGGTGCGCCAGCCGCTCCGCGACCGCGTCCGGGGTGGGCGCGTCCATCCGCCCCGCCAGCCGGCCGTCGGCGAGGAAGACCACCGAGTCGGCGTACGAGGCGGCCAGCGGGTCGTGCGTCACCATCACCACGGTCCGCCCGTGCACCCGCACCGCCTCCTGGAGGAGCAGCAGCACCTGCCGGGCGCTGCGGGTGTCCAGCGCGCCCGTCGGCTCGTCCGCGAAGATCACCCGCGGTTCGGTGACCAGGGCCCGGGCGATCGCCACCCGCTGCCGCTGACCGCCGGAGAGCTGGTCGGGACGGTGACCGAGCCGGTCGCCGAGGCCGACCGAGGTCAGCACCTCGCGGGCGCGCCCGCGGTCGACGCGCCGGCCGGCCAGCTTGAGCGGCAGCACCGTGTTCTGCGCGACGGTCAGCGTCTCCAGCAGGTTGTACTGCTGGAAGACGAACCCGACCCGGCCACGTCGGAACCTGGTCAGCTCCGCCTCGCCGCCACCCGTCAGCTCCTTGCCGTCCACGCACACGATGCCGCTGTCCGGCCGGTCGAGGCCGGCCGCGCACTGGAGCAGCGTGGACTTGCCCGAGCCGGACGGCCCCATCACCGCGGTGAAGGTGCCGCGTCCCAGGCTCAGCGTCACACCGTCCAGAGCGGTCACGGCGTTCTCCGCCGAGCCGTACGTCCGGGTCACCTTGACCAGCCGGAGTGCCTCGGGGGCGGGGCCGGGGTCCTGGTTGCCTCGTGCGCCGGAGCGAAACATCGTGATCACCTTCCGTGTGGCACGCCCTGTGCGGTGCCTCGTGGAAGACGCTACGGAGAGTGGGGCCGGGCCACACTGGGTGCAGAACCCGTATCGGGGGGTGTACTCAGCGACACCCCCCGCGCTAGGAGCCGCCCACCAGCACTACTTCCAGGGTGCGCGGGCCGTGCACCCCCTCGACGCGGTCCAACTCGATGTCACTGGTCGCGGAGGGCCCGGAGATCCACGTCAACGGCCGTTTCGGGTCGAGGCGTCCGAGCGCCTCGGGCACCGAGGACACGACCTGGTCGGGTACCCGTACGACGCAGATGTGGTGGTCGGGGACGAGGGTGATGCGCCGCCGCCCCTGGTCGGGGGAGCCGTCCAGGACGATCGTGCCGGTCTCGGCGACGGCCACGGCGCAACCGGTGACCACGCTGTCGATCCGGTCGAGTTCGTGCGGGGTGCTTGCCGCCCGGTCCTGGACACGGGTCGCGTCGACCGTCTCCAGCCATCCCGGGGGCAGTTCCGGCGGGACCACGACGCTGCGCGAGCCGTGCGCCGCCAGGAGCCGCCTCAGCAGCTCGGGCAACTCCCCGTCCGCGCACCGGTGGACGATCGCCCGGTAGTCCGCCAGGTGCTCGGCGAGGAGGTCCACCGTCTCCGGCACCGACCGGCGCCCGTGCTCGCGCAGATAGTCCCGGGCCACGGCCTCCTCGTAGGGCCTCGCGTCGTCCGGCACGTCCGCCAGGGCGCGCCGTACCCGGCCCAGAATGCGTTCCCTGCTGTTCACTTCGCTCCGTCCTTCCCGCCGTGCGTGCGCTGCCACCAGTCCCGGAACGGCTCCGCGGGCACCGCAGGCAGGTCCCGGCTGCCGCTCCACGCCCGGCCGGGACCGGGCAGCGTGCGCGGATGCAGACGGCGGGTGCGCGAGGCCAGCCGCTGTCCGGTCCGCAGCGCGCCCGGACGCGTGAGGGCCCACTGCGCCGCCCGCATCGCCGCGCGCTCGGCGGCATGGCCCTTGGCGGGCTTCAGCACCACCCGGTTGCCCTGCCGGACGGCCGGTCCGCCCTGCACCACCCGTTCCCGCAGGTGCACCAGCACCTCGGGGATGTCGATGGCGACCGGGCACACCTCGTAGCAGGCACCGCACAGAGAGGACGCGTACGGCAGGGAGGCGTCGATCTCGCTGCCGGTGCCCCGCAGTTGCGGGCTGAGGATCGCGCCGATGGGGCCCGGGTACACCGAGCCGTAGGCGTGCCCGCCGGCCCGCTCGTACACCGGGCACACGTTGAGGCAGGCCGAGCAGCGGATGCAGCGCAGCGCCTGGCGGCCGACCTCGTCGGCGAGGGTGTCGGTGCGGCCGTTGTCCAGCAGGACCAGGTGGAAGGTGCGCGGGCCGTCCCCTTCCCCGGCCCGGCCGTCGCTGGTGCCGGTCCACATGGACGTGTACGGGTTCATGCGCTCGGCCGTCGAGGAGCGGGGGAGGGTCTGCAGGAAGACCTCCAGGTCCTGCCACCTCGGCACGATCTTCTCGATGCCGACGACCGAGATCAGCGTCTCGGGCAGGGTCAGGCACATCCGCCCGTTGCCCTCCGACTCCACGACCACCAGCGTCCCGGTCTCGGCCACCACGAAGTTGGCGCCGGAGATGCCGACCTTGGCCCGCAGGAACTTCTCCCGCAGGTGCAGCCGGGCCGCCTCGGCGAGTTCGGCGGGCGTGTCCGTCAGGTTCTCGGGCGCGGGGCGGCCCCACTCGCTCATCTCGGAACGGAAGATGTCCCGGATCTCGCCGCGGTTGCGGTGGATGGCGGGCACCAGGATGTGCGAGGGCCGGTCCTTGCCCAACTGCACGATCAGCTCGGCGAGATCGGTCTCGTAGGCGTGGATGCCCTGTGCCTCCAGCGCCTCGTTGAGGGCGATCTCCTGCGTCGCCATCGACTTGACCTTGACGACCTCCGACTCGCCGGTCTCCTTCACGAGGCGGGCGACGGTCTCGTTGGCCTCGTCCGCGTCGGCGGCCCAGTGCACCGTGCCGCCGGCGGCCGTGACCGCCTCCTCCACCTGCACCAGGTACCGGTCGAGGTGGCGCAGCGTGTGGTCCTTGATCTGCTTCCCGGCCTCGCGCAGTGCCGCCCAGTCGTCCAGCTCCGCCACCGCGCGGGCCCGCTTGTCCCGGATGGTGTGGGTGGCGTGGCGCAGATTGCCGCGCAGTGTCTTGTTGCCCACGGCCTCCCGGGCCGCGACGGGAAAGGCCGGCATCCCCACGAACGTCCCGCTCATACGGCAGCCTCCCCAGTGCTCGCCAGGATCTCCGCGATGTGCACGGGCCGCATGCCGGTGCGCAGCCGCGTCATGGTGCCGCCGATGTGCATGAGACAGGAGTTGTCGGCCGCGCACAGCACGTCCGCGCCGGTGGACTCGGCGTTGCGCACCTTGTCCGCGCCCATCGCCGCCGACACGTCGGAGTTCTTCACGGCGAAGGTGCCGCCGAACCCGCAGCACTCCTCGGCGCCCGGCAACTCCACCAGCTCCAGCCCCTTCACCGCCTCCAGCAGCCGCCGCGGCCGGTCGCCCAGACCGAGGCTCCGCAGGCCGTGACAGGTCGGGTGGTACGTCACCGTGTGCGGGTAGTACGCCCCCACGTCGGTCACCCCGAGCACGTCCACCAGGAACTCCGTCAGCTCGTACGTCTTCGGCACCACCGGCGCCAGCACGGTGGCGAGCGTGTCCCCGCGCCCCTCCGCCCGCGCCCGCTCGCCCAGCCGCGGATACAGCTCCCGCACCATCGCGCCGCAGGAGCCCGAGGGCGTCACGATCGCGTCGTAGTCCGCGAACACGTCGGCGAAGTGCCGGGCCAGCGGCTCGGCCTCGTGCCGGTAGCCGGTGTTGTAGTGCGCCTGACCGCAACACGTCTGGGCCATCGGGAAGTCGACCTCGACACCGAGTCTGGTCAGCAGCGCCACCACGGCACGGCCGGTGTCCGGATAGAGCGTGTCGTTGACGCAGGTCAGGAACAGAGCGACACGCATCGCGGCTCCTCGTGTTCGATCATCGGATGAATGATGAGTGCAGACTAGTCGGCCGAGCCGGTGCTGGGGACCCTCGGCTCACCGGTCGGCGAGTCGGGCCGCGGCCGCCCGCCAGCGCGCCGGGTCGCCGCGCGGTTCGTACCGGGTCAGCGGCTGGGTGCGCGCCACCAGCCGGCGCATCCCGGCGAGGTCGCCGACCAGTCCGTGGGCGCGGGCCTGCACCAGGACGTTGCCGAGTGCGGCGGCCTCCGTCGGCCCCGCCACCACCGGCAGCCCGCAGGCGTCGGCGGTCAGCCGGCACAGCAGCGCGTTGCGGGTGCCGCCGCCGACCACGTGCACGACGTCGACCGGATGCCCGGCGAGCCGCTGCGCCTCCTCGACGGCCGCGCGGTGGGCCAGCGCCAGCGAGTCGAGGATGCACCGGGTCACCTCGGCGGGCGTCTCGGGCACCGGCTGTCCCGAGGCGCGGCAGGCCTCGGCGATCCGCTCCGGCATCCGCCCCGGCGCCAGGAACGCCGCGTCACCGGCGTCGACCACCGAGCGCAGCTCCGGCACCCGCGCCGCCTCCAGCAGCAGCCCGCCCAGATCGGGGTCGCCCCAGGCCCGCACGCACTCCTGGAGCAGCCACAGCCCCATGATGTTGCGCAGGTAGCGGACCGTGCCGTCCAACCCCAACTCGTTGGTGAAGTTGGCGGCCCGGCTCTCCTCCGTCAGCACGGGCGCGGTCAGTTCGAGACCGGCCAGTGACCAGGTGCCGGTGCAGATGTAGGCGAACCGTTCGCCCGTGGCCGGGACGGCGGCGACCGCGGAGGCGGTGTCGTGCGAACCGACCGCCGTCACCGGCACGGGCCCCGTCAGCCCCGTCTCCTCCAGCACCTGCGGTCGCAGCAGCCCCGCCGCGTCCCCGGGCCGGCGCAGCGGCGCGAACAGGCCGAGGTCGATCCCCAGCCGGTCCGCGACCTCCCGCGACCAGTCCCGGGTGCGGGGGTCGATCAACTGGGTGGTGGAGGCGTTGGTCAGCTCGGTGCCCTGCTCGCCGGTCAGCCAGTAGGTCAGCAGGTCGGGGACGAGCAGCAGCCGCCGCGCCGCCGCGAACTGGGCGGTGCCCCGCGCCGCGACGAGCTGGTAAAGGGTGTTGAAGGGCGCGTACTGCAAGCCCGTCGCCGCGTACAGCTCCCCGGCGGGCAGCGAGGCCCACACCTGCTCCGCGACACCCTCCGTGCGGGCGTCCCGGTAGTGCACGGGGTTGCCGAGCAGCGCGCCGTCCGCGTCCAGCAGGCCGTGGTCGACGGCCCAGCTGTCCACGCCGACCGAGTCCACCGGACCCGCCGCCCGCAGGCCGTCCAGCACCCCGGCGTACAGCGCGAGGACGTCCCAGCGCAGCCCGTCGGGCGTACGGACCGGCCGGTTGGGGAAGCGGTGCGCCTCGGTCAGCTCCAGCCGGTCGGCGCCGACGCGGCCGACCATGACGCGCCCGCTGGACGCGCCGAGGTCGACCGCGGCGCACGCCTTGGCGTCGTCGGCGGTGCTCATCGCAGGAACGCGGCGGCGACACCGGCGTCGACCGGGACGTGCAGGCCGGTCGTGTGGGTCAGCTCGCCGCCGGTCAGCGCGAACACGGCGTTCGCGACGTGCTCGGGCAGCACCTCGCGCTTGAGCAGCGTGCGCTGGGCGTAGAACTCGCCCAGCTTCTCCTCCGGCACGCCGTACACGGCCGCGCGCTTGGCGCCCCAGCCGCCCGCGAAGATCCCGGAACCGCGCACCACACCGTCGGGATTGACGCCGTTGACCCGGATGCCGTGCTCGCCCAGCTCGGCGGCGAGCAGGCGCACCTGGTGGGCCTGGTCGGCCTTGGTGGCGGAGTAGGCGATGTTGTTGGGGCCGGCGAACACGGCGTTCTTCGACGCGATGTAGACGATGTCGCCGCCCAGCTCCTGCGCGGTCATCACCCGGGCCGCCTCGCGCGAGACGAGGAAGGAGCCGCGGGCCATGATGTCGTGCTGGAGGTCCCAGTCCTTGGCCGTGGTCTCGAGGAGCGGCTTGGAGATGGAGATCCCCGCGTTGTTGACCACCAGGTCGACCCCGCCGAAGGCGAGCACGGCCGCCTTGAACGCCTCGGCGATCTGCTCCTCGGAGGTGACGTCGACGGTCACGGCGACGGCCTTGTCGTCCCCGCCCAGCTCCTCCGCGACCGCCGCCGCGTTCCCGGCGTTCAGGTCGGCGACGACCACACAGGCGCCCTCGTCGGCCAGCCGCCGCGCGATCGCCTTCCCGATCCCGCTGCCCGCACCGGTCACGAGCGCGACACGGGTGGCCAGCGGCTTGGGCTGCGGCATCCGCCGGAGCTTGGCCTCCTCCAGCGCCCAGTACTCGATGCGGAACTTCTCCGACTCCTCGATCGGCGCGTACGACGACACCGCCTCGGCGCCGCGCATCACGTTGACCGCGTTGACGTAGAACTCGCCGGCCACCCGGGCGGTCTGCTTGTCCTTGCCGAAGCTGAACATGCCGACACCCGGCACCAGCACGATCGCCGGGTCCGCGCCGCGCATGGCGGGGGAGTCCGGCTCCGCGTGCCGCTCGTAGTAGGCGGCGTACTCCTCCCGGTAGGCCGCGTGCAGCTCCTTGAGCCGGGCCACCGCCTCCTCCAGCGGCGCGGTCGGCGCCACGTCCAGGAGCAGCGGCCGTACCTTCGTCCGCAGGAAGTGGTCCGGACAGGAGGTGCCGAGCGCGGCGAGCCGCGGGTGCTCGGCGCGCGCGAGGAAGTCCAGGACCACGTCCGTGTCGGTGAAGTGCCCGACCTGCGCCCGGTCCTGCGAGGCCAGCCCCCGGACGTACGGCGCCAGCGCCGCCGCCCGCTCCCGCCGCTCGGCCTCGGGCAGCGCCTCGTACCCCTCGACCACCGCGCCGAACGGCTCGGCCTTGCCGCGCTCGGCCAGGAAGGCCTCGGCGGTGCGGATGATGTGCAGCGAGTTGCGCTCGCACTCCTCGGAGGTGTCGCCCCAGGCGGTGATGCCGTGCCCGCCGAGCACACAGCCGACGGCCTGCGGGTTGGCCTCCTTGACGGCCGCGATGTCCAGCCCCAGCTGGAACCCGGGCCGCCGCCACGGCACCCACACCACGGTGTCGCCGAAGCACTCGGCGGTCAGCTTCTCCCCGTCCGCCGCGCAGGCCAGCGCGATCCCGGAGTCGGGGTGGAGGTGGTCGACGTGTGCGGCCTCGACGAGCCCGTGCATCGCCGTGTCGATCGAGGGCGCGGCGCCGCCCTTGCCGTGCAGGCAGTAGTCGAAGGCGGCGACCATCTCGTCCTCGCGCTCGACGCCCGGGTAGACGCCCTTGAGCGCCCGCATCCGGTCCAGCCGCAGCACGGCGAGCCCGGCCCCGGTGAGCGTCCCGAGGTCCCCGCCGGACCCCTTGACCCACATCAGCTCCACGTCACCCCCGGTGACGGGATCGGTCCCGGTGCCCTTGGCGGACGCGTTGCCACCGGCGTAGTTGGTGTTGCGCGGATCGGCACCGAGCCGATGGGAACGGGCGAGGAGGGCGGCGGCTTCAGGGTGAGATGTCATGACGGTGCCTTTTCGATCGAGGGGCGGAGATGCGCCCCGCAAGGGGCGCGGGGAACTGCGCGACCAGCCACATACGGCCCGCAGCCCGCGAACAACACAAACCCGGCAGACGCTTACGGACTAGGCCCCCCACCCCGCCTGCTCGCCACCAACCCGCTCGGCGACGACCTTCTCCGCCCACCCGCAGGAGCGATACGCCTTCATGGGCTCGGGGTCCAGCCCCGACTCCTCCCGCACCTCCCGAAGAATCGGACGCACGTCCGTGTCATACGCGTCCATCAACACCGCGTTGGCCTCCAGCACATCCCCCGAGCCCTGCGCGGCGGCCAGCGCCGCACCGTCGACCAGCAGCGCCTTCGCCGTGGCCTCCTGCACGTTCATCACCGACCGGATGATGGCCGGGATCTTCGCCTCGATGTTGTGGCACTGGTCGAGCATGAAGGCGACGTCGGAGGTGAACCCGCCCCCGCGCACCACCTCGTACATGATCCGGAACAGCTGGAACGGGTCGGCGGCACCCACCATCAGGTCGTCGTCGGCGTAGAACCGCGAGTTGAAGTCGAATCCGCCGAGCTTCCCCTCCCGCAGCAGCGTCGCCACGATGAACTCGATGTTCGTGCCCGGCGCGTGGTGCCCCGTGTCGACCACGACCTGAGCCCTCTCGCCCAGCTTGAGGCAGTGCGCGTACGCCGTGCCCCAGTCCGGCACGTCCGTCGTGTAGAACGCCGGCTCGAAGAGCTTGTACTCAAGGAGCATCCGCTGCCCCTCGCCGAGCCGTTCGTACACCTCGGCCAGGCCCTCGGCCAGCCGGTCCTGCCGGGACCGGATGTCGTCCTGTCCCGGGTAGTTCGTGCCGTCGGCGAACCACAGCTTCAGGTCGCGCGACCCGGTGGCGTCCATGATGTCGACGCATTCCAGCAGGTGGTCGACGGCCTTCCTGCGCACCGCCGCCTCGGGGTGGCAGATGCTGCCCAGCTTGTAGTCGTCGTCCTGGAAGGTGTTGGAGTTGATCGCGCCGATCCGTACGCCCCGCTTCTCGGCGTGCGCCGCCAGTGCGGCGTAGTCCTCGACCCTGTCCCACGGGATGTGCAGGGCGACGGTCGGGGCCGCGCCGGTGAACTCGTGCACCTTCGCCGCGTCGTCCAGCTTCTCGAAGGGGTCGCGCGGGACACCGGCCTGGGCGAACACCTTGAAGCGGGTGCCCGAGTTGCCGTACGCCCACGACGGCGTCTCGACGGCCTGGGTCTTGAGCGCGGCTTTCACCGCGGCGAGCTCGGTCACTTCGGCGCTCCTGTGGCATCGGGTCGTGGCCTGCTGTGAGTACGACCATGTGTGAAACGATTCAGAACGCGAAGCTATGAGCCGCTCGAAGGGGTGTCAACCCTTCCGGCCGCTCCGGCTGTTCGTGACTCCGTCGTGACCTTCGGGTATCGAAACTTTTTCGACCCGGAACCATTGACGTGACATACCCTCGCTGCCTAACGTCCCCGGCAACCGAGTTGAAACCTTTCACGACGCCGTGAGGGCCGTCCCGCCCGGCGTCGTCGAGGAGCCCCCAATGACCCACCCGTCCGACACGGGTTCGGCCCCGGTTCTGGCGCTCAGGGACGTCTCCAAGTCCTTCGGCGCGGTCCGTGCGCTGCGGGACGTCTCCCTGGAGCTGTTCCCCGGCGAGGTGCACGCCCTCGCCGGCGAGAACGGCGCCGGAAAGTCGACCCTCATCAAGACGCTGGCCGGAGTGCACCGGCCGGACGCCGGCCAGGTGCTGCTCGACGGCGCGCCGGTCGTCTTCCACGGTCCCGGCGACGCCCGCGACGCCGGCATCGCCGTGATCTACCAGGAGCCCACCCTCTTTCCCGACCTGTCGATCGCCGAGAACATCTTCATGGGCCGCCAGCCGCGCCGCGCCCTCGGCCGCATCGACCACAAGGCGACCCACGACGCCACCGCGGCACTCATGCTGCGCCTCGGGGTCGAACTCGACCCCGACAGGCCCGCACGGGGCCTGTCCATCGCGGACCAGCAGATCGTGGAGATCGCCAAGGCGCTCTCCTTCGACGCCCGCGTGCTGATCATGGACGAGCCGACCGCCGCCCTCACCGGCAGCGAGGTGGCCCGGCTCTTCGGCGTGGTGCGCACCCTGCGCGACCAGGGCGCCGCGGTGCTGTTCATCTCCCACCGCCTGGAGGAGATCTTCCGCATCTGCAAGCGGGTCACCACCCTGCGCGACGGCGCCTGGATCGCCAGCGAGCCCCTGGAGGACATGACCGAGGACGACCTGGTGCGCCGCATGGTCGGCCGCGACCTCGAAGAGCTGTACCCCAAGCAGGAGGTCACCCCCGGCGAGACGGCCCTCAGTGTGCGCAGGCTGACCCGCGAGGGCGTCTTCACCGACGTCTCCTTCGAGGTGCGCCGCGGTGAGATCGTGGCGCTGGCCGGACTGGTCGGCGCCGGACGCACCGAGGTCGCCCGCGCCGTCTTCGGCGTCGACCGCTGGGACGCGGGGGCGGTCGAGGTCGACGGCAAGCCGCTCGTCAACGGCGCCCCGTCCACCGCGATGGCAGCCGGTCTCGCGCTGGTCCCGGAGGACCGCCGCGCCCAGGGACTGGTGATGGACATGTCCATCGAGCGGAACATCGGCCTCACCGGCCTGCGCACGACCGTGAGGGCCGGACTCGTGGACCGCGGCGCCGAGCGCAGCCGCTCCCTGGACTGGGCGGTCAAGCTCCAGGTCAAGTACGCCCGCATCGCCGACACCGTCGCCACCCTGTCCGGCGGCAACCAGCAGAAGGTCGTCCTCGCCAAGTGGCTGGCCACCGGCCCCAAGGTGCTGATCGTCGACGAACCCACCCGCGGCATCGACGTCGGCACCAAGGCGGAGGTGCACCGGCTCCTTTCGCAGCTCGCCGCCGACGGCGTGGCCGTCCTGATGATCTCCTCCGACCTGCCCGAGGTGCTCGGCATGGCCGACCGCGTCCTGGTGATGCACGAGGGCCGGCTGACCGCCGAGATTTCCCGCACCGACGCCACCGAGGAGACCGTGATGGCCGCAGCCACGGGGAGGGCCGCCGCATGACGGTCACCACACCCGAGAAGGCCCCCGCGGCCGATGTGCCGAAGGCGGGCGCCACCCGGCTGGTGGACCGCGTCTTCAAGATGCGCGAACTGGCCATCCTGCTGGTCTTCCTGGTGATGATCGCCATCACCCAGGCCGGCAACAGCGAGTTCCTGTCCGAGCAGGGCATCAAGGACCTGCTGCTCAACGCGACCATCCTGGTCCTGGTCGCCACCGGACAGTCCCTGGTCGTCATCACCCGCAACGTCGACCTGTCCGTCGGCTCCACCCTCGGCATCAGCGCCTTCGCCGCCGGCACCTACCTCCAGGGCGGCGGCAACCCCGTCGTGGCCGTGCTGCTCGCCGTGCTGACGGGCGTCGGCTTCGGCCTGCTCAACGGCGCGCTGGTCAGCCTCGGCCAGGTGCCCGCCCTGGTCGTCACCCTCGGCACCCTGTACATCATCCGCGGCATCGACTCCATCTGGGTCGGCTCCCGGCAGATCACCGCGGCCGACCTGCCCGGCGGCTTCGTCGACTTCGGCTCCGGCGGCATCTCCGCCGTGCCCTGGCTGGCCATGATCGCCCTGGCGGTGCTCGTCGCCACGGCCTACTACCTCAAGCACTTCGGCAGCGGACGCGAGCTGTACGCCCTCGGCTCCAACCCCGAGGCCGCCCGGCTGGCCGGCATCCCGGTCCGCAAGCGGATCCTGGCCGCCTACACCTTCTGCGGCGCCCTCGCCGGACTCGCCGGCGCCCTCTACCTGGCCCGCTTCGGCAACGTCGACTCCGGCACCGGCAACGGCTACGAACTGACCGTCGTCAGCGCCGTGGTGGTCGGCGGCGTCGTCTTCACCGGCGGCTCCGGCAGCGTCTACGGCGCGGCCCTCGGCGCGCTGCTGCTGACCTCGATCAACAGCGTGCTGCCCGCCCTCGGCGTCAGCTCGGTGTGGGTGCTGGCCATCAACGGCATCCTGCTCATCCTCGCCATCGCCGTCGACCGGATCGTCGCGCTGCGCGTGGCCAACGCCCTGAAGAAGAGGAACGCCCGCCATGGCTGACAGCTCCCTGACGCGCGCCGTCCGATGGGACACCGTGGTGGGCGCCCTGCTCGTGGTCGTCCTGCTGCTCTCCTTCGGCTTCGTCGACGGCTTCGGCAACGCCCTCAACCTGTCCTTCCTGATCGGCAACACGCTGCCGATCGCGCTCATCGCCCTGCCGATGACGCTGCTGGTCGTCTCCGGCGAGATCGACCTGTCGGTCGCCTCCACCGCGGGCCTGTCCGGCGCGGTCATGGGTGCCCTGTGGAACCAGGGCATGACCATCGAGACGATCATCCCGATCTGCCTGCTGCTCGGCGTGGTCTGCGGCCTGGTCAACGGCCTCCTGGTCACCCGCCTCGGACTGCCCTCGCTCGCCGTCACCATCGGCACCATGGCCGCCTACCGGGGCATCGCGCAGATCGTGCTCGGCTCCGACGCGGTGACCGACTTCCCCTCGCAGTACCTGGACTTCGCGGCCGGACGCATCGACGGCACCTTCCTTCCGTACGCCTTCCTGCCGTTCCTGGTGCTGCTGGCCATCGCCGTGGTCGCCCTGCACGCCATGCCGTTCGGCCGGTCGCTGTTCGCCGTCGGCGCCAGTGAGGAGGCCGCGCGGTTCGCCGGCATCCGGGTCAAGCGGCAGAAGCTGATCCTGTTCACCCTGACCGGCCTGATGTCCTCCCTCACCGGCGTCTTCTGGGCCCTGCACTACGCCAGCGCCCGCTACGACAACGCCACCGGCCTCGAACTGTCCGTCGTCGCCGCCGTGCTCCTGGGCGGCATCGACTTCGACGGCGGCAAGGGCACGCTCGGCGGCGCCATCGCCGGTGTCTTCCTGCTCGGCGCGCTGCAGAACGTCATGAGCCTCCAGGACGTCTCCGCCCAGTCGCAGATCGTCGTCACCGGCGTCCTGCTCGTCCTCTCCGTGCTCGGCCCCCGGGTCGCACGGCAGCTCTCCCTCGCGAGGGCCGGACGCAGGGCGGCACCGACGCCCCCGCCCAAGGCGCCCGCCCCCACGCCGTAACCCCGTCCCCGGCTCCGTCCACCCTCGTAAGGAACCCACCATGCGCAAGTCGTCCATTCGCCGTACCTGCGCGGCCCTCGCCGCCGTCACCTCGCTCGCCCTGGCCGCCACGGCCTGCGGCGGCACCACGAAGGAGGACGTCAAGGACGAGGGCGGCAAGGCCGCCACGGCGGGCAAGGCCGACCCGAACGCCGCGACGAAGAAGGGACTGACCGTCGGCTTCCTGCCCAAGCAGGTCAACAACCCCTACTTCACCGTCGCCGACAAGGGCGGCGAGAAGGCCCTCAAGGAGCTGGGCTCCAGCTACAAGGAGGTCGGCACCTCCAGCGGCACCGACACCGCCGGCCAGGTCTCCTACGTCAACACGCTCACCCAGCAGCAGGTCGACGCCATCGCCGTCTCCGCGCAGGACCCGGGCGCCCTGTGCACCGCGCTCAAGCAGGCCATGAAGAACGACATCAAGGTCGTCACCTACGACTCGGACACCAACCCCGAGTGCCGCAACGCCTTCATCTCCCAGGCGTCCGCCGACGACATCGGCCGCACCCAGGTGCAGCAGATGGCCGAGCAGATCGGCAACAAGGGCGAGATCGCGATCCTGTCCGCCGCGCAGACCGCGACGAACCAGAACGCCTGGATCGAGATCATGAAGGACGAGCTGAAGGACCCGAAGTACAAGGACATCAAGCTGGTCAAGGTCGCCTACGGCGACGACGACGCCCAGAAGTCCTTCCAGCAGACCCAGGGCCTGCTCCAGGAGCACCCGAACCTGAAGGGGATCATCTCCCCGACCACCGTGGGCATCAAGGCAGCCGCGCAGTACCTGTCCGGCTCCAAGTACAAGGGCAAGGTCAAGCTGACCGGCCTCGGCACCCCCAACGACATGCGCAAGTACGTCAAGAACGGCACCGTCGAGGCGTTCGAGCTCTGGGACCCGGCCAAGCTCGGCGAGCTGGCCGCGCGCACTGCCGTCGCCCTGTCCTCCGGGCAGATCACCGGCAAGGAGGGCGAGACCTTCAAGGCCGGCGCCATGGGCGAGTACACCATCGGCAAGGACGGTGTGATCAACCTCGGCAAGCCGACCGTGTTCACCGCCGACAACGTCGACCAGTTCGACTTCTAGTCGCGGCCCTCAGCACTCGTCACGGGAGCGGTACTTCATGCAGCGCGTCTGTTTCCTGCTCAAGGTCCGCCGGGACCGCATCGCGGAGTACCGCGAACGCCACGCCGCCGTGTGGCCGGAGATGTGCGAGGCGCTCTCCGCCACCGGCTGGCACAACTACTCGCTCTTCCTGCGCGACGACGGCCTGCTCGTCGGCTACCTGGAGACCGAGGACTTCGCCGCCGCCCGGGACGGCATGGAGGCCACCGAGGTCAACGCCCGCTGGCAGGCGGAGATGGGCCCGCTGTTCGAGTCCCTCGACGGGGCCCGCCCCGACGAGGCGATGAAGCCCCTCACCGAGGTCTTCCACCTCGCCTGACGGCCCCGTATCGGGGTGGCCCGGGTACTGTGTGAAGGTCCCGCGGCCGCCCCCACACCCACCCCGACCTCGGAGGTCCCTGCCCGATGGCCCATTCCGTGGGTATCAAGGACGTCGCCCGCGCCGCCGGAGTTTCCGTGGGCACGGTCTCCAACGTCATCAACCGCCCCGACACCGTCGCGACCGAGACCCGGGCGCGGGTGCTGTCCGCGATCGACCGGCTGGGCTACGTCCGCAGCGAGTCCGCGCGCCAGCTGCGCGCCGGCCGCAGTCGCATCATGGGGCTGCTCGTCCTGGACATGGGCAACCCGTTCTTCGTCGACGTCGCCCGCGGCGCCGAGCGGGCCGCCCGCGAGGCCGGGCTCGGCGTGATGGTCTGCAACAGCGCGCAGAACCCGGGCGAGGAGGCCGAGTACCTCTCGCTCTTCGCCGAGCAGCGGGTCCGGGGCGTCCTGCTCACCCCCGCCGACGCCACCGGCCGCAACATCGAGGGCTTCCGGCGCCACAACATCCCCTTCGTCCTGGTCGACCGGGTCGCCGAGGGCACCACCGAGTGCTCGGTCTCCGTCGACGACGTCGCGGGCGGCGCGCTGGCCGTACGCCACCTCGTGGACGCCGGACACCGCTCCATCGCCTACGTCAGCGGCCCGCCCGGCCTCAACCAGGTGCGCGACCGCCGCACCGGCGCCCTCGCCGCGCTCGCCGAGGCCGGGCTCGGTCCCGACGCGCTGCGCGAACTGCCCACCGAGCGCCTCGACGTCGCCGCGGGCCGCGACGCCGGTGCCCGCCTGCTGGGCCTCGCCGAGCGGCCGACCGCCGTCTTCTGCGCCAACGACCTGCTCGCCCTCGGCGTCCTGCAGGCCATGTACGCCGCCGGGGTCGGCGTCCCCGACGACCTCGCGATCGTGGGCTACGACGACATCGAGTTCGCCGCCGCCGCGGCCGTCCCGCTCACCTCCGTGCGCCAGCCCGCCGTCACCATGGGCGCCATGGCCGCCGAGCTGCTCCTGGAGGAGACCGAGCTGGAGGGCACGGACCGGGCCCACCCGCACCGACGGGTCGTCCTCCAGCCGGAGTTGGTGGTGCGGCGCTCCAGCCTCGCCGCTCGCTGACCGGCCGTTCAGTAGATCCCTCCGTACGATTTCATGATCCCGGGGGTCGGCGGCCGCAGGACGGTGTGCTGAACTGGGACACGGCCGAAAGAATCGGCCGCCAGATCCGTCCGCCCCGGGAGACCCCTTGAGCGTCAGCTACCGCCAGCCAGGCGTCGTCCTCACCGACCGCCGTTTCACCGTGCCCCTCGACCACGCCGACCCCACCGGGGAGACGATCGAGCTGTACGCCCGCGAGGCCGTCGCGAGCGACAAGGCCGACAAGGACCTGCCCTGGCTGGTCTACCTCCAGGGCGGACCCGGCTTCGGGGCGAACCGTTTCATCGGCCGTCCCGCCTGGTTCGGCCGCGCCCTGAAGGAGTACCGCGTCCTGCTCCTGGACCAGCGCGGCACCGGCGCCTCCACCCCGGCCAACCGCCAGACGCTCCCGCTGCGCGGCGGCCCCGCCGAGCAGGCCGACTACCTCGCCCACTTCCGCGCCGACGCCATCGTCCGCGACTGCGAGGCCATCCGCCCCCAGGTCACCGGCGGGGCGCCCTGGACCGTCCTCGGCCAGAGCTTCGGCGGCTTCTGCACCGTCGCCTACCTCTCGCTGGCCCCCGAAGGCCTCAGCACCGCCCTGATCACCGGCGGCCTGCCCTCCCTGGACGCCCACGCGGACGACGTCTACCGGGCCGCCTACCCCCGCATCGAGCGCAAGGTCGCCGCGCACTACGCCCGCTACCCGCAGGACGTCGAGCGCGCCCGCCGCATCGCCGACCACCTCCTCACCCACGACGTGGTCCTCCCGGGCGGCTACCGCCTCACCGTGGAGGCCTTCCAGTCGCTCGGCATCATGCTGGGCGGCAGCGAGGGCAGCCACCGGCTGCACTTCCTGCTGGAGGACGCCTTCGTCCGCACCCCGAACGGGCACGAACTCTCCGACGCCTTCCAGGAGCAGGCGCAGGGCCTGCTGTCCTACGCGGCCAACCCGCTGTACGCCCTCATCCACGAGGTCATCTACGGTCAGGACGCCCGGCCCACCGACTGGTCCGCCGAGCGGGTCCGCGCCGAGTTCCCGCGCTTCGACGCCGCGAAGGCCCTCGCGGGCGACGAACCGCTGCTGTTCACCGGCGAGTCGATCCACCCCTGGATGTTCGACAGCGACCCGGCGCTGCGCCCGCTGCGCGAGACGGCCGAACTGCTCGCCGCCCGCACCGACTGGACCCCGCTGTACGACCCCGCCCGCCTCGCCGCCAACGAGGTGCCGGCCGCCGCGGCCGTCTACCACGACGACATGTACGTCGACACCGCCCACGCCCTGACCACCGCCCGCGCGATCCGGGGCCTGCGCACCTGGGTCACCGACGAGTTCGAGCACGACGGCGTGCGGGCCGGCGGCCCCCGCGTCCTGGACCGGCTGCTCGCGCTCGCCCGCGACGAGGCCTGAACGACGCCGGGCGCGACGTCCGGACGGGATGTCCGGGTGGGATGTCCGGGCGGGATCTCCGGGTGCGATGTCGGTGGCGCGGGTTAGTGTGCGGGCATGACGGAGCCGACGATCACGCAACTGGAGCCCATGCCCGGCGACTGGCGCCGCGCCCTCGCCGTCGTGGCCCACCCGGACGACCTGGAGTACGGCTGCTCGGCGGCGATCGCGGCCTGGACCGACGAGGGCCGCGAGGTCGCCTACGTGCTCGCGACCAGGGGCGAGGCGGGCATCGACACGCTGCCGCCCGCCGAGTGCGCCCCGCTGCGTGAGCGGGAGCAGCGGGCGAGCGCCGCCGTCGTCGGGGTGAGCGAGGTGGAGTTCCTCGACCACCGGGACGGTGTCGTCGAGTACGGCACCGCGCTGCGCCGCGACATCGCCGCCGCGATCCGCCGGCACCGGCCCGAGCTGGTCATCACGCTCAACCACCGGGACACCTGGGGCGGCGTCGCCTGGAACACCCCGGACCACGTCGCCGTCGGCCGCGCCACGCTCGACGCGGCGGCCGACGCCGGCAACCGGTGGATCTTCCCGGAGCTGATCGACCAGGGCCTGGAACCCTGGAACGGCGTGCGCTGGGTCGCGGTCGCCGGTTCCTCCTCTCCCACCCACGCCGTGGACGCCACCCCGGGCCTGGAGCGCGCGGTGCGCTCGCTCCTCGAACACCGCACGTACATCGAGGTGCTGACCGAGGAGGACCCGGAGACGTACGTGCGCGGATTCCTCACCGGCTTCGCCGAGGCTGCGGGCGAGCGGTTCGGCGGAAAGCCGGCGGTGACCTTCGAAGTCTTCGCGCGGTAGCGGCATGACGGGGGAGCAGGGCATGCGGGCAACAGGGGACATGGGCGGAGAACGGGACGTGCGGGGACAGCAGCGTCTCGCGGAGCGCTTCGAGGAGCACCGCGGGCAGCTCAGGGCGGTGGCCTACCGCATGCTCGGCTCCCTGGCCGAGGCGGAGGACGCCGTGCAGGAGGCCTGGCTGCGCCTCGACCGCTCCGGCGGGGACGGCATCGACAACCTCGGCGCCTGGCTGACCACCGTGACCGGCAGGATCTGCCTGGATCTGCTGCGCTCCCGCACCGCGCGCCGCGAGGAGCCCATGACCGAGGGCTTCGACTCCTTCGTGCCCGACCCCGTGCTGCGGAGCCTGCCCCAGGCCGACCCGGAGGCGGAGGCGCTGCACACCGACTCGGTGGGCATCGCCCTGCTGGTGGTGCTGGAGAGGCTGGAACCGGCCGAGCGGCTGGCGTTCGTCCTGCACGACATGTTCGCCGTGCCCTTCGACGACATCGCGCAGGTCGTCGAGCGCACCCCGGCCGCCACCAGGCAGCTCGCCAGCCGGGCCCGGCGCCGGGTGCGCGACGCCACCCCCGCCGCCGAACCGGACCTCGGCCGTCAGCGCCGGGTGGTGGAGGCGTTCCTCGCCGCCAGCCGCGCCGGTGACTTCGAGGCACTGGTGTCCGTCCTCCACCCGGACGTGGTGCTGCGGGCCGACGCGGGCGCGCTGGCCCGGGGCATCGCGGCGTCCAAGGTGGCGCGGGGAGCGCGGACGGTCGCCACCGGTGCGTTCCACTTCCGCCACCTCGCCGGACTCGCCCACGTCGTCCTGGTCAACGACGCGGTGGGCACCGTCGCCGTGTCCGAGGGACGGCCGGTGTCGGTCAGCTACGTCACCGTCGCCGACGGCCTCATCACGGGTCTGTACATCCTGTCCGACCCGGAGCGGCTGGCCCGGCTGGACCTGTCCGCGCTGGAGGCCTGACCGGCCCGTATCCTCGACGGCATGCGAGAAAACACGGCGGACCGGACGGATGACCCGGCCCGGGGGGAACTGCGCGGCGACTGCGCGAGCTGCTTCGGCCTGTGCTGCGCGGCCCTGCCGTTCGCCCGCTCCGCGGACTTCGCGATCGACAAGGACGCCGGAACGCCCTGCCCGAACCTCCGCACCGACCACCGCTGCGGCATCCACGCGACGCTGCGGGAGCGCGGCTTCACCGGCTGCACGGTCTACGACTGCTTCGGCGCCGGGCAGCGGGTCTCGCAGCTCACCTTCGGCGGCCGGGACTGGCGCGCGGGCCCGCCGGAGCAGGCCCGCCGCATGTTCGACGTGTTCCCGGTCGTCCGCCAACTGCACGAGCTGCTCTGGTACCTGACCGAGGCGCTGACCCTGCCCGCCGCCCGCCCGGTCCACGCCGACCTGCGCGGTGCCCTCGGCGACACCGAACGCCTCGCCGGGGGGACCCCCGAGGAGCTGGCCGCCCTCGACGTGGCCGCGCACCGGCAGCGGGTCAACGTGCTCCTGCTGCGCACCAGCGAGCTGGTGCGGGCCGGCACCCGCGGCCGGAAGAAGAACCGCCGCAACGCCGACCTGATGGGCGCCCGTCTCAAGGGCGCCGACCTCGCGGGCGCCGATCTGCGCGGGGCCTACCTCATCGCCGCCGACCTCACCGGCGCCGACCTGCGGGGCGCCGACCTGATCGGCGCGGACCTGCGCGACGCGGACCTCACCGGCGCCGACCTGACGGGCGCCTTCTTCCTGACCCAGCCGCAGGTCAACGCGGCCAGGGGCGGCCCCGGCACCAGGCTGCCGGACTCAGTCACCCGCCCGGTGCACTGGACAGCCGGGCGCTGAGACGGCGTCCCCGGCATCCTCGGCCGCCCCTGCTCCGCCCGCGTCGGCCGCGCGGCGACCGGGCACGGGCGCGGCCGCGGCCGCGGCCGCGGCCGCGGTCCGCCGGACCAGGTGCAGGCGCAGCCCCTCCGGCATCAGCGTCAGCCGCTCGGTCACCCGCAGCCGGTAGCCGGGGTCCGGCCGCAGCTCGTAGCGGCGCAGCAGCAGCCCGAGGACCAGCGTGGCCTCGTGCAGCGCGAACTGCCGCCCGATGCACGCCCGCGCCCCCGTGCCGAACGGCTTGAACGTGTGCGGGGCGCGCGACCGTACGGCCTTCGCCTCGAAGCGGTCCGGGTCGAACCGCTCCGCCTCCGCACCCCACACCTCGGGATCGCGGTGCAGCATGCCCGTGAGCACCAGCGCCCAGGCCCCGCGCCGCATCGGGTGCGCGCCGCCGAGCACCGTGTCCTCCCGGGCCTCGCGCGCGAATCCCGGCGCGGTCGGCCACAGCCGCAGCGACTCGTCGAGGACCCGGCGTACATGACGCAGCCTCGCCACCTGCTCGTAGCCCGGTGCCTCGGTGTCGCCCCACACGCGGTCCACCTCGGCGCGGGCCCGGGCCGCGACCTCGGGGTGCTGGGCGAGGTAGTGCAGGGCGAAGGAGAGCGCGCCCGAGGTGGTCTCGTGACCGGCGACCAGGAAGGTGATGACCTGCCGGCGGACGTTCTCGGGCGACAGCCGCTCACCGGTCTCCGGATGGGCCGTCTCCAGCATCCGGTCGAGCAGGTCGCCGCCGCCACCGCCACCGCCACCGCTACCGCCGCCGCCGCTCGCCCGGCGTTCGCGGACGAGCTCGTCGACCGTGCGGTTGAGGTAGGCGATGTCGGCGGCGTTGCGGCGGCTCGCGTCGCGCAGCAGCCAGGGGGCGAGCGGCGCGGGCACCGTGTTGAGGCGCTGCGCGTAGCCGAGCGTGCCCACCATGGCGGTGACGAAGGGATGGAGGCGGGAGCGTTCGAAGGAGCCGAAGTCGTGGCCGAAACCGGTGCGTGCGATGGTCTCCAGCGTCAGCTTGGTCATGTCGCCGGGCACGTCCACCGCCCGGCCCGACGCCTCGGCCAGGTCCCAGTGGCCGGTGAGCCGGGCGGCCACGTCCAGCATCATCACGTGGTACCCGGCCATGGCCTCGCGGCTGAAACCCGGCGCCAGCACGTCGTGCGCGAGCTGCCAGTTGGGCTCGTGGTTGTACGCCGTGAACAGCCCGTCCCCGGCCACCGGGCGAAGGTTGGCCACCCCCAGGCCCACATGCTTGGCGAACCGCGTCTCGTCCGCCAGGTCGGCGGCGAGGGCCCCGCCCCACACGAACACGAACTCCTTGCCGAAGGCCCGCCGCCGGAATATCGGCCCCAGCCGCCGCGCGTACCGC
Organism: Streptomyces sp. NPDC111628; assembly: GCF_055635195.1. Taxonomy (NCBI): domain Bacteria; kingdom Bacillati; phylum Actinomycetota; class Actinomycetes; order Kitasatosporales; family Streptomycetaceae; genus Streptomyces; species Streptomyces sp. NPDC111628. The sequence continues at coordinate 764,249 of NZ_JBVKBZ010000003.1, read as the reverse complement.
AGCGAGTCCTGCATCGGGGTGCGCCTGCTCGCCCCGACGACGTCACCGAGCAGGGGCAGCCGGTACGGGGGGTGCGGGATGCGGTGCAGTTCGGGCCAGCCCAGCTCGGCGCTGCGGAAGCCCTTCGGCAGTCCGTCCCGGGCCGGTTCCCTCGCTGTCTGGGCCATGACGCGATCTCCCTTGACGCAGCGGCGTGTTGCACGAGCCGAGGCGAGCGTGTTGTACATGGATTCAATAGCGGGCCCCAGTCTCGACCCGTTGTTGAACCCGCGTCAAGTAAGGTGCGGGGCATGGCCGCGAACCAGGGCGAGCGCATCCGCCGCCGGCTCAGCACGGGCGAGCGCCGGGAGCAGTTGCTCTCGGTGGGGGCGCGGCTGTTCTCGGAGAGCCCCTACGACGAGGTCTGGATCGAGCAGGTCGCCGAGATCGCCGGGGTCTCCCGCGGGCTGCTGTACCACTACTTCCCGAACAAGCGGGACTTCTTCGCGGCGGTCGTCGAGCGCGAGAGCGAGCGCATGCTGCGGATGACGGCGGCCGTGCCCGGCGTCCCGGTCCGCGAGCAGCTCACCGCGGGCCTCGACGCGTACCTGGAGTACGTCCGGGCCCACGCGCACGGCTACCGCGCCTTCCATCGCGCCGACGCGGCCGGCGACCAGGCGGTGCGCCGCGTCTACCAGAGGGCGCTCGCCGCGCAGGAGCGGCAGATCCTCGCCGCCCTGGCCGTCGACCCGGAGTTCGGCCCGGCCTTCGAGGGGCGCGGCGACGTACGGCTCGCGGTGCGCGGCTGGCTGGCCTTCACCACCGCGGTGTGCCTGGAGTGGCTGCGGGATCCGGAGCCCGCCCGCGAGCAGGTGCGGGACCTGTGCGCACGGGCGCTGTTGGGGGCCATCGCGCCCTGAGGGTGCCTGTCCGGATGCTGGTTCGAGGAGGTGTCGTGGTTGGCGCACTCTCCGATCTCCGCTAGGTTAGGTGAGCCTTACCTAATGAACTGTGAACGGAGGTTGGGATGGGTGACAGCCACACCTGGACGGCCGCACCCGGCGCGGCGGAACAGGCCCGTTCCGTGCTCGCCGCCGCCTGGTCCTGCGCGGTGACCGCGGAGGGCGGCCGCGAGGAGTTCGTCGGCGCGCACACCGTGGCCGAGGACGGCCGGGTGCTCCTGCACGTGCCCGAGGACAGCGCGCTGCTCGCCGCGGCGGTGTGCGCGCCCCGCGGAGAGCCGTCCGCCGTGCTGGAGTTCGCCGACGTGGCGCCCGTCCCGGTGCGCGGCCGGATCAGGGCCAGGCTCTGGCTCGCCGGCTGGTTCGCCGTGGCGGACGGGCACCTGGCCTTCCGGCCCACCCGGGTGGTGCTGCGGCGGCCGTCCGGCGCCGTGGTGGTCGACGTCGACGAGTTCACCGCCGCGAAGCCCGATCCGCTGGCCCTGGCCGAGGCGCGGCTGCTGACCCATCTCGCCGACTGCCACGACGACGCCGTGCAGCGGCTGACCCGGCTCGTCGACCCGGACAGCCTGCACGGAGCGGTCCGGGTGCGGCCGCTCGCCGTCGACCGGCACGGACTGACCCTGCGCGTCGAACGCGTCCGTGACCACGGCGACGTACGCCTGCCGTTCCACGCGCCCGCCGACGAGATCGCACAGCTCACGGAGCGGGTGCACGTGCTGCTCGCCCAGGCGAGCGCGGCCTCCTGCCCGCGGGCCCTACAGCGGCAGCGCACAGACGGCGACGGGTGAGGCGAACGGCTCGCCCGCGGGGCGCAGTCCGCCGTCGTCCGCGCCGACGCGGAACACGGCGACGGTGCCTGACCGCTGGTTGGCCGCGAACAGCAGTCCGCCGTCCGGGGAGAAGGCCAGGTGCCGGGGAAAGGCGCCGCCCACCGGCACCGTCCCGAGCAGCCGGAGGCGGGCGCCCTCCGCCTCCACCGCGTACCGGGCGAGACTGTCGTGCCCCCGGTTGGCGAGGAAGGCGTACGCGCCGTCGGCCGTGACCAGGAGCTGTGCCGGGTGGTTGGTGCCCGGTCCCGCCCCGGTGGACTGTGCCTCGCCGACGGTCAGGCGCCCCGTCCCCGGGTCGTACGCGCAGACCGCGACCGTGTCGTCGAGCTCGTTGGCGAGATAGGCGTGGCGTCCGCCGGGGTGGAAGGTGAGGTGCCGGGGCCCGGCGCCCGGCCGGGTCCGTGCCCGCGCGACCTCGGTGAGGGTCCCCGCGCCCTCGTCCAGACGGTAGGTGTACACGGTGTCCGTGCCGAGGTCGACGGCGAGGACGTGGCCCCCGTCCGGGGCGGTGACGACCTGGTGGGCGTGCGGGCCTTGCTGTCCCGGGCCCGGCGGGGGAGTGGAGTGCGTGACCAGGTGGGTGCGCTCGCCCAGCGCGCCCGAGGCGTCGATCGGGTGCACGGCGACGCTTCCCGAGCCGTAGTTGGCGCTGAACAGCCAGCGCCCGCCGGGGTGCACCGACAGGTGGCAGGGCGCCGCGCCGCCGGTGCTCCGGCTGCCCAGCACCCGGTGGTCCGAGAGCCGGACGGCGGTCACCGCCCCCTCCTCGCGCTCGCCGACCGCGTACAGGGTCCGGCCGTCGGGATGCACCGCCAGGTACGAGGGGTCGTCGACCTCGGCGAGAAGGCCGTGGCCGGTGATCCGGCCGGTGCCGGGTTCGTAGGCGGCGAGCCCGATGCCCTTGCCGCCGCCCTCGGCGGAGGTGTAGGTCCCCAGGAGCAGCGGGCGCGGGCCCGAGGCCCCCCGCTCCCTGCCGGACGCACCCTCGCTCGCGCGGGGTGCGGTGGGCGTCGCGGTCGGCGTCCGCGTCCGAGCCGGGCCGCCGCACGCCGCCGCGGGCAGTGCCGCCGCCGCGGTGGCGGTCCGGGCCAGGAGCCGGACGAAGCGCCGCCTGCTCCAGCCGCAGCCGTCCATGCCGCCCTCCCGTACCCGTGCCGTTGCGTTCGGTTCCTCGCGTCCTACCAGTCCCCGTCCTGCACCGGCTTGCCCGGCGCGTCCCCCAGCGGGTGGACCTGGTGGGGCGCGGGCGGCTGCCACGGCTCGTGGTCGTCGCCGATCCAGTCCCCGACCGGCTGCACGTCCTGGAGCGGCTCGGTGGGTGCGAGGTCGTGGGCGTCCTGGTCGTAGTAGTCGTACCAGGGCAGGCCGGCCCGGGTGTAGGCGGCCCGGTCCACGGGGGACGGCGGCGGGGCCTCGCCCGTGATGCGGTGCCACTCGGGCGGCGTCACCAGGTGCACGAAGACCCGGCCCGCCGGACGCTCGGCCCAGTCCGCCAGTGGCCGCCCGTCGCGGTACACCTCCTGGCGCATGGAGCCGCCGACGCCGAGTCCCATGGCGGGCGCCGACCGGGCCCGGGGCGCAGCGCCGTAGCCCGGGGCCGCGCCCGGGGCGGCCGGTGCCGACATCGGTGCCGGAGCGCCGAGGGCCCCGCCCGAACGGGCCGCTCTGCGGGCCGTCTCCGTACGGCGCCGCTCCTCCTCGCGCCAGCGCGCCAGCTCCTCGTCGCCCAGGGTGAACGCCTGCAACTGGACGCCGCCCCAGACCTCCTCACCGGTGACCTGGCCCTCGACGGTCGCCCCCATGCCGAGCGGCACCGCCACGAACTGACGGACCGTGCCGGTCCCGGAGTTGATGCCGTCCAGCCAGGGCTGGCGGGGAAGGACCACGTAGTTCTGCGGATCCCGGGACAGCCGGTCGCTCCAGGGCCTGCCCGAGACCGCGCACACCTTGCCCACCCCCACCTGGAGCGCGGCGGGCTCCCGCGTGCCCGCGAAACTCAGCCACATGGCCTCCCGCAGGTACACCGGCAGCATCACGCCGCCCCGCGCCCGCCACGCCTCGGGCACGGTGTCGGCGTAGTCGGCGACCCGGCGGACCGGGAACTCGCCGAGCCCGGGCGGCAGCGGGTGCGTGCCCGTCTCGGGCAGCCGCAGGGTGCGTATGAAGCGGACCGTCGCGCCACCGGGCAGTGTCAGCCGGTTGCCGTCGATCCGCACACTGGTGTCGGTCATCCGAACGCCCCCTCGTTTCGCCGTTCACGCGTCGTCGTCGGCCGCGCGTTGTTCGTCGTTCCTCAAGGGGAACGCCGGGCGGCGGTGCCGCGGTTCCGCCTGCGCAGCGCTGCCCGGACCCGGTCCCGCAGCCGGGTCAGCCGCGGCATCCGCTCACGCTGCTCGCGCGTGTGGCGGTCCAGCTCCTCCAGGAGCCGGCGGGAGCGGTGCTCGGTGTCCATCTCGTCGATGATCCGGTTCACCTCGGCCAGCACCGCGCCCCGCAGCTGCCACTGAGTCGCGTCGCGCCGGACCTCCTCCAGCAGCAGGTCGGCCAGCCTGTCCCGGGTGGCCGCGGCCTGCCGCAGCTCGGCGGTCAGACGCTCCTCCGCGGACTCGGCGTTCTCACTGGCGTTGCTGGTGACCAGCACCGAGAAGCTCACCACTGCGTCGGCGATCTCGGACAGCAGCTGCTGGATGGCGACTCCCGTCTCCGGCGCGAACAGGGGCTCCGGCTCCCGCTCCTTGGCCAGGTCGGTGAAGCTGCGCGCGAGGACCCGCATGACCACCGTGCAGATCTCCAGGGTGTCCAGGCCGGTGCGCAGCACGACCCGGTGCAGCAGCCCCTCGCGCACCCGGGGGTTGAACCGCAGACTGTCCTCGGCCTGGCGCAGGTCCTCGTCCACCTCGCCGATGTCGTGGTCGAGCCGGCGCGCCTCGTGCAGCCGGGCCGCCGCCTCGTGGAACGGCGTGCTGCCGGCGGCCTCCTCGCCCATGCGCAGCAGCAGTTGCCGCACCTGCCGGGCCAGCCCCACGACGGACTCGCCGGCCTGCTCCACCCACACCGGGGGCGCGAGGATCAAATTGAAGACGAGGCCGACGATCGCCCCGATCAGCGTCTCCACCACCCGGGCCCAGGCCAGGCTCCCGTGCGAGGTCACGCCGAGCACCAGCATCGCGCTGATCGCCACCTCGGCGGTGAACTCCTCGGCGCGCACCAGGTGCCCGACACCCAGCGCCGCCACGATGATCAGGGCCAGGCTCCACCAGCTGAGCCCGACCAGCTGACTGAAGGCGATGGCGACCAGGACACCCGCGACCACGGCGTTCACCCGGCGGAAGCTCATCTTCAGCGTGGCGTACAGGGTGACCTGGACGACCAGCAGCGCGGTCAGGGGCGCGGTGAGCGGCGCCGCCGACTTGTCGGGGCTCAGCCGCACCGCGATGACATAGGCGATCGAAGCCGCGGCGGCGGAGCGCAGGGCCTGCACGACCATGGGGTCCCGCAGCCACTTCACCCGCCGCAGAGCCGTCCTCGCGGCCTCAAGCACATCCCGCATCCTCGGGCTGTTCCCTTCCGCAGGCGCCTCGAACGTGTCCGATCAGGACGGTAGCCGGACGCGGGCGGCCGGGCCCCTCTCACGCGCCGGGCGCCGCCGGACGGGTCAGCCGGTCACCTTGGCGACGAACGCGGACAGATTGCCCAGCGTCCGGGCGACCTGTTCCTCCAGGGTGAGGCTCTCCTCGAAGCGGGCGCCGCTCTGCGACACCTTCTTGCCCCGCAGATACAGGGAACAGGCGAGATCGGTGCACATGTACAGGCCGACCGAGTTGCCCTCACGGCCGGCCGCTCCGGCCTTGCGCGCCGTCATCAGGGCCACGCCGCCCCGGGGGTGGGTGGTCAGGCACAGCGCGCACATGCTGCGCTGGAAGTAGCCGCTCCGGGCCGGCTGGAAGCGCAGCGCCACACCGGTGGGGCGCCCGTCGAGGTCGGCGACCAGGTAGCTGCGGTCGGGCGCCCCGGGGTCCCGCCAGCCGAGGAAGTCGAGATCGTCCCAGGGGCGCTCGTCCAGGTCGCGGGGGACGGCCAGGCGCTTGGCCTCGCCCTTCGAGCAGTTGATGAAGGAGGTGCGGACGTCCTGCTCGTCGAGTGCTCTCATGGGAGCCTCCCCTTGGTCATAGGAACCTAGGATCTCTAGGTTTCCGCCTAGCGTAGATAGCCTACGAGCGGAGTCGCCACCGGATTTCGGGAAGGCGAGTTCATAGCATGAATTAAGCACAAAGGGAAGTCGCGTGCGGCCCTCCGACGGAGGTATCTTGCAGACCGGGCACGGTACGGGAGGAGCCACATGGCGGGGCGGAACGGGCGCACGGTGCGCGACCTCAGGAGGGCCAACCGTACGGCCGTGCTGCAACGGCTCTACTTCGACGGACCGCTCAGCCGCTTCGAGCTCGGTCCGGCGACCGGCCTCAGTTCGGGTTCCGTCAGCAACGTGGTCGCCGACCTGGTCGCCGACGGACTGGTGGAGGAGGCCGGCAGCGTCGACTCCGACGGCGGCAGGCCCCGCACCCTGCTGCGTGTGGCCCCCGCCAGCGGGCACATGATCGGCGTGGACGTCGGCGAGACCCGGGTGCGGGTCGAACTGTTCGACCTCACGCTCACCGAACTCGCCCGCGCCGAACGCCCGCTGGCCCCGCAGCGGCACGACGTCGACGTCATCGTCGGACACGTCCGCGACGGCATCGCCGAGGTGCTGGCCAGGGCCGGACTCCCGCCCGAGCGGCTGCTCGGCGCCGGGATCGGCGTCCCCGGCATCGTCGAGCACACCGCCGACCGCGGTGCCGTGGTGCACGGCCAGACCATCGGCTGGGACGCGGTCCCGCTGGAGGCCCTGCTCCGCGCCGGCTCACCCCTGCCCGACACCGTCCCCTGCCTCATCGACAACGGCGCCAAGACCCTCGGCCAGGCCGAGATGTGGTTCGGCGCGGGGCGCGGTGCCCGCAACGCGGTCGTGGTCCTCTTCGGCTCCGGTGTCGGCGCCAGCCTCGTCACCCCCGAGGCCGAGCAGGGCCGGGCGGTCGAGTGGGGCCACCTGACGGTCCGGGTCAGGGGCCGCCGCTGCCGCTGCGGAGCCCTCGGCTGCCTGGAGGCGTACGCCGGTGCGGAGTCGCTGCTGGCCCGCTGGCGGGAGGAGGGCGGCCGGGTGCCCGAGGGCACCGACGAGGAGACCGCCCTCACCGCGATGCTCGCCGCCGCCTACCCGGCCGACGGCGCGGCGGCCGACCCGGTCGCGCTCGCCGTCCTGGAGGAGACCGCCGAGTACCTGGGCGCGGGCCTGTCCGACCTGATCAACCTCTTCCAGCCGGAGCGCATCCTGATCGGCGGCTGGGCCGGCCTCCAGCTCGGCGCCCGTTTCCTGCCCGCCGTACGGCGCCACGCCGTGTCGTACGCGCTGCGCCACCCCGCCCGGAAGGTGACGGTCGACCTGGGGCGGCTCGGCCCGGACGCCGTCACCGTCGGCGCCGCGATCCTGCCCCTGGCCGACTTCTTCGCGCGGGGCGGCAGGCGCCCCGAACCGGCCCCCGAGTATCCGGTCCCGGCCTGGCGCACGGCGCTCGAGGAGCGGGCACCGCACTGAGGTTTCGCCGGTCGCCGAGGAGGTACCCGACGTCGCTCCAAGACCCACGGGAAGGAGCGCGCCGTGTCCGACCACCGCCACGAAGGACCGGGTGAGAACGGTGCCCCCGTCCCGCGCGACATGCCCGACCAGCAGGCCGGCGACCACGACGACCCGTGGGAGGCCGCCTCGCCCACCCGCGAGCAGAGCGAGCACCGGCAGGGCCCGGACGGCGAACGGCCCGAGGACGACGCGGAGAGCGCCGGGGACGCGGAGACGGGGCCGGTGCCCGACGTACCCGACACCGACGAGGCGGGCACGGGCCGGCAGGGTGCACCGCACTCGGCTGCCGTACACCCCGAGCACCCGGTGCCCGACGAGTCCTCCGGTTGAGGCCCCGCCCGCGCGGCTCAGCCCACCTTGCGTCCGCGCATCGGCTCCGTGTCCGCCCCCGCGCCCTGTCGCAGCCCCCGCAGGAACTCCTCCAGCACCTCCGTGGCGGTGCGCGTCGCGCGCCAGCCCAGCTCCACCCGCGCCCGTGTGCAGTCCATGACCGGCAGCCGCAGCACCGCGTCGAACAGGTGCGGTGAGGCGGGCAGCAGCCGCATCCCCCAGGCGGCCGCGATCGCCGAGCGGGCCGCGGTGCGCGGCAGACGCACCGGGCGCACCCCGAGCAGCTCGCCCAGCAACTCGGCGTCCACCGGCGGCTCGGCCGCGAGGTTGAACGCGCCCCGGGCGTTGGCGGACCGCACCGCCAGCCGGTAGGCCCGGGCCGCGTCGTCCGTGTGCAGGGCCTGCACCCGCAGACCGGGGACGTCCGGCAGGAACGGGAGCAGTTCCGGACGCGCCGCCGGACCCGGCAGGAACCGGCCGCCGAAGATCCGGCGCTGCTCGCTGGCCGACTCCCGCTTGAAGAGGAAGGCCGGCCGCATCCGCACCACCCGGATCCCCGGGTGATCGCGTTCGAAGGTGTCCAGGGCCCGTTCCAGATAGGCCTTCTCCCGGCAGTACGCGGCGTCCGGCCAGCCGTGCGTCGGCCAGGACTCGTCCACCGCGTGGTTCTTCGGCCCCGGCGAGTACGCGCCGACCGACGAGGCGTGCACCAGCGCCGGCACCCCGGCCGCGGCCACCGCCTCGAACACCCGGATGGAACCGAGCACGTTCGTGCGCCAGGTCGTCGCCGGGTCGTGCGTCGGCTGGAACGCCCAGGCCAGATGGACCACGGCGTCGGCGCCCGCGAAGTGGCCCGTCAGGTCGCTCTGCTCCGAGGCCAGGTCGACCGCGGCCCACTCCGTCTTCGCCGGCGACCAGTCGGGGATCCGCCGGGCCAGCCCCAGCACGGACCCCACCTCCGGATCCTCGGAGAGAAGCCGCACCACGCTGGTGCCCACGTTGCCCGTGGCACCCGTGACCACGATCCTGCTGCCCGTTGCGCTGCTCACCCTGTGCTCCTCTCGGCCGCTCGCCCGTGCGGAGAGCACCGGGTACCCGCCGTCCGGGAAGGGCACGCAAGGAGAAGCCCCGACCGCGACGGGGGAATCACGATCGGGGCGGTACGAGGTGGATACGGACGGCGGTCGCCTCTCGGCGGAGGGCTCCACAGGGCTTCAGCCGAACGATCTTCCCTGTGGGCAATAGGTGAGGCCCGGGGACACTGTTCCGTCCGTACCCACGGTCTGTTCAACGGAGAACGACCGGCCGGTGTTCCACCGTCTGTCGTGGTTTGGGGTGATGTGCGTCACTGCTCGGTGGACTCGCGGGGCTCGGGCACGATCTCGGCCCACAGGTTCTCCGCCTGCAGCAGCAGCGTGCCGAGCACCGCGGTCCGGGCCGCGCCCTGCCCGGCCTGCTCCCGCAGCCCCTCCTGCAGCCGCAGGTGCAGCTCCTCCATCGTCTCCTCGGTGGCCGCCGCCGGATCGGCCTCGGGCCGCTCGCCCACCCACCGGCCCGCCTCGGCGTGACAGGCGTCGCCGATCAGCCGCAGCAGGCGCGCGTACAGGTCGAGGACCGGACCCTCGGGCGGTGCCGGCGTCCGCTGCTCGTCGGCTGCCACCGCCAGGGTCCGGGTCAGCGCGCCGAGGTTCCCGGTGACCCGGCTCCACCGCCGGTCCTCGTCCTCCGGCGGCACGACGGTGGGCCCGCGGTGCAGCCGCCGCAGTGGCCCCGAGGTCAGCCGCAGGCTCTCCCGGCTCCACGACCGGGCGGAGTCCAGCGCCTCCAGCCGCCGCTCGAGCCGAGCCGCGTCACTGGTCCAGCCGGCCGCGCTCTGCGCGTCCCACTGGGTCTCCCGCAGGTCGGCGGCGACGGAGTGCAGGAGGTCGCCCGCCTCCCGGGCCAGCGCCGCGAGGTTCTCCCGCACGTCCCGCAGGTGGATCGGCGGCAGCACCAGGGCGTTGACCGCCACGCCGATGACCGCCCCGAGTGCCGCCTGCCCCACCCGGTGACCGACCGCGGCGGCCGAGACGGTGGTGCCGGAGGCCAGGACGAACACCGCCGTGGTGGCCGCGTAGATGCCCTGCCCGCCGAACCGCGACCAGTTCGCCACCAGCATCAGCACCGGCAGCGACAGCACCAGCGCCCCCGTGTTGTCGTCCGTGATCGCCTGCGCCGCCGACGCCAGCAGCGCGCCGGCGCAGATCGCCGCGAACTGCTGCCCGGCCTGCCGTACCGAGCTGTAGACGGTGGCCTGCACCAGGACCAGCGCCACCCAGGGCGCCATCAACGCCATCGGATCGCCCAGCCACACGCCCGCCACGGTCCAGGCGATCAGCGCCGCGCCCGCGGCCTTCAGCGACTGCACGACCAGGTCGCGTTCCCGCCCCGGCCCGCGCCAGGCGGCGCGGACGGCCCGTCCGACGGCACACGCCTCCCACCACACCGCGGCCGCGGGCCGCCGCCCCCGGAGTGCCTCCCGGAGGGTGTGCGTCACAGCGCTCATGCGGTGCCGGGCGTCCGCGTGGCCGGCGGGCCCGTCCCGATGCGCGGCGGGCGGGGCAGCTGGGACGGGCGAGGCGACCGGGGCGTGCGGGGCAGGGACCGGCGCCTCATGCCAGCGGGCTCCCGCGCAGCGAGGCCAGCAGGTCGGCCGGGTCGGCGTAGACCGCCTCCGCTCCCGCCTCCTCCAGGTCGGCGCGGGGGAGACCGCCGCAGAGCACGCCCACGCACCGCACCCGGGCGCGGCTGCCCGCACGCATGTCCCAGACGGTGTCGCCGACGAAGACGGCCCGCTCGGCCGGTACCCCGGCCAGCTCCAGGGCGTGCTCGACCGGCTCCGGGGCGGGCTTGCCCGCGTCCACGTCGTCGGCGCTCGCGGTGGCGTCGATCGCGTCGTCCGCGTCGATCGCCCGGCGCAGGGCGCCCAGCTCCGGCCCGCCCGCAGAGGTGGCGAGCACCACCTTCCAGCCGTCGGAGGCCAGGCGGCGCAGCAGGTCCCCGGCGCCCGGCAGCGCGGGCAGCCGGTCGAAGTACTGCCCGTACAGCGCCTTGTGCGCGGCGCTCAGCTCCGCGTCCTGCTCCTTGTCCCGGTCCTCGCCGAGCAACTGTGCGACGAGGTCGCCCGAGGCCAGGCCCACGGCCCGGTGGACGGCGTGCATCGGCACCCGGTGTCCCGCCTGCCGGAACGCCTCCCACCAGGTGGTCACGTGCAGGTGATTGGTGTCGACGAGGGTCCCGTCGACGTCGAACACGGCCGCCCGTTCCATGCGCTGATCCTTCCTGGTCCCTTCCCGGCCCGTTGATCGGCGGGCGAGTACCACGTCAGCGGCTCGCCACTCCGGCCGGCGTACGGCCCTCACGGGTCCAGGCCAGCAGCTCGTCCAGGGACCAGGTCGTGACCACGCGCTCCGGGGGCACCCCGCACTCCTCGGCCCGGGCGCACCCGTGGATCTGCCAGTCCAGCTGACCGGGCGCGTGCGCGTCCGTGTCGATCGAGAACAGCACGCCGGCCGCCACCGCACGGCGCAGCAGCCGGCGCGGCGGGTCGAGCCGCTCCGGGCGGCTGTTGATCTCCACGGCCGTGCCGGACTCGGCGCAGGCGGCGAAGACCTCGTCCGCGTCGAAATCCGACTCCGGCCGCCCCCGCCCGGTCAGCAGCCGCCCGGTGCAGTGACCGAGCACGTCCGCGTGCGGATCTCGGACGGCGGCCACCATCCGACGGGTCATCGAGCGGGCGTCCATCCGCAGCTTGGAGTGCACGGAGACGACGACCACGTCGAGCCGCTCCAGCAGCTCCGGCTCCTGGTCGAGCGAGCCGTCGTCGAGGATGTCGCACTCGATGCCGGTCAGCAGCCGGAACGGCGCCCAGGTGGCGTTCAGCTCCGCCACCACGTCCAGTTGCTCGCGCAGCCGCGCGGGGGAGAGCCCGCGGGCCACCGTCAGCCGCGGCGAGTGGTCGGTCAGGGCCGCCCACTCGTGCCCGAGCGCCGCCGCGGTCCGGCCCATCTCCTCGATCGGGCTGCCGCCGTCCGACCAGTCAGAGTGCAGATGGCAGTCGCCGCGCAGCCGCTCCCGCAGCCGTTCACCGCCCCGGGTGAGCGGGGAGTCCGCCTCGTCCTCCAGCTTCGCGAGATAGCCGGGCACCCGGCCGTCCAGCGCCTCGCGCGCCACCTGCGCCGTCTTGGGCCCGACCCCCTTCAGGGACTCCAGTGAACCCGCCCGCTCGCGCAGCTCGGCGGACGGCAGCCCACCGAGCACTCCCGCGGCGGTACGGAAGGCCCGGACACGGTATGTGGGGGCCTGGGCCCGCTCCAGGAGGAACGCGATCCGCTCCAGTGCCTCGACGGGGTCCATGGCCACCTCCTCGTGCGCCCGTGCCCGCACGTCCAGGGTTCCCCAGAGCGCCTGGGCCCGCACCACGAGCGGGGCGGCTCCGTGCGCAGCGAAGACCCGGCCGGGTCCTCGCTCGCGCGGGTTGCGGCCTACCCTCTAGGCATGACCGAGATCGACAGCCCGCACATCGGCAGTCCGCGGATCCTCGTGTTCGGGGTGCACGCGGGCCCGCCCCCGTTCCGGATCGTGGAGATCGACGGCCAGGTGGTCGGTGAGGCCAAGGCCGTCACCGACGTCCTGGAGGCCGCCGCCGCGTTCGGCATCACGGTCCACGACCTGGACGACCCGGACGTGGTCCGCTGGGTGGGCGGGGACAAGTTCACCTGGACGCCGCGCTAGGCGGAGCCCCGCCCCGCCCCCGTCCCGTGCCTCAGCCGACCGTCCACTTCTGGTTGGCGCCGCCCGTGCAGGTCCAGATCTGCAGCCGGGTGCCGTTGGCCGAGTTGTTGCCGGTGACGTCGAGGCACTTGTCGGCCTGCGGATTGACGATGTCGCGCGCGGCCGTGACGACCCATCGCTGGGCGGCGCTGCCGTTGCAGTCCCACAGCTGGACGACCGTGCCGTCCGCCGTGCCGCCCGCGTTGACGTCCAGGCACTTGCCCAGCGCCCGGACCGTGCCGTCGGAGCCCACCGACCACTGCTGCGCCGCCGTGCCGTTGCAGTCGTAGAGCTGTACGGGCGTGCCGTTGGCGGTGTTCGCGGCGGCGACGTCCACGCACTTGCCGGCCAGGCCCCGGATCGCGCCGCCGGCGGGGGAGTCGCCCGTCGTCACCGACACGTGGTCGACGACGAGGGTCTGCGGGAAGACCGTGGAGCCGTCCGGGTCGCCGGGCCAGTAGCCGCCGACCGCCAGGTTGAGGATCAGGAAGTACGGCCTGTTGAACACCCACTGCTTCCCGCCCAGGTCGGCCGGGGTGCGCCGCTGGTAGACGGTGCCGTCCACCGACCAGGTGATGGAGTCGGGCGCCCAGTCGACGGCGAAGGTGTGGAAGGCGTCCGCGAAGGCCTGGCCGCCCGGCAGGGTGTATCCGGCGCCGATGCCGCCCGAGCCGGAGTAGCCGGGGCCGTGGATCGTGCCGTGCACGGTGGAGGGCTCGAAGCCGACGTTCTCCATGATGTCGATCTCGCCGGAGTCCGGCCAGTTCACCGGGGTGCCCAGCATCCAGAACGCGGGCCACATGCCCTGGCCGCGCGGCACCTTCATCCGTGCTTCGACGTGGCCGTACTGCGCCGTGAACTTCCCCGAGGTGTTGAGCCGGGCGGAGGTGTACTGGCAGGTGCCGTACCAGCACTGGTAGTTGGCCGGGTTCTCCTTGCGGGCGGTGACGACCAGGTGGCCCTGGCCGTCCAGGGCCGCGTTCCGGGTGCCGGAGGTGTAGTACTGGCGCTCGTGGTTGTTGACGTTGTCGCCGGTCTCGATCTGCCACTTCGAGGAGTCGACGGCCGCGCCGGCCGGGCCGTCGAAGGTGTCGGAGAAGACCACGGCGGCGGCCGCGGAGGACGAGGCGCCGACGGATCCGGCGGACCCGCCGGCCCGGGAGGCCCGGGAGTTTTCCGGGTCCGCCTGGGCGGGGCCGGTCACGAGGGACGCGGCCAGCCCGGCGGACAGGGCGGCGGCGAGGAGGCATCTGCGGAGCAGGCGTGGGCGGGCCACGGCTCTCCCTTCCGTACGGCGCCTCGCGCGAAGGCGCCGACCGATGTGGGGGGTTGGGGATGACGCCTCTTTATTCAAGTAGTGAGATAAGGGTCGGTCAATACCTTGGTACGGACCAGATGGTCCGGTCTCAGGTGCATCCCCCGCGCGCGTGCACCGTGCGGCTCATGCGCCGACCGAGGACCAGGTAACCGATCAGCGCCCCAGTGGTGTTGAGGATGACGTCGTCGACATCGAAGGCCCGCCCGGTGACCAGGACGCCCTGCGCGGACTCCACCAGCAGCATCACGACGGCCGTCAGCAGCAGCACCCGCAGCACCCCGCGCGTACGCGGGGCGACGACCGGGACCAGGACGCCGAACGGCACGCCGAGCAGGATGTTCCCGCCGATCTGTTTGACCGCGTCGCGCAGGGCGGGCTGGTCCAGATAGGCCTTCAGCGACCGTCCGGGGTGCAGGTTGGTGTGCGTCAGGGCCTCCGACGCGGGGGAAGGGTGCAGGGTCAGCCGCGCCAGCACCACCGCGAACGCCACCATGAAGACGAACGCGCACGCCGTCGCCAGCAGCCGCAACGGCAGGGCGAGCGTGTGCCGTTCGGGACGGTCGCCGCCGCGCGGCTTGCCGGCGCGGGGGTGCGGCCGCGAACGTGGTCGTGAGACGGCACGAGCCATGTCGGTCCTCCAGTCGTCAACTTCCCCGCGTGGTAGCGCGGTTACCCGCCGAACCGCCGAGGATGCCCGGCGAACCGCGCGCCCCCGCGCACAGCTGTCCGGTTTTCCCTCCCCGGGACGGGGCACTCCGGCCGGGGGAGCCGCCGCGCGCCGCCGTCGGCCGCCCCTCGCACGGTGCTTGGATGACGGCGAAGCCGGAACAACAGCGACAAAAGGGTGGCGTGTGAAGAGCCGTAGGACACTCCTCGCCGCGGCCGAGGTGGCCGCCTGGTGGGCCCCGCTCGCCGCGCTCTGGCTGGTCCTCGTCAGCACCGTCGACCCCCTGGAACTGGCCGTGGGGGCCGGTGCCTCGGCCGTGACGGCGCTCGTCGCACGGGCCGCGCGGCGGGCGGTGACCGGCCCGTGAACGGCTGGATCCTCGCCGCGGCCGTGGTGCTCGCCGCGGGTGTCGGAGCCACCCTGTGGGGCGTGGTGACCGGCCCCCTGCGCCGCCGAGCCGCCGCTCAGAACCTGTCCACCGCGCTGGCCTGCCCCGCCTTCCTGCTGCTGGCCCAGGGCTACGGACGGCCCGCCTACGTCGACCTCGCCCTCGTGCTCGCCGTCCTCGGGCCGGTGGGCACGCTGGTCTTCGCCCGGCTGCTCGCCGACGAACTGGCCGACGACCCGCCGCACGCCCGGGGACCGACCCTCACGGCGGCGGCCCTCGGCGCCGCGGTCGTGGTGGCGGTGGGCGTGGCCACCGGCCCGGGCCGGACCCTGGTCAAGCTGCTGGTCGTCGGGGCGCTGCTGGTCGGCGGCAATCTGGTCGCCTCCCGGGCGCTCGCGGGCGGGATGCAGGAGGGCCGCCGTGACTGAGGCCGTGATCGTGATCGCGCTGCTGCTGGTCGCCGTGTCCGCCACGGCGGCGGTGGCGGTCCGCGACCCGGTGCGCCAGTCGCTGGTCCTGGCCGTCCTCGGCGTCGTCCTCGCCGTGCTGTTCACCGTGCTCCAGGCACCCGACGTCGCCCTGTCGCAGCTGGCGGTCGGCTCCGCCCTCACTCCCCTCCTGCTGATGCTGACGGTCCGCAAGGTGCGCCGGCGCGGGCAGCGCGGCGACGGCGCGCCCGGCGGCCACGGCGGCCACGGCGGCCACGCCGGGAGCGCCGAGCGGCGCGGAAGGGAGAGCGGCCGGTGAGCCCCCGGACCCGGCTGTGGCTGGTGGCCGTGGGTGGCGCCGGTCTCGCCGCGCTCCTCGTGGCCGCCTGCCTGGACCTGCCCCGCTTCGGCGGCGGCCGGCACCCCTACGGCGACCGGGCCGTCGAGGCGTCCCTGAGCCGGCACACCGCCAACACCGTCTCCTCCGTCACCTTCGACCAGCGGGCCTTCGACACGCTCGGCGAGATGAGCATCCTGTTCGCGGCGGTCCTCGGCTGCGTGGTCCTGCTGCGCCAGACCCGCGACGAGCACCGGGCCCGCCCCGAACCGGCCGCCGTCTCCCGGCCCGTGCGCCGCTACGCCCTGCTCGTGCTGCCGGTAGCCCTGCTGACCGGCCTCTACGTCGTCGCCCACGGTCAGGTCAGCCCCGGGGGCGGCTTCCAGGGCGGCGTCGTCGCCGCCACCGCCCTGCACCTGCTCTACCTGGGCGCCGACTACCGCGCCCTCGAACGCGTACGGCCCCTCGTCCCGTACGAGACGGGGGACGCGCTCGCCGCCTCCGCCTACCTCGTCACCGGCCTGGCCGCCCTGCTCGGCGGCTCCTCCTACCTCGCCAACACGCTGCTCCCGTACGGCACGTTCAACACGCTCGCCTCCGCCGGCACCGTCCCGCTGCTGAACGCCGCGATCGGCATGGAGGTCGCCTGCGCGGTCGTCGTCCTGCTCGCCGGGTTCCTGGACCAGGCCGTGGAGATCGCGGACGAGGGCGAGAACGCCCAGGGACACGACGACGCCGACCGGCGCGGGAAGTGAGAGCCCCATGTCCGAGCCGGCGCACGTGCTTCCCTACCTAGTGGCCGCCTGGGTCTTCCTGGCCGGCTGCTACGGCCTGGCCACCAGCCGCGACCTGGTCCACGCCGTGGGCTGCCTGTCCGTCTGCCAGGCCGCCACCTACGTCCTGCTGCTGGCCGTCGGCTACCGCGACGGCGCCACCGCACCGGTCTTCTCCGACCTCGCGCCCGGCTCCCGGCCGGTGGTCGACCCCGTGGTCCAGGCCCTCGCCCTCACCGACGTCGTCGTCGGCGCCACCGTCACCGCCCTCCTGCTGGCCCTGGTCGTCCAGGTCGCCAAGCGGCACGGCACGGTCGACCCCGACGAACTGAGCGAGCTGCGCGGCTGATGCACCACCTGCTGCCCCTCCTCGTCGCCCTCCCGCTGCTCGGCGCCGCCCTGCTCGCCGCCTGCGGCCGGCTGGTACCCCGCCCCGTCGCGGAAGGCGTGGCCTGCGCCGTCGCGGCCGGTACCGCGGCGCTCGCGGTCCTCCTGCTGACGCAGTCCTCGCCGCCGCTGACCGAGTGGGTGGGCGGCTGGGAACCCGTGGCGGGCCACAGCGTCGGCATCGTCTTGACGGGTGACGGCCCCGGACTCGGCACGGCGGCGCTGGTGTCCGTGCTGACCCTCGCCGCCCTCGCCTACTCCTGGCGCTCCTTCGACGAGCCGCCGCACGGCCACGCCGGGGCGTTTCCGGCCCTCGTGCTGGTCTTCCAGGCCGGCATGTGCGGCTTCGTGATCGCGGGCGACCTGTTCAACGCGTTCGTCTGGTTCGAGCTGATGAGTGTCGTCGCCTACGCCCTGACCGGCCACCGGGTCGAGGAGGCCAGGGCCGTGCAGGGCGCGCTGACCTTCGCCGTGGTCAACTCCCTGGGCGCCTACGCCCTGCTCATGGGCATCGCGCTGCTCTACGCCCGGACCGGCGAACTCGCCCTGGCCCGGATCGGCGACGCGCTGGACGCCCACGGCCCGCCCGACGCACTGGTGCTGACCGGCTTCGTCCTCGTCCTGACCGGCCTGCTGGTCAAGGCGGCGGCCGTCCCCTTCCACTTCTGGCTGCCGGACGCGCACGCGGTCGCGCCCACCCCGGTGTGCATGCTGCTGTCCGGCGTCATGGTCGAGCTGGGCGTCTTCGGCGTCTGGCGGGTCTACGACACCGTGTTCTCGGGCCCCGGCGGACTGCCCGCCGCCGATGCGGAGCGGGTGCTGACGGTGCTGGGCGCGCTGACGGCGGCGCTCGGTGCGGTGATGTGCTGGCACCAGCGCCACATCAAACGGCTCCTCGCGTACTCGACGATCGCGCACACCGGCCTGTTCCTGCTGGGGGTCGGCACCCTCACGCCCGAGGGCGACGACGGGGTCGCGCTGTACGTCGTCGGGCACGCCGGGGTGAAGGCCGCGCTGTTCGCCTGCGCGGGGATCCTCCTCGACCGGTACGGCAGCGTCGACGAACACGTCCTGCACGGCCGCGCCCGTCCGCTGCGCGGCGTCGGCGCGATGGTCGTCGTCGGCGCGCTGGGCCTCGCCGGACTGCCGCCGTTCGGCACGGCGCTCGGCAAGTCCGTCACCGAGGAGGCGGTGGGCGGCCCGCTCACCGTGCTCTACGTCCTGGCGAGCGCGGTCACCGCGGCCGCCGTACTGCGGGTCGCGGCCCGGGTGTTCTGGGGCCTGGGCCGCGCCCCCGAGGACGCCGACGGAGGGGGCGGTGCCGACGCGTACGAGACGACCGGTGCGGGGGAGGAGCCGGAGACCCGGCAGCAGCTCGGCCGGGTGCCCGACACCATGACGGCCGTTCCCGCCCTCCTGCTCGCCGGGGCCCTCGCGGCCGGTGCGGTGCCGGGCTTCGGCGACGCGGTGGCCCACGCCATGGGCGAGGCCACCTCGGCCGGTCTGGTCCACACCTCCGTGCACTGGACGCCCCTGGGCGTCGGCCTGGGACTCCTGTCGACCGTCCTGGCCGTGGCGCTGGCCGCCGTCGCCGTCGGCCGGCCCGGGCTGCTCGCCGCCCCCGACTGGGCGCTGCCCCTGCGGCGGCTTCAGTCCGGGCACGTCGGCGACTACGTGGCCTGGCTGCTGGTCGGCACCGCCCTGCTGGGGGCGCTGGCCCTCCCCGGCGTGCTGTCCGGGTGAGCGAAGCGGCACCCACGGCCGACTCTGCCTAGGCCCCGTACGTCACCCGTACCTCCTCGAAGCCGAGGGAGGTCAGCAGCCCCCGGAGCATGGCGGTGGTGTTGCTCTCGGCCCGCGCCTTCAGCTCGCTGTCCTTCGCCGCGTCGCCGATGTGCCGGGCGGCGAGCTTCTGGACGGCCTGCTCGCCGTTCGGGTTGTCCGAGAACAGGTCGCCGAGCCGGTCGAGCAGCCCCCGCTGCTTGGAGACCGCGTAGGAACGGTCGGGGTCGAGTGCCGGTTCGCCCAGCGCGGCGTGCGGCAGCCGGAGCGTGGCCGAGGTCCGCGCGTCGTCGACCCTCACGTCCTCCTCGTCCACCTTCCCGAGGTCGACGAAGGCGTCGACGGTGCCGGCCCCGACGTACAGGGTGCGGGTGCCGCGGATCGCGTCGGGCAGGAACTTGGCGTCCTTCTCCAGGTCCACGACGACCTGGAAGTTGCCGGATGCGGCGTCGTAACGGCTGACGTCCTGGACCGACTTCAGCAGCGCGGGACCCGAACGGTCCTGGGTCTCGGAGCCGAACAGGTCCTTCAGCCCCGGTACGACACTCAGGCGCAGCCCCGCGAACAGCACGACGAGCACCAGCACCAGCGCGGTCAGCGCCTTCGCCCAGCCGGGTATGCGCCGCGCGGGCGTCTCGGCGGGGCTCGTGGGCTTCCTGACGGGAGTCGTCATGGCGACGGCCCTCCTTCCTACTCACCCGGATGCCCCCCAACTCCCCTGCCAGGCCCGGAGTTTCCGGGATTCAGCGGGCGGTCCGCGCAGGGGCGCGAGGACCAGACGGCCTCCCCGCGCGTCAGTCCCGGCAGCCGCAGCTCGGCCTCCCGCACCCGCCGGGACGGCAGCTCGCCGGTGACGATCCAGGCCGGGTCGCCCCCCGTCGTTTGGGTGAAGTCCGCGCCCAGCGAGGCCAGCAGGGCCGTCACGGCGGCCAGCGTGTCCGCCGGGACCTCCGCCTCGAAGGCCTGGTACGGCTCGTGGAGCACGGTTCCCGCCCGGGCGAGGGCACGGCGCAGCACGAGCGGTGTCAGCCCGCGGAAGTCGGCGGCCGTGCTGAACACCGAGTTGAAGCCGGAGCGGACCAGCGTGACCCGGTAGTCGGTGACCGCGGCACCGGTCAGCCCGGTCCGCAGCGTGGCGTGGACGGTCTCCTCGACGGCCTGGTGGAAGGCCCGGGGGAGCGCGCCGAGTTCCGTCTCGTACCCGAAGACCCCGCCGGAGCCGCGCGGACCCGGTTCGACGCGCAGCCCGATCGTCGCGAAGTACCGGGTGCGATCGAGCCACGGCATCTCCTCCGCGGCCTCACCGGTGCCCGCCGGACGCTCCAGGAACCGGACGCGGCCCGGCGTGAACTCCGCCTCGATGCCGAAGTCCTCGGCCAGGGTCGCCGCGAGCACCTCCATCTGGACCTCGCCGTACAGGAGCAGGGTGGTGGCGCCGGACGCGGCCGGGCGGGCGTGCAGCAGCGGGTCCTGGTCGGCCAGCGCCAGCAGGGCGGAGCGCAGCGCCGCCGCCTGCTCCGGGTGCCGGGCCCGGACCAGCGTCTGCAGGGTCGGTGGCGCGAACTGCGGTGCGCGGTCGGTCAGTCCGCCGAGCCGGTCGCCGACGCGCAGGCCCCCGGGGACGGTGAGCGCGGCGATGTTCCCGGCGGTGAGCGTGGCGTCGCCGCCGACGACGTCGAGGCGGGTCACCCGGCCGGAGACCTCGGTGGTCCGCCCGTCGGACTCGCGCCGCAGGAAGGTGAGCCGCCGGCGCGGGTGCACCTCGCCGTCGTACAGCCTGAGGTACGCGGTGCGCTCGCCGGCGGGTCCGGGGCGCACGGCGAAGACCGTGCCGCGCGGTTCCGTGCCGCCGGGCACGGCGGCCGGGACCAGGCCGACCAGTCCCTCGACCAGCTCCGCGACGCCCTGGCCGCCGAGCGCGGAGCCGTGGTACAGCGGGTGGAACGAGCCGTCGGCGGTACGGGCGGCGAGGGCGGCGGCGAGGCCCGCCTCCGTCGGCTCGGGGCCGTCGACCAGCGCGGCCAGGATTTCCGGGTCGACCTCGGCCAGCGCCTCCGCGGTCCGCCCGTCGGGCGGGCGGCGGGTGACCCGGGCGCGTGGGGTACCGGCGTCCGTCACCGCGGTCAACGGCGCGACGTGCGGCGTCAGCAGGCGCCGGACGTCGCCGAGCAGGCCGTCGGTGCGCGCGCCGGCCCGGTCGATCTTGTTGACGAACACGAGCGTGGGCAGCCGCAGCCGCCGCAGGGTGCGCATCAGGACGCGGGTCCGCGCCTGGACGCCCTCGACGGCGGACAGCAGCAGCACCGCCCCGTCGAGCACCTCCAGGGCCCGCTCGACCTCCGCGACGAAGTCGGAGTGTCCCGGGGTGTCGATCAGGTTGACGCGGGTGTCGCCGACGGTGAAGGCGGCGACGGCCGAGCGGATGGTGATGCCGCGGCGGCGCTCGATGCCGCCGTCGTCGGTGACGGTGTCGCCGGTGTCGACGCTGCCGAGCCGGTCGACGGCGCCGTGGTCGAACAGGAGCCGTTCGGTGAGGCTGGTCTTACCTGCGTCGACGTGGGCCAGGATGCCGATGTTCAGGGTGCGCATGCGTGGAGGAGTCCTCGGGAGCCGTGAGCCGGAAGGGGCGCTGGGGGAATCCGAGGAGTCGGCGCATGCGAGGGATCCTGACGTGAGGAGGCTTGACGGGCCCGTGTGCGGACGGACGGCGCCATCATGGCGCGGGGCCCCGGGCGCGGCGCAACAGGATTTCCGTAAGCTGGGGATCCCGGCCGGACAGGATCACGCGAGGAGCGGTCCGTGCGAGACATCGCCGTGTTCAGCGGTAGTGCCCACCCCGACCTGGCCGAGGAGGTCTGCGCGCAGCTGGGCGTGCCGCTCAGCCCCACCCGGGTCAGCCGGTTCGCCAACGACTGCCTCGAGGTGCAGCTGATGGCCAACTGTCGCGAGCGGGACGTGTTCCTCGTCCAGCCGCTGGTCACACCGGTCCAGGAACACCTCGTCGAGCTGCTGATGATGTGCGACGCGGCGCGCGGCGCGTCGGCGGGCCGCATCACCGTGGTCATGCCGCACTACTCCTACGCCCGCTCCGACAAGAAGGACGCCCCGCGCATCTCGCTGGGCGGGCGCCTGGTGGCCGACCTGCTGGTGGCCGCGGGGGCGAGCCGGGTCCTCGCCATGACCCTGCACTCGCCCCAGGTGCACGGCTTCTTCTCCGTCCCGGTCGACCACCTGCACGCGCTGCGGGAACTGGCCGCGCACTTCCGGCAGTACGACCTCTCCCGCGCGACCGTCGTCTCGCCGGACCTGGGCAACGCCAAGGAGGCCGCGGCGTTCGCCCGGATGCTCGGCGCCCAGGTGGCGGCCGGGGCGAAGCAGCGGTACGCCGACGACCGGGTCAGCATCAGCTCGGTGATCGGGGACGTCGCGGGACGGGACGTCATCGTGCTCGACGACGAGATCGCCAAGGGCAGCACGGTGCTGGAACTCCTCGACCGGCTCCGGGAGTCGGGCCCGCGCACCATCCGCCTCGCCTGCACGCACGGGCTGTTCGCGGCCGGTGCGCTCGGGCGCCTCAGCGAACAGCCGGACGTGCTGGAGATCGTGTGCACCAACACCGTTCCGGTGCCGGTGGACGACCACACGGACAAGCTGCGGATCCTGTCCATCGCCCCGGCGCTCGCCGAGGCGGTGCGCCGCATCCACAACGGCGAGTCGGTCAGTGCCCTGTTCGACGCCCGGCCGGCCGGCTGACGCCGAGGGCCTCGTCCAGGGTCGGCCACGGCGGCAGCAGCCGCGCCAGGCCGGTGATCCGCAGCATGCGCAGGGTCAGCGCGTGGGTGCACACCAGATGCACCTGCCCGCCCCCGTCGAGCACCTGGCTCCGGGCCCGGTACAGCAGGCGCAGCCCGGAGCAGTCGAAGAACTCGATGCCGCCCAGGTCCAGCACGACCCGGGCGCCGGGACGGCCCGTCTCCCGGTCCAGGTACGGGGCGATCTCCGCCGCCGATGCGATGTCGATCTCGCCCCGGAACTCCAGCACCGTGTGTCCCCGGTGGTGGCGCACCCGTAGGTGCCGGGTGGGCGACGCGGATTCCTGCCGCACGAACCTTGCCTCCAGCCTGTCGCGGCCGCTCCGGCCTGCTTCCGGGGGCTCAACTACCCAGTCCGCTCGGAAAGTTACCCCGATCGAGCGAATTTGAGCATGTTCGATTGACATATGTCATCGAAATCTCAGTGCCGTGCCCGACCGTCCGCCGATCAGCGGGCGCCCGCCCCCGGACGACCGCTCAGTCGATCTCGAGGACGAGCTTGCCCGTGGTGCGGCCGGTCTCGCCCAGCGCGTGCGCCCGCGCCGCCTCGGTCAGCGGGAACGTCTGTGCGATCGTGGCGCGCAAGCGTCCCGACTCGACCAGGCGGGCGATCTCCTCCATACCGGCCCGGTCGGCGTCCACCAGCATCCGAACCGCCCGCACACCCAGCCGGTCGGCCTCCTCGTAGAAGTCGTCCGACCCGACCGGCAGGATCGAGACCACCACCCCGCCCGGCCGCAGCACCCTGAGGGACCGCAGTGACGTGTCGCCGCCGATCGTGTCCAGGACGACGTCGACGTCCTTCACGGCCTCGACGAAATCCGTCTCCCGGTAGTCCACGGTCTCGTCCGCCCCGAGGGAGCGCAGGAACTCGTGCTTGCCGGCGCTCGCCGTGCCGATCACCTGGGCACCCCGGGCCTTGGCGATCTGCACCGCCACATGGCCCACACCGCCGGCCGCCGCGTGGACGAGCACCCGCTGCCCCGGCCGCACCTCCGCGCGCTCCACCAGGGCCTGCCACGCCGTCAGCGAGACCAGGGGCAGGGCGCCCGCCTGGACGTGGCCGATCCCGGACGGCTTGGGCGTGAAGGTGCGTGCCGGGGCGGTGACGTACTCGGCGTGCGAACCGTGGCCGAAGGGGTAGGACAGCATGCCGAAGACCTCGTCACCGGGACGGAACGCGGCGACGCCGATCCCCACCGACTCCACCACGCCCGACACGTCCCAGCCCAGTACGAAGGGCGGCTCGCCGAGGAAGCCGCCGGTCGCCCGGTGCTTCCAGTCGGTCGGGTTCACCCCGGCGGCACGCACCCGTACCAGCACCTCGTTCGGGCGCGGCTCGGGGCGCTCGGGCCGTACCTCCTTCAGGACCTCGGGACCGCCGAGGACATCCTGGCCGATGGCGCGCATGGTGTTCATCGAGACCTCGCAACTCGGGAGGGGGGAGGGGGAGGAGAGGGGTGAGGGGGAGGGGAACGGGCGGCACGGTTCGCAACCGGGCCGGCCGGCGGCTGCCCGCCGACTGTTTCCGCCGGGCCGGGATATCCGCAAGGTACAGGGCAGGGGCACGGCGTCCCGCGCCCGGAATCCTTCGGAGGAGACATGGCACTGGTCAACGCGGGCGTCGTGGTGCTCGACTGCGCCGAACCCGAGCGGCTCGCCGAGTTCTACAAGGGGCTGCTGGGCGCCGAGGAGAGCGACGTGAGCGCCAACCGGATCGAGATCGAGGGCCCCCGCGGCTTCCGCATGGCCTTCCGGCGGGACGTGAACGCCACCCCGCCGAGCTGGCCGCGCCCGGAGAACTCCCTCCAGGTCCACCTGGACTTCGTGGTGGCGGACCTGGACGAGGCGGAGCGCGCGATCGTGGGGCTGGGCGGACGTCCGGTGGAGGCGAAGGACCCGGCCGGCCCGCACGAGGAGCGAGGCTTCTCCGACCCGGCCGGCCACTCCTTCACCCTCCGCCGCACCCTCGCCCCGACGGCACCCAAGCAGGGCTAGGGGCTGCCGGGCGGCGCGGGTCAGTCCCGGCCCTTCGCGGGGACCGGCCAGGAGCCGGTCGAGCGTTCGATGGCCTTGGCGCCCGTGCGGTCCACGGCGCTGCGCACCGCGGCGAAGATGGCGCCCTGGATCGCGGCCGCCAGCAGGATCTCGCCCCAGCCGCGGTCCGGGTCGAGGGCGTCGGGCGCGTCGTCCTCGTGCCGGATCACCTTCCAGGTCTTCTGGAACGTCATTCCGGCCAGCGTGCCGCCCAGCCAGCCGAGCGCGAACCCGACGGGCTTGTAGGCGAGGGGGAGCTTCTTCTTCTTTTTCTTCGCCGTCTTCGCCATGGGAATCTCCTTGCCTGGTGTGCGCTGAATGGTCGTACGGATCCCGGATCAGGGCCTGCCCCGCGCCGGCACCTCCTCCTCGGCCCGGGCAGGCCCCGGCGGGGTGCCCTCGCCGAACGGCCGCCCGCCCAGCTCCTGCCGGTGGTGGGGCGTGAGCCAGCCGGCCAGGTCCGGGCCCAGGGGCACGATGCCGGTCGGGTTGATGCCGGTGTGCACCTGGTGGTAGTGGCGCTTGATGTGGTCGAAGTCGACGGTGTCCCCGAATCCGGGCGTCTGGAACAGATCCCGGACGTACGCCCACAGCACCGGGTTCTCCGTCAGCTTCCAGCGGTTGCACTTGAAGTGGCCGTGGTAGACGGCGTCGAAGCGGACCAGCGTGGTGAACAGCCGGATGTCCGCCTCCGTGATCGTGTCCCCGACCAGGTAGCGCTGCCGCTCCAGCCGGGGCGTCAACTGCTCCAGCCGCCGGAACACACCCGCGCACGCGGCCTCGTACTCCTCCTGGCCGGTGGCGAAGCCCGCCCGGTACACCCCGTTGTTGACGTCCTCGTAGACGCCCGCCATCACCTCGTCGATCTCGTCGCGCAGGGCCCGCGGGTACAGGTCGGGCGCACCCGGCCGGTGCAGCGCGGTCCACTCGGTCGCGAGGTCGAGGGTGATCTGCTGGTAGTCGTTGGTGACGAGCGCCCCGCTGGGCACGTCCACGACCGCGGGCACGCTCACCCCGCCCGGGTAGCCGGTCTCCCGCCGGTCGTAGGCCTCGCTGAGGTAGCGGATGCCGAGGACCGGGTCGCGGCCGTCCGGGGCCAGCGTGAACCGCCAGCTGCGGTCGTCCTGGATCGGGTCGGTGACCGCCAGGGACAGGGCGTCCTCCAGACCCAGCAGCCGCCGGGAGACCAGGGCCCGGCTCGCCCACGGACAGGCGCGGCTCACCACCAGCCGGTAGCGGCCGGCCTCCACGGGCCAGCCGTCCCGGCCGTCCGCCGTGATCCGGTCCGCGAAGTGGCTCCGGGACCGTTTGAACGCCTTCTTCCCGTAGCCGCTGTTCCCGGGCGTCCCGTCGTCACCGCTCATGCCCCTGCCTTCCTTCCCGCCGTCCGAGTCCGTGCGTCGGTGGTTCCGTGCGTCCGTGTCCTGGACCGGCCGTGCGCCCTCGCACCGGTCCCTTGTAAGGCGTTCCCCGTTTTCGCCGGTCGGCACTGGCGGCCACCCGCAAGGCGGGGTGTGAGCCGCGCCGGCCGGGGCAGTCGGGGCTTCGTGAGTGGGACAGCCGGGGAAGAGAAGCCGGGCCGGAAGGCCGACCGCAGGACACGCGTCACCGTACTCGTGGCCCTGGCGGCCAACCTGGTGATCGCCGCCGCCAAGGCGGTCGGCGGGTTCGTCGCGGGATCGCCCGCGCTGCTGTCGGAGGCGGCGCACTCCGTCGCGGACAGCATGAACGAGATCTTCCTCCTCGCCGCACTGCGCCGCAGCCGCCGCCCCGCCGACCGCAGGCACCCCTTCGGCTACGGCAAGGAACGGTTCTTCTGGTCGCTGCTCGCGGCCGTCGGCATCTTCGTCATGGGCGGCTGCTTCTCCTTCTTCCAGGGCGCAGAGGCCCTGCGCACCGGCGCCGACGAGAAACTCGGCGGCTACGTGGCCGGACTGATCGTGCTGGGCCTCGCCCTGCTCGCGGAGGGCGGCTCCCTGCTGCGGGCCCTGCACCAGGTGCGGGGCCAGGGCGGGCTCGCCGACGGGATGCGGGACCCGGCGCTGCGCACGGTCGTCGCCGAGGACGGCACCGCGGTGCTCGGTGTCTGCCTCGCCATGACCGGCATGGCACTGCACATGGTCACCGGGCAGGTGGTGTGGGAGGCCTGCGCCTCGCTCGCCATCGGCGCACTGCTCGTCTACGTGGCCTACCGGCTGGGCCGCGAGGCCCGCGACCAGCTGATCGGCGAGGCCGCCGACCCGGAGGCCAGCGGCCGGATCCGGGCACTGCTGCGCGCCCAGCCGGAGATCGACAGTGTCGAGGGGCTGTTCACCATGAAGACCGGTCTGGACTCGACCCTGGTGGCGGCCCGCGTCGATCTCGTGCCGGGCCTGGACAGCGAACGGGTGGAGGAGGTCGCCGTGCGCATCAAGAGGTCGATCGCGCGCACCGTCCCCGAGGCGGACCAGGTCTTCCTCGACGTCACGGACCGGCCCGCGCGGGAGGCGGCGCAAAGCCCCGCCGCGACGGGGGAACGCGGCGGGGCCTGAACGGCGTGTTCCCAGAACCCGCCGGCCCATGCACGCCGGTCCGGGAAACTCCCGCGCGCCCGGTTCAGCCCGCGTGGGACGGCTCCAGGACGAAGACGGGGATCTCCCGTTCCGTCTTCTTCTGGTAGTCGGCGTACGACGGATACGCCGCGACCGCGCGCTCCCACCACTGGGCCTTCTCCGCGCCGGTGATCTCACGCGCCGTCATGTCCTGCTTCACCGGACCGTCCTGGAGCTCCACCCGGGGGTCGGCCTGCACGTTGAAGTACCACACCGGGTGCTTGGGTGCCCCGCCCAGGGAGGCGACCACGGCATAGCGGCCCTCGTGCTCGACGCGCATCAGCGGCGTCTTGCGCAGCTTGCCGCTGCGCGCACCCCGGGTGGTCAGCACGATCACGGGCAGACCGGTGTCCATCAGGGTCGTGCCCTCGGTGCCGCCCGAGCTCTCGTACAGCTCGACCTGTTCGCGCACCCACTGCGTCGGGCTGGGTTCGTACTCGCCGTCAAGAGGCATGTGCATCCGTTCGTGTTCGTCGTCGTGACGTGGGGCCGGCGGACCGGCGCGTTCCCACCTTTACCGCATCCCGCCCCCCGAACCCCCCGCCGCTCGGCCAGTCACGCGGCGCGATCGGGGCCGCGGGAGGCCGCGATCACGCCACGCGCGTCGCGGCGGAGACCGGCACGGGAGGGTCCTGGAGGGTCCTACCACCCCTGGAGCGGTGTTCCCCGGCCAGTCTGCCTCCGCCACCGATCTGGCCGAACTTGCCGTCGCCCCATAGGTGCCCCGGGCATCTAATGAAGATCGATCCGACGCACTCCTCGTCTGCGAGGTCTTCCATGACGGACACCGACACGACGACGAACACCGACACGACGACGGACCCCCACCCGGCGACGGACACCCACCCGGTGCCCCCCGTCGCCTTCCCGCAGGACCGGACCTGTCCCTACCACCCGCCCGCCGCCTACGACCCGCTGCGCGCCGCCTGCCCGCTGGCCCGGATCACGCTCTTCGACGGCCGCCCGGCCTGGCTGGTGACCGGGCACGCCGCCGCGCGCCGGCTGCTGGCCGACCAGCGCCTGTCGACCGACCGGACCCGCGACGGCTTCCCCGCCACCTCGGCGCGCCTGGCCGCCGTACGCGGGCGCAGGACCGCCCTGCTCGGCGTGGACGACCCGGAGCACCGCGCCCAGCGCAGGATGGTGCTCCCGGAGTTCACCCTCAAACGCGCCGCCGCACTGCGTCCGGGCATCCGGCGGATCGTCGGCGAACGGCTCGACGCGATGATCGCGCAGGGCCCGCCCGCCGATCTGGTGACGGCCTTCGCGCTGCCCATCCCCTCGATGGTGATCTGCGCGCTGCTCGGAGTCCCCTACGCCGACCACGAGTTCTTCGAGGAACAGTCCCGCCGGCTGCTGCGCGGCCCCCTGCCCGCCGACACCCTGGACGCCCGCGACCGACTGGAGACGTACCTGGGGGAGTTGGTCGACCGCAAGCGGCGGGCGCCCGGCGAGGGCCTGCTGGACGACCTGGTCCGGCAGCAGCAGTCGGAGGGTGCGCCCGACCGCGAACAGCTCGTCGCCTTCGCGGTGATCCTGCTGGTCGCGGGTCACGAGACCACCGCCAACATGATCTCGCTGGGCACCTACACCCTCCTGACCAACCCGGGGCGGCTGGCCGAACTGCGTGCGGATCCCGCGCTGCTGCCCGGTGCCGTGGAGGAGCTGATGCGCGTCCTGTCGATCGCCGACGGGCTGCTGCGGATGGCCACCGAGGACATCGACGTGGACGGGCAGACCATCCGGGCCGGCGACGGGGTCGTCTTCGCCACCTCCGTCATCAACCGCGACGCGAGTGTCTACCCCGAACCGGACGCCCTCGACTGGCACCGCCCGGCCCGCCACCACGTCGCCTTCGGTTTCGGCATCCACCAGTGCCTCGGTCAGAACCTGGCCCGCGCCGAACTGGAGATCGCCCTGCACACCCTCTTCGACCGGCTGCCCACGCTGCGCCTGGCCGCCCCGGCGGACGAGATCCCCTTCAAACCCGGCGACACGATCCAGGGGATGCTGGAACTCCCCGTGGCCTGGTAGGAGGCTCCCGGCATGCGTATCGGCATCGACAAGGACACCTGCATCGGCGCCGGCCAGTGCGCCCTGACCGCCCCCGGCGTCTTCACCCAGGACGACGACGGCTACAGCACGCTCAGGCCCGGCCGGGAGGACGGCGGCGGCAGCGCGCTGGTCCGGGAGGCGGCCCGCGCCTGCCCAGTCGGCGCGATCACCGTCTCGGAGCGGGTCGGCTGACCCCGGCCGCGCCCAGCAGCACCCGTGCCGCCTCCCGTGCCTGACGCGCGGGCTCGGTACCGCCCGCCACGCCCGCCGTCACCATGGCGCCCTCGGCCAGCAGGAAGAGCTGCCCGCCCAGCGCGGCGGGCAGCCCCGCGCCGGCCGCCAGAGCGTCGAGGAACGCGCGGAACGCCGCCTTGTGCGCCCGCACCCGCTCCGCCACGGCGGGTGAGGCGGGGCCGAGTTCGCCGTAGGCGTTGATCCAGGCGCAGCCGCGGAAACCGGGCTCCGCGAACCACACGCCGAGCCAGTCGAACACGGCCAGGACGCGCGCGCCGGGCTCCTCGTGCCGGCCGACGTACTCGGCCAGCCGCCCCCGCCAGCGCACGTCGCGCCGGTCCAGACAGGCCACGACGAGCTGTTCCTTGGCCGGGAAGAGCTGGTAGAGGCGTTTGAGCGAGACGCCGGAGGCACCGCGGACCTCGTCCATGCCCACCGCCCGCACGCCCCGCGCGTAGAAGAGCCCCTCCGCCGCGTCCAGCGCCCGCTCCCGGGCGACCTCGCTGTCCATGGGGACCTCTTCCTTGACCGGAGAACGTGCGTTCTCCTACGGTAGCAGTCCGGTGGAGAACGCTCGTTCTCCACTGCTGCCCCTGGAGGTTCAGCCATGACGACGACCGACCGGCCGCCCCTGCCGCCGTTCACCCGGGAGACCGCCGAACGCAAGGTGCGGGCCGCCGAGGACGCCTGGAACACCCGCGACCCGCACAAGGTCGCCCTCGCCTACTCCGAGGACTCGGTCTGGCGCAACCGGGACGCCTTCCTCACCGGCCGCGCCGCCATCGTCGAGTTCCTGACCGCCAAGTGGGAGCGCGAGCGGCGGTACGCGCTGCGCAAGGACCTGTGGGCCTTCGACGGCAACCGCATCGCCGTCCGCTTCCAGTACGAGTCCCAGGACGCGGACGGCCAGTGGTGGCGCTCCTACGGCAACGAGTTGTGGGAGTTCGACGAGCACGGGCTGATGACCCGGCGCGAGGCGAGCATCAACGACGTGCCCATCGAGGAGGGGGACCGGCGCATCCTCGGCCCGAGGCCCGCCCAGTAGGGTTTTGGGATGAGCGACCGGGCCGGAAGCGGCAAGGACACACGACCCTTCCTCTACGTCGTCGTCTGCGCCGCGGGCGTGGCCGAAGGCGTGGGCGGGCTGATCGACGCGGCGCGGGGACGCGGCTGGGAGGTCGGGGTCATCGCGACACCGGTCGCCATGGGCGGCTTCTTCGACACGGACGCCGTCGAGGCGCGGACCGGCCGCCCGATCCGCTCGGCCTGGCGCACGCCCGGCGATCCGCGGCCCTTCCCGGCGCCCGACGCCGTCGTGGTCGCTCCCGCCACCTTCAACACGATCAACAAGTGGGCCGCGGGCCTGGCCGACACCCTCGCCGTGGCCACCCTGTGCGAGGCGAGCGGCCTCGGGGTCCCCGTCGCCGTCCTGCCGTGCGTGGGCGAGGCGCTGGCCTCCCACCCCGCCTACCGGGAGAGCCTGGCCCGGCTGCGCGCGATGGGCGTGCGCTTCGGCGACCCCTACGCCGGGGACGCGGAGGAGGAGGGCGGCCGCCCGGAGTTCGGCTGGGAACGGGCCCTCGACCTGGTCCAACGGCGCTGACCCGCGCGGGGTCCGAGCCGCTCGAAGACGTACGCTCGCCCTGGTAGCGATGATCGGCGAGGACAGGAGCAGCAACCATGCAGTACGTGAAGCTCGGTTCGACGGGTCTGGACGTGTCGCGGATCTGCCTGGGCTGCATGACCTACGGCGTACCCGACCGCGGCACGCACGAGTGGACCCTCGACGAGGCGGCCTCGCGTCCGCTGATCCGGCAGGCGCTGGAGGCCGGCGTCACCTTCTTCGACACCGCCAACGTCTACTCCGACGGCACCAGCGAGGAGATCGTCGGCAAGGCGCTGGCCGACTTCGCGCGCCGCGACGACATCGTGCTCGCGACCAAGGTGAACGGCCGGATGCGCCCCGGGCCGAACGGCGCCGGACTCTCCCGAAAGGCGGTCATGACCGAGATCGACCACAGCCTGCGGCGCCTGGGCACCGACTACGTCGACCTCTACCAGATCCACCGCTTCGACCCGCACACCCCCGTCGAGGAGACGATGGAGGCGCTGCACGACCTGGTGAAGGCGGGCAAGGTCCGCTACATCGGGGCCAGTTCGATGTACGCCTGGCAGTTCTCCAAGATGCAGTACACCGCCGAGCGGCACGGCTGGACCCCGTTCGTGTCCATGCAGAACCACTACAACCTGGTCTACCGCGAGGAGGAGCGCGAGATGCTGCCGCTCTGCGCGGACCAGGGCGTCGGCGTGCTGCCCTGGAGTCCGCTGGCCCGCGGCCGCCTCACCCGCGACTGGGACACCACCACCGGGCGCAGCACCACCGACGGCTTCGGCAGCACCCTGTACCAGGAGGGCGACCGCGCCGTGGTGGAGGCCGTCACCCGCATCGCCGGTGAGCGCGGCGTCCCGCGCGCCCGGGTGGCCCTGGCCTGGCTGCTGCACCAGGACACGGTGACCGCACCGATCGTCGGCGCCGCCAGGCCCGGCCACCTGGAGGACGCCGTGGCCGCGGTCGAACTCACGCTGAGCGAGAAGGAGATCGAGGAGCTGGAGCGGCCCTACGCGCCGCACCCGATCGCCGGTCACTGAGCAGGGGAGCGGCGGTCGGGCACCGGTGGCTCAGGGGCCGGTGCCCGCGTCCAGGGCGGTGACGGACACCGACGACGCGTTGCCGCCGACCGGGACCTCGCCTGCCGTCCACTTCACCTTGAGAGGCTCCCGCTCGTCCGGCGGGGTGACGAGCAGCGCCGCCGGGGTGGCCGTGCGGGCGCCGCTGATCTGCGGACTGGAGAATGACAGCCCGGCCCACGCGCTCTTGCCCGGCGTCAGTGTGAGCGTCTCGGGGGAGCCGGGCGCGCGCTCGGGGTCCGGGCCCAGCTGCCTGCCGGACGCGTCCACGAAGGCGGCGCCCGGATAGCCGTACACTGTGCAGGTGCGGTCGGAGGTGTTGGTCAGCACGACGGGGAAGTTGCGCTGGCCCGCCCCCGGGTCCACGCGGCCGACGGTGGCCCGCAGTTCGGCGGTGTGGCAGCGGCCGTCGGTGCGGGCCGATGCGGAGGCCGAGCCCGCGGTGTCGGTGGGTGCGGCGCCGACCGCCGAGGCGGTGTCGCCGGACGTCGGGGTGCCACTGCCCGGGTCCGCGCCGGCCGTGCGGGCGGCCTCGCTGGGCCGCGGGGTGCCGCTCGACGTGGCGCTCTCGGTGCCGCATGCGGTCAACAGGCCGAGCAGCGAGACCCCGCTCGCGAGCAGGGCCGTCCGGCGCAGCGGCTGGGACGTGTTCGCCATCGCTCCTCCACACTCCCGTCGGACTCGCGTGCGGCCTCGGCGCGACCGGCACCGCACGCCCCCGTACTGCGAGTGTCCCGCGGTACGGCCCGGGAAACGAGGGGGCACACTCCGCATCGGGGCGAGGCGCTCACGCCTCGTCGTCGAGCAGCCCCAGCTCCGCCCAGATCGTCTTCCCCTCGGCCGTGTGCCGGCTGCCCCAGCGCTGGGTGAGCTGAGCCACCAGGAGCAGACCGCGCCCGCCCTCGTCCCAGGTCCTGGCCCGGCGCAGATGCGGCGCGGTGTGGCTGGTGTCGGAGACCTCGCAGATCAGGGTGGCCGTGTCGTGGATCAGCCGGAGCCGGATCGGTGGTGAGCCGTACCGGATCGCGTTGGTGACCAGCTCGCTCACGACCAGCTCGGCGGTGAAGGTCGCCTCCAGCAGGTCCCAGTCGGAAAGCTGGTCCAGGACCTGCTTGCGTACCGGGGCGACCAGCGCGGGGTCGGCGGGGATGTCCCAGGTGGCGACCTGTCCGGCCGGCAGCCCCCGGGTCCGGGCCAGCAGCAGCGCCACGTCGTCGGCGGCGCTGCCCGACGGGAGGAGTCGGTGCAGCACCCGGTCGCAGACGGTGTCCAGGGAGTCGGCGGGGGCGGCCAGCGCCTCGCGCAGCAGCGCCTGGCCGGTGTCGGTGTCCCGGTCCCGGCTCTCGACCAGTCCGTCGGTGTACAGCGCCAGCACGCTGCCCTCGCGCAGCTCCAGCTCGGCCGACTCGAAGGGCAGTCCGCCCACGCCCAGCGGTGGCCCGGAGGGCAGTTCGACCTGCTCCGGCGGACCGTCCGGCGGGACCAGGACGGGCGCCGGATGCCCGGCCCGCGCCATGGAGCAGTGCCGCGACACCGGGTCGTACACCACGTACAGACACGTCGCGCCGACCTCGCCCGCCCGGTCGTCGCCGGACTCCTCGGACAGCCGGACGACCAGGTCGTCCAGGTGGGTGAGCAACTCCTCGGGCGTCAGGTCGATGTCGGCGAGGGTGCGAACGGCGGTGCGCAGCCGGCCCATCGTGGCCGAGGCCGGGATGCCGTGGCCGACGACGTCCCCGACGACCATGGCGACCCGCATCCCGGACAGGGGGATGACGTCGAACCAGTCGCCGCCGACGCCCGAGCGGGCCGCCGGAAGATAGCGGGAGGCCGCCTGCACCGCGGCGGTGGGCGGCAGCCACCGGGGCAGCAGACTGCGCTGCAGGGTCAGCGTGGCCTCGCGCTCGCGGGAGTAGCGGCGGGCGTTGTCGATGCAGACGGCGGCGCGGGCGCTGACCTCCTCGGCCAGCAGTACGTCGTCGTGCGTGAACGGGTCGGGACGCCGGAACCGGGTGAAGACCGCGACGCCGAGGGTGGTGCCGCGGGCCTGGAGCGGCACCGACATCGTCGAGTGGACGCCGTACTCCTTCACCCGCCGCAGGCGGGCGGGGTCCCACTGGAGCCAGCGCTCCAGGTCGCCGTAGGCCTGCGAGGCCACGATCGCCTGTCCCGAGAGCAGGCATTCGGCCTGGGGGGAGCCGGCCGGATAGACGTCCAGCTGTCCGGTCTCGGCCACCGCCTGCGGGCCGTCCTCGGTGATCGACCGGTGCGCGGTGCGGCGCAGAGCGACCGGCGGTTCGACCAGGGTGGCGGGCTCACCGCCGTGCTCGTGCGGGTCCAGCAGGTCGACGCTGACGAAGTCGGCCAGCGGGGGGACGCACACGTCCGCCAGCTCCTGCGCCGTACGGGTGACGTCGAGGGTGGTGCCGATGCGCACGCTGGCCTCGTTGACCAGTTGGAGCCGCTCCCGGGCGCGGTGCTGCTCCGTGAAGTCGTGGGCGCTGACGCACACGCCGAGCACCTGACCGTCGGCGTCGGTGAGGGGCGCGACACGGGCGTTCCACGCGTGGGCGCGGCTCTCGCCGACGGCCCTGAGGCGGATCTGCATGTCGTGCCGGCGGCCGGTGGCCAGCACGCGCCGCATCTGGCGTTCCAGCTCCGCGTTCTGCGGCCGGCCGCTGAAGTCGGTGGCCCGCAGCCCGCGCACGCGGTCGGGCGGGAGCCCCAGCAGCCGCGCCATGGCGTCGTTGACCCCACGCAGCAGGAGCTGCTCGTCGAAGATCATCATGGCGCAGGGGGACTGGGTGAGGGCCGCCCTGACCAGCGGGTCGTCCTCCGGTTCCGGACCGGATCGCAGTGGGGTGGCCGCGAGCCACGTGACCGGGGCGCCGTCCGCCGCCGGTCTGCGGTGCGCGAGCACCCACACCGACACGGTGTGTCCGTCGCGGTGCCGCAGGGCCAGGGTGCCGCTCCACCGGTCGTCGTCGTGTCCCGGCGGTGTGCCGTCGTGGTCGTGCGCGAGCAGGTCGGCGGCGGGGCGCCCCACCACCTCGGCTGCCGGGTGGCCGAGCAGGAGGCGGGCGCCCTCGTTCCACTCGCGCAAGGTGCCGGAGCCGTCGACGACGGCGCGGGCCGTGGCGGCATCGTCGAACGGGTTGACCGGACTCATCGTCGCCACTCCATTGCGCACACTCACGGTGATCAGCGCGTCACCTTGTTTCCAGCCTAGTGGGTTCGGGCCCCGTACGGACCCGTACTCACCGGGCGCACGGTGCCCGACCGCCCCGTGTGTCACCGGCCCGGTCGGGCGGCGCAGGGCAGAAAGTGCTTTCCGCAGCCTTGACGGGCGCGTATGGCTCGACGTCAGAATCTGTTTGTTCGCGATCGCTTGTGAGTACTTCTGAGTTCTGATGAGCCTCGATGAGTTCTGATGAGGGAGATCCGCCATGACGGTCACGCGCAGATCGGTTCTGATCGCCTCCGCCGCCACGCCCGCGGCCGGGATGGCGCTCGCCGCCCCGTCGGCGTGGGCCGCGGACGCGACCGGCGGCTCGGCGGGCCGCAGCACCGTCGCCCTGCGGGACGGCTGGCGCTTCTGGCTGATCGACCCCGACGGCGCGGCCGAGGACGTCACGGACGCCGCCGATCCGGCCCACGACGACTCGGCGTGGCGCGAGGTCGCCGTCCCGCACGACTGGAGCATCGAGCAGGCGCCCACCACCGAGCACGGCACCACCAGCGGCACCGGCTTCCTGCCGGGCGGTCTCGGCTGGTACCGCCTCGCCTTCACGCTGCCGCCCGCCCTCGCCGGGAAGCGGATCTCGGTCGAGTTCGACGGCGTGTACATGGACTCCCGCGTCCACTGCAACGGCCGGGAGGTCGGCCACCACCCCTACGGCTACACCGGCTTCGCCCTCGACCTGACCGACCTGCTGCACACCGACGGCCGCACCGAGAACGTCCTCGCGGTGCGGGTGCGCAACCAACTGCCGAGCAGCCGCTGGTACTCCGGCAGCGGCATCTACCGCGAGGCCCGCCTGGTCGTCACCGAGCCGGTGCACGTACGGCGCTGGGGCACGTACGTCACCACGCCGCGGGTGGGCGAGGACAGCGCCGTCGTCCGGGTCCGGACGTCGCTGGTGAACGCCGGGGGCACCGCGCGCGAGGTCGAGATCCGGTCGGCGGTGAAGGACGCGGACGGCCGCACCGTGGCCCGCACCGCCTCCACGGCGGAGGTCACCGACACGGCGTCCGAGACCCACGAACTCACCGTCGCACGCCCGCGGCTGTGGGACTTCGCGAACCCGCACCGCTACACCCTGCACACCGAACTGCGCGTGGGCGGCCGGACCGTCGACACGTACCGCACCCCGTTCGGCATCCGCACCTTCCACGTCGATCCGGAGGAGGGCTTCCACCTCAACGGCAGGCACGCCAAGATCAAGGGCGTCGACCTGCACCACGACCTCGGCGCGCTCGGCGCCGCCGTCAGCATCGACGCGATCCGCCGCCAGATGACCCTCATGAAGTCGATGGGCGTCAACGCCTTCCGCACCTCCCACAACCCGCCCTCGCCCGAGATGATCGAGGTCTGCGAGGAGATGGGCATCATCATGCTGGTGGAGGCCTTCGACTGCTGGCGCACCGGCAAGAACCGCTACGACTACGGACGGTTCTTCGACGAGTGGTGCGAGCGGGACGCCACCGAGATGGTGCTCGCGGCCCGCAACTCGCCCGCCGTCGTCATGTGGTCCATCGGCAACGAGGTCCCCGACTCCACCGCCACCGCCGGACTCGCCATGGCCGACCGGGTCATCGAGGCGATCCGCGCCGCCGACGACACCCGCCCGCTGATCATCGGCTCGGACAAGTACCGCCGGATGCCCGCCAAGGGCTCCGCCGCCGACCTGATGCTCGCCAAGCTCGACGGGCTCGGCCTCAACTACAACACCGCCAAGTCGGTGGACGACCTGCACGCGGCCTATCCGCACCTGTTCCTCTTCGAGTCCGAGTCGTCCTCCGAGACCTCCACCCGCGGCACCTACCAGGAACCCGAGCACCTGAACACCGGCGAGAACCACACGCCGGGCGGGCGGGCCACCTCGTCCTACGACAACAACCTCGCCTCCTGGACGATGAGCGGCGAGTACGGCCACAAGAAGGACCGGGACCGCAAGTGGTTCGCCGGGCAGTTCCTGTGGTCCGGCATCGACTACATCGGGGAGCCCACGCCCTACGACGTCTTCCCGGTGAAGGCGTCCTTCTTCGGCGCGGTCGACACGGCCGGATTCCCGAAGGACATGTACCACCTGTTCCGCAGCCAGTGGACGGACGAGCCGATGGTCCACCTGCTGCCGACGACGTGGAACCACCGCGAGGGCGACACCGTCGAGGTCTGGGCCTACACCAACGTCGACACCGTCGAGCTGTACCTGAACGGCAAGTCCCTCGGCACCCGCCGCTTCGACGCCAAGAAGACCGTCGACGGCCGGACCTACCTGGAGACCACCGAGGCCACCGGCGACGACAAGACCTTCACCGACGGGCCCTACCCCGGCAGCTACACCAGCCCGAACGGCAGCGCCGGCAAGCTCCACCTGACCTGGAAGGTGCCCTTCGAGGCGGGCGAGCTGAAGGCCGTCGCCCGGCGCGGCGGCAGGACGGTGGCCACCGACGTCCTGCGCACCGCCCGGGCGCCGCACGCCCTGCGCCTCACCCCGGACCGCGAGGCCGTCGACGCGGACGGCCGCTCCCTGGTCTTCGTGACCGCCGAGGTGGTCGACCGGCACGGCGTGGTGGTGCCGGGCGCCGAGCACCTGATCTCCTTCGACGTCGCGGGCGGCTCGCTCGCCGGACTGGACAACGGCCGCCAGGAGAGCGCGGAGCGCTACCAGGCGAGCACCCGCACCGCCTTCCACGGCAAGGCACTGGCGATCGTCCGGTCCGGCACCCGGCCGGGCACGGTACGAGTGACGGCTCGCGCGGACGGGCTGCGCACCGACACGGCGACGGTGCGCGCCCGGCGGGCCCGGGACCGGTCGACCACACCGGCCGCGGAGTTCCGCCCCGGGCATCCGGCGCCCGTGGAGCACCCGCACGCGGACGCGAGCTACTCCGGCCGGACCGACACCCTCCCCGCCGCCGTGCTCGACGGCGACCCGGCCACCGGCTGGTCCAACGGCTTCCACAAGGCGGCCACCGCCCTGCTGCCCGCCTTCGACGGGGCCCGCGCCGAGGACTGGATCTCGGTCGACCACGGGCGTACACGCACCTACGACCGCGTCGAGGTCTCCTTCACCGTGGACGACGGGCACAGCCTGCCCGCGACCGTCGGGGTGGACGTCTGGGACGGCCGCGCCTGGCGTGCGGCCAAGGAGGTGCGGACCGACTGGGCCACCGCCTCCGACGCGCCCACGGTCATCGGCTTCCGTCCGCTGCGCGGGTCCCGGATCCGTCTCACGCTGACCAGCCGTCACCCCGGCGAGGCGCGGGGAGCGGTCCGCGTCAGCCGCCTGGAGGCACCCGCCGCCTGAGCCGCCGTACCACGGTCCGGGCGGGAACCGGTCGGAAAACCGGTCCCGTCCGGACCGTTGACGGCGTGTCATGTCTGCCACAAGCATGTCCTGCGACCGCATTTGGGAGCGCTCCCATTCCATGGTGGGCGCCACCTCCCCCGAGGAGCCCGGACGTGAAAAGACGCAGAACCGCGCTCGTCTCCCTGACGGCCCTGCTGGCGACGGCCGTCATCGCGCTGCCCGCCGCCCCGGCCGGCGCCGAGGAGACCGAGCAGGTCAGGAACGGCACCTTCGACAACGGCACGGACGCCTGGTGGGCGAGCAGCAACGTCACCGCCGCCGTGACCGACGGCCGGCTGTGCGCCGACGCCCCCGGCGGCACCACCAACCGCTGGGACGCCGCCGTCGGCCAGAACGACGTCACCCTGGTCGCGGGGGAGTCGTACAAGTTCTCCTTCACCGCCACCGGTACGCCCGCCGACCACGTGGTCCGGGCGATCGTCGGTCTTTCGGTGTCCCCGTACGACACCTACTTCGAGGTCAGCCCGCAGTTGAGCGTCTCGGGCAACACCTACTCGTACACCTTCACCTCGCCCGTCGACACCGCTCAGGGCCAGGTCGGCTTCCAGCTCGGCGGCACGCCCGACGCCTGGCGGTTCTGCGTGGACGACGTGTCCCTGCTGGGCGGCGTGGCGCCCGAGCCGTACGTGCCGGACACCGGGCCGCGGGTGCGGGTGAACCAGGTCGCCTACCTGCCCTCGGGACCGAAGAACGCCACCCTCGTCACCGACGCGACCTCGCGCCTGCCCTGGCAGCTGAAGAACGACGCCGGGCGGGTCGTCTCCCACGGCTGGAGCAAGCCGCGCGGCGTCGACGCCTCCTCCGGGCAGAACGTCCACTCGATCGACTTCGGCCGCTACAAGAAGCGCGGCGAGGGCTACACCCTGGTCGCCGACGGCGAGACCAGTCGCCCCTTCGACATCGGCACGGCCGCGTACGAGCGGCTGCGCCTGGACTCCGCGAAGTACTACTACACGCAGCGCAGCGGCACCGCGATCAGCGACGAACTCCGCCCCGGCTACGGACGCCCCGCCGGACACGTGGGTACGGCACCCAATCAGGGCGACACCGAGGTGCCCTGCCAACCCGGTGTGTGCGACTACACCCTGGACGTCTCCGGCGGCTGGTACGACGCCGGCGACCACGGCAAGTACGTCGTCAACGGCGGCATCTCCACCTGGGAGCTGCTCAGCACCTACGAGCGCTCGCTGCACGCCCGCACGGGGGAACCCCGCAAGCTGGGCGACGGTTCGCTCGACATCCCCGAGAGCGGCAACAGGGTGCCGGACATCCTCGACGAGGCCCGCTGGGAGCTGGACTTCCTGCTGAAGATGCAGGTGCCGGACGGGCAGCCGCTGGCCGGGATGGCCCATCACAAGATCCACGACGAGCAGTGGACCGGGCTGCCGCTGCTGCCCAGTGACGACCCGCAGAAGCGCGAACTGCACCCGCCGACCACCGCGGCGACCCTCAACCTGGCGGCGACGGCCGCGCAGGCCGCCCGCCTGTACCGCCCCTACGACCGGGAGTTCGCCGCGAAGGCGCTCGACGCGGCCCGCACCGCCTGGACCGCGGCGCTCGCCCACCCGGACCTGCTCGCCGACGAGAACGACGGCATCGGCGGCGGCGCCTACCCCGACGCCAAGGTCGCCGACGACTTCTACTGGGCCGCCGCCGAGCTGTACCTGACGACGGGGGAGCGGGACTTCAGGGACTACGTGCTGACGTCTCCGGTGCACACCGCCGACATCTTCGGGCCGATCAGCTTCGACTGGGCGAGCACCGCGGCGGCCGCCCGCCTCGACCTGGCGACCGTCCCCAGCCGGCTCCCCGGCCGCGACCACGTCCGCCGCTCCGTCGTCCGGGGCGCCGACGGCTACCTGGCCACGCTGAAGGCCCATCCGTACGGCATGCCCTACGCCCCCGACGGCAACGTCTACGACTGGGGCTCCAGCCACCAGATCCTGAACAACGCGGTCGTCATCGCCACCGCCTACGACATCACCGGCGGCTCCGAGTACCGTGACGGCGCCGTCCAGAGCATGGACTACATCCTGGGCCGCAACGCCCTGAACATGTCGTACGTCACCGGATACGGCGAGGTCAACGCGCACAACCAGCACAGCCGCTGGTACGCCCACCAGCTCGACCCCGCCCTGCCCGCGCCGCCCGACGGCACCCTGTCCGGCGGTCCGAACTCGAGCATCCAGGACCCCTACGCGCAGAGCAAACTCCAGGGCTGCGTCGGCCAGTTCTGCTTCATCGACGACATCCAGTCCTGGTCGACCAACGAGCACACGATCAACTGGAACGCCGCGCTGGCCCGGATGGCCTCCTTCGTGGCGGACCAGGGATGACCGGCTGACCCCTGCGCACCGCGCCCGAGGGCCGCGCCGCTTCCGCGGGAGAATGCGGAAAGCCGGTGCGGCCCTCTCGGCATGTCGGGGATCATGGCATGCCCGGGATTCTGACTTTCTTTCAAAGGCGGCCGATGTTGCCCGGTCGCCTTGTTGACCATGAGTGGTTTGTGCGAGAGTGAAGCACCCGTGCGGGGGGTAAAGGCCGGGTCTCGCACGCGCTTTGACGGGCCGGGTCCGATTTCGCCATGGCGAATTCACGCTTCCCGCGCTCCGCCCAAGAGGTACACACCAATCCGTGGGTCCTTTTCGGCGATCGGAACTTCTGAGTCACCTGCGCGTGGGAAGGAAACATCTCAGTGCCCACCCCCCACCCCCCTCGGCCCGCCTACCCGCCCTCCGGCGGGGATCCCGGGGAGTCCGACGAGTTGCTGGCCGCACGGCTCCGGGACGGCCCGGAGAGCGAGGCCGCCCGGATCGCCGCGCTGCTGATGGCCCGCCACTGGCAGCCGGCACACGACTACGCGACCATCTGCCTGGCCACTTCGGCCCAGGTCACCGGCATGGTCACCGCCGCGGCCTGGCACCGGGTGCTGGCCCGTCTCGCCGAGGGCGAGCCGGCCACCGCGCTGCGCCCCCGGCTGCTGGTGGCCGTGCGCGACACGGTCCGCCAGTGGTCCGGCGACGACGCGATAACCGGCACGCTGCCGCACTTGCTCAAACCCGCCGGGGGACGGGGTATGCGGGCGGCGAAGTCCCTGACTCCGGAAAACCGCACGTTGGCGGCCCGGGCATTCGCTTCTCTTCCCGGACCGGCCCGTTGTTTGCTGTGGCACACGGAGGTCGAAGGAGAGTCCATAAGCGTCCCTGCGGGTCTGCTGGGCATGGACACCGACACCGCGTCGGCCACTCTCGAACAGGCGCGTGAGAAATTCCGCGAGGGATGTCTGCATGCCCACCGGCAGCTCGCGCCGAGCCAGGAGTGCCGCTTCCACAGCCGACTGCTCGACGTCCCGATTCGCCGGGGCGGCGCCCTGCTGCCGGATGTCCGCAAGCATCTGGCCGACTGCCGTCACTGTCGGCACGCGGCCGACCAACTCGGCCACTTCGAGCGGGAGTTGGGCACGCTGATCGCCGAGGCCGTGCTCGGCTGGGGCGCCCGGCGCTATCTCGACTCCCGTCCGGCGCGCGCAACGCTGGGCGTGCTGGCCAAGGGCGCCGCCCGGCATCGCGGCTCACGCACCGGGCTGCTGGCCCGGATCCCCGTGCCCGTGCGCCGGTTGCCGGGCCGCCCGCGCTCCGGCCGGTCGGTGCTCCGGCAGTTCGGCGCCGCCTCCGCCGGGGTGCTGGCCATCGTGCTCGTGGTGAGCGTGTGGTCCTACGACGGTGGTGGTGCCGATCCGGCCGCCTCCACCAGCGCGGTCGACGGGGACGGCGAGACGTCCGCGACGAGCCGTCCGAAACCGCCCGACGAGGCCGGGATGCCCACGTCGGCGGAGCGCACGCGGCTGCGCAACGTCGCCGCGAACCTGTGTCTCGACGTCCGGGGCGAGCCGAAGGCCGGGGCGGGCGCCCGGCTGGCCGAGTGCTCCGAGGCCGGGACCCAGCAGTGGACCTACGAGGACGACGGACTGCTGCGCAGCGTCGCCGACCCGGGGCTGTGTCTGGACTCGCGGGCGGACGCCGGAGTCGTCATTCTCGGTACCTGCGCCGACGAGGGAACCGAGCGGGGCGAGGACGTGCGCTACGAGCTGACCGGCGCGGGCGAACTGGTGCCGCGCGGGCAGAAACTGCTCGCGCTCGCCACCACCACCCGCGCCCCGGACGCCGACGTCGTCGTCAAGGTCCACGACGGCTCCGACGACCAGCGCTGGCGCACCGACCCGGTGCCGACGGCGGAGGGCTCCCTGTCGATCGCCCGTACCGACGCCCCTGGGGCGCGGGCCGTGGACCTGTCCGGCGGCTGAGGAGGACGGTGCGCCCCGGTGTGCCTCGATGGCATCGTCAGCGGTGCGGAGGGGCGGTGTCACCGTCCCTCACACCGGGTCCTCCACCAGATCCGCGGGCCCCGGGGTGGCCGGTGAGGCGTGCCCGGACAGGGCCAGGGTGAGGTCCAGTTCGGCGAGCAGGCAGCGGATCACGTGCTCGACGCCGGCCTGGCCGTCCAGGCCGAGACCGTAGACGTAGGGACGGCCCAGGAGCACCGCACGGGCCCC
Organism: Streptomyces sp. NPDC111628; assembly: GCF_055635195.1. NCBI lineage: Bacteria > Bacillati > Actinomycetota > Actinomycetes > Kitasatosporales > Streptomycetaceae > Streptomyces > Streptomyces sp. NPDC111628. The sequence continues at coordinate 721,017 of NZ_JBVKBZ010000003.1, read as the reverse complement.
GAGCGCGAGCGCCTTGAAGACGTCGTCGCCGGTGCGGACACCGCTGTCGAAGAGCACGGTCAGCCGGTCGCCGGCCGCCTCCACCACGCGCGGCAGGGCGTCGGCCGCCGCGACCGAACCGGCCACCTGACGGCCCCCGTGGTTGGAGACGACCACGCCGTCCATCCCGGCGTCGGCGGCGAGCCGGGCGTCGTCCGGGTGCAGGATGCCCTTGAGGACGATCGGACCGTCCCAGTTCTCCCGCAGGAACGCCAGGTCGGGCCAGGACTTGGCGGGGTCGGAGAACATGCCGACGAAATGCATCACCGCCGCGTTCGGGTCCTCGTGCACCGGCTTGGCCAGCCCGGCCCGGAAGGCCGGGTCCGAGAAGTAGTTGGCGGTGCCGACTCCGTGCAGGAACGGCAGGTACGCCTGGTCGAGGTCGCGCGGGCGCCAGGACAGCAGCGGCGTGTCGAGCGTGACGAACAGCGCCGTGTACCCGGCCGCCCGGGCCCGGTCCAGGAAGCTGCGCGCCACCTCGCGGTCCCGCGGCCAGTACAGCTGGAACCAGCGCTCGGCGTCGCCCATCGCCTCGGCGACCTCCTCCATGGGCGTGCTGGAGGCGGAGGAGAGGATGTACGGCACGCCCTGGGCGGCGGCGGCCCGGGCGGCGGCCGGCTCCGCGTCCGGATGCATGATCGACAGGACGCCGACCGGCGCGAGCGCCAGCGGGGCGGGCAGGGCACGGCCCAGCACCTCGACACGCAGGTCGCGTTCGTGCACGTCCCGCAGCATGCGCGGAACGATCCGGCGCCTCGCCAGCGCCGCCCGGTTGGCGCGGGCGGTGCTGCCGTCGCCCGCGCTGCCCGCGACGTATCCGAAGGGGCCGGGCCCGAGCCGCCGCTCGGTGAGCTCCTCGAGCCGGGTCAGGTCGGTGGGCAGCCGCGGGACCGCGCCCGTCATGCCGTTCAGATAGATCTCGTACTGGAAATCCGCCCAGTGCTTCGGCATCCCAGGTCCGCCTCTCGTCGTCGAGCTCGCGCTGCCGGCACCATACCCGCGGGTATGCCGGGGGTGGCGGTCAGGGTCGACGGGCCCTGTTCCGGGGGTGTTTCAGGCCTATTGGCGAAGGTGCGGATCACGCCATTCGGCCAGTTCTGTTCTCAATAATCGATCAAGAAACGCCCAGTTGCGGACTTGGAACGTTCTAATTCTGTGACTTCACGCCACTGATTCAATACGCAAGGTTACCGAAACCCATGGGGTCGAGATGAGTTTCGGTGCCGGACTCGGCAGACTCGCGCTCGCCGCTCCGGCACCGACCGGGCCGGGCCGGCACCACCCTCGAAACGAGCGGAAGGATGCACACAATGCGGAACACCGCGCGCTGGGCAGCGACTCTGGGCCTGACGGCCACCGCCGTCTGCGGGCCCCTCGCCGGGGCCTCCCTCGCCTCCCCGGCCACCGCCCCCGCGTCGCTCTACGCCCCCTCGGCCCTGGTGCTGACCGTGGGGCACGGAGAGAGCGCTGCCACCGCCGCACCTCTGCGCGCGGTCACCCTGACCTGCGCCCCGACCGCCTCCGGCACCCACCCGGCGGCCGGCGCGGCCTGCGCCGAACTGCGCGCCGCGCACGGCGACCCGGGCGCCCTGGCCGCCGAGGACTCGGTGCTGTGCACCCGGGAGTACGCCCCCGTGGTCGTCACCGTCGACGGCGTCTGGCAGGGCCGGCGCCTCTCCTACGAACGCACCTTCGCCAACGAGTGCGTGAAGAACGCGGGCAGCGCGAGCGTCTTCACGTTCTGAGGGACCGGGACCGCCGGGACCGTGCGGCGTGATCGGCTGCTCGCTACTGGGGAGTGCGAGCGCCGCCGTACGGGTCCCGCGGGCCCGCACCGGGGACGGCGGACGGAGTGGGGCCGTCCGCCGTTCTCCCGGTTCACGGGCGCCGTCACTCGTTCGCGGCCGGGCCGTCCGCGGCCCTGGAGGACCGGGCGCGGTGGCTGGTGTCGCACCACGGATAGCGCCGACTGCGCCGGCACGTGCACAGCGCCACCCGGAAGCGGTCGGAGGACACCGTCGTCCCGTCCTCCAGCTCCACCTCCACCGGCCCTTCCACCAGCAGCGGCCCCCGGCGCTGGACCTTGATCCGGCGCGGGGCGTCCGGCGGGCGCGGGGGGTCAGACGGGGAGTTCGGCACGGACGACCACCAACTCCTCCTCGTAGTCCGCCAGGGACAGCAGCCCGCGCTGCCGCAGCCAGCGCTCCCGGCCGCGCACCACGGGGCCGAACGCGATCCGCCGCCGCCGGATCACCGCCGCCTTCAGGCCCGCCTCGCGCAGCAGCCCGACGGTCCGCCCCGGATCACTGAGCGCCGACTGCACGAGCAGCAGCACCCCGCCGGGACGCAGCAGCCCGGGCACCTCCCGGCAGATCCGGTCCAGGACGGTGCGACCGTCGTGACCCGCGTCCCAGGCCCGCGCGGCACCACGCGGCCGGCGGCCGGAGGCGGGCGCCGGCACATACGGCGGATTGGCCAGCACCAGGTCGAACGACTCACCGCGCACGGGTGTGAAGAGGTTGCCGTGCCGGACGCGGATCCGCAGCCCGGCCCGGGCCGCGTTGAGCCGCGCGGCGCACACCGCGCGCCACGACACGTCCACCGCGGTCACCCGGCCGCCCCGCAGCGCCGCCGCCAGGGCGAGGGCACCCGTGCCGGTCCCCACGTCCAGCACGGCCGCGCCCGGCGGGAGCGACTCGTCGGACAGCGCCCCGGCCAGCAGCGCGGTGTCCTCCTGAGGGGCGTAGACGCCCGGTAGCACCATGAAATTCACGGATCCCACGTACCCCGGACGTCACGAAATATGAGAAATTTCCCGGTGAACGCGGCGAGGGGCGGGCAGCGGCGTACGCAGGGACGACCGCCCCGCGCGCCAGTCGGCGAGCAGCCGGGCGCCGAGGCGCTCTTCGAGGTACCCGGTGGCGTCGAGGCCGAAGGCGACGTCCGCCGCGAGGTGCGGCTCCTGCTCCAGCAGGCCGTCGATCACCTCGTGCCGCACGATCTGCTCGTGCACCGCGTCGGCCTCGACGTGCTCGTCGTAGAAGTGCTCGGCCGCCGGACCGGCGCCCGTGCGGCGCATCGCCTCGGCGAGCCGCCGGGAACCGGGTGACGAGGTGATCTCCACCGCCGCGAAGTGCCCCACCAGCGCCCCGCGCAGCGACCGGTGCAGGCCGAACAGGGACATCATGTTCACCGTGGCCAGGCACTCGGCCGAGGCCGCGTCCAGATGGGCCCCGTACGTGGTGTCCAGGTCCAGATCCGTCATCAGGTCGGCGAACAGGCGGGCGTGCACCCGGTCGGCGCGGCCGCCGCCGTACTCGTCGAACTCCACCGCGGCCATCGCCGCCTTCGAACGGCCCCACAGGCGCGGCAGCACCCAGGCGTGCGGATCGGCCTCCTTGAGGTGGTACAGCGAGCGCTGGGCCGCGTACTCCCGCACCTGCCACAACTCGCCCTCGTCCCGCAGGAAGTGGCTGACCCCCTCGCCGTGGACGGGTTCGACGAGCAGCGCCCCGACCGCGTCCGCGACGCTGTCGTGGACCGGGGTGTCGGCCCGCAGGGCGGATCCGAAGCGCCGCTCCAGCGCGGCCCGGACGCCGAGCAGCCCGGGGTCCCACTCCACGTCGGGGGAGACACCCGCGAAGCCCCGGTAGTGCAGCTCGTAGCACTGGTACAGGGCGAGCTGGAGGTCGTCGCCGTACACCGGCGCGGCGGCGACGGCCTCGGGGGAGGGCAGCGGGCCCGTGCCGAGCAGATGTGCGCCGACGGCCTCGGAGACCGGTCCCCGGGCCGTCGGCGGCTGTGGTCCTTCGCGGTCGTACTCCATGCGCCGCGAGTACCCGGACACCGCCCCGGCACCCCCGGCCGCACTCAGCGGCGCCTCACTCGCCCTCGACGTCCTCCTGGGCGCCGGTGTTCGGGGAGGTGGCGTCCCCCGCCTCGCCGCGGTGCTCGCCCTCGTCGGACTCCGCCTCGCGGGGCCTGGCCTCCTCGATCTCGCGCAGGACCTCCTCGGCCGCGGTCTCGGGCTGCTTGTGGTCGTGCTCGCCGTCCTGGGACACGGGGTCCTCCTTCTCGCTTGTCGTCGTACCGCTCCTGCTTCCGGTCGTTCAGTTCGACGTGGACGCCAGGCGCAGGGGCACCGGCGCCGGGGGAGCGGCCTCGTCGCTGCGGCGCACGACCTCGGCCCACCAGGCAGGACCGTCCTCGATGTGGCGCAGCAGGACGCCCTCGCGGATCGCCCAGGGGCAGAGCGCCACCGACTCGAGACCGGTCAGCTTCATCGCGGTATGACCGACGACGGCGCCCGCCAGGCTCTGGGCCGCGCGCGGCGCCGAGATGCCGGGCAGCCGGGCCCGCTCGGCGGCGGACAGGGCGGCCAGCCGGCCCACCGCGTCCCCCAGGTCCGAGCAACGCATCCGCCGCTCCGTGAAGGGCCCGTGCCGGCCCGGCGGGGCGCCGCACAGCCGCCCCAGCTGCTGGAAGGTCCGCGAGGTGGCCACGGCGGTCCGCGGCCCCTCCCAGCGGATCCGCGCCGCCGCGTCCCGCAGCTGGTGGCGGACCTTGCGCCGCAGCGCCCTGACCTGCTCCGGCGAGGCCGGGTCCCGGCCGCCCGCCAGGAACTCGTGGGTCAGCCGGGCGGCCCCCAGCGGCAGCGAGGCCACGAAGCCGGGCAGCCGGCCACGCCCGAACGCCACCTCCAGCGAGCCGCCGCCTATGTCGAGCAGGGCGAGCGGACCGGACCGCCAGCCCATCCAGCGCCGGGCCGCGAGGAACGTCAGCTCCGCCTCCACCTCGCCCGGCAGGGTGCACAGCGGCACGCCGGTGCGGGCGTGGACGGTGCGCAGCACCTCACGCCGGTTCGGCGCGGCGCGCACCACCGCGGTCGCGAAGGCCAGCGGTCCCGACGCCCCCCACCGGTCCGCGGTCCTGCTCGCGTCTGCGACCGCCCCGACGAGCCGCTCCACGGCCTCCTCCGGGACCGGGCCGCCCGGCCTGACCTGCTCCGACAGGCGCAGCCGCCACTTCGCGGTGTGCACCGGCAGCGGGACGCCGCCCTCGGCGTCCGCCACCATGAGCCGGACCGTGTTCGACCCCACATCCACCACGCTCGTACGCATGAGGGCAACAGGTACCCATTTGAGCGCCGATCAGGCCAGCTGCCGCCGCACCAGCTCGTGCAGCCGGCCGCCGGTGTCCGCCAGCAGCCGGGCGGGCGGGCCCTGCTGGGCGACCTTGCCGTCCTCCATCACGATCACGCGGTCGGCGTCCAGGACCGTGGACAGGCGGTGCGCGATCACGATCCGGGTGGCGTTGAGCGCCTTGGTGGACTCGATCACGGTGCGCTGTGTCTCGTTGTCCAGGGCGCTGGTGGCCTCGTCGAAGAAGAGGATGCGCGGCCGGCGGATCAGCGCCTGCGCGATCATCAGCCGCTGCCGCTGGCCCCCGGAGACCGCCCCGCCGTCCGACACGATGGTGTGCAGCCCCATCGGCATGCGTTCGATGTCCTCCGCGAGCCCCGCCATCCCGGCCGCCGCCATCGCCTCCTCGGGCGTGTACGGCTCGGTGCCGCAGATGACGTCCAGGATCGAGCCGGTGAAGGGCTGGGCGTGCTGGAGCACCACCCCGCACTGTCTGCGCACCGCCGACTGGTCCAGGGCGGCCAGATCCTGGCCGTCGTACAGGACGCTGCCCGACAGCGGCCGGTCGAAGCCGATCAGCAGCCGCAGCAGGGTCGACTTGCCGCAGCCGCTGGGGCCGACGACCGCCACGAACTCACCCGGCCGCACCTCGAAGGACACGTCGTCCAGGACCAGCGGCCCGTCGTCGGTGTACCGGAACGACAGCCGGCGCGCCTCGATCGCGCCCGACAGCGGGCCCGGCCGGGTGCTCGCCGTCCGTACCTCGGGCGTGGCGTCCAGGACCGGCCGGATCTCCTCGAACAGCGGCAGCGCCGCCACTGCCGACACGAACGCGCCGGTCAGCTGGGTGACCGAGGTCAGCAGCATCGTCACCGAGGCGTTGAAGGTGAGGAACTCCGCCGCCGACATCGAGCCCCGCGCCGGGCCGGCCAGCAGCATGAACATCAACAGGGTGCAGAGCGGCAGGTACACCGCGCCGAGCACCGCGTTCAGGTTCTTGATCCGGCCCGCCCGCTGCTGGAGCTCCCGGCTGTGCGCGAACCGCTCCGCCCACGCCGCGTAGGCGTAGTTCTCGGCCGCCGCCACCCGCAGCTTCGGCAGCCCGCGCAGCGTCTGGAACGCCTGGTTGTTCAGCTTGTTGGTGAGTTTGACCAGCCGCCGCTGCCAGCGCACCTGCCACAGCCCGAGCCCGAGGAACACCCCGGCGACGACCACCAGCATGCCGATCGCCGCGCACGCCATCGGCACGCTGTACCAGAGCAGCAGACCCAGGTTCATCGCGCCGACGGTCACCGACTGGGCCACCGTCGGACCGACGCCCGCGAGCAGTCTGCGGATCGCGCTGATGCCCATGGCCGCGCTCGCCAGTTCGCCGGTGGAACGCTCGGTGAAGAACTTCGTCGGCAGCCGCAGCAGGCGGTCCCACACGGCGGGCTGGAGCGTGGCCTCGATCCGGCCCTCCAGACGCAGGATGGTGAGGTTCTGCAGCAGCATGAAGGCCGCCGCGACGACGCTGCTCAGCATCACCGCCAGACACACCTGCACGATCAGCCCGGTCTGCGCCTTCGGCACGAACTCGCCGAGCACCCGGCCCGTCGCGATCGGCACCAGCGCGCCGAGCGCCACCGTCACCAGACCGGCGAGCAGCAACCCGGTCAGGTCCCGGCGCGTCCCCGCCAGACAGAACCGCAGCAGGCGCAGCAGACTGAGCCGCCGCTCCGGCAGCGGCCGGTAGAACATCACCGCACGCGGCTCGAACCCCCCGGCGTTCGCCCGCTCCACCGGCGTCTCACGACCGGTCGCCGGATGCACGGCGACATAGCCCCCGCGCCGCCACAGCAGTGCCACCGGCGCCCCCGACAGGGTGCGGTGCCCGACCAGCGGCCCCACGTCGTCCCGCCACCAGCGGTCCTCCAGCCGCACCGACCTGGTCCGCACCCGCGAGGCGAGTGCGATCCGCTCCACCGGGTCGAGCCGGTCGCTCTCGGTGCCGCCCGGGGCAGGCTCGGCGAGCGGGATCCCGGCGGCGCGGGCGACCAGCCGGCAGGCCGCGTACGTGGCGTCGGCGTCGGCGGCCGTGGTGCGCTGCGCCGAGCGCTTGCCGATGGAGGCCAGCAGCGTCCGGTCGGCCTGCGCGCGCACCGCCTCACCGGCCTTGATACCGGCCGCCGTCCGGCTCTCGTGAGTGCGCTCCAGCTGCTCGATCCACCGGTCCAGGGTGGTCAGCAGCCGGTACTGCTGGTCGACCATGCTCTGCCACAGCGCCGGGTCCATCAGCAGGTCGGCGGCCGCCTCCTCGCCGTACACCGCCCCGTACTGGACGCTGCCCGGCGGGACCTGCATCCAGAACACGTCGTCGTCGGTGGGTGCGGCGGCCCGCTCCGTGGCCATCGGCGCCTGGAACAGGACGGTCAGGCCGCGGCCGACACCGAGGGCGAGGGCGTACTCCAGCGGACTCGTCGTCGGCGGCACGTACTGGGGGTTGCCGTACGCGTCGTACGACCACGTCTGCGTCTGCGCCGGCTGGTACAGCTCGCGCAGTCCGATGCGGTGCACCACGCAGTCCCGCAGTGGACGCGCCACCAGCGTGTGCTGCGGCCCGGAGACCGGTCCCAGCAGCACCGAGCCCGCCTCCAGGCGCCCCAGGTGGTGCCAGTGGCCCTGCTCCCCGGCGTCGACCGCGAACAGGTCCACCGCGCCGGACACCACGAGCCACAGCACCTGCGGCCCTTCCAGGTCGAGGCGGTTGAACCCGGCGCAGTCGACGCGCGTGCCCAGCGAGCCGAGCGCCCCCAGGACCAGGTCGCCCTGCCCGTCGTGCACGGTTGTCATCTCACCGCTCCCTGACCAGCGCCGCGTACGCGCCACCGCGCGCCAGCAGCTCCTCGTGCCGCCCGCGCTCCACGACCGTGCCGTGGTCGAGGACGACGATCTCGTCGCTGTCCCGCACCGTGCTGAGCCGGTGCGCGATCACCACGCAGGCGCAGCCGCGCCGACGCAGGTTGTCCATCACCACCAGCTCGGTCTCCGCGTCCAGCGCGCTGGTCACCTCGTCCAGCACGAGGATGCTGGGCCGGCGCACCAGGGCCCGCGCGATCTCCAGGCGCTGGCGCTGCCCGCCGGAGAAGTTGCGGCCGTCCTGCTCCACCGGGCTGTGCAGGCCGCCCGGCCTGCGCGTCACCACGTCGTACAGCGCGGCGTCCTTCAGCGCCTCCACCACGGCGTCGTCGGGGATCGACGGGTCCCACAGCGCCACGTTGTCGCGCACCGAGCCCTCGAACAGGAACACGTCCTGGTCGACGAAGGAGACGGAGGACGCCAGCGCCCCGCGCGGGATGTCGTCGAGCCGCTGCCCGTCGATGCGGATCACGCCGTCCCAGGGCGCGTACAGGCCCGAGATCAGCCGCGACACGGTCGACTTGCCGCTGCCCGAACCGCCGACCAGGGCCACCTGCTGCCCCGGCCCCACGGTCAGGTCGAAACCGGTCAGCAGCGGCTTGTCGAGCGGGTTGTAGCCGAAGGAGACGTTCTGCAGCTCCACGTGCCCGCGCAGCCGGCGGGTGGACTCGCCACCACCGGGGCGGTCGTAGAGCGGATCCGCCCGGAAGTTCTCCACGTCCTTCAGCCGGGCCACGTCGGCCGCGAAGTCCTGGATGCGGCCCGCGACACCGTTCAGCCGGGTCAGCGGCGCCGTGAAGCGGACCACCAGCGCCTGGAAGGCGACCAGCAGCCCGACCGAGATGTGCCCCTCGACCGCGCGCATGCCGCCGATCCACAGGATCAGCCCGCTGTTCAGCGTCGCCAGCGTCGGCGCGACCACGCCCAGCCAGGCACTCGGCACCCCGAGCCGCTGCTGCTCCTCCAGCGTGGTGGCGTGCTGGCCGGCCCACTTGCGGAAGTAGCCGTCCTCGCCGCCGGTCGCCTTCATCGTCTCGATCAGCTGGAGGCCGGTGTACGCGGTGTTGGTCAGCCGCGCCGTGTCCGCCCGCAGCTTGGCCGTACGGGTCGCGCGCAGCCGGATCACGACCCGCATCGCGAGGATGTTGAGCAGCGCCACACCGATGCCGACGAAGGTGAGCTGCGGGTCGTACGTGTACAGCAGCACGGCGTACAGGACGACCACGATCGCGTCCACGCCCGCCGCGGCGAGGTCGCGGGCCAGCGTCTCGGCGACGGCGTCGTTGGACTGGAGGCGCTGTACCAGGTCGGCGGGGCTGCGCTGGGAGAAGAAGGTCACCGGCAGCCGCAGCAGGTGCCGCAGGAAGCGGGCGCTGGAGAGGGTGGAGGAGATGATGCGGCCGTGCAGCAGGTTGGCCTGCTGGAGCCAGGTCAGCACCACCGTGAGCAGGACGCAGGCCCCCATCGACGCGAACAGCACGCCGAGCAGCGAGGTCTGCCCCCCGATGAGGAACATGTCGATGTAGGTGCGGCTGAGCGCGGGTACGGTCGCGCCGACCGCCACCAGGAGCAGGCTGGCCAGCACGGCGGCGGGCAGCGTGCCCGCGGTTCCGCGCAGCCGGGCGGGCATCGCGCCGAGCACACCGGGCTTGCGGCCGCCGCGGGTGAAGCCGTCACCGGGCTCCATGGTCAGCACGACACCCGTGAAGGACCCGTCGAAGTCCTCCAGGGACACGAAACGCCGGCCCTTGCCCGGGTCGTTGATGAACACCCCGCGCCGCCCGAACCGGCGGCCCATGCCGTCGTAGACGACGTAGTGGTTGAACTCCCAGAAGAGGATGGCCGGTGCCGTCACCTCCGCCAGGGCGGCCAGGTCCATCTGCATGCCCTTGGCGGTGAACCCGTAACTGCGCGCCGCCTTCAGCAGATTGCTCGCCCGGGACCCGTCGCGGGAGACGCCGCAGGCGATCCGCAGCTCCTCCAGCGGGACATGGCGGCCGTAGTGCCCCAGCACCATGGCGAGGGAAGCGGCACCGCACTCCACGGCCTCCATCTGGAGCACGGTGGGCGTGCGGACGGTCTTCGCGCGGCTCTTCGGCACGCTGCGCCTCGGCGGGGCGGCGCGGCGTCTGCCCCGGGTCTCCTGTGCGGTGCTCACGGCAGCAGCCAATCGACGGGACGCTGGTCGGCCAGCCGGATCGAGCCCGAGGCCAGGGTCATGGAGGTCAGTCCGAAGGGCGGTCCGTCGGCCGAGGACCACTCGTAGCCGCTCTTCGTGGACCTGGAGGTGTCCAGCCGCACCGTCACGGCGACCGGCCTGCCGTCCTCGGTGAACTGCTCGCCGAGCGCGCTGTCCCCGAGGAACGCGCCGATCGTCTGCGCCGACTGGGCCGAGCGGTCCACGGACTTCACCTCCCCGTGCAGGACGCCGTACTGCTGGGTCGGCACCGACTGGACGGTCAGGTCGACGGAGGCGTGCGCGGGGATGGCGGCGGCCTTCTCGGCGGGGACGTACACGGTGGCGTAGAGGGGGTCGTCGGCGTGGGCGACCTTCTCGACGGACGCGACGTTCGCGCCGGTACCGATGATCTGCCCGACGGTGGCCGCGAGTGCGCTGACCCGGCCGGCGTCGACCGTGCGGACCACCGTCTCGCCCTTCGCGGTGCGGACCTTCAGCACCGGGGCGTCGGCGGCCAGCCGCTGACCCGGACGGGCGAGGACCGCGGTGACCTGCCCGGAGACGGGGCTCTGCAGGAGGTAACTGCCCTGGCCGTGGGTGAGGATGGCGGGCGCGGACACGGTGGAGGTCACCGAGCCGCCCACCGCCCACACGGACGCGGCGGCCATGGCGATCACCGTCACGGACAGCACCAGCCAGCCCTGGGGACGGGCGAAACGCACCGGGAGATCGAGCTCCTCCGGTGACTGGAGTTTTGCGAGGGCCTGTTGGCGGAACTGCACGGCTGACGTATCCAGGGCTCGGTGAGAACGGCCGGAGGACGAGCACGGCCGAAGGGGGAGAACAGCCGAAAAGTCCCGGAGCCTGGACGGCTCCGGGACTCAGCGACGCAAGGGCGCGATCAGAGACCGGCGACCAGGCCCTGGACCGGGGCCGTGTTCAGGCCGGTGGCACCCTCGACCGTGCCGACGACCGTGTCGAGCAGGCCGGAGACCGGGGCGATGCCGTCCACCAGGCCGGTGACGGTGCCGACGGCGTTGACGTTCAGGCCGCCGGAGACGTTGTCGAGGTCGGCGTCGGAGATCTCGACGGTCTCAACCTGGGGGGTGGAGTTCATGATGGAACTTCCCTTCGTATAGCTATTTCACAAGGGGGGAGCGGCCCCCTCTGGGGACAGATGACGGCCGCGACCGCGGGCGCCGGGCGCCCGTTTCCGGAGCCCTCCGCGGCCCCCGCGGTGCGATGGATCAAAGCACGCGGCCGGTCCGGGCTTCCAATCAAACACCCCTCTCACCAGCACACTTGCGAGGCCTGCGCGCCCAAGCGTGCAGGGGCGCGCACGCCTTCGCGGCCACTTCTTCACACGGTGCGCGAGATCGGCTCGTGCGATCCCTTGCCCTTGCCGAGGCGATTGGGACACTCCGGCCCCAAAGGCGTACGGACCGCCGCGGGCTTGTGCAGATGCGCCAACGGGAGTGACCGGGTTGGGCATTCGATGTGCAGATTCGCTGAAGCAGTCATTCCGCTCCGTGATCGCGACGGTGCGTCGCCGGACGAACGCGGAGGGTGCCGGATCGGGATGCGGATCGGGATGCGGACCGGCGTGCGTCCGGTGCGAGCCGACGGTCCGTCTGAACACCCCGCCCGGCCCGTGCGTACCAACAGCCATCCAGGCGCCCCCAACAGCTGCCGGACCGGCGGGTACCAACCCCGGTCCCAGGAGGTCGAGTAGGTTGAGTCACAAGCGAATCCCGAAGCGCAGGGCCGCGATGGCGGCGGGCGGTGTGGTGGCGCTCGGTGCGGCCGCGATCCTGCTGCCGAACGCCAACGCCTCGCAGGACGGCGGCTCCTCGGACGATGCCGCCGCGGCACCCAGGACCCTCAAGGCGGCGGACGCGTCGGATCTCGCCGCACGGCTCGCCGGCCTGCTCGGCGACACCTTCGCCGGCTCCTACTACGACTCCGGCGCGCAGCAACTCGTCGTCAACGTCGTCCCCGGCGACAACAACCAGGTGGTCGGGCAGGCCGAGAAGGCGGGCGCGGAGGTCCGCGAGGTCGACAACAGCATGGGCGAGCTGCGGAGCGGCGCGCAGACCCTGAAGGCCGAGGCGAGCATCCCCGGGACCTCGTGGGCGATCGACCCGCGCACCAACAAGATCCTGGTGACCGCCGACAGCACCGTCACCGGCGACCGGTGGGACCGGTTGGAGTCCACCGTCGACGGCCTCGGCTCCGGCATGGCGACGGTCAGGAAGTCCGCCGGCACCTTCAAGACCTTCGCGTCGGGCGGCGACGCGATCTTCGGCGGCGGCGCGCGCTGCTCCCTCGGCTTCAACGTCACGGCGGGCGACGGCTCGCCCGCCTTCCTGACGGCCGGTCACTGCGGGGTCGCGGCCGACCAGTGGTCCGACGCACAGGGCGGACAGCCGATCGCCACCGTCGACCAGGCGGTCTTCCCCGGCGAGGGCGACTTCGCGCTCGTCAGGTACGACGACCCGGCGACCCAGGCCCCGAGCGAGGTGAACCTCGGCGACCAGACCCTGCCGATCAGCGGGGCCGCCGAGGCGGCGGTCGGTCAGGAGGTCTTCCGCATGGGCAGTACGACCGGACTGGCCGACGGGCAGGTGCTCGGCCTGGACGCCACCGTCAACTACCCCGAGGGCACGGTCACCGGCCTCATACAGACCGACGTCTGCGCCGAGCCCGGCGACAGCGGCGGCTCCCTCTTCACGCAGGACGGCCTCGCGATCGGCCTGACCTCCGGCGGCAGCGGTGACTGCACGGTCGGCGGCGAGACCTTCTTCCAGCCGGTCACCACGGCCCTGGAGGCGGTCGGCGCGACCCTCGGAGGCGAGGACGGCGGTGCGGGCGCCGGAGACGCGGGCGACGGCGGTGCGGGCGCGGAGGATGCGGGCGACGGCGGTGCGGGCGCGGGTGACGGTGATGCCGGTGCCGGTGCCGGTGCCGGTGCCGGTGCCGGTGCGGGTGACGCGGGTGACGGTGCGGCCGTCGGCGGTGGGGACGGTTCGGGGCTGACGGGCTGACGCCACGTTGTCCCGCCCCGGGCCGGGGGGGGGCGAGGGGACCACAATCGACCGGTGGGAGGGGGTAGTGGGGGGGGGTGTTGCGGTAGTGATACCCGACTAGATGGATAACGATGGGTTGGC
>NZ_JBVKBZ010000003.1:667268-707583 GCF_055635195.1 Streptomyces sp. NPDC111628 | reverse complement strand
GAAGGTGCTCCCGTGGGGGGGGGGGGCGGTTTGGGCCTGACGGGCGAACACCATGTTGCCCCCCCCCGCGCCACAGCCAAACCCTAGGTGGGCTCGGGCGGCGCCCCGGGCCGGTCCGGGTGTCCGGTGGACGCGCCGACCTGGCGGCGGCAGTCTGCGGCGGGTGTCCGTGGCCCGCGTGCCCGCGTGCCCGTGCGACGGGGGCGCGGGGTGCGGGCGGCTCGGCGCGGCCGGTCTGTCGCCGGGCGCGCCGCCTGGCGCATCTGCCGTCGGTCTGCGGGCGGCAGCCGGGGGGCGGGTGTCCGTGGCCCGCGTGCCCGTGCGACGGGGGCGCGGGGCGCGGATGGCTCGGCGCGGCCGGGCTGTCCCCGGGCCGGGCCGCCTGAGACGCACCGGTTCGTGTTCCTCCGTGCAGCGGCCGCGGGCGCGGAGTGCCTGTCCGCGAGCCCCGGAGTGCTTCTGATCGCCGGTCCCCGGTCCCTAGGGGCTGCGCAGATGTCCCATTAGCGCTGTAATGGCGAGGTGGCCGGAGAGGACGCTGCGGAACGCGGACCGAGGACGCTGCGTGCCGAGGGCGCCCTGAACGCGATCGCGGCCGGACCGGTGCCGCAGGAGCGGCTGCGCGGGATCCTCGAGCAGGCGCTGGTCTTCGCGGGCGCCTCCTTCGCCGCGCTGTACACACCGGGCGACGACCGCGAGCTGCTCTGCCTGGTCGAGTCGGCCGGAGTGCCCCGCACCCTGTACGGCGTACGCGACAGCTACCCCGCGTCCGGCGGTTCCCCGGTCGCCGACGCCCACCGCGCCGGCGAGGCGGTGTGGATCGGGCCGGAGGAGTTCGCCGGATCGGCGGAGTCACGGCATGTGCCGTCGAGCGGCTTCTCGCTCGCCGTTCTGCCCGTACGCGGGGACGGCGGCGGCTGCCTCCTCGCCCTGACCGAGCGCCCGGACGGGTTCGACGCCGACGACCGTACGTGCCTGGAGGTGATCGCCGAGGCGATGACCTGCCCCGCCCCGGCCGGGACCGCCGAGCGCGCCGAGGCCGGTGACCTCCAGCCGGACGCCTTCACCCTGGCCATGGACACCGGCCGGGCGGAGGTCGGCGACGACATCCTGCGGCTGTTCGGACTCGCCCCCGGGGAGTTCGACGGCAAGGTCGAGACGCTGCTCGGCCTCACCGTGCCGGAGGACCTGCCGTCGCTGATGTCGGTGACCGAGTCCGACCACATGACGATCGGCGAGCGCGAGCTGGAGTTCCGGGTGCTGCAGCCCACCGGCCCGCCGAAGTGGCTGCGGCTCAGCGGGCGCCTGCTTCCCGGCGGCGACGGCCGGCCGGCCCTCCTGGTCGGCACCGTCGCCGACGCCTCCACCCTGCGCCCGGACGTGACCGACGTCGCCCGCGTCCAGCGACTGGCCGCCGCGCTCGCCACCGCCGGGACCGTCCGCGACGTCAGCCAGGCCGTCGTCGCCGCCCTGCGCAGACCGCTCAGGGCCGACCGCATCGCGCTGGCCGAGCTGGAGAACGACCGGCTCGTCGTCACCGTCCTGGACCCGCCCGACCCCGAGTCCTGGCCCGAACTGTGGCGGCTGGAATGGCGCACCGAGTGGCCGGACGCACCGGTACGGGCCATGCCCACCCTGGCCGCCGCGCTGCGCGAGGGACGCGCCCGGATCTGGCCCGCCGGCACCGGGGACCTGGAGCCGGCCCTCGCCGACGTCGGCCCCGGCGGCCTCGCCGTGCTGCCGCTGCCCGCCGGCGGACGCATGGCCGGTGCCTGCCTGATCGGCTGGGACACGCCGCACGACTTCGGCCCCGACGAGCGCGCCCTGCTCACCGCCTCCGCGGGCCTGGCCGGGCAGGCCCTGATGCGCGCCCACGCCTTCGACGCCGAGCACGAGCTGGTCGGCATGCTCCAGCGCCAGCTGCTGCCGCGCCGCCTGCCCAAGCTGCCCGGCGCGGTCGCCGTCGCCCGCTACCTGCCCAGCACGGCGGGCCTGGAGCTGGGCGGCGACTGGTACGACGTGATCCCGCTGCCCGATCATCACGTCGCCCTCGTCATCGGCGACGTCCAGGGCCACAGCGCCGGCGCGGCCACCCTCATGGGCCAGATGCGCACCGCCCTGCGCGCCTACGCCGTCGAGGGCCACCCGCCGGACGTCGTGGTCTCCCACGCCAACCGGCTGCTCACCGGCATGGAGACCGACCTCTTCGCCACCTGCGTCTACGTCGACCTCGACATGGAGGAGGGCTCCGCCTGGTGCGTGCGTGCGGGGCACCTGCCGCCGGTGCTGCGCCACCCCGACGGCAGCACCGAGATCGCGGAGGTGGAGGGCGGCCCGCCGCTCGGCGTGGTGACCCAGGCCGACTTCCCGATGAGCCCGCTGCGGCTGCGTCCCGGTACGCTGATCGCCCTCACCACGGACGGCCTGGTGGAGACGCCGGAGTCGGACATCGACGAGGGCATGGACCGGTTCGCGCACGCGCTGGCCGTCTCCGCCCCCGGCCACCTCGGACTCGTCGCCGACGCCCTGCTCGGCAACGCGCGCCGCAACGACGACGTGGCCCTGCTGCTGGTGCGCTACGACGGGATGGCCCTGCGCCCGCTGCGGGAGAGCTGGTCGGTGTGGCGGCTCCCCGAGGCCGTGCGGCACGCCCGCCGCTTCACCCGGCGCACCCTGCGCACCTGGGGCGTAGCGGACGACGACATCGACGGAGTGCTCCTGATCGTCTCCGAGCTGGTCACCAACGCCCTGGTGCACACCGACGGCAAGGTACGGCTCGACCTCACGCTGATCGGCGGACGGCTGCGGGTGGCCGTCGCCGACGCCTCGCCGCGCACGCCCGTCAAGCCGACCAGCATCGGCTGGGAGGCGACGGGCGGACGCGGCATCCTCCTCGTCGAGGCGATGTCGGCGACCTGGGGGACGCTGCCGGTCAGCGGGGGCAAGCAGGTGTGGAGCGAGATCCCGGTGGGCGGCGGCTGACCCCGGTTTCACGGTGCCCCGCTCGGGGACCCGGAGGGGCGAGCGCACCAGAAGCGGAACCAGAAGCGGAACCAGAAGGAAGATGATGCCCCGTGACCACGGACACCGGCGGCAAACCCGTCGTCCGTCGGCTGGAGACAGGCTGGTCGAAGGCCCGCCGCCTGCGGAGCAGGGGCGTGATGCGCACCTGTGTACCCGCCGTGGAGGACGGCAGCACCGTCCGCGCACCGCAATCGGGTCAGGAGTCGAACATCGTCCGGGGCGAGGACTGACCGAGCCCCGAGGGTGGTGACACCGCCCAGCGCGCCGGCCTTCGCGCCGGCGCGGTGCGCGTTCCGGGGCGGTCGCGGACCGCGAGGGGCGCGCCGGTACCGTCTCAGGCGTCCCGCACCACCCGCACGAGGGCACGGAGCCCGCGACGAGGCACGGATCCGCTCATGAACATCCTGGTCACCGGCGCCGCCGGATTCATCGGCTCCCGGTACGTCCGCAGGCTGCTCGCCTCCGAGACGCCCGGCGCACTGCGGATCACCGTGCTGGACGCCCTCACCTACGCCGGAACCACCGCGAACCTCGAACTCGCCCACCCCCGGCTGGAGTTCGTGCACGGCGACATCCGCGACGCGGCGCTCGTGGACAAGCTGACGGCCGGGGCCGACCAGGTGGTGCACTTCGCCGCCGAGTCCCACGTGGACCGCTCCATCCACGCCGCCTCCGACTTCGTCCTCACCAACGTCGTCGGCACCCAGAACCTGCTGGACGCCGCCCTGCGCCATGGCGTGGGGCCCTTCGTGCACGTCTCCACCGACGAGGTCTACGGCTCCGTCGGCTCCGGCTCGGCGACCGAGGAGCACCCCCTGCGGCCGAGCTCCCCGTACTCCGCCTCGAAGGCGTCGGGCGACCTGCTGGCCCTCTCCTACCACCGCACCCACGGCCTCGACGTACGGGTGACCCGGTGCTCCAACAACTACGGCCCGCACCAGTTCCCCGAGAAGCTCGTGCCGCTGTTCGTCACCCGTCTCCTGGACGGCCACCGGGTCCCGCTGTACGGGGACGGCCGCAACGTCCGCGACTGGCTGCACGTCGACGACCACTGCCGGGGCGTCGACCTGGTCCGCACCCGCGGCCGGGCCGGCGAGGTCTACAACATCGGCGGCGGCACCGAGTTGAGCAACCGCGACCTCACCGGCCTGCTCCTGGACGCCTGCGGCGCGGGGGCGGACCGCGTCGTGCACGTCGAGGACCGCAAGGGCCACGACCTGCGCTACTCGGTCGACTGGAGCAAGGCCCGCGAGGAGCTGGGCTACCGCCCCCGCCGCGACTTCGCGACCGGGCTGGCCGAGACCGTCGCCTGGTACCGGGACAACCGGGCCTGGTGGGAGCCGCCGGAGCGGCGCGCCGACGCGGGCTGACGGGCCTGGTCCGGACGGGTCAGCCGTGCGTCTTGGCCAGCAGGTCCAGGATGTCCCGCGTCGTGCCCGTCTCGCCCAGGCGCGGGAAGATCCGCTCGACGCTGCCCCGGTGCGCCTCGGCACTCATGTCGCTCATGGCGTCGGTCGCGAGCGTGACGTGATAGCCGTGCTCGTGGGCGGCGCGGGCGGTGGACTCCACACCGATGCTGGTCGCGATGCCGGTCAGCACGATCTGGGTGACGCCGCGGCGGCGCAGCTGGACGTCGAGGCCGGTGCCGTGGAAGGCGCCCCAGTTGCGCTTGGTGACGGTGAGGTCGCCGGGGTGCCCGGCCAGTTCGTCGACGACGACGTCCCAGCCCTCGGGCCGCGGCCCGCCGGCGCCGCCCGCCTCCGTGCGACCGGGCACGGCGTCCGCCCCGTCGGCGGCGAAGGAGACCCGGACCAGCACCACGGGCAGGTCGCGGGCCCGGAAGGCTTCGGCCAGCTCGGCGCTCCGGGCCACGACCTCGGCGCCGGTGTGGGGCTCGGTGGGCGCGGCGACGATACCGGCCTGGAGGTCGATCACGACGAGGGCGGTACGGGGGTCCAGGGCGGTGATGGTCATGAGGCGGTGCCTTTCGGATGGTTCTCACGCGGTTCGGCCGCGGTCGACCCCACCGTAAGTTCGACAGGTAAAACTGTCCAGCTAAGCCTGCACAGTTTTACCTGTCGATTAAGCTGGACCGCGTGCGTCTGCTGATCACGTCCGACACCCACCTGCCCAAGCGCGCGAAAGAACTGCCGGCGCCGCTGCTGGCGGAGATTCCGCGCGCGGACGTCGTCCTGCACGCGGGGGACTGGGTCGACACGGCCACCCTCGACCTGCTGGAGAGCCGCAGCCGCAGACTCGTCGGCGTCCACGGCAACAACGACGGACCCGCGCTGCGTGCCCGGCTGCCCGAGGTGGCGTACGCGGACCTCGGCGGCCTGCGCTTCGGCGTCGTCCACGAGACGGGCGCCGCACAGGGACGGGAGGCGCGCTGCGCCGCCCGCTTCCCCGACCTGGACGTCCTCGTCTTCGGGCACAGCCACATCCCCTGGGACACCACCACCGCCACCGGCCTGCGACTGCTCAACCCCGGTTCGCCGACGGACCGGCGCCGTCAGCCGCACCACACCTACCTGACCGCCACGGTCGCCGACGGCCGACTGCGGGACGTCGAGCTGCACCGGCTGCCGCCACGGTGAGCAGCGGCCCCCAGCGGGACGGGCGGCACCCGTGAGGGCGCCGCCCGGTGCGGACCGGGCCGCTCCGTGTCGGAGGAAGCGGCCCGGGCGCTTCTTCTGGAGTGCGCTGTCACGGACCTCCTTCCGGGGCAGTGGTGTCGAGGGCATGCATGCCTCGTCCGTTGCCGGGCGACTACCCGTGCCGGGCAGGCTCACACATGTGTGCGGGGGCGATCCGCCCGGCCCGGACCGCGTGGCGCCTCAGCCGGCCGACGGCCCCGTCCAGTCCGCCGCCACCTGGCCGATGCGGACCCGCTGCGGGTGATCGCCGACGGGGACGGAGACCGACTTCTCGCCGGTGGCGAAGTCGATGGCCGTCACCTGGTCGGCGCCGCTCTCGGAGACCACGCAGTGCGTGCCGTCGCCGCTGACCGTGGCCCAGTAGGGCTTGGCCGCGGGCACGAGCGGACCCTCCTGGAGGGTGTCGCGGTCCACCACCGTCGCGTAGTCGTCCATCGTGCCCGCGACGCAGATTTTGGCGCCGTCCGGGCTCATCGAGAGACCGTGGTGGCGCGAGTCGTTGACCCAGGTGGTGCGGTCCTCGCTGGTGGCGGGATTCTTCGGCAGGGTCTTCGTCCGGGTGATCCGGTCCCCGGCCACGTCGTACTCGAAGAAGCCGTTGAAGAACGAGACCTGGAAGTACAGCTTCGACTCGTCGGGCGAGAAGACGGCGGGCCGCACCGCGTCCGAGTGGTCGCCGAGGCCGATCGCGTCGAGCCGCTCGCGCATGTCGACGACCCTGACCCGCTCGTACGTCCTCGCGTCCACGACCGTGATGCGCCGGTCGCCCTTCGTCCAGTCGAGCCAGGGGGCGTCGAGCGCGGTGTTCACCTCGCCGATGGACATGTTCCAGATGTACCTGCCGTCGCTGCTGAAGATGTTCTCGTGCGGCTTGTCGCCGGTGCCGAACGAGCCGACCTGCTCACCCGTCTCGATGTCGAGGACGTGCACGGTGTTCGAGGTCGACGCCGAGACCGCGACCCGGGTGCCGTCGGGGGAGACCGCCATGTGGTCGGAGCGGTAGCCCGAGACGGGGAAGCGCCAGTTGATGTCGCCGGTGGCGAGGTCGACGGAGACCACGTCGGCGAAGCTCGGCCGGGAGACGACCACGGACGCGCCGTCCGGCGTCGAGTACATGTCGTCGACGAGCTGGTCGTGTCCCTCGCCGACGCCGTTGCGGATGGCCTGGAAGTAGATCCATTTGATCGGATCGGCGTTGATCTCCGCCATCCGCTCCGTCCGGTCCGGGACGACGTCGATCCGGCCGATCCTCGCGAAGTCACCGGTGGACCGGATGACGTCCGCGGTGCCGTCCCAGTTGTTGCCGACGAACATCACCTCGCGCAGGCCGGCGGGGGCGTCCGGAGCGGCCGAGGCCGTGGCGGCGGGGGCGGCGACGGTGAGGGCGAGGGCGGCGGCTACGGCGCCGAGGTGCCTGGTCGGGAAGGCGGGCATGGTGCTCTCCTCCGGCAGGGGGCGTGGTGTGGGGGTGCTGGAGCACGGGGTGCCGGCGCGCGGGAGCGCGCAAACTGAACACAGCCGCTTTCAGAGTGAACTTACTGCAAAGTAAGGAAGGAGTGCCCTTCTCCACAAGGCCCCGGACCCGACAAAATCGGCCGGAGAGCGAGGAGTTGGCGCGAAGGAGGAGGCAGCGGGTGGCGGGCAGGCTCAGGGCGCCGACGGGCCGCTACGGCGGCAAGTCGGCCGCGCAGCGCCAGGCCGAGCGCCGTCGGCGCTTCCTCGACGCCGCGCTCCAGTTGTTCGGCGACAGCCCCGGCTACCGCGCCACGACCGTCGCGGCCCTCAGCGACGCCGCAGGTCTGTCCACCCGCCAGTTCTACGAGGAGTTCCGCACCCTGGAGGACGTGCTCGCCGCGCTCCACCTCCAGGTCAACGCCTGGGCCGAGGACGCCGTCCGCACCGCGGCCGCGGGCGCCCGCGGCCTGCCCCTCGCCGACCGCGCCGCCGTGATCTTCCGCGCCTACGCCGCCCACGTCACCGCCGATCCGCGCCGCGTCCGCATCACCTTCGTGGAGATCGTCGGCGTCAGCCCGCGCCTGGAGGAACAGCGGCTGGCCCGCCGGGCCCGCTGGGTCGACCTCATCTGCGCGGAGGCCCGGTCGGCCGCCGTACGCGGGCAGGCGGCGCCCCGCGACTACCGGCTCGCCGCCACCGCGTTCATCGGCGGCGTCAACGGCCTGCTGCACGACTACAGCGCGGGCTGGGTGGACGCGACCCTCGACGAGGTCGTCGACGAACTGGTCCACCAGCTCCTGGCCGTCCTGCGCCCGCCCGGCCCGCCCGCGGAGGACTGACCGGCCCGCCCGTCGGCCGACCGCCGGCTACTCGTCCCAGGCCTGGATCATGACCTGCTCGACGATCTCACCGTCCCGCAGCGACAGCATCGACTCCGCGAGCACCCGCACGCCGTCCGGATAGGTGCACTCCTCGGCGAACGCGACCTGGTCGCCCTGGACCACGCAGCGTGCCATCCGGTGGGTCATGTCGCGGCCGTAGACGTCGTCGAGCATCTCGGCGATCTCGTCCCGGCCGTGCAGGACCTTGGGACGGCTGGGCTGGTCGTACCGGTCGACGATGCGGACCTCCGCGTCCGGCGCGTACAGCGACAACAGGGGTGCCGCCGTCTCTCCTTCGATGCCCCGGCGCAGCGCTTCGGTGTCGAAGCCGGGGCCTGCCGTGGTAGCCATGACGACCTCCTTCGGACGTCGAGGGCCGCGACCCGGAGCCCGAACGGGCCGCCTCGGCCCTCTCCCTTCGAGCTTCCTCCGTCCCGGCGGCCACGGCAACGGTGACCGTGACACTGGTCCTCACGGGTGAGCGGTGCCGCCCGCCCGTGTCCACGCCATGCCCGCCCGCGTTGCTCAGCACATGATCTCAACACGACGTATCGTCGCCGTCGTCGGGCTCGCCGCCGGTGTCAGCGGCCTCGCCGCCCCGATGGCGAGCGCGGCCGGCGGGGGTCCGCTGGGCACGGAGAAGCTCAGCGTGACCAACACCCTCGACTCGCTCGCGGTCGGTGACATGCCCGCCGAGGACCGGGCGCGGATGCCGCTCCCGTCCCAGCAGCTGCACCGGCTCCAGGACCTCCAGCAACTCCAGCAGGTCACCGGCCTGGTCTCGCCCGTCTTCGGCGTGGTCCCCGCCCTGGGCTGACGCCCGCGTCAGCCACCGGTCGCCAGGAACTGGGTGGCCGCCAGCTCCGCGTACAGCGGATCGGCGGTCACCAGCTCCCGGTGCGTGCCGACCGCACGCACGCGCCCCGCGTCCATCACCACGATCCGGTCCGCCGCCGTCACCGTGGACAGCCGGTGCGCGACCACCAGCACCGTCGTCGTCCGGGCCACGTCCGCCACGGTGTCGCGCAGCGCCGCCTCGTTGACCGCGTCCAGCTGCGAGGTGGCCTCGTCGAGCAGCAGCAGACGCGGCCGGCGCAACAGCGCACGGGCGATGGCGACCCGCTGGCGCTCACCCCCGGACAGCTTGGTGCCCCGATGCCCGACGAGCGTCTCCAGCCCGTTCGGCAGCCGTTCGACCAGACCGTCCAGGCGGGTCGTCTTCAGCACCGCGGCGAGGGTCGCCTCGTCCCCCTCCGGATTGCCCAGCAGCAAATTGTCCCGCAGTGAACCGGACAGCACCGGGGCGTCCTGCTCCACGTAGCCGATCGAGGCCCGCAGCGAGGACAGTTCCCAGTCGCCGAGGCTCCGGCCGTCCAGCGTGATCTCCCCGGAGCCCGGGTCGTAGAACCGCTCGACGAGGGAGAAGACGGTGGTCTTGCCCGCACCGGACGGACCGACGAACGCCGTCATCCCGCGGGCGGGCACCTCGAAGCTCACCCCGTGGTGGACGTAGGGAAGATCGTCGGCGTAGCGGAAGCGGACTTCGCGGAAGGCGACGGACGCCGGTGGCGCGCCCGGCGACGGCAGCGGGACCGGCCGGGCCTGCGGCTCCGCGGGCAGGCGCAGCGCGTCCTGGATCCGGCCCAGCGCCGCCCGGCCCGTCTGGTACTGCGTGATCGCGCCGACGACCTGCTGGATCGGGGACATCAGATAGAAGACGAACAGCAGGAACGCGACCAGCGTGCCCACGTCGATCGCTCCCGTCGCCACCCGCGCCCCGCCCACCGCGAGCACCGTGATGAAGGCGATCTGCATCGCGAGCCCCGCCGTGTTGCCCGCGGCGGCCGACCACTTGGCGGCGCGCACGCTCTGCCGCCAGGACTCCTCGGCGGCCTCGTGCAGCACCCGCTCCTCCCGGGGCTCGGCGCCCGACGCCTTCACCGTCCGCAGCGCGCCGAGGATCCGCTCCAGCGCGGCGCCCATCACGCCCACCGCGTCCTGGGCCTGCCGGCTCGCCCGGTTGATGCGCGGCACGATCAGCCCCAGCACCGTGCCCGCGCCCAGTACCACCGCCAGCGTCACCCCGAGGAGCACGGGATCGACGACGCCCATCATCACCAGCGTCGCCACCAGCGTCAGCCCGCCGGTGCCGAGGCCGATGAGGGAGTCGGTGGTCACCTCGCGCAGCAGCGTCGTGTCGGAGGTGATCCGGGCCATCAGGTCACCGGGCTCGGTGCGGTCCACCGCCGCGATCCGCAGCCGCAGCAGATACGACGACAGGGTGCGCCGCGCCCCGAGCACCACCGACTCCGCGGTGCGCCGCAGCACATAGGAACCCAGCGCGCCCAGCGCCGTGTTGGCGACCACGAGCCCCGACATGGCCAGCAGCGCCCCGGTGATGGTCCGGTCGTGCGCCAGGTCGTCGATCAGTTCCCGCGCCACCAGCGGCAGCAGCAGCCCGGTGGCGCCCGTGACCAGGGAGAGCAACGCGCCCGCGAACAGGGCCGTGCGGTGTGGTCGTACGTAGGACAGGAGCAGCCGCCAGGCGGGCGTACCGGTCTGAGGCTGCGCGGTGGTCACGTCGCTCCTTCTGCACACGGACGGGGCACTCAGGCTACGTCGGCGCCCGACGCCACGACGCGCCGGTCCGCGCGAGGCCACCCGAACTCCGCGAACCGCCCTGTCACCTGCCCCTTTCCGATCACTTGCGCGTAGGGTCTGGGGGAACGCTGAACGGCCGAGGAAGGGGTCAGGACCATGGCGCAGGAAGTACGCGGCGTGATCGCGCCGGGCAAGGACGAGCCGGTGCGGATCGAGACGATCGTCGTGCCGGACCCCGGCCCGGGCGAGGCCGTGGTCAAGATCCAGGCCTGCGGGGTGTGCCACACCGACCTGCACTACAAGCAGGGCGGCATCAACGACGAGTTCCCGTTCCTGCTCGGCCACGAGGCCGCGGGCGTCGTGGAGTCGGTCGGCGCCGGTGTCACCGACGTGGCCCCCGGCGACTTCGTGATCCTCAACTGGCGTGCCGTGTGCGGCACGTGCCGGGCCTGTCTGCGCGGACGGCCCTGGTACTGCTTCGACACCCACAACGCCGAGCAGAAGATGACCCTCGCATCGACCGGTCAGGAGCTGTCCCCGGCGCTCGGCATCGGCGCCTTCGCCGAGAAGACCCTGGTCGCCGCCGGACAGTGCACCAAGGTCGACCCGGCCGTCTCCGCGGAGGTGGCGGGTCTCCTCGGCTGCGGCGTGATGGCCGGCATCGGCGCCGCCATCAACACCGGCAACGTCGGCCGCGGCGACACCGTCGCCGTCATCGGCTGCGGCGGCGTCGGCGACGCGGCGATCGCCGGGTCGTACCTGGCGGGCGCCTCGAAGGTGATCGCCGTGGACATCGACGACCGCAAGCTGGAGACCGCCCGTTCCATGGGCGCCACCCACACCGTCAACTCCCGTGCCACCGACCCGGTCGAGGCGATCCGCGAGCTGACCGGCGGCTTCGGTGCCGACGTCGTCATCGAGGCCGTCGGCCGACCGGAGACCTACCGGCAGGCCTTCTACGCCCGCGACCTGGCCGGCACCGTCGTCCTGGTCGGCGTGCCCACGCCCGAGATGAAGCTGGAGCTGCCCCTCCTCGACGTGTTCGGGCGCGGCGGCTCGCTCAAGTCCTCCTGGTACGGCGACTGCCTGCCCTCCCGCGACTTCCCGATGCTGATCGACCTCCACCTCCAGGGCCGCCTGGACCTCGGCAAGTTCGTCACCGAGACCATCCGGCTCGACGAGGTAGAGCAGGCCTTCGACCGGATGCACGCCGGTGACGTGCTGCGTTCGGTGGTGGTGCTCTGATGGCTCCCCGCATCGAACGCCTCGTCACCTCCGGGCAGTTCAGCCTCGACGGCGGCACCTGGGACGTTGACAACAACGTCTGGCTGGTCGGCGACGATCACGAGGTGGTGGTCATCGACGCGGCCCACGACGCCGACGCGATCGCCGAGGCCGTCGGGGACCGGCGGCTCACCGCCATCGTGTGCACCCACGCCCACAACGACCACGTGGGCGCCGCGCCCGCGCTCGCCGAGCGCACCGGCGCCACCATCTGGCTGCACCGCGACGACCTGCCCCTGTGGCAGCAGACCCACCCCGACCGCGACCCGGACGCGTGGCTGACCGACGGCCTCGTCATCGAGGCCGCCGGCGCCGACCTGACCGTCCTGCACACCCCCGGCCACGCACCCGGCGCGGTCTGCCTCCACGACCCCGGTCTCGGCACCGTGTTCACCGGCGACACCCTCTTCCAGGGCGGACCGGGCGCCACCGGCCGCTCCTACTCCCACTTCCCGACCATCATCGACTCCATCCGCGACAAACTGCTCGTCCTCCCGCCCGAGACCGAGGTCCGCACCGGTCACGGCGACTCCACGACCATCGGCGCCGAGGCCCCGCACCTGGAGGAGTGGATCAAGCGCGGGCACTGACCGGGCGGTCGCCTCCGAGAGAGCCCCGGAAAATGCGTAAACGCGTGAACGCGGGGACACGCGGTAAAGGTGACAGAAGATGTCCGGCTTCCCGGGCACTCTCGAACACGACATCGCTCGTGCGGGACGTGTGGGAGAGGAACGGAAGCCGGACATGACAGGGTCATCGAAAGGTCCGCTGGCGGGCAGGGTCGCACTGGTCGCCGGGGCGACCCGCGGCGCCGGACGGGGCATCGCCGTCGAACTGGGCGCGGCCGGCGCCACCGTCTACGTCACCGGCCGCAGCACCCGCGCCCGGCGCTCGGAGTACGACCGTCCCGAGACCATCGAGGACACCGCCGACCTGGTCACCGAGGCGGGCGGCCACGGCATCGCGGTACCCGCCGACCACCTCGACCCGACGCAGGTCGCCACCGTCGTCGACCGGATCGCCAGCGAACAGGCCCGCCTCGACATCCTGGTCAACGACATCTGGGGCGGCGAGACCCTCTTCGAGTGGGACAGCCCCGTCTGGGAGCACGACCTCGACAACGGCCTCCGGCTGCTGCGGCTCGCCGTCGAGACCCACGCCATCACCAGCCACCACGCGCTGCCGCTGCTGCTGCGCAGGCCCGGCGGACTGGTCGTCGAGGTCACCGACGGCACCGACGCCTACAACCGCGACCACTACCGCAACTCGTTCTTCTACGACCTCGCCAAGACGTCCGTCCTGCGGATGGCCTTCTCCCTCGGGCACGAGGTGGGACCGCGCGGCGCCACCGCCGTCGCGCTGACCCCCGGCTGGCTGCGTTCGGAGATCATGCTCGACCACTTCGGCGTGCGCGAGGAGAACTGGCGCGACGCCCTCGACCGCGTCCCGCACTTCGCCATCTCCGAGACGCCACGCTACGTCGGCCGCGCCGTCGCCGCCCTCGCCGCCGACCCCGGTGTGGCGCGCTTCAACGGGCGGTCCTTCTCCAGCGGCTCGCTCGCCCAGGAGTACGGCTTCACCGACCTCGACGGCAGCCGCCCGGACGCCTGGCGCTATCTCGTGGAGGTCCAGGACGCGGACAAACCCGCCGACGTCACGGGGTATCGCTGAGCCGGACGGTCGCGGCTCTCGTCGGGGCCAGCCGCTCCATGTCCATGGTAGGAACCGAGCGCCCCGATGACGATGCCCATGAGCGCGGGGAGTTGCGGCAAGAACGCTGACAGGGGCGCACGCTGTCTGCCCCTGTGATCGTCGCGGTACTACCGTCTGGCCCATGACGGACACCAGGCGATTCACCGACCACGCGGCACTCGTGACGGGCGCGGCCCGGGGCATCGGCGCGGCCACGGCACGCCGGCTCGCCACAGAGGGAGCCCGGGTACTGCTGACCGACGTGGACCAAGTCGCAGCGCGGCGGACGGCGGCGGCACTGGCGGGCGAGGGGCTCGACGTGACCGCGTGCGCCTGCGACGTGAGCGACCGGGCGTCCGTCGAGACGGCCGTCGCCCACGCCGTGGAGACCTTCGGCGGACTGGACGTACTGGTCAACAACGCCTTCGCCTGTACTCCGGACGCCCCGCTCTACGAGGACGAGCCGGACGAGGTCTGGGCCCGCGACCTCGACGTCACCCTCACCGGCGCCCATCGCTGCTGCCGGGCAGCGTTGCCCCACCTCGCGGCCTCCGGACGCGGCGCGATCGTGAGCATCGGCTCGGTCAACGGGGTGCAGGACTTCGGCAACCACGCCTACAGCGCGGCCAAGGCGGGTCTCGCCTCGCTGACCCGCACCCTCGCCGGACACGCGGGCCCGCGCGGCGTCCGTGTCAACCTGGTCACGCCGGGCACGGTACGCACCACGGCCTGGGAGGGCCGGGACGAGGAACTGGCGGCGGTGCGGGGGCTGTACCCGCTGGGCCGGGTCGGCGAGCCCGAGGACGTCGCGGCGGCCGTCGCCTTCCTCGCCTCGCGCGACGCCGCCTGGATCACCGGGACCACCCTGGCGGTCGACGGCGGCCTGACCGCGGTCAACACCGGCTTCCGGCGAGCGATCGCGGGGGCGGAGGGTTCCGGCTGACACACCAGGGCGGTCCGGTGCGGTCCGGTGCGGTCCGGTGGTGTTTGTCACGGTTGCGTCGCGGCGGCAGGCGGTACGCAACCAAAGTCGCCGGACGGCGGTCTAGCATGCCGGGATCGCACGAAGGCGACCTTCCGCCCAGCGCACCGCCTCGACGCGAAAGGCATGACCGGCCATGGGGGACATACGCAGACGGGGAGCCGTCGCACTCGGGCTCACCGCACTGGTGGCACCGCTCACACTCGCGCTCACGGCGGCCCCGGCCCAGGCCGCGAGCTGCACCGCGAAGGCGGGCCCGTACCAGAAGAAGGTGGAGAAGTTCCTCGGCCGCAAGGCCGACGGCAAGCAGTCCACCGCCGACTGCAAGGCCGTCCGCGCCTTCCAGACCAAGCACGGCATCCAGCCCAACGCCGGCTACGCGGGCCCCATCACCTGGGGAGTGATGGACCTGATGACGAAGCAGAAGGCCGTCGGAAAGAACCCGAACAAATCCGGCAAGTGCCCCACCAACAAGGGGCGCATCGCCTGCGTGAACCTCAGCCTCCAGCTGAGCTGGATCCAGGACGGCAAGAAGCTGGTGTACGGGCCGGTGCCGGTCCGCACCGGGCGCAACGGGTACGAGACCCGCACCGGTCTGAAGAAGGTCTACTGGCGCAACATCGACCACGTCTCGACCATCTACCACGTGCCGATGCCCTACAGCCAGTTCTTCGACGGCGGCCAGGCCTTCCACTCCGTCGGTGTCAGCATGTGGAACCCGCCGGGCTCGCACGGCTGCGTCAACATGACCAGGACCGCCGCCAAGAAGTACTGGTCACTGCTGAAGAAGGGCGACGACGTCTACGTGTACGGCCGCAAGCCGGGCACCTGACGCACACGGGTGCCCGGCTCGCGCCGCGGCGCCTCACAGCTCGGGGGCGTCCCCGAAGTCCGGGATCTCCAGCCGGGCCCCGCCCTGCCGTGCGGAGTCGTGCGCGACGATGCCCGGCAGGGTGTAGCGGGCGGCGACCCACGCGTTCACGGACGGCAGCGTCCGGGAGTTGACCGCGGTCACGAAGTCGTCCGCCAGGAAGTGGTGGCTGCCCTCGTGCCCGTTGTGCATGCGGTCGTAGGCCCGCGGCAGCCGCGCCCGGTCGTGCACCGGCGCCGAACCCGAGGTGAAGGCGGCCCGCAGCTCCGGCGCTATGTGCTGGAGCGACGGGTCGTCGGGGGACGTGGTGGGCTTGGGTTCCAGCAGTTCGCTGATGTCCTCCACCCCGGTCTTGTCCTGCCACAGCGCCACCGTGGCCAGCTGCTCCATGCTCGCCTCCGTGCCGAAGAACCGGAAGCGTGACTCCCTGATGTGCGAGGGGTAGCCGACCCGGCGGAACTCGTTCGTGCGGAACGAACCGCCACCGGCCACCTCGAACAGCGCGGTCGCGTTGGACACGTCGTTGTCGAACCGGCTGACCGACCGGTCGAAGACCCCGTCCCCGCGCTCGTCCACCACGCCGATCGCCGAGACGCTGACCGCGTGCGTCCGCCAGGCGCCCAGCACCCCGCCCACCGCGTGCGTGGGGTACAGCAGCGGCGGATAGCTCGCGGTGGCCTTCCAGTCCTCGCCGCCGCTGTACCGGTACGCGTCGTAGAAGCCGAGGTCCATGTCGTGGACGTAGTCGCCCTCGGCGTAGAAGAGCCTGCCGAAGGCGCCCTCGGCGATCTTGTTGCGGGCGTGCACGGTCGCCGGGTTGTACTGGCTGGTCTCACCCATCATGTACGTCAGGCCGGTCGCCTTGACCGCGTCGATGATGTCCGCGATCTCCTGCGCGCTGATCGCCATGGGGACCGCCGAGTAGACGTGCTTGCCCGCGCCCAGGCCCTGGAGCACGAGCGGGCCGTGGGTCCAGCGCTGGGTGAAGATGGCGACGGCGTCGACCGCCCGGGACTCCAGCATCGCCTCGTAGCTCGGGAAGGTACCGGCCAGGCCTTCGGCGGCGGCGAGCCGCTCGGCCCGCTCCGGCAGCAGGTCGGTGACGTACACGTCGCGTACGCCCGGGTGCGCCCGGAACAGCCTGGCGAACTGCCCGGAGAACTGGCCGGCACCGACGATGCCGAGGGAGAACGTCATGGATGGGATGCCCTTCACTGCTCGTGTGACTGGTCGCGTCACTGGCCGAGGATGAGATTGATCTGGTCGTTGGCCTCGTCGAGGCTGCCGACCGGCTTGCCGCCGCCGTAGATGTCCTGCATGGCGGGGTGCATGAGCGCGAACACGTCCGCCGCGTTCTCGGTGATCGGGAACGTGAAGGTCCGGAAGTCCTCCTCGCCCTCCACCGGCCGGGTGAAGGCGGAGACGTCGATGCCCTTCTTCCCGTACGCCGCGACGGCCGCCCCGGTGCCGCCCGGCGTGGCCGGGAAGACGATGCCGTAGCCGCCCACGGTGCGCTGGCACTCCGCGGAGGCCAGGTACTTCACCCACTTCAGGGCCCCCGGCTTGTTGCCGGCGTTCTTGGGCACGGAGTCCGCGAGGCCGTTCATCATCGTGGCCCGTTCGCCGGTCGGGCCCTTCGGCGTGACGGCGGTGGCGATGTCCATGTCCTCGAAGCCGGCGTACGTCGAGATCATCCACGCCCCGTCGAAGGCGGCGGCCGCCTTGCCCGAGGCCACCTGGGCGTTGGCCTGGTTGGACTGGGAGTAGTCGGTGAACGGGGCCAGGTAGCCCTTGTCCGCCAGCCCGAAGTACCAGTCGATCACCGACTGGAAGGTGGCGTCGTCGTACCGGTACTCGGTGCCCCACCGCTCCTTGTCGGTGTAGGTCCAGCCCGCGGAGGCGGCGAAGTGGCTCCAGGTGCTCTGACCGTCGCCGTCCCCGCCGCCGCCCGAGGCCAGGCCGTAGACCTCGACGTGGTCCTTGTCGAAGCCGGGTTCGTCACCCCGCCTGCCGTTGGCGTCCACGGTCAGGTGGGCGATCGCCTTCTCGAAGGTGCCGCCGTCCCCCGGGTTCCAGTCGAGGCCGTTCAGCTCCTCGGCGCCGAGCCCCGCCTCCGTCGCGAGCTGCTCGTTGTAGAAGAGGGCGACGGTGTCCCAGTCCTTGGGGGCGCCGTAACGGTGGCCGTCCGCACCGAGCCAGCTGGCGGCCAGGCCGGGCTGGTAGTCGGCGTCCTGGAGGCCGAGGCCGTCGAGCGGTTCCAGCACCTCCAGATCGGCGAACTGGCCGAACTTCTGGATGTGGTCGGTGAACACGTCCGGTTCGGTGCCCGCGATGAAGCTCGCCGTGAGCTTGGTCCAGTAGTCGTCCCAGCCCATCTGGGAGATCTTCACGTCCAGGCCCGGGTTGCGCCTCTCGAAGCCCTTCGCGCACGCCTCGTACGCGGGCAGCTGGTTGGCGTCCCAGAGCCAGTACGTCACCGTGTTGCGCGACGACCCGGACCCGCCGCCCTGCGCGCACCCGCTCACCAGGGACAGCACCAGCGCCCCGGTCAGCGCCGTGACCGTACGAAATCGCATGTCCGTCCCCTCACTTGACGCCGGTGAAGCTGATGGTGCCGACGATGCGGCGGGCGAAGACACCGAAGAGCAGCAGCATGGGCAGCGCCGCGATGAGCGTGGCCGCCATGAGGCCCGACCAGTCGGTGCCGGTCTGCGGGGTCTGCGCGCGGAAGACGGCCAGGGCCACGGTCAGCACGCGGGAACTGTCGCTGTAGGAGACCATCAGCGGCCAGAAGTAGTCGTTCCAGGACGTGATGTACGTCAGCACGGCCAGCGTCAGAACGGGTGTCGACGCCATCGGCAGCAGCACCCGGAAGAAGACCCTCACCTTGCCGGCGCCGTCGAGCAGGGCCGCTTCCTCGACCTCCCGGGGGACGTTCATGAAGAACTGCCGCAGGAAGAACACCGCGAACGGCGTCATGAACATCGTCGGCAGGGCGATGCCCAGCAGGGAGTCCACCAGGCCGAGTTCCTTGATGAGCACGAAGTTCGGCAGCAGGGTGAAGACGGCGGGCACCATCAGCCCGGCCAGGAACAGGGTGAACACGGTGTCCCGGCCCCGCCAGCGCAGCCTGGCGAAGGCATAGGCGGCCATCGCGGAGAAGAGGATCTGGCAGACGGTGATCAGGGTGGAGACGAGCACCGAGTTGAGCAGGTACCGCCAGAACTTCAGCCCGCCGCCGGCGCCGCCCTGCGCGATCGCCTCCTCGGCGGACTGGAGCCCCAGCGCCCGCTCGAAGCCGCCCGTGGTGGGGTCGACCGGCAGCGGATCGGCCGGGTGGGCGGCCAGCCCGGTGTTGGTGGACAGGGCGGTGCGCAGGATCCAGTAGAAGGGCAGCAGCGTGATGAGCACGATCACGGCCATCACCGTCCAGGCCAGGACCCGCCCGGGGGAGAGGCGGCGGCCACCACGTCGTGCCGTGGCGTCGGTCATCCCGTTCTCCTCTCCGTCGTCTCTGCTTCGTCGCCGGCGCGTCGTCAGCCGAGGTCGGTCCGGCCGGCCCGGGTGAGCCGGTACTGGACGAAGGTGATGGCGCTCAGCACGACGAGCAGCGCGACGGACATCGCCGAGGCGTAGCCGAACTGGAAGCGGCCGAAGGCGGCGCCGTAGATGTAGTACTGGAGCACGTTGGTGGCGTTCGCCGGTCCGCCCGCGGTGGTCACGGCGACCGTGTCGAAGACCTGGAACGAGCCGATCACCGTCATGATCAGGACGACGGCGAGGACCGGCCGCAGCAGTGGCATGGTGATCCGCCAGAACATCCGCCACTCGCTCGCGCCGTCCACCTTCGCGGCCTCGTACACGTCGTTCGGGATGGCCTGGAGTCCGGCGAACAGCAGCAGCGCCGTGTAGCCGACGTGCCGCCACACGTTGATCAGCGCGATGACCGGGATAGCCCAGGTCTCGTCGGCCAGGAAGGGGACGCGGTCGAGGCCCAGGCCCGCGACGATCTCGTTGCCGATGCCGAGCTGGGTGTCCAGGATCCACAGCCAGACGATGCCGGCCACGACGTTGGACATCAGATACGGCGTGAGCACGATCCCGCGCAGCACCGCGGACTGGGTGAGCCGCTGGAGCAGCACCGCGACGGCCAGCGCCGACACCGTCTGCACCCCGATGTTGACGACCACGTAGACGACCGTGACCCGCAGCGAGTCCCAGAAGACGGGGTCGTGGACCATCCGCACGTAGTTGTCCAGGCCCACCCACCGGGCCGGGGTCAGCAGGTTGAAGCGGGTGAAGCTCAGGTAGACGCCCCGCACCGTCGGCCAGAGCAGGAAGACCACGAAGCCGAGGAGCGCCGGCGCGACGAACACCGCGGCGAGACGTCCGTCGCCCCGGTTCCCGGCACGGCTGCTGGAGGCGACGGCCATCGGGAGACTCCTCTCGCGTGCGGCGGCTCGGATCTCATTTACTTTCGAGGCAGAACAATTATGTCGTCAAGGGGGTGTGCACACCCTCTCTCATCGACTCCTCCGCGGGGTCGCTCGGGCGTAGGGTGACCTTGTTATTTCCGATGTGGAAGAAACTGGAGCGCGAGCCCATGCCCACACGTCCCGAAAGCTGGCCGCCCCTGAGCCCCGGGGAACGCTCCGTGGCGATCGAGGTCCTCGTGCACGGACCGCTCTCCCGCAGCGAGATCGCCCGGCGGCTCGGCCTCTCGCCCGGCAGCCTGACCCGGCTGACCAAACCGCTCATCGAGTCGCGGCTGCTGGTCGAGGTCCCGGAGGCGGGCGGCGGCCCGGCCGGAGTGCGGCAGGGGCGCCCGTCCCAGCCGCTCGACGTGGTCGCCGACTCCCGGTACTTCCTCGGCTTCAAGATCACTCAGGACATGGTGTACGGCGTCGTCACCACCCTCAGGAGCGAGATCGTCGCCCGCCACGACCGAGCGCTCGCCACCCACGACCCCGCCGAGGTCGTCGACCTGCTGGCCGGCATGACCGCCGAACTGTCCCGCGGCCGGCCCGGGGTCGCCGGGATCGGCATCGGCGTGGGCGGGCTCGTCGAGGACCGGGCCGTCGTCGGCGAGTCACCCTTCCTGGGCTGGCGCGGGGTGCCGCTGGCCGCGCCGGTGGAGGAGCGCACCGGGCTGCCCGTCGTCGTCGAGAACGACACCGCCGCCTTCGTGGAGGCCGAGACCTGGTTCGGGGCGGGGCGCGGACTGGACCGGTTCGTCGTCCTCACCATCGGCGCCGGCATCGGGTACGGGCTGGTACTGGGCGGCAGGCGGGTGCCGTACGCCGGGGACGAGGACCGCGGCTTCGGGCGGCACTGGATCCTCGACCCCTACGGGCCGCTCACCCCCGACGGGCGGCGCGGCAGCGCCGTCTCCCTGCTGACCATCCCCAACATGCGCTACCAGGTGCGGGCCGCGACCGGCCGGGACCGGACCTACGAGGAGATCCTCGCGTCCGCCGCCGCCGGGGAGCCCATGGCCGCGCGGGTCGTGACGGAGGCCGGGCGGGCGCTGGGCACCCTGGTGGCGCAGATCGCCAACTTCGTGATGCCGCAGAAGATCCTGCTCGCGGGGGAGGGGGTCGGGCTGATGGAGGTGGCGGGCGACGTGGTGGCGGAGGCCGTCCGGGACAACCGGCATCCGCGGGCCGCGCCGGTCGGCCTGGAGACCCGGGTGTCCGACTTCCACGACTGGGCCCGGGGTGCGGCCGTGCTGGCGATCCAGGTGCTGGTGCTGGGGGCCGCGCCGGTGTGAGCGGGCGGGGTGAAGGGGCGGGCGAAACGGCGGGCGAACGGGCGGGCCGTGTGGGGCGGAACACATCTGGTGGGAACGAACTCGCCGGTAGGTCTTGACAGATGAGAGCATGGACGTGATCAGTAACACGGTCCGATATGTCCGCTTGGCTCGCGATTACTCACATCGTCTTCACGCGGGGCGCCGTATGCTTCACAGCATGTCCACCACTGTTGAACCCTCCTCCGAGCGATCGGCTGCCGAGGTCAACGAGGAGATCCGGGCCCTGTGGCTCCGGTCGGGCGGGACACTGAGCGTCGAGCAGCGCGCGGAGTACCAGCGGCTCGTCATGGAGTGGGCCAACGCGGCCCCGGAGTCCGTGAAGGCCGCCTGACCGGCGTCGCCCAGACTCCTCGCCGTCCCGGCCTCCGGCAGCCGGAGGGCGGAGCCTCGTACCGGCCCGGTCAGCCCCACGTCGCCGAGTACCGCCGCCGATAGGCCTTGCGGTCCTGCTCTTCGCGAATCCACCGCGTGGCCACCAGCGCCACCAGGCTGCCCGCGACGACCAGCAGGCCCGGTCCTATGTTCCGGCGGTCGGTGAGCCGGGCGAGCAGGGTCGAGCCGTCGGCGCCCGTCACAGGGGCCGCTGCCCCCGCCCCGGAGGCGCCCGGTGCCTGGCCGGCCGGTGCGGGGGTGCCCGCCGCGGCTCCCTCCCGCCCCGGGACGATCAGCCGGACCCCGAGCGACTCCATGGCCTCCGGCAGCGGCTGGAAGAACGTGGTGCCGCCCTTGGCGCAGTCGCCACTGCCACCCGACGTCACCCCGAGCGCGACGCCCTCGGAGAACATCGGCCCACCGCTGTCCCCGGGTTCGGCGCACACGTCGGTCTCGATCAGACCGGTGACCGTGCCCTCCGGGTAGTTGACCGTCGCGTCCAGCGCCGTCACCCGGCCGTCGCGCAGCCCGCTGGTGCTCCCGCTGCGGAACACCCGCTGCCCGACCGCCGGTTCGCCCGCCCCCGTGATCCGCACCCCCTTGCCGTCGCCGACCGCCACCACGTCGGCGCCGTCGCCCGCCTTGCCGTTCGCGTACTCCACCAGGGAGAAGTCGTCCCCGGGGAAGCTCCCGGCGACCGTCCTGCCGACCTGCCGGTCACCCGCGCCGTCGCCGAACCAGACGGAGCCCGTCGGGCCGCAGTGACCGGCGGTGAGGATGAAGTCGCTCGTGCCGTCGGTCACGTTGAAGCCCGCCGAGCAGCGGCCCGCCGTGGACAGGATCGGCTCCGCCCCGTTCAGACGGGTGGTGAACGTGCCCTCCGTACGCTCCATGCGGACGAAGCCGCCGATGCCCTCGGCGACGCCCGTCAGCCGCGACCAGTCGGACCCGGAGACCGTGCGGTCTCCGCTGACCACCACCTCGTTCGAGCGGTAGTCCAGCGCCCACGCCGTACCGGTCACCCGCGGCGCCGAGCGCAGCGTCGAGGCCGCCGACCGCAGCTCGGACATGCTGTGCCGCACCCGCTTCGCCGTCGCACCCGCCCGCCGCACCGCCTCGGCCGCGCGCTCGTCCGTGACCGCCACGACCGGCCGCCCGTCGGATCCGACCCAGTGACCCGCCGTACGATCGGTGCCCAGCCGGGACACGAGGCCGGCACCGGCGCCGGACGGCGTCTGCGCCAAGGTGTGCGGCGCGGCAGACGCGTCGGGGGGCTCACTCGCCACGGCCCGGGTGACCATCGTCCCCCCGAGCAGCAGCCCGCCGACGGCCGCCAGCCGTGCCACCCGCCGGACGATGCGTCGTCGTGCGTGCCTCATGCCTGCGCTCCCGAACCCGACCGCGCGGCGTCGCCGCCGCGGGGGCCTCCGGACGTCGAGCACCCTCCTCCCATACGGCGGCGGGAACCTCGGTGTTCACCGGGCCGGAGTCTTGTTCCCCCGCCCTGTCACCGCGTCCTATCTTGGCCCCATGACCAGCAACCCGTGGGACCAGTCCGGTGAACCGAACCCCCTGCACGCACTCACGCCGGACCAGCTGCGCCGACGTACCAGCATGAAGTGGCGCACCCACCCGGCGGACGTACTGCCGCTGTGGGTGGCCGAGATGGACGTGCCGCTCGCCCGGCCCGTCGTGCGTGCCGTCACCGACGCCATGGAACTCGGCGACACCGGCTACCCCGTCGGCACCGCCTACGCCGAGGCCCTCGCCGCCTTCGCCGGCAAGCGGTGGGGCTGGGACGGCCCGGCCGTCGAACGCACGGCGATCGTGCCCGACGTGATGCTGGGCGTCGTCGAGATGCTCAAGCTGGTCACGGGGCCCGGCGACCCGGTGATCGTCAACCCGCCGGTGTACCCGCCGTTCTACCAGTTCGTCACCCACATGGACCGGCGCGTCGTCGAGGCGCCCCTCGGCCCGGACCTGCGGATCGACCTCG
This sequence comes from Streptomyces sp. NPDC111628, assembly GCF_055635195.1. Classification (NCBI taxonomy): domain Bacteria; kingdom Bacillati; phylum Actinomycetota; class Actinomycetes; order Kitasatosporales; family Streptomycetaceae; genus Streptomyces; species Streptomyces sp. NPDC111628. The sequence goes on along the minus strand of NZ_JBVKBZ010000003.1, from coordinate 683,956 downwards.
GCGTGCTGGCGGAGGCCTTCCGGCGGGCCGTCGCGGGCGGCGGCCGGGCGGCCTTCCTGCTGTGCAGCCCCCACAACCCGACCGGCACCGTGCACACCGCCGACGAACTGGCGGCCGTCGCCGCCCTGGCGGAGCGGTACGGCGTCCGGGTCGTCGCCGACGAGATCCACGCTCCGGTCGTCACCGCCCCCGAGGCGCGGTTCGTGCCCTACCTGAGCGTGCCCGGCGCCGAGCGCGGCCTCTCCTTGATGTCGGCGTCCAAGGGCTGGAACCTCGCCGGGCTCAAGGCGGCCCTGGCCGTCGCGGGCCCCGGGGCCGCCGCCGACCTGGCGCGGATGCCCGAGGAGGTCGGTCACGGGCCGAGCCACATCGGCGTCCTCGCCCACACCGCCGCCCTGCGCGACGGAACCGCCTGGCTGGACGCCGTGCTCGCCGGGCTCGACGAGAACCGACGGCTGCTCACCGGTCTGCTCGCCGAGCGGCTGCCCGGCGTCGTGCACCGCACCGGGGAGGCGACCTACCTCGCCTGGCTCGACTGCCGCGCCCTCGGCCTCGGTGACGAACCGGCCGACGTCTTCCTCGACCGGGGCCGGGTGGCCCTCAGCTCCGGCATTCCCTTCGGCAGCGGCGGGGCGGGGCATGTGCGGCTCAACCTGGCGACCTCGCCGGAGGTGCTCACGGAGGCGGTGCGGAGGATGGCGGCCGCCCTGGAGTGAGGCGGGCGCGACGCGGGGGACCCGCGTGGCGGGTGCGTAAACTTCCGGAGCATGGACGACGACGCGTCACTGGCCCGGCTCGGCGCCGGCAAGTACCTGCTGGTCACCACGTACCGGAAGAACGGCACGCCGGTCGCCACCCCGGTGTGGGTCGTGCGGGACGGGGACGCGCTCGGCGTCTGGACCGTGGCCGACTCCTGGAAGGTCAAACGCGTGCGCAACCGCGCCGACGTCCTGGTCGGACCCTGCGACGTGCGCGGCAGGCCGACCGGCGAGCAGGTCCCGGGGACGGCGGAGATCTGCGACGCGGCCACCACCGCCCGCTACCGGCGGCTGCTCGCCCGCAAGTACGGCGTCGTCGGCCGGCTCACCCTGCTCGGCAGCAGGCTGCGCCGCGGGCTCGACGGCACCCTGGGAATCCGCGTCACCCTCACGTCCGGACCACCGGACGGGAACTGACCCACCCTCAGGTCCAGGCCCGGTACGGCTCGTCGACCAGCTGGAAGACCGGCTCGCCGCGCACCGGGTCCTTGGCCGTGGACAGGCGCACCCGGTCCCCGCTGTGGATGCCGATCAGCGGACCCATGACCCGGCCGCGCAGCACGAACCCCTCGGCCATCTCGATGAGGGAGACATTGCGTGCGGCCGGGGTGTTGCGGTGCACCACCGTGGCGTGGCGCACCGTCCCCGTGCCCTCGCTCCGCTCCGTCCGCAGCTCGCTGCCGCGACAGACCGGGCACAGCACCCGGTGGTACACGGCGGTGCCGCACCAGGTGCAGCGCTGGTAGAAGACGGCCTCGGTGTCCGGGCCCCGGTCCTCGGCCCTCGGGTCGAGCAGGCCCGTCGCGGGGCCGGCCGCCTGCTGAGCGACGTTTCCTGAGTGGTACACGCTGGTCAACTCCCTGCACTCGGGCCGGAATCCCGCGTGCGCGGTCACCGGGCACGCGTGTGCGCGGCTCACCGTGCCGCCGTGCACGCACCACAGCGTATGGCACTGAGTGTCACGCGTAAAGGCACTCGGTACCCTTGATTGCGGGTGGATGAGCGAGATGGCTGAGCGAGTGGGTCCGTCGTGTCCGGCCGTCAGTCGTGCGCGAGCGCCGTCTCGATCTCCCGCAGCACCTGCCACAGCGGTGTCCCGCGACGTGCGGCCACGACCACCACGTCCTCGGGCGAGGTGCCGCGGGGCGGCACCGGAACGTCGCCGAACGCGGACTGCGCGTACGCCAGTGCGTGGTCCACCGCGGCGCCCGCGTCGTCGCGCCCGTCCGAACGCAGCCAGGACCGCAGGGCGTTGTTGTGCGCCGCGACCACCGCGGCCGCGATCACGTCGGCGCGCAGGCTCCCGTCCGGGCGTCCGCCCAGCCGCCCGCGCAGGTACTCGGCGAGGGCCCGCTCGTAGCGCCACACGACCGACAACTCGTAGGCGCGCAGCCCGGGAACCTTCTTGGTGAGGCGGTAGCGCTGCACGGAGAAAGCCGGGTTCTCGGCGTACATGCCGAGCACCAGCCGGGCCGCGTCGCAGACCCGCCGCACCGGGTCGGCGTCCTCGGGCGAGCGGGCCAGGAACGCCTGCATGTCGGCCAGGCACCGTTCGTGGTCGGGGAAGACCACGTCCTCCTTGGACGGGAAGTACCGGAAGAAGGAGCGCCGTCCGACGCCGGCGAGGGCAACGATGTCGTCCACGGTGGTCTGTTCGTACCCCCGCTCCAGGAACAGCCGGAACGCCGCCGCGACCAGCGCCTCCCGCATCGGCGGCCGGACCTGCGCCGCGTCCGTCCCGTCCCCGCGGCGGGGCGCCGCACTGCTGGTGCTCATGAAGGGGAACGTAGCAGCCCGCCGAGGCGCATGGCACTCAGTGCAGCCACCGGAGGGAACTGAGTGCACCCGCAGCCCCGCCGACGTGGTCGCATACGATCACTTCCGATCACCCCGGAGGAGTCCCGCATGCCGTTCACCCGCTCCCGCATCCTGTACGTCACCGACCTGGCCTACGAGGCGCGCGGGCGGCGCTACTGCGACGAGGACATCTACCTGACCTCGCGGCTGCGCGAGGAGTTCGACCTGGCCCTGTGCCATCCGCGGGATGCCGCCGCGCTGCTGGACGCCTTCGACGCCGTCGTCGTCCGCAACAGCGGTCCCGTACAGGGGTACGAGGCCGCCCACGCGGCGTTCCGCGAGCGCGCCACCGAGCGCGGGACGCGCGTCTACAACCAGCTCACCGGCCGGGCGGACATGGTCGGCAAGCAGTACCTGCTCGACCTCACCGCTGCGGGGTACCCCGTTATCCCCACCGTGGACCGTGCCGAGGACCTGCACCGGCTGCCCGTCGCGGACGAGTACGTCGTCAAGCCGAGGCTCGGCGCGGACTCGGCGGGGCTCGGGATCGTCCCCGCGGGGCGGGTGGCCGAGGCGCTGGACGGCGCCGGGGACCTCCTCGTCCAGCCGCGGGTCGACTTCGCCTACGAGGTCTCCTTCTACTTCGTCGACCACGACTACCAGTACGCCCTGCACGCGCCGCACCCCGACCGCCGCTGGCAGCTGGAGCCGTACGACGCCACCGTGGCCGACCTCGACTTCGCGCGGCGGTTCATCGAGTGGAACGCCGTCGACCACGGCATCCAGCGCGTCGACGCCTGCCGTGCGCCCGGCGGGGAGCTGCTGCTGGTCGAGCTGGAGGACCTCAACCCCTACCTGTCCCTGGACGCCCTCGACGAACCGGCCCGCGACGCGTTCGTCACCGCCCTGCGCACGGCCCTGCGGCGCCTGCTCGCCGGCTGAGCCGCCCCGCTGCCCGGACGGCAGCATCTAGCATGGCCGCCATGGACGTGTTCCTGGACCGGCTCGACCCGGACATGTGCGTCGTCACGGCCGCCGCGGACGGCGAACGGGCCGGCTGCCTGGTCGCCTTCTCCTCGCAGTGCTCGCTGAAGCCCGTGCGGTTCGTCGTGTGGATCTCGGACGTCAACCGGACCTTCCGCGTCGCGCGGTCCGCCGACGTCCTGGCGGTCCATCTGCTGGCCCGCGACCAGCGCGCGACGGCCGAACTGTTCGGCGGGCTGACCGGCGACGACGTCGACAAGTTCGGCCGGGTGCGCTGGCGCGAGGGGTACGGAGGGGCCGCCGTGCTGGAGGACGCCGAGGCGTGGTTCGTCGGGCGGGTCCTGGAGCGGACGTCGGGGGGCGACCACGTCGGATTCGTCCTCGAGCCGGTCGAGTGGGGCGCGCGCGAGGGGGCCGCCGGACCGCTGCTGCGGCTCGCGGACACGCGCACCGTCCGGCCCGGGCATCCGGTGGACTGACGCGCCCCCGCCGTCAGCGTCGGCGGGTGCCCGTCCGGTGTCCGTTCAGCGTCCGGCGGCGCCCCGCTCGGCCAGCGCCTCGGTGACGGCCCGCACGCTGCGCGCGATGTGCTGCAACTGGAGGACCTCCGCCGCGTACAGCTTGATGGTGTGCTCGATGGCCGCCTCGTGCAGGCCGAGCCGCGGCAGGTCCGCCCGGGCGGTCTGCAGCGCGGTGCGGGCCACCCGGATCTCGTGCTGGACCTGGATCTGCGCATGGCGGGCGAGCAGCACCGGGTGCCGGATCAGGGCCGGATAGCCGGCGTAGCGCGCCGGGACCAGCTCGCGCAGCCACCTGGTGGCCGAGCGTTCCCAGTCGTAGCTGCCGGGGGTCTTGACCTGGCAGGGCCAGTCCGGGCTGATGCGCGTGGTCGTCAGGGGCATGATCATCGCTTCCGGGTGTGCGGCGTCGACGGGGTGGGCGACGGATGGGGGCGGTCCCGGTCCAGGGGACGACCGGGACCGCCGCGGGCGCTCGCGCAGGCGATGCCCGACCGGAACACCCGGTGCGCCGGAGCGGGTAGGAGTCGGCGGCCGAGGTGTTCGCGGCAGGTGCGGACGCGCTCCGGGGCGGCCGGGTCGCGATCCGTGAGCAGTATTTATATATGCCAACCGCTTTGCAAGACGTATGAAAACATTCATGCCTGCTTTGACGGGGATGGCCCCGTCTGCGCCGACCAATCGCCGGGCGAGACCGTCCCGGCTCAGTCCCGCAGGAAGAACTGGTGCTGGTCCGCGACCTGCTCGTACTCCTCCAGCCGGGCCTGCGTCCGCTCCGGGTCGGCGTCGGTCATGGCCTGGAGCAGCGCCGCGCACATCACGCCCGGCGCGGCGTAGGAGTCGAAGACCAGGCGGGACCCCGTGCCGGTGGCGAAGGTGACGTCGGCCTCGTCCACGACGGGGCCGAGCGCCAGGTCGGTGATGAGTGCCACCTTCAGCCCGGCACCGCGTGCCACGCGGACGGCGCCCAGGGTCTCGTGGGCGTGCCGGGGCATGGAGAAGGCCAGCACCCAGGTGCCGCCCGCCTCCCGGGACTGGAGCAGGGCGTCGTAGGCGACGGTGCCGCCCCGGGTCACCACGCGCACGTCGGGATGGACCCGGCGGGCCGCGTAGCCGAAGTACTCGGCGAGCGAGACGGAGATGCGCAGCCCGAGGACGGTCAGCGGCGCCGAGGCGGCCAGCTTGCGGCCGACGTCGATCACCCGGTCCGCGTCGGCGAAGTCCCGCCGCAGGTTCTCCAGGTTCTCGATCTCGGCGTCCACGGCCGCCTGCAGTTCGTTGCCCCGGTACTCCTCGGCCGCGGACCCGCCCCGGCCGCCCAGCGCGATCGCCTGGAGTTGCTCCCGCAACGCCGGGTAACCGCTGAAACCGACCGCCGAGGCGAACCGCGTCACGGACGGCTGGCTCACGCCCACCCGGTCGGCCAGGTCGGTGATCGACAGGAACGCCGCCTCGGTGAGGTGCTCGATGAGGTACTGCGCGATGCGGCGCTGTCCCGGGGAGAGGCGGGGCCGGTCGAAGAGCGTCCTGAGCCGGGAGGTGGGGGCGATCTCCGACTCGGGGGCCGCACGTCCCGAGGTGATCGCCGACGCCTGCGCACGTGCCTGCTGCGGCGATGGCACGGGTGCGCCTCCTTCGTCTCCCATGTCTCCCACGGAGGTCAACATAGCCCACCCCCGCGGCCCGACGACCGGACCGCCCGGCCCGGTGACGGGGCCGGGCCGTCGGGGATAGCACCGCCTCGCACGGGAACCCGCCGTCACGGAAGGACCCGCAGACACGCACGAGGAGCCGACGTCATGACCGTCCCGGAAGAGAACCGGCCGAAGACCGACACCACCGACGACGTGCTCGGCCGGCGCCGGCGAGAGCGCGAGGAGGACGGGCCCCGCCCGCCGGGCGGTACCGGCCGGACCCTGCGCGAGGCCCTCGAGGAGGCGCACGTCCGCCCCGACGACTTCGACGAGGAGTGACCGGGTCACGCAGGCGTTGAGGGCGCGGGTCCCCGTGCGCCCGGCGGCGGGCCCGTGACCACGCCTTCCGGTACCACCAGGTCGGCCCGGTGCCGGGTGGCGGCGACCAGGCCGGCGTTGCGCTGATCGGGGCCGAGCGCCCACGCGGCCGCCTGAGCGGGGGACTTGCCGAAGCGCTCGTGCCGCGCCACGAGCCGCCGCACGCGCTCACTCTCCTCCAGCGCGCAGAACCACACCTCGTCGAGCCCGGCCCGCACCCGCGCCCAGGCCCCGGTCTCCAGCAGCAGGTAGTTGCCCTCCGTCACGACCAGCCGGGCGGAAGGCGGTACCGGTACGGCCCCGGCGACGGGCTGCTCCAGCACCCGCTCGAAGCCCGGCGCGTACACGGTCTCGCCGTCCGGCTCCGCGCGCAGCCGGTCCAGCAGCGCCGCGTACCCGGCCGCGTCGAAGGTGTCCGGCGCCCCCTTGCGGTCCCGGCGGCCCAGCCGGTCCAGTTCGGCGTCGGCGAGGTGGAAGCCGTCCATCGGCACGTGCGCCACCCACGGCTCGCCGTCGCCGTTCAGCGCCCGCACCAGATGCCCGGCGAGCGTCGACTTCCCGGCGCCGGGGCTGCCCGCGACACCGAGGATCGCGCGCCGCCCGTCCCGGGGCAGCCGGCGGGCGCGGGCGAGCAGATCGTCGAAAGTCAGCGGCACACCGCACAGTGTGTCACCTGATCGGACCCGTCCCGGCGGGGAACTGTGGGGGTATGACGACGCAGCTCGGACTTCCCGACGACATCCAGGCCTGCCTCTTCGACCTCGACGGGGTCGTCACCAGGACGGCGGTGGTGCACGCCGCCGCCTGGAAGGCGACCTTCGACGCCTTCCTGCGCGAGCGGGACGGCGCGGACTACCGGCCGTTCACCGACTCCGACTACGACCAGTACGTCGACGGCCGCCCCCGCGCCGACGGCGTCCGCTCCTTCCTCGCCTCCCGTGGCATCGAACTGCCCGAGGGCACCCCGGAGGACCCTCCGGACGCGCGGACCGTCAACGGCGTCGGCAACCGCAAGAACGAACTCCTCCTGGAGAAGATCCGCACCGACGGCGTGGAACCCTACGAGGGCACACTGCGCTACATCGACGCGGTCCGCGCCGCGGGCCTCGCCACCGCGATCGTCTCCTCCAGCGCCAACACCCGGGACGTACTGCACTCCATCGACGCCGAGCGGCTGTTCGACGTACGGATCGACGGCGTGGTGGCCAGGGAACGGAAACTGCCCGGCAAACCACACCCCGACACCTTCCTCGCCGCCGCCCGCGACCTCGGCGTCGAGGCCTCCCGTGCCGCCGTCTTCGAGGACGCGCTGGCCGGCATGGACGCGGGCCGCTCCGGACACTTCGGCTACGTCGTCGGCGTCGACCGCGTCGGCCAGACGGACGCCCTGTACGCCCACGGCGCCGACCGCGTCGTCAAGGACCTCGCCGAGCTGGGAGGCCACGCGTGATCACCAACCGGACGTACACCGTGGAGCCCTGGCGGGTGCGCGAGACCGCCCTCAACCTCGACCTCCTCGCACAGAGCGAGTCCGTCTTCGCGCTGTCCAACGGCCACGTCGGCTGGCGCGGCAACCTCGACGAGGGCGAACCGCACGGCCTGCCCGGCAGCTACCTCAACGGCGTCTACGAACTCCACCCGCTGCCCTACGCCGAAGCGGGCTACGGCTACCCGGAGTCGGGCCAGACCGTCATCAACGTCACCAACGGCAAGCTGCTGCGGCTGCTGGTCGACGACGAGCCCTTCGACCTGCGCTACGGACGGCTCGGCAAGCACGAACGCACCCTGGACCTCAGGCGCGGCGTGCTGGAGCGCACCTGCGAGTGGACTTCCCCGGCCGGTACGACCGTCCGGGTGCGCTCCACCCGCCTGGTCTCCCTCACCCAGCGCGCCATCGCCGCGGTGGAGTACGAGGTCGAGCCCGTCGACAGCCGCACCCGGATCGTCATCCAGTCCGAACTGGTCGCCAACGAGAGCCTGCCCTCCTCCGACGGCGACCCGAGGGCGGCCCAGGCGCTGCAGTCCCCGCTGGAACCGGAGGAGGACCTCGCCATGGGCTCCCGGCTGCGGCTGGTCCACCGCACCCGGCGCAGCGGCCTCAGGGTCGCCGTGGCCGCCGACCACGTCGTCGACGCCCCCGGGGAGATCACCACCAGCAGCGAGAGCAACACGGACGTGTCCCGCCTGACCATCACCTCCGTCCTGGACCCGGGACAGCGGCTGCGGGTGCAGAAGACCGTCGCCCACGGCTGGTCGGGCGCCCGCTCCCGGCCCGCGATGAGCGACCAGGTCGAGGCGGCGCTGGCCGCCGCCGCACACGGCGGCTGGGACGGCCTGGTGACCGAACAGCGGGACTACCTCGACGACTTCTGGGCCCGCGCGGACGTCGAGGTGCACGGCGACGAGGAGATCCAGCAGGCCGTCCGCTTCGCGCTGTTCCACGTGCTGCAGGCCGGCGCCCGCGCCGAGCAGCGAGCGATTCCGGCCAAGGGACTGACCGGTTCCGGATACGACGGCCATGCCTTCTGGGACACCGAGATGTTCGTGCTGCCCCTGCTCACCTACACCGCGCCCAAGGCGGTCGCCGAGGCGCTGCGCTGGCGGCAGGCCACCCTGCCCGCCGCCCGCGACCGCGCCACCCAGCTCGGGCTGCGCGGCGCCGCCTTCCCGTGGCGGACCATCGACGGCTCGGAGGGCTCCGCGTACTGGCCGGCCGGCACGGCCGCCTTCCACGTGGCCGCCGACATCGCGCACGCCGCGGTGCGCTACACGGCGGCGACCGGCGACACCGACTTCGAACGCGAGACCGCCCTGGAACTCCTGGTGGAGACGGCCCGGCTGTGGCGCTCGCTGGGCCACCACGACCCCCACGGCGTCTTCCACATCGACGGCGTCACCGGCCCGGACGAGTACAGCGCCGTCGTCGACGACAACACGTACACCAACCTCATGGCGCGCTCCAACCTGCTTGCCGCGGCCGACGCGGCCGAACGCCACCCGGAGGAGGCGACCCGGCTCGGCGTCGACGAGGAGGAGAGCGCCGCCTGGCGGGACGCCGCCGAGGCCGTGCACATCCCCTACAACGAGGAGATCGGCGTGCACGAGCAGCACGCCGGCTTCACCCGCCACCAGCGCTGGGACTTCGCGAACACCGGCGCCGACCAGTACCCGCTGATGCTGCACTTCCCGTACTTCGACGTCTACCGCAAACAGGTCGTCAAGCAGTCCGACCTGGTGCTCGCCATGTACACCTGCGGCAGCTGGTTCGACGCCCACTGCGACGAGGACCAGATGGCCGCGAACTTCGCCTACTACGAGCCGCTGACCGTGCGGGACTCCTCCCTGTCCGCCTGCTGCCAGGCCGTGGTCGCCGCGCAGACCGGCCACCTGCGCCTGGCCTACGACTACGCCACCGAGGCCGCCCTGATGGACCTCGCGGACCTGGAGCACAACACCCGCGACGGGCTGCACATCGCCTCGCTGGCCGGTACGTGGATGGCGCTGGTCGCCGGATTCGGCGGCACCCGCCGGGACGGCGACAGCCTGCGCTTCACCCCACGGCTGCCCGAGAAGTTCAGCCGCCTCGCCTTCCGGCTCCAGTTCCGCGGCCGGTGCCTTCAGGTGGAGATCGGTCCCGACCGGGCGTCGTACTCGCTGTTGGCCGGACCGCCCCTGACGATCCATCACCACGGGTCCGAGGTCCACGTGGACGGGGCCGAGCCCGTCACCCTCGGCATCTCCGCGCCGAAGTGGCGGCCCACGCCCGAACAGCCCCCGCACCGCCGCCCGGGCGTCACCGAGCGGCCGGTCCCGAGCGACGGATGAGTCCGCGCGACTGGCCGAGTTCCGCCCTGCATATCGGTGGCCCGCGGGTTAGTTTGACCATGTTTTCCGGGACTCCGCGCTCCCGCGGGTTCCGGGCTCCAGCCACTGACGGCAGGAGGTGAGCGACGAGCGACCCCGCGACGAGCGGGGATGACGAGGGGTGCACCATGGCCGACGGCGCGAACGCAACCCTCGTCGGCAGACGCGTACGCGGGGGCGAGGACGCGGGGGCTTCCGGCGCACCCCGGCGGCTGCGCGGCGCCGCCCCGGTCGCGGCGGTGGCCGCCGTCTTCACCCTGGCCCAACTGGTCTTCGTCCACCCGACGATGGGCCTCGGCTGGGACGAGATCGTGTACGTCAGCCAGGTCACCACCCACCACCCCGCCGCCTTCTTCAGCGCGCCCCGCTCCCGCGGCGTCTCCCTGCTGGTGGTACCCGTCGCCTCCTGGTCGGCGTCCACCGAACTCCTGCGCGTCTACCTCGCCCTCCTGTCCGGACTGGGCCTGTACCTCGCCCTGCACGCCTGGAAGGGCCTCTTCCCGGCCCGGGTCCTCGCCACGGCCGGCGCGTTCTTCGCCACCCTGTGGGTGACCCTCTTCTACGGTCCGCAGGCCATGCCCAACTACTGGGTCGCGATCGGCGCCCTGATCACCGTGGGCTGCTCCCTGCGCGCCCTGGCGGCCGGGCGGGGGCGCTCCGGCCGGGGCGTGCTGTGGGGGGTGGCGGCCGGGGCCGTGCTGATGGCGCTGATGCGGCCCACCGACGCCGTCTGGGTGACCCTGCCCCTGCTCGCCCTCGTCCTCGTACGCCGCCACTGGCCGCTGCTGCTCGCCCTGGCGGGCGGCCTGGCGGCCGGGGGAGTGGAGTGGGTGATCGAGGCGTACGCCTGGTACGGCGGCCTCGGGGAGCGGCTGTCCCGGGCCTCCGAGATCCAGGGGGGCCTCGGCTGGAACATCGCCGTCGACGACCAGATGCGCAGCCTGGGCGGCCGGGGACTGTGCCGGCCGTGCACCGGAGCGATGCCGCACCCGGTCGTCACCCTGTGGTGGCTGCTGCTTCCGCTCGTCGCCGTCCTCGGCGTGGCCTTCGCGGTCCGGGCCCGCCGCGCCACCGCGACCCTGGTCCCCTTCGCCTGCGCCGTGACGGCCGCGGTGCCGTACCTGTTCATGATCGGTTACGCGGCACCCCGCTTCCTTCAGCCCGCCTACGCCCTGCTGGCCGTACCGGTCGCCGACGCGCTGTGGCGCCTGGTCAGGGCCGGTCGCGACCGGTGGCGGCCGGTGGCCGCGACGCTGGTCGCGCTCGTGGTCGCCGGTCACCTGGCGGTCCAGTTCTCGGTGCTCGTGGGCACCGTGGACCGCAACGTCGAGAGCCGCGAGGACTGGGCCCGCGTGGCCGACGAACTGCACCGGCTCGGGGTCCGGCCGCCCTGCCTGCTCACCGGGCACGAGTCCATCCCGGTCGGCTACTACACGGGCTGCTCCTCCGGCTCCACCAGCGGCAACAACGGGAACACCACCGCCGCCGAGATCGTGGACACCGCCCGGCGGATCCCGGTCGCCGCGATCACCGGACCCGGCGGCACCCCGCCCGGATACGCCGGCGACTGGACCCCGCACCGCATCACCGACCTGGAGATCCGCGTCGCACCCCCGGGTTAGAGATCGCGTATCGGGAAACGCGAACCGGACAACGGGAGCACGAGCCGACGCGAGCGCGAGAGGGAGGCAGCGATGGGCACGGACCCCATGGCCGACGACGCCTACCAGCCCACCGGCGGCAACGAGGAGCAGGAGGACGCCGCGCCCCTCGACCTTCAGGACGCCCTCGACGAGCGGACCTACGACGACACGCTCGACGAGGGCTACTCCCCGCCGGAGAAGCCCCTGGGCGTGACCAAGCACGGCACCACGGCCGCCGAGCAGCATGACGGCGAGACCCTCGACGAACGGCTGGCCGAAGAGGTCCCCGAGGTGTCCGCGCCCGACGGCGACGGCGTGGGCGACGAGCCCGGCGGGGAGGGCGAACCGGTCGACCCGGAGGCGGGCAGCGACCGTGCGGGCCGTCTGGTCGCCCCCGACGAGGGCGTACGCGCCGACACCACCAAGGAGACCGTCGCCGAGGACGTCGGCATCGACGGCGGAGCCGCGGGCGCCGAGGAGGCCGCCGTGCACGTGGTGGAGGACGAGACGGAGCTGCCGGAGTCCTGAGACCGCGAAACGCCGCGAAACGCCGCGAGCCCGGACGGACGACCTCGTCCGTCCGGGCTCCCGGCGGTCAGGGCAGCAGCTTGTCGAGGGCCGAGGGGCCCTCGTCGGCCAGCTTGCGCCTGGCCCACTCCAGGTTCTGCGGCGTGACGTCCCGGCCGGCCGCCAGGACCAGGTCCTCCGGGGACACGTCGGTGCCGGTGCGGGCGTGGAGCAGGTCGTCCGGAGTGGCGCGGTCGTCGCCCGCGCGGGCTTCGGAGGGCCGGGAGGCGTCGGGCTGTGACGTCGACATGATCAGTGCTCCTCGAGTCCGGATCGCTGCTTCGGTGCCGTGCTGTTGTCGGTCCCGAATATCCCGATAACACCATTCAATGCGGAATCGGCCCGCGCATCCGGAGCGCCGGGGGCGACGGAGTGAGCACCAGCATCGTCACGTCGTCCTGCACGTCCGGGCAGAAGCGTGCGAGGTCCGCCCAGACCAGGTCGGGGAGGGCGGCGGATTCCTCCCCCGCCAGGCCGCTCAGCCGCTGCGCCAGCGGATAGAAGGCACCGCTGCCGTCCCTGGCCTCGACCACCCCGTCGGAGGCGAGGAAGAGCCGGTCGCCGGGGCGCAGCGACACCGTGCACGCCTCGATCGCCCCGGCGTCCGCGAGCCCCAGCCCGAGCGGCGTCCACGGCGAGACCTCCAGCTCCGCGGCGTCCGCGCCCCGCAGCAGCAGGGGTGGCGGGTTGCCGCACACGACGACCCGCACCTCGAGCGCGTCGGCGGAGAACTCCAGCAGCGCGGCCGTCGCGAACAGCTCGGCGTGCCGTGCGTCCGCCGAGTCCACCAGCAGCCTGCGGTCCAGCCGCCCGGCCACCGACGCCAGGTCCGGCTGGTCGAGCACCGCCTCCCGGAAGGCACCCAGCAGCGAGGCGACGGTCGACACCGCCGACAGGCCGTGCCCCTGCACGTCACCCATCACCGCCCGTACGCCGAAGGGGCCGTCCCGCACGTCGAAGAAGTCGCCCCCGACCAGCGTCCCGCGCTGCGCCGCCCGGTACAGCCCCGTGCAGCGCACCGCCCCCACCCGCTCGGGCAGCGGCGGCGCGACCGCGTGCTGCGCGGCCTCGGCGACCGTGCGCTCCAGGCCCAGCTGGGCGTCGCGGCGACTGCGCACGAAGGACACGAAGACGCTGAGCACGGCGACGAAGACGATGGTCAGCAGGTCCGCGTCGCCCGGCCGGTCCAGCTGGAGGGCCGGGATGTGCAGCAGCGCGATCACCACACCGCCCAGCACGGCGGTCGCCAGCGGGCCGTAGGACAGCACGGCCAGCGGCGGGATGGCGCCCAGCAGGAACCCGATCTCCAGCGGCTCGTCGCTGAGCAGCGTCGCCGCGCAGATCGCCGCGACGAGGGCCGGCGGCAGCACCCGCACCCAGGGGGGCGGCGGCGCGCCGCTCAGCCAGCTCCGCCGGTCCTCGCCCCGGCGCGGTGGGGCGGACACCTTTCGCACACCCCCACGCTCCTACGCCGCCGCGCCGCCCGCACGTGGAGAGGCGTCGGGCGGACGTGGTCGGACGGGTCCTAGAAGGCGCCGAGCGTCAGCCGGAGGCCGGTGGGGGCCGTGTCCTGGATGTAGGAGGCGAAGTCGGCCACGTCGTCGAAGGCGAAGCCGTACGCCCGGCCGTCCTCGGTGGCCGCGTGCACCGCCTTCGCGTAGTGGTTGGTCAGCGCGGTGCCGTAGAACGTCGCCGGGTCGGTCGTGGGCTGGTCGGCCGAGGAGATGAGCGTGGAGCGGTTGAAGCCGGCACCGAGGACGGCGGCGACGGGACCGGTCGTGCCGTCGTTGGGGGCGGCCAGGTTGCCGTCGCAGAAGAGCACGTCCCGGGTGGACGGCTTGGCGAAGGACACCTGGGCGGGCCCGTCGAAGGTCAGCCGGTCCCCGCGCACCCGGCCGGTGAAGGTCCCGGCGTTGGTGGTGATCCTCAGGTCCTTGCCGGTGTAGGTGCTCCACACCTCGTCGATGTACGGGGCGAGGTAGTCCTTGGGGAACAGACCGGCGTCAAGACCGTGGCCGGGGGCGATCACCCGGGTGTCGTCCACGACCAGCGGCGCGAACTCCTCCACCTTCCGCACCGCCTCGAACACGGCTGCCCGGCCACCCGGACGTACGGTGCCGGTGGTCTGGTCGTCGGCGCCGGTCAGCCGGATGGCGAGCGGCACGCTGAACATGTCGACCATGGTGGTGTTGCAGAACATCCCGGCGGCGTTGTACGTGAACTCCGCGCAGTCGTGCAGCACCCCGTAGTTGGGATCGGACTCGACCCAGCCCGCCGGGTACTGCAGCGCGGCGTTCCCCGCGCCGTCCGCGACGACCTTGAACTTCAGTTTCTCGCCCAGGGACACGTAGATCCGGCCGGAGAGGTGGGGGAGGTTCAGCTTGGTCTCGCCGCTGCCGGCGAGGCCGATCGCGTAGTCGGTGTAGCCGTCGGCGCCGTTGTCGGACAGGGCCACGGGGGCGACGGTGCCGTCCGGGGTGACCCGCACCTGGCGGCCGTCCACGTTGCCGACGATGTAGACGTGCACGTCGGCGTTGCCGAAGGAGCCGGTGTCGTTGGCGATCGTCAGCGGCAGGGCGCCGGAGGCCTCGGGGGCCGAGTCGTCCGAGCCGACGCCCGCGAGGGCGTGCGGGGCGACGGCGGCGGCGACCGGTGCGGCCACGACCGCCCCGCCGAGGGCGACGAGCAGCTTGCGGCGGGCGAGCGGACGCTGGTGACGAGGAGTCATGTGGGGGGTCTCCAGTGATCGGGGCCTGACAGAGCCTGAGAGCGCTCTCACGCGGTGCGGCGATGGTACGCAGCACGGCAGGCCCGGCCAACCGTCCGCAGCCTGGTCCAAACCCGTTGTCCCAGCTGGGACTTGGGGTGTGTGACGTGGAGCGGGGAACGCTTAACCGGTGTTTAAGGCGCGCTTAATCAGCCGACCGGCGGCGCGGGGCGATGACGGCCGGTCGCCGGTGCCGGATGACATGCTGGCCCCCACGGCTACGGGCGACGCGGGTGCGGCGGAGGCGGCATGGGATTCGAGGGCGAGGTCTGGCACGTGCGCCGGACGCCGGACGCGGGCCGGGCGGCCGACGCGGAGTCCGGCGACATCGGCGAGATCCGGATCGACGAGGCCGACTTCCCCTGGCTGTCGGGCCGGTTCCGCGCGGGTCCGGCCTACGGTGCCGTCCGCGATCTGTTCGCCCGCGAACTCGCCCTCGCGGAAGCGGACGACGCGGAGCACCGGACGCGGTGGGAGGCGGTCTACGACGAGATCGAACGGCGGGTGCGGCTGGTGTCGCCCGACGGACCGGTCGCCGAGTTCCTGCTGCACATCAAGGGCGACCGGGCCTGGTTCCGGTGGAGCGACGAACCCCTCGGGCCGGGGCGGACCGAGGGCTGACGGGCTCGTTACCGGCCGGTCAGCAGGCCCTCGGCCTCGGCGAGGATCTCGGTGACCCGCAGTCCGAACGCGGCGTCGCACGGATGCGGGCGCCCGCCACCGGCGGCGGCGAGCAGCGCGTCCGCGGCCCGCCGCAGAGCCGGCACCGGACCCTCCGTGGTCTCCGGGAGCAGCGTCACCCCGGCCCGGCCGCGCAGCTCCACCGCGGCGCCCGCCGCGGCCGGCGGCGCCGTGAGGCTGAGCGTGAGCGTGCTGGACGCCCCGCCCGTGTGGTCGAGGACCAGATGGACGGTGTCGCCGGGACCCGGGGCGGCCGCCGCCACGCGCCGCGCGTCACCGAGCACCGGCAGCAGCACGGACAGGGCGTGCGGCCCCACGTCCCACAGGGCGCCCTTCTCGCGCCGCCACGGCGAGTCGGCGAACGGACTGTCCCCGCCGCTGAACACGGCGCCCAGCCACTGTGCCCGTGCCGTGAACCAGCCGTCCCCGGCCGCCTGTTCGGTGATCCACGCCTCGGTCTCGGGCTGGAAGCGGGTGGTGAAGAAGACCACCGAGGCGACGTCCGCCGCCCGCACCGCCTCCACCACCGCCCGCCCCTGCGCCACCGTGGCCGCGAGGGGCTTGTCGAGCAGCAGATGGCACCCGGCCCGCGCCGCCCGCACCGCCAGGCCGGCCTGTACGGCCGGGGGCAGCGCGACGGCCACGGCCTCCACGTCGGCCAGCAGGGCGTCGACGTCGGCGTAGGCCCGGGTGCCGTGCCGCTCCGCCAGCTCCTCGGCGGCGTCCGGGCGGCGGCCCCACACCCCCACGAAGTCCAGGTCGTCGTGCCCGGCCAGGGCGGGGGCGTGCGCCATGTCCGCCCAGGGGCCGGTGCCGAGCAGTCCGATGCGCATCCCGTCGCCTCTCCACGGTGCCGACCCGATGACGGGGCGGCCGACGATCCTCCATGACGACCGGCGTGCGGCAGCCCGGCCGACGCCGAGCGTGTCACATCGACGGTGTGTGCGGACAGTGCCGAGGGCGCCGAGGGTGCCGAGGGCACGGCGGAGCCGCGCCGCGCGGAGCAGCGGCGGGAAAGGGGGGGAGGCCGCGCGGGGGCCGGCTTTCCGGATTTTTTTGTCGGGCACGTGCCGGGGGGGTTTTTCTTCCCCCGGACC